>NZ_JBYSXY010000040.1:0-1293 GCF_058782685.1 Pseudomonas sp. FW306-02-D09B
GCTCGGCAGCTGCTTGTATGTTGCACCGACATCAAACGAGAGGATTTAATCTCGTCGGTGCACACATGCAAATGCGTTTCTGGGGGAGGCCGCTCGCTGCTGAAGGCAGGAAGTTTCTGACCTTGTCCGTAGAGAGGCTCCCCCGCCTCATTGCCCACCACGAAGAGTATCGAGAAGCCGACAAGTCGGACTTCGCATTACAAGGTTGTAGCGGCATGAAGTTCGAGGTCGGGGGAACCGGAGACATTTTTGCCTTTTCTCCAAGGAGTTGGAAGCATGAATGTTTATGTCGGTCTGGACGTCGGCTCTCGCAGCATTGCCATGGCTTGGCGCAAAAAGGGGCGGACAGCAGGGACCTGGGACATTGAACAGACAGCCAGGGGCCATAAGCTGGCGGTGAAAAAGCTGTTGGATTTAAAGCCTCAGGGGATCGTCATGGAGGCGACGGGGGTTTACTACCTGGACTTCGCCATGGCCCTGGCCGAAGCCGGATTGCCGGTCTCGGTCATCAACCCCAAAAGCTGCCACAACTTCGCAAAAGTCATGCTGAGCAGCAGTAAAACCGACGCGATGGATGCGCAACTGCTGGCCGAATATGCCGAGCGCATGACGCCTCGTCTTTGGACTCCGCCGACGGCCGATCAGATGGCCCTTCGCGCCCTTGGACGCCATATCAATCGACTGATTGGCTCTCGCACTCAAGCCAAGAACCAGCTGCACGCCTTGAAAGCCACGCAAACGACGATGCGGCTGCTGATCGAAGATGAGGAAGAGGCCATCGAAGCCCTGGACCAGCGAATTGAACGACTCAAACAGGCGGCACGTGAACAGATCGCCCGGTGCCCGGAACTGAGCGCTCAGTTGAGAAACATGATGGCTGCGCCTGGCGTAGGAGAAGCCTCGGCGATCACGGTGCTGGCGGAGCTGACAACGCTTCCCAAAACACTTAAATCGGCCCAAGTGAGTCGTCATGCCGGGCTGGATGTGCGACTGACCCAGTCCGGGACGAGCCTCGACAAGCCGGGTCGAATGAGCAAAACAGGAAATGCCTACCTGCGCGCGGCGATGTTTATGCCGGCGCTGAGTGCAATTCGCTGCGATGACTATGTAAAAGCCTTCTACGAAGCACTGTTGGCTCGTGGAAAGAAGAAGATGCAAGCAATCGGAGCCGTCATGCGCAAGTACCTGACAGGACTGTGGGCATGCATCCGGATGGGAGAGGATTTTGATACGGCCAAGCTTTTCAGCGAAAAGCACTTCGCGAAAGCTTGACCGGAAACAGAGTATCTACGG
>NZ_JBYSXY010000041.1:0-1086 GCF_058782685.1 Pseudomonas sp. FW306-02-D09B
ATGGTGGGCACTCTAAGGAGACTGCCGGTGACAAACCGGAGGAAGGTGGGGATGACGTCAAGTCATCATGGCCCTTACGGCCTGGGCTACACACGTGCTACAATGGTCGGTACAGAGGGTTGCCAAGCCGCGAGGTGGAGCTAATCCCATAAAACCGATCGTAGTCCGGATCGCAGTCTGCAACTCGACTGCGTGAAGTCGGAATCGCTAGTAATCGCGAATCAGAATGTCGCGGTGAATACGTTCCCGGGCCTTGTACACACCGCCCGTCACACCATGGGAGTGGGTTGCACCAGAAGTAGCTAGTCTAACCTTCGGGAGGACGGTTACCACGGTGTGATTCATGACTGGGGTGAAGTCGTAACAAGGTAGCCGTAGGGGAACCTGCGGCTGGATCACCTCCTTAATCGACGACATCAGCTGCTGCATAAGCTCCCACACGAATTGCTTGATTCATTGAAGAAGACGATAAGAAGCAGCCCGAAATTGGGTCTGTAGCTCAGTTGGTTAGAGCGCACCCCTGATAAGGGTGAGGTCGGCAGTTCGAATCTGCCCAGACCCACCAATTTTGCTTGTGTGGGAAACGCCTGTAGAAATACGGGGCCATAGCTCAGCTGGGAGAGCGCCTGCCTTGCACGCAGGAGGTCAACGGTTCGATCCCGTTTGGCTCCACCACTACTGCTTCTGTTGTATGAAAGCTTAGAAATGAGCATTCCATTGTTAAGATGGTGAATGTTGATTTCTAGTCTTTGATTAGATCGTTCTTTAAAAATTTGGGTATGTGATAGAAAGATAGACTGAACGTTACTTTCACTGGTAACGGATCAGGCTAAGGTAAAATTTGTGAGTAATTGCGAATTTTCGGCGAATGTCGTCTTCACAGTATAACCAGATTGCTTGGGGTTATATGGTCAAGTGAAGAAGCGCATACGGTGGATGCCTTGGCAGTCAGAGGCGATGAAAGACGTGGTAGCCTGCGAAAAGCTTCGGGGAGTCGGCAAACAGACTTTGATCCGGAGATGTCTGAATGGGGGAACCCACCTAACATAAGTTAGGTATCTTAAGCTGAATACATAGGCTTAAGAA
>NZ_JBYSXY010000042.1:0-84 GCF_058782685.1 Pseudomonas sp. FW306-02-D09B
GGTGAAACCCGCAATCGGCGAAGTGAAAGACTCCGACGGCACCGCGATCAGCAATCCCGATACGACCAGCAAAACGCCGTTGAC
>NZ_JBYSXY010000042.1:184-613 GCF_058782685.1 Pseudomonas sp. FW306-02-D09B
GGCGCCAATCGGCTGGATGAAGTCACGGTGACGGGGACCACGTGGACGTTCACTACAGTGGAGTTGTCTCCTGGCGAGCATGTTTTCACGGTCAAGGAGCAGGGTGCTGGTGGGCAGCAGTCGGAGCCCTGGACCGTTACCGTAGAAGCGGTGGCGGTGAAGCCCGCAATCGGCGAAGTGAAAGACTCCGACGGCACCGCGATCAGCAATCCCGATACGACCAGCAAAACGCCGTTGACGCTCACAGGCACGGTAGCTGAAGGTAAAAGACTCGACATTTACGATGGCGCCAATCGGCTGGATGAAGTCACGGTGACGGGGACCACGTGGACGTTCACTACAGTGGAGTTGTCTCCTGGCGATCATGTTTTCACAGTCAAGGAGCAGGGTGCCGGTGGGCAGCAGTCGGAGCCCTGGACCGTTACCGTA
>NZ_JBYSXY010000043.1:0-529 GCF_058782685.1 Pseudomonas sp. FW306-02-D09B
AATCCCATCACTTCCTGGGCATGACGGGCCCGGGCATCACACGCCCGGTTGCGCTTGTAATAAGCCTGACGGGAAATCCCCATGAACTGGCAAGCCCGACTAATGCTCAGGTCTTGGATCTGCCCTTGGGAGAGGACTTGCCGGATCGCTTTTTTACGACAGAAACACCGAAGTCGTTCTTCAAAACATCAACGACAGCTTCGAAAAACTGAGCTTTCTGGTTGGCTTGGGCCAGCTTTTCTTCAAGCTCTTTGATTCGCTGTTCGGGTGTCAGTGGTTTATCGGGCTCATCCATGGAACGGGGTCTCTTGGAGCGAATGGACGCGCCTTGACTCCAGTCCTGCCGACCATGCCTGCGTAACCAGTTCAGTACGGTCGATTTACCCTGAATGCCATAGCGCTCTTGAGCCTCTTTATAACTCAACTCGCCTTTTTCGACCTGATCGACGACCGACAATTTAAAGGTCCGCGTGTAGTCACGCTGACTGCGCCTTTTTCCTGTATTCATTACTCCCTCCTGAGAATGGGT
>NZ_JBYSXY010000044.1:0-512 GCF_058782685.1 Pseudomonas sp. FW306-02-D09B
AATCAGCGCTTGTCGCGGCGCTTCTTGTCGGCTTTCTTGTGGTGCGTCATCAAGCGGCGCTTCTTGTTGACCTGGCGGTCCGTAAGCGTGTTCTTGTTGCCTTCGTACGGGTTCTCGCCACCTTTGAACTCGATGCGGAATGCTCAAACGCCAGGCACGAAAAAGGGCGCCATGGGCGCCCTTCTTCTAATACCAAGACTGCTCACCTGTGGCGAGCGGGCTTGCCCGCGTTCGGCTGCGAAGCAGTCGCAAAATAAGCCGCCGGGTTCTACCCGAACCACCACGGCTGTAGATTTCAGGGCCGCTTCGCGACCCAACGCGGGCAAGCCCGCTCGCCACAAAAGCCCATCCCGACGGGACGAGCCGGCTTTCGAATCAGCGCTTGTCGCGGCGCTTCTTGTCGGCTTTCTTGTGGTGCGTCATCAAGCGGCGCTTCTTGTTGACCTGGCGGTCTGTAAGCGTGTTCTTGTTGCCTTCGTACGGGTTCTCGCCACCTTTGAACTCGATGCGGA
>NZ_JBYSXY010000004.1:0-375296 GCF_058782685.1 Pseudomonas sp. FW306-02-D09B
AAAGCCCGGCGGGCCTGAGCCGCCTGGAGCTGTGTGCTGAATTTGATGGCCTATTCGCGAGCAAGCCCGCTCCCACATTGGATCTCCACTGTCCTGCCAGAATCTCGTGGGTTACAGATCCAGCGCCATTTCATGCCAGGCCATGCCGCCATGGTCGGATGCGGACACGTTGAGGTAGGCGAAACCAAACCCGGCATACAGCGGTATGTGCCGTTCCTTGCACATCAGGTTGATACGAGTTTTGCCCAAATCCCGCATGCGGACAATGAACTCGGTCATCAAGCGCTTCGCCAGTCCCAGCCCTTGGAAGTCAGGGTGCACCACCACCGACATGATCACCACCTGCGGGCCATCCGGGTCATGGCCAATCATTTCCTTGAAGGCTTCATCCGCCATTTCTACCTGATACGCCGCCCCCGAATTGATGAACCCGGCGACGACACCGTCGACCTCGGCCACGATAAAACCTTGCGGCCAGGTGGCAATGCGCGTGGCGATTTTCTCGCGAGTGGCCGCTTCATCACCTTCATAGGCTTGGGTTTCGATGGCGAAACAGCGATCCAGATCAGCCGGCGTGACCTGGCGAATGACAGTCGTGGTTGAGTTCATGGCGTGGCCCGGTCAGCGAAAAAGAGGGAGCGAATCATAAATTAATAAGGTCCGCATATCGATCATCGGCACGCCCGTAAAGCCTTCGTATAGCGGCTTTCTTTCGCGCAAGGTTCGGGCTATTGCTTGTCCCTGTCTTTCGCCATGAAGAGGGAAACTCACCATGACTAGCGTTCAGGTCGGTCTTCTTATGCTGTTCACCATCAGTGCTTTTGGCTTTATCACGCTAACGATCGACGTGTTGCGAGCGCGGCGAATCAGCAAAGATAAATAGTGCAGATGCCGAGTGGCGGCGGCGCTTGAGTGCGCCGCCTCTCAACCCGTTCAGGCCGTTTTGAGCGGGACCCAGATTTCCAGCACACCGGTATTGAGCTTCGGGTTGAAGTCGTCGCTGTAGCGCTCGAACTCCGGGGCATCGGCGGCCTCGTAACCCGACGTTGGCAGCCAGGTTTTCCAGATGTACTGAAAGGTTTGCGGCAGGGTGTCCAGCGCACCTTCGTGCTTGAACACCGCGTAGTGCTGAGGCTGTATTTCGATCCAGCGGTAGAGATCCGGTAAGTCATCGAGCTTGCTGATTTCGACACCGGCGATGTACTCAAATCCACCTTTACCGTCCGGGTTGCAGCAGACGCCGTAGGTTACCTCCCCAATCTGCCCTGGAACGTTACCGATGTGCGGTACGAATTTCTCCCAGAGCTTGGGAATACCTTCGGTGGTGTCCGCGCTAAACCGCCCACCAAGTCCTGCGATCAGCAGAAAATGCCCCGCTTCGAAGCGCGGTCCAGCGACTGCGCCCTTTTTTGGATCATCCATGAATCAACTCCTGCAACTGAAGGTAGGTTCGGCTGCAAGTATAGAAGCCAAACCGGATTCCCCCAGTCAAAGGCCCGGAAGTTCTGCAACAGCCGCCGGAAGGATAAACTCCTGATAGCCAGAAACGATCACGTAGACCGCGAAATAGCAGAAGATCGCTGCAGATGCGAGGTAAGAGTAGCGCAGCAGCTTGTCACCCAAGAGTTTGCCGCCCTGGGTCGCCGCCAGGCACAGGGCAACGCACCACAACAGCCCGGCGCAAAAGAACCCTGCCAGAAACAGTGCGGCATTGCTCAGGCTACCGCCCCCGGAACGGGCAATCAGCGTACCGCCGACCGCGGCGAACCAGAGAATCGCGCTGGGCGACGACATTGCCAGAAAAATCCCACGGAAAAACTCCCGCCGATGGGAACCGGCACTGACTTCACCTGCCTCTGCCAATACGGCGCTGTGATAAATCGCCGAGTGAATCATCTTCGCCGCGAAGTACAGCAGCAATGCCGAACCACCGACCCACAGCACCCAGCGCACTGCCGAGTACTGCAACAGCACCGTCATGCCGGCCAGCGCCAGCACCGCGTAAATCAGGTCACCGACACAGGTGCCGAGCCCCAACGCAAAACCCTGAAAATACCCACGCTGCATGGCCAGCGTGATCATCGCAATGTTGGCCACGCCGATGTCCAGGCACAGTGAAAGACTCAGCAAAAAGCCGCTGGAAAACTCCATTTTTCATCTCGTTTAAAAGTGGTAGTTGAGTAAAAGCCAACTTCTGCAAAAAGCGTGCGCGCACTGATTGAGAGCGAAAACTTGCGCATGCGATCAACCGTGTAGTGAAAAATAGTTGGACCTCGCCACTAGACAATTGGCCACCAGCGCCCTTATCTTCCGCCACAGGCCACCGCAGTGGCCAGCGTCGCTCGGACGGTTCCGGGCGCTTACGTTACTCGAGGCAACAATGGCCGAACAAGGTTCGCCGCGCCGCTTTGCGCGCATAGATCGACTCCCCCCTTACGTATTCAATATCACTGCCGAGCTGAAGATGGCCGCCCGTCGTCGTGGCGAAGACATCATCGACTTGAGCATGGGCAACCCTGACGGCCCGACTCCACCGCACATCGTCGAAAAACTGGTGACCGTTGCCCAGCGCGAAGACACCCACGGCTACTCCACCTCCAAGGGTATTCCGCGTCTGCGCCGGGCGATTTCCAATTGGTACAAGGATCGCTACCAAGTTGATATCGACCCGGAAAGCGAAGCCATTGTCACCATCGGCTCGAAGGAAGGCCTCGCGCACTTGATGCTCGCCACCCTCGACCAGGGCGACACGGTGTTGGTGCCGAACCCGAGCTACCCGATCCACATCTACGGCGCAGTGATTGCAGGTGCACAAGTGCGCTCGGTGCCGCTGATCCCCGGCGTGGACTTTTTCGCCGAGCTGGAACGGGCCATTCGCGGCTCGATCCCGAAGCCGAAAATGATGATTCTCGGCTTCCCGTCCAACCCGACCGCGCAGTGCGTCGAGCTGGATTTCTTCGAGCGGGTGATCGCCCTCGCCAAGCAGTACGACGTGCTGGTGGTGCATGACCTGGCCTACGCCGACATTGTCTACGACGGCTGGAAAGCCCCGTCGATCATGCAGGTGCCGGGCGCCAAGGACATCGCGGTGGAGTTTTTCACCCTGTCCAAGAGCTACAACATGGCCGGCTGGCGGATCGGTTTCATGGTCGGCAACCCGGAACTGGTCAACGCTCTGGCACGGATCAAGAGTTACCACGACTACGGCACCTTCACCCCGCTGCAAGTGGCGGCCATCGCCGCGCTGGAAGGTGATCAGCAGTGCGTCAAAGACATCGCCGAGCAGTATCGGCAACGGCGCAACGTGCTGGTCAAAGGCCTGCATGAACTGGGCTGGATGGTCGAAAACCCGAAAGCCTCGATGTACGTCTGGGCCAAGATTCCAGAAGCCTATGCGCATATGGGTTCGCTGGAGTTCGCCAAGAAACTGCTGGCCGAAGCCAAGGTCTGCGTATCGCCGGGCGTGGGCTTTGGTGAATACGGGGATGATCATGTGCGCTTTGCCCTGATCGAAAACCAGGACCGGATTCGTCAGGCGGTCCGCGGGATTCGCGGGATGTTCCGGGCGGATGCGGCGGCGGGTTGATCCCTGCGTTTAAGCCAGTAGAACGAAGAATGCCCCTGTGAGTGTATTGCGCTCACAGGGGCATTTTCGTATCTGGAAGTTGATCGCTAGCGTTATGGCTGTAACGTAGTCGCGCCTTTGTAGTAGAAAGGTGACATGTCGATAACTTGAGTTTCCACCGTACGGCCCACCCCTTCACAGGCGGCGTTGTTCAGCAGGCCATTGTCATGATCCCCCATCCAACTAAACAGGCCACCCAGCAACCATTGAAGGACATACTCGCCTTTGGCCTTGACGGTACGGGGTGTATCCAGAGACATGAACACTTGGGTCGTTCGGTTGTAGAGAAAGTCTGCATCTGCCTTTTCGTCGGTGTACAGAGTAAAGCCATTCATCGGCTGCTTCGTTTCCAGATCCAGATAATGCTTCATCGCGCCCGGCCATTCGGTAATGCCCGGTTCAAAACAGCCTGGCGTCGAGTTAGGGACATCCTCGGTTCCCGGGCGTTGGGTGTATGTTCCCACCAGCGGTGACACGCTCGTCAGCACCGCTTGCTGAGCATTTCGACTGTATCCAGCGTAGCCGATAAAAATTATTTTCGACGGCACGCCCAACCCCAGCAGGTACTGCACCGCTGAGTGCACGGAGTTCTCGGTAATATCAGCGGGATCGCTGCGATACAGGTTGCAATGGTGCTGGATTTTAGGGGCCCAGGGCGTACCGAAGAAGTCATAACACATGAGGTTGATGCCTCCAAGACCCGCCTGGATCAGCAACGGAATATTGGATTTGGCTAACTTGACCGGGTCGGCAATTGCCGCGATGCTAATTTTCACACTGCCTTTCCCGATGGCAGTCAGTTTGGTTTTAAGCGCCTGAATAAACACCGCAAAGTAAGCCGGATCGTCATCATCAAAATCATTACCTTTCCATGTATCACCCGCTTGCGGCTCATTCCCGGGTACCGATGGGTACTCCCAGTC
Source organism: Pseudomonas sp. FW306-02-D09B (assembly GCF_058782685.1). NCBI lineage: Bacteria > Pseudomonadati > Pseudomonadota > Gammaproteobacteria > Pseudomonadales > Pseudomonadaceae > Pseudomonas > Pseudomonas sp. FW306-02-D09B. Next base: position 4,549 of record NZ_JBYSXY010000004.1, read on the forward strand.
GATATCGAGTTCGTTGAACATCGGCCATAGCGTAAAGATCGCGACAAGGGAGTCGATGCAACGTGCAGTTTTGATTGGGTCACGCGCAATGTGATAAAAGGCATGACTCATTGACCAACCGCCAAGACTCAAGGAAAGCTTCAGGCCTGGATTAGCCGTTTGAAGTTTAAGCAGCGCACCCAATACGCCTTGCGCTTTGGCGGGGTCATAGAGGTCTGCATAGTCGTTACTTTTCCACCCGTTGAATCCGCAATTGATAAAGGCCGCAACATCATTCCAGGGATCGATAAACATCGCGAGCGCAAGAGCGATAATCTCTGCAGCATCCAACTCTTCTCGCGTCGGATTTTCCGGATCTAGCGCAGGAGAGAGGCCCCAATTGATCACGGCCTTATTGATCACATCTCGATTGACCCCTTTGTCCCCCACAATCGCGGTAAACCCAACCACGATTTTATCGAAGGTTCCGGTCTTGCCCAGAAGCCGCATGATGTCGGTTCCACGGCCTCCGGTTGAATAGTCCTCAGGAGGCGGCTTATCAGGCCCTTCGCCATAACGTGGATCGCCAATGCCCCAATCGCTTTTATAACAAAAAGTACTGTAGCCATTTTCTTCGTACTGATTGAAGACATTCTTGGCCATCCGACCGGGGGTATAGGACAGCTGATCATCTCGTTTTTCAGGCTCAAACTGGTTCTGCGCATAGGTTTTTTCGGCAGCACCCACGCCCCACATCTTGGGCGGAGTTCCTACGGCAGTGCCTGGGTCCGTGTCATAAACAAGCTGACTCACTCTGACGCTTCGGTTTGCCTGCGTTGCACCTGGTTCTTTGGTGGTCATGATGTTTTCTCCCCCGCACGCGTAAATGAGTCACAAGTTCATGAGCAACTTTTACGCGCGGCACAACACAGCGCCTACCTGTCAAAGTTGACAGTGCCGACGAGTGGTATTCAGGGGTTGAGGATCGCAAAGAAGAAAGCCGCGACAAGGATTGAATATCCTCTCGCGGCTCAGATGACTCTGTAAGTCCGGCACCCGCACAAGGCGCAGGCACCGTAATAAATCAAACCACCAACGACAGCAACATGATGAAGCCCAGAGCAACGACGGACAGGATGGTTTCCATCGCGGTCCAGGTCTTGAAGGTTTCGGCCACGGTCATGTTGAAGTACTGCTTGACCAGCCAGAAGCCTGCGTCGTTGACGTGCGACAGGATCAACGAACCCGCGCCGGTGGCCAGCACCAGCAACTCGCGGTTCACGCCCGGAATCATCCCCACCACCGGCACCACAATGCCTGCACCGGTAATGGTCGCCACGGTCGCGGAACCGGTCGCCACGCGGATCACCGCCGCGACCAGCCAGGCCAGCAGGATCGGCGAAATCTGCGCGCTCACCGCCATGTGGCCAATCACATCGCCCACACCGCTGGTCACCAGCATCTGCTTGAAGCCACCGCCGGCACCGATGATCAGAATGATCGCCGCGGTTGGCGCCAGGCTGGCGTCGAGCAGTTTGAGGATCTGTTTGGAACCGATGCCCTGACGATGCCCGAAGGTGTACAGCGACAGCAGCAGCGCCAGCAGCAACGCCGAGATCGGGTGACCGATCATGTCCATCCAGGTGCGGAAGAAATGCCCGTCCGGAAGTGCGATGTCGGCAAAGGTTTTCAGCAGCATCAGGAACACCGGCAACAGCACGGTGATCAGCGTGATGCTGAAGCTCGGCAAGGTGCTGGAGTGCGGCTCGCGAGCCAGTTGATCCACCAGTTCCTGGTTAGGATGGCCGGGGATGTACTTGGCGATGAACGTGCCGTAGATCGGACCGGCAATGATCGCGGTCGGCAGGGCAACGATCAGACCGTAGAGAATGGTTTTACCGATGTCCGCACCGAACACCCCGATGGCCAGCAATGGCCCCGGATGCGGCGGAACCAGACCGTGTACGGCAGACAGACCGGCCAGCAACGGGATACCGATCTTGATGATTGAAACGCCGGTGCGCCGGGCAACGATGAACACCAGCGGGATCAGCAGTACAAAGCCGATTTCGAAGAACAACGGGATACCGACCAGGAAGGCCGCAAACATCATGGCCCATTGCACGCGCTCTTTGCCGAACGCGCGAATCAGGGTCTGGGCGATCTGATCCGCCCCACCCGACTCGGCCATCATTTTGCCAAGCATGGTGCCCAACGCAAGGATGATCCCGACAAACCCGAGTACCCCACCAAAACCGTCCTGGAACGCCTTGATGATGGTGCCAATCGGCATGCCCGAGGTCAGCCCGAGAAAAGCCGCAGCGATGATTAATGCAATGAAAGGATGAAGCTTGAACTTGGTGATCAGGACGATTAATCCAATCACGGTGATCACTGCATCAAGCAGCAAAAACGACTCGTGGGACATGCCAAACATGGGGGGTATCTCCTGTTTGTTGTTGTTATTGAAGCGGGTTATTCAGAAGCCGTCAGGACAGCGCTATCTCTTGCAACAACACTCAGCCGGCGAGTTTCAAACCATGACTGAGCCACCAGGCGTGGGCCTGCCGGGCGAGTTCATCGACGTTGTGCTTCGAGGCATCGAGCGCCAGGGTCAGTGGCTCGCCAACGGGGGATTCAAGGGTCGCGAACTGGCTGGCGATCAAGGTCGAAGGCATGAAATGCCCAGGACGATGAGCCACGCGATCGGCGGCGACTTCAGGGGTCAACTCGAGGAACACAAAACCCAGGCCCGGCAAGGCGCTGCGCAAGCGTTCACGGTAACTGTGCTTGAGCGCCGAGCAGGTCAACACCGGGCGTGCGCCCGAGGCATCGACTCGACGCAACTCCTCGCACAGGCTGTCGAGCCAGCCGGCACGATCGTCGTCGTTGAGGGGAATACCCGCGCTCATCTTTTCGATATTGGCGGCAGGGTGAAAGGTATCGCCTTCAATGCCGGTTGCGCCGCTCAGCTGGCACAGGGCCTCGCTGACGCTGGACTTGCCGCAGCCGGCCACGCCCATGATGACCAGGGCGGTGATGGGTTGACTCATGTAACACCTCAGCGCGCAGACAGCGCTACCTTTGCTACGTGAAACTCTAGTGCAAAAGCAGGCATTGCCGACGCCTTCTTGTCATTTTTATGGGTTGCAGCACGTTCTTTCCCAACGCCAAAAAGCAGGGATCAGGCAAACCCTGCTCAAGCATTTGCAGCCGCATCGAGACAGCGCTACCTTAGTGCCTTGAATTTTGTTTGGCAAGCAGCCCGATGACCTCCACTAAAAACGATAAAAATACTCGCACCACCGGCCGCCCTACCCTCAACGAAGTCGCCCGTCTGGCGGGTGTGAGTCCAATCACCGCGTCCAGGGCCTTGCGCGGGATCAGCACCGTCGCCACCGAGCTGGTGGAAAAGGTCCAGCAGGCCGCGCTCGAACTGAACTACGTGGTCAACCCCGCTGCCCGCGCACTGGCTTCGGCCCAGAGCCATTCGGTGGTGGTGCTGGTGCCGTCGCTGTCGAACCTGCTGTTCATCGAAACCCTTGAAGCCATCCATCAGGTGCTGCGTCCCAAAGGCTTTGAAGTGCTGATCGGCAACTATCACTATTCCCGTGATGAAGAAGAAAACCTGCTGCGCAACTACATGGCCTATCAGCCTCGCGGCCTGCTATTGACCGGCTTCGATCGCACCGAAAGTGCCCGCCGGATGATCGAAACCAGCAATATTCCCTGCGTCTACATGATGGACCTGGACCCTGGCGCCGGTCTGAACTGCGTCGGCTTTTCGCAATTGAGTGCCGGCGAAACCGCCGCACAACACTTGATCTCGCGCGGGCGGCGACACCTGGCCTACATTGGCGCGCAGCTCGACCAACGCACCTTGCTGCGCGGCGAAGGCTTCCGGCGTGCCTTGCAGCAAGCCGGCCTGTACGACCCGGACCTTGAGTTGCTGACACCGCGTCCCTCCTCGGTGGGCCTTGGTGGCGAATTATTCCTGCAGCTGATGGCCAGCCACCCGCAGGTCGACGCGATTTTCTTCGGCAACGACGACCTGGCCCATGGAGCCCTGCTCGAAGCCATGCGTCACGGGATCAAGATCCCCGAACAAGTCGCCATTCTCGGCTTCAACGACCTGCCAGCGTCGGCGCACATGGTGCCGCGCCTGAGCAGCATCAGCACCCCGCGTGAAGCCATCGGCCGGCGCGCCGCCGAACACATGCTGACCTTGATGGCCGGCAACTCGGTGGCCAATCCGGTGGTCGATATGGGGTTTGAATTAAAGGTTCGCGAGAGTACCTGAGCCCGACAGCTCTACGTGCAAATGTGAGCGTTGCCCTTGACCCCGCTGCGTCGAGGGCAGCCGGCCAAACGTTGAAACATCATTATCCGGCACACCCGCGATCCACGCTTGATGCCGGCGATCAAAAACTGCCTTGCCGCCCATCAAAAAGGAGACGGTCCGGCGCTTGTGATGAATGCAGGGCACGCCAACCTCGATGAAGTGTGGGTAATGACCACCGACCTCACTATCGAGTATTTAAGATCGCCCAATGCAGGGGGGGCTGATAGATTCCAGACGCTCGCCTCATCCCCAGAAAGAGACAGACATGAACGGACTCAAGGTACTGCTGACCGGCGCCTGCGGCAGAATTGGCAAAACTTTTTTCGAGGCTTCGAAAGACCGCTACACCTTCACCCTCACCGACCGGGTCGAGCCCGGCTTCACGGTCAACGCGCCACATCGGTTTTTCTGCCTCGACCTGAGTGACGCGGCAGCCGTCAGTGCCGCGCTCGAAGGCATCGACGTCATCGTGCACCTGGCCGGCATTCCTCACGCCACGGCATCGTTCGACGAGTTGTTACCCAACAACATCCTGGCCACCACGTATCTGTTTGAGGCCTCCGTGGCGGCCGGTTGCAAGCGGTTGGTGTTCGCCAGCAGCGCGCAAACCATCGAAGGTTACCCGGTGGACCGGCAGATCACACCGGGCATGCCCGTCATGCCGGCCAATCTTTACGGTGTCAGCAAATGTTATGGCGAAGCCCTGTGTGCTTTCTATTCGGCCAAGCGTGGTCTGTCGACTATCGCGCTGCGCATTGGCGCATTCGAGTTCCCGGATCGTCATGAACTGACCAATGCCCGGGACCTGAGTGCATGGCTCAGCCCCCGCGACGCGGTGCAGTTACTCCAGCGCTCGGTGGAGGTTGAAGGTGTGCAGTACCTGATCGGCCACGGGATTTCCAATAATCGCTTCAAGCGTCTGGACCTGAGCGAAACCACGCGGGTGCTTGGCTATGAACCAGTAGATGATGCATTCCAGCTGTTTGACATCCCCATCGCGCCCCTCTGAGTACCTCGCCCGACAATCAGCGAAATGCCTCGCGCAAACCGCTCTCGGACCTTCCCGCCAACAGCATCGGATGCGTCCCACAGATTTGTCGGAAACGCTTGCCATCGTTTTTTTTGCGCGTGCCGTAGCCTGTTTGGAGCTGCTTTTAACCGCCCCAAGGAGTCTTATGTCATGCACACGGACCCGCAAAAACAGCAAGGGTTACTCTCACGCTGGAGCGAAGCCCTGGCGACCGAGGCGTTCACGTCTCGCCGGATAAGCCTCGGCCATCTGGCCGATACACTCGAGTTCAGCACCCGCGCAAGCTTTCAGCGCTTATTGCAGGCGCTGCTGCGCGAAGGCCTGCTGAATCCCAAAAGCCTGAAAGCCGAAGGCTCGGTGCATTGGCATACGCTGCTCGATGGTGCCCGGTTGTGTTTCGAAGGGCTTATCCCGGCGCGGATGAACAGTTGGGACCTACAGGGCGACATCACGCTGCATCGCTCTGAATGCCCAGCACAAAAACTGCTGTTTCCTTCACAGTTGCTAAACCTGCTCTGCACACAACTTGAGCCTTTACCGTCACCCGAAGTCCTCGTTCGCCTGTGCGAGGAGCTTGATGACAGCTTCTGCAACGCCACCTTGTGCCAGGCCTTTCACCACGGCTGGAGCCGGCAACTGCGTGAACAGTTCAAGCTCGCCGATGACGATAATCTGCTGACCTGGCTCAAGAGCAACACCGCCCACCCGAACCCGACATCGGTGCTTGAACAGTGGGGCACGCTGGGTCATCCCTGGCACCCGAACTACAAGACCAAGCTTGGCTTGGGCACCACTGAGGTCATTGCTTTATCACCGGAATTCGAAGCCTGCGTGCCAGTCGTCCTGTGCGCCTTGCATCGGCAATGGGCTCACGTCGAATCGTTGATCGGACCTGAGCATTACCGCGGCTGGTGGCAAGGGCATTTCCCGCTCGCGGCCGAACAATTGATCCAGCACCTTCTAACCCAAGGTCTCGACCCGGATGACTACCTGCCCATCCCCGTCCATCCGTGGCAAGCCGCAGAGGAACTACCGCGCTCGTTTGCTCGCGAAATTGCCGACCGCGTGCTGGTCGTGACCACCATCATTGCGTTCAATGGTCAGCCGACCATGTCGTTTCGCACCCTGGCGCCCAACGCAAACCGCTGTTCACCGATGGTCAAGCTTCCGGTGGCGCTACGACTGACCAGCGTGCAGCGCACCCTTTCGCCACGCTCTGCGCGGATGGGGCCAAGGGTTAGCGGATTGTTGCTGCAAATACTCAAGCAGGAGCCGCAGATTCGAGCCGTGTTGAACATCGTGCCGGAACGTATCGGCGTGCATTACTCGCCGCAACCGGCAGATGATCAACGCTCCCGGCACCTGGCGGTGCTTTACCGGGATAACCCGTCAAGCGTGTTGCAACCGGGCGAGATGGCCGTTCCCGTTGGCAGCCTGTTCGCCCTGGATGAACGCGGACAACCGTTACTGCGCCAGTGGGTCCGGTTGGCCCAAGGAGGCGACGGCAGACCGGAACTGCTGCGCTTTTGCCGTGACTATCTATCGATCGCCGTTCCCGGATTGCTCGGTCTGTACCTGATCTACGGGGTCGCCTTTGAGGCGCACCAGCAGAACAGCTTCATGGTCATGAGTGCCGAGGGACAGTTAAGCCGACTGCTGGTACGTGACTTCGGCGACATTCGGATTCACCGCCAGACTTTGCACCGGCAAGGCCTAGACCTTCAGTTGCATGACCCGCAGATGACGCTGTATGACGATGCGGACTTCGTGCGCGACAAACTCTTGCACACCACCTTCATGTGCCATCTCGGTGAGCTGGTTCTGCTCTGCGCCCGGCATTGGAAGATGCCGGAAGATGCACTTTGGAATGAGCTGGCCATTCAGGTCAGCGACTGCTTTGACCACCTGCGCGAACGGGTCGAGCCTCAGCGCTGGACAATCGAGCGTCTGGCCTTGCTGAAACAGGACTGGCCGGCCAAATCGTTCATGCGTATGCGCTTGCTCGACAGCGCGCTCGATATCGTCGGTCGCCTGAGCAATCCGCTTCGCGTGCACTCTTAAATAGTCACTGGAACGGTAAAAAGGATTCTCGATCAAGTAATGACACTTGATCGAAATCCTTTTAGCTGCATGACGTTTTAACCAAGTTGCAATGTCGAGTTGAATTGACTGATGGCGTCCACCACATGCCGTGAACCCTGTTGAATTTCCAGGATCACCTCGCCCGCTTCATTGGCCAGTTCCACACCAAGTCCAGTACGACTCAAACTTGATTGCATGCTCGACACTGCACTCAAGGACAAGTCGTGGTTCTTGCGCACTACTTCCACAATTTCCACGGTTGCGTGGCTGGTTCGTGCCGCCAGGCTACGCACCTCGTCGGCAACCACCGCAAATCCTCGCCCATGTTCGCCGGCCCGCGCAGCCTCGATTGCGGCGTTGAGTGCCAGCAGATTGGTCTGATCGGCGATACCGCGAATGGTCTGAACAATGGTGCCGATGATGTCGGACTGTTTGCTCACCGCATCAATGCTGAGGGCCGCTTCATTGAGATCCCTGGAGATCTCTTCGATGATCTGCACGGTTTGCTGCACCACCTGCGAACCTTTCTGGGCGCAGGCGTCGTTTTGCACCGAGGTTGAATGGGCCGACTCGGCGGCGGTTTGCAACGTGGTCATCTGCCGGGTGATGTCGCTGGCGAACTTGACCACTTTGTACAAGCGGCCCTTGGTGTCGAAGATCGGGTTGTACGAAGCTTCGAGATAGACCATGCGACCGTGTTTGTCGACCCGTTCAAACCGACGCGAATGGAATTCACCTCGGTTGAGCGAAGCCCAGAATGCCTTGTAGGCCGCCGACTCGCTCTCCGAGCGATGACAGAACAGGCTGTGGTGCTGACCCACTACTTCGTTAAGTGAATAGTGCATGGTCTGCAAGAAGTTATCGTTGGCAGTAATCACCCTGCCATCGGGGGAGAATTCGATCACCGCCATGGCGCGGCCCAAGGCATTCACTACGCTCTGGTTTTCATGCTCTTTATTGATTCGAGCCGTGATGTCCGAGGCCACCTTGATCACGCTTCGTACGTGCCGGTCAGTCCCGATCACCGGCATATAACTGGCCTCAAGCCAGACTTCCTTGCCACTCTTGTTCATGCGCAAGAAGGTGCCACTGTTTGATTCGCCACGACCCAATTCACGCCAGAAGCGCTGGTAATCTTCGCTTTTGGCGTAATCCTCTTCACAAAAAATCCGGTGATGCTTGCCGCGCAACTCCTCGATGGAATAGCCGACGGCCTTACAAAAGTTTTCGTTGGCCTCGAGGATCACACCGGTGGGGTCAAACTCGATCATTGCCATGCAGCGGCTGATTGCCGCCAACTTGGCATTGGCCTCAGTCAATGCGTAGCTAAATCGCTCTATCTCAAGCAAGTCAGACTTGTGGTGTCGATTGAACATGGTGGTATCACCTTCAGCGCTGTCTTTTGATGAACGGAAGTTCCTAGTCTTTCACTGGACTTACGACTACCTTCCACAGAACAGGCAAACGCATCCTCAGACGAAGGATAAGAGTCAGGTGATCAATGATGATTAATCGGAGTGTCCATAACGCAACGCTCTTATCAAGCCATCCTTTTCTTGACGCCCCGTGCAGGGGCCAACCCAACATTCACAAGTAATTCCCTCTAAGAAACACTCCTTTTCACCGCAGTGCCTTAAGTGGCGCACTCTTATCGATCATTCAATTTACAGCCGGCCGCAAAACACTGACTCAAGCACAATCGGGCTGAGGCATCGAGACTTTCACGCTTTATAAATTGACCGGCATCAGTAGCTACGAGTGAGCATAGACAGCAACGCCACGGATGCAAGGCCATCAATAGGCCATCTTTTTATCGATGGTCAGAGCGCCGCAGGATGGAGCATCGCCAGCAGCGCCTGCACCGCCGCAGAGGGTTCCCTCAACGGTGTCGCGACCAGCGCAAACTCTCGATGAACAGGCACCGCCAACGGCAGCACGCGCAACCCCTTGCGATTGGCTGGCAAGGTCATTTCCGGAACCAGTGTCACCCCGACGTTTTCCCGAACCAGCGCGAACGCACTGCCCCACTCTCGAACTTCAACCCGGACATCCAGCAGCGCAAGACCTGCATCCGCTGCCAGGCTGCGGGCATTGACGCTGCATCCACCAGTGGCCAGCACGAATGGCTGCCCGACCAACGTCTCCAACCTCAATCCGTGCTCATGGTTTCCGCGAGCCAATGGGTGCGCCATCGGCAGCACCGCAACCCAGGTATCTCGCCCCAACATTCCGGCGTTGCGTTCAGGTGGAGGATTGAGCACCACGCCCAGATCAACCAGGCCAGCGCCGAGCAACGCTTCGACTTCGTTGTCGCTGACCTCCAGCGCCACCACCTGAATACCGGGATAAAGTTGCTTGAACTGGCGCAACAGCGGCGGCAGAAACGTTGCAAGCACCATCGGAAAACTGGCCAGGCGAATCGTGCCACGCTGAATATCCCGCGCCGCGTCGGCAGTAGCCCGGATGGTCTCAAGGGCCTGAAGCATCACCCGCGCCTGGTCGATCACATGGACTCCGACCGCGGTCGGCAAGGTCTGACGGTTTTCCCGGACAAACAGTTGAATACCGAGCACGTCCTCAAGCAAGGCCAGCGCTTGACTGGCCCCCGACTGAGTCATGCCGACACGCTCGGCAGCGCGAGTAATGTTGCCCGTGTCGGCGATAGCCACCAGCATCCGCCAATGCGTCAGGTTCATCATGGCAGTAGCTATCCTTATGGCTGATATCTGAAAGATTAATTTTACGACATGCGCGGGCGACTATGACACTGATCAAAATCCTCACCTGGAACCCTGATCATGAAGTTGTATTTTTCGCCTCAAGCCTGTTCCCTTGCGCCGCACATTGTTCTGCGCGAACTGCAGTTGCCATTCGAGCTGGTCCGCGTCGACAACCGAACGAAGAAGACCGGCGACGGTGCCGACTTTCTTGCGATCAATCCGAAAGGTTATGTCGCGGCGCTGCAACTGGATAACGGCGATGTGCTGACCGAAGGACCGGCAATCCTGCAATACCTGGCGGATCTTCGCCCGCTTGCCGGCCTTGCACCGACATGCGGATCCTGGGAAAGAGTGCGTTTGCAGGAGGTCCTGAACTTCATTTCGAGTGAGATTCACGGCGGCCTGGGACTGCTGTTCAACGTGCAGTTTCCTGATCAGGTGAAAGCGCTCTTCAAGGAGAAACTGTTCAAGCGGTTTGCCGTGCTGACCCAGACACTGGAACAACAGGATTATCTGCTGGGCGAACGCTTCAGCATCGCTGATGCCTATCTGTTCAGCGTACTGCGGTGGACTTCCTTGTTTGATATCGACCTGAAGCAATGGCCGTCGCTGGAGCGTTTTCAGGCGCGGATTGACTCACGGCCTGCGGTAAGCGAGGCGCTGGCGGCGGAAGTGGCGCACGCCTGAAGATTGATCGCTGGCAAGCCCTGCTCCTACGGTGATGCGGTGCGTTCGAGATCAAGGGCTCATGCAAAACCTGTAGGAGCACGGCTTGCCGGCGATGGCGACTTCATGAGCGCCATCACCGGTGAATGCCACACCTACAGACTACTGCTGACTTTCGTCGCGACCTGCGTTGGCACCCAGCCCTGCCACACCTGCGGTTGCTCGCGCAGGAAGGCTTGTGCGACTTCACGCGGTTTTTGGCGTTTTTCGCTCATCTGGCCGAGGGTCTGGTTCAGCAGATCGATCGGTAAATCGACTTTCTCGAAGAACGCCACCAGGTCCGGGTATTGCGCCTTGAACGGTGCCGAGACGCCAATGGCCAGGTTGGCCGGCATCGAGCGCGTACCTTTGGGGTGTGGGTTGTTGGCGTCGGCCAGGGTTTTCCAGGCATCGGCATCGAAGGCCGGTTCGTCGAGCTTCACCAATTTGAAACGCCCCAACAGCGGTGTCGGCGACCAGTAGTAGAAAAGTACCGGCTTGCCGCGCCGAATCGACGAACTGACCTCGGCATCCAGCGCCGCCCCCGAGCCGGTGCGGAAGTTGACGAAGCTCTCGTTCAACGCATAGGCCTTGAGCTTCTGGCTGTTGACGATCTCCGAGGTCCAGCCGGTCGGGCTGTTGAGAAAGCGCCCGCGAGTCGGGTCTTCCGGATCCCGGAACACGTCCTTGTAGCGCGCCAGATCGGCGACCGATTTCAGCTCCGGCGCCAGCGGTTTGATCCCGCGCTCGGGGTCGCCCTTGATCACATATTCCGGCACCCACCAACCTTCGGTAGCGCCTTTGACGGTATCGCCCAGGCCAAACACTTTGCCCTCGGCCTGAGCCTTGATCCAGGCTGGACTACGCCCCGCCCACTCCTCGCCGATGACCTGAATATCATCCTTGGCCAGCGCGGCTTCAAGGCTGACGGTGCTGCCCGGCAGCGTGTCAGTCGGGTAGCCATAACCTTTCTCGACGATCAAACGCAGGATCTCGGTGATCAGGCTGCCGCTTTCCCAGGTGATGTCGCCGAAGTGAATGGGTGCGACTTTTTCCGCCGCGGGGGCCTGTGTCGCCACAAGGCTGAAGACCAACAGCGAACTGCCGAGCCAGGTTTTGATTGATCTCATGCGGACCTCAGGGTGGGGGGTGAGAACAATGGTTGATTGGCGCTGCGCTGGCAAAGCGTCTGACAGCGGGTCATGTAGACGCTGACCGAACGCTGGGAGATGCCCAGTTCGGCGGCGATTTGCGGGTAAGTCAGGCCCTCGAGCCGTGACAGCAGGAACGTCGCCCTGACCTTGCCCGGCAAGCGGTCAAGCGCCTGATCGAGAACACTCAAGGTCTGCAACTGCTGCGTCAGGTCTTCCGGCGACGGCCCTTGGCAGGGCTGAATGTGCCGCAACTGATCAAGGTGTTCACGCTCGCGGTCCCGTCGGTGCCAGAGACGATAAATCACCCGCTGAGCAAGAGTGGTCAGCAAGGCACGAGGCTGTTGGATCGACGTCAGGTTCGGCGAGTCGAGGAGCTGCGCAAAGGCCTCGGCGGCGACATCTTCGGCGCTGATGCCAGCATCGAGGTAGCCGCGCAAGCGATTGCACAACCAAACATAATGACAGCGGAACAATCCGCCGACGTATTCGCTGTGAGAAAGGTCAGTGCCGGACATGGAGGCTCCAATCGATAGGGTTGCGCTGGATGTCCGGTGGTCCGGTGCAGCGATCCTAGCAAGGAGCCTTATTCTTTAATAATACTTAAAAACTATTTTAATATATTCTTTAGAAATAAATAAATCACATCGTCCACCAATCGCGTCAATCCTCAACGCAGTTGTCCATACCCCAGCTCTTCGGCTTCCTGCCGGTAATCCAGGAGGATCCGGTAGTCGCTTTCAGTAGCCGGCAACACCTCGTGGAGCCCCAGGACTTCAACCACATCAGGCAGTTCATTCAACGCCTGGTTCATCACCTCGCGAAGGTGCCCGATTTGCCCGTCCGTCAGGCTGGCGACCCCGATATACGGCAAGGTTGGGCTGAACGCACTGCGCGCCACCACCCGCAGACCTTCGACCTCCTGCGGCGCATGGCGTGCCAGATAGGCGAAGGTCACGCTGTCGATGGACGCCAGATCCGCGCGCCCGTCACGCAGCCAGCGCAGGCTTTCCCGGTGACTGCCGCTGACCGAGACGCTGGAAAAAAACTGACCATTGCGTTGCAACGCAGCGATGCGGTGACGCAACAGATTCATCCCGCTGTTGGAGTCCTCGCCATTGATCACCGCTCGGCACTCCAGCAGCGCCGGCAAGGTTCGGCGCGGGTCGTCGGCCCGGGTCAGCAGCAGGCTGCAATGGTTGCCAGCGCTGCTGTCCGGTAGCTCATAACGCGGCCGACCGATCACCCGCACCTGCCCGCGCAGTGTCGTCATCAGCGGATAGCCACAGGTCTGCGTGAGCAGTAATTGCGGGGCCAGCCAAAGCTCCATCAACGACAGGCCTTCAGCGTTCAAACGGGTCGCGCCGAGCCGCTCGACGATACGCGCCAGCCAGTGTTCATTGGCCTGACGTATCGGCTCGGGGGCGACGTACATCAGTAATTCTGCAAAACCTGAAATCATGCCGCTTCTCAACTGAAGGGATGCTGCGGACTGTCGACGGGACTGAGCCCGTGCCGACGCAACAGCTCACCATAGCCGCGCACCAGAAACCCGCCACTGCGCACCTGCCATTGTTCACGTCGCGCGCGATAAACCTGCGGCAAATAGAACCACGGCAAACCCGGCAGATCGTGATGCACCAGGTGCAGGTTCAGGTTCAGGAACAACCAGCGCCAAGGCCAGGCAGCCTCGTTGAGCACGGTGCGTTTTTGTGATTCGCGGTGCGGACGATGTTCATAGTAGGAACGGATCGCCCCGACCGACAACGCCGGCACGCTGATCAAGAACAGGTAATGCCAGACGGGAACAGCACTGTAACCCGCGATGAAGGTCAGCATCAGCACGGTCAACGCGCCGTGGGTCAGCCACATCAACCAGGCCTGGCGATCACCGTGGCGCAAGCGCTGAAACTCTTCCTTGGCCAGCGCCAGCAACGCCAACGGCGCACCAACGGCAAAGCGCCCCAACACGGTTTTGTTCAGCCAGTGCAGGCTGCGCTCGAACACTGAACTGCCCTGCCACTGCTGCGCGCTCACATAGCGACTTTCCGGATCGCGGCCGGGTAACGTCAGGTCTTCATCGCGGTGATGCAAAAGGTGGCTGTCGCGGTACAGGGTGTACGGGTACCAGACGGCAAAAGGTGCATAGCCAAGGAGTTTGTTCAACGCGGTAAAGCGCGTCGGATGCCCATGCAACAACTCATGCTGGACCGACATCCACAGCACCACGATTGGTATCAGCAGCAGCGTGCTCAACCACAGTCCCAGCCAGGCACTGGCCAGCAGTACGCCAAACCAGGACGCGTAGACGCCGATCAACAACAGCCAGGTCGGCCATTCGCTGCGACCGGCAAACGTTCGGCGCAGGGTTTCAATTTCTTCACGCAGGTTTTGATCAAGGTAATAGGACATGGCTCGGCTCAGAACAGGACAAGCCAACAGACAAATGTCGGCCTTATCCCCTTCTGTGCAACGAAGCAGGGAAATCTTGCAGATCGATGGCTGATTTACCTGGAAGTGAACACTTGAGAATGAACGCGGAGCCCGATTGCCGGGCTCCGTCAAAGCGGGCTCAGTGCCCGAACACACCGACCTTTTTGGCCTTCTTGTCAGCGCGTTTTTCAACGGCTGTCTTGGTCGGTTTCTTTTTCGCCGCTTTCTTCGAATCCATGCCTTTGCTCATGATGCACGCTCCACCAACTGGGAATATGAGATCAGGTATACACCTATCTCGCAGCGTTGGTTCTTTTATAATAGGCGCATTTTTCGCAGTGACCCTCTCGCACATGCCCAACACCCAGTACACCCAGCTTGCCGAGCCACTGTGGCCTTTGCTGAACAAGTTTTACCGCAGTCACCAGTCATCGATGAAAGCGGTTCGCGACGCTCAACTGTGGGTAGGCAAGCGCGACGAGATCATCGCCGGGCTCTGTTTGCGGCCGATGGCGGAGGGGTTTTGGCTGACGGGGTTATTTGTCGACCCGGCCCTTCGGGGACAAGGTATTGCGGGGGCGTTGATGGCCCAGGCGCTGGTGCAGATCAAGGCGCCGGTATGGCTGTTCTGCCACCCGGACTTGCGCAGTTTTTATGAGTGCAATGGCTTCACTGCGGACCCGTTGTTGCCCTATGCACTGGCCGAGCGCCTGGCTCGCTATAAACGCAACAAGCCGATGATCGCCATGGGCCTGGAGCCGGGTAGGTAAACAGCGATCTTTTAGCGCCTTTAGTCATCAGCCGTCGGGTCGAGATCCGGGAACATCACCTCGGTAAACCCGAACTTGCGAAAGTCGGTGATCCGCGACGGGTACAACCGGCCGATCAGGTGATCGCATTCGTGCTGCACCACTCGGGCGTGAAACCCCGAGGCGATTCGCACAACCGGCTCGCCCTTGGGATCGAAGCCTTCATAACGAATGTGCTGATAACGCTCAACCGCCCCCCGCAGCCCCGGCACTGACAGGCAACCTTCGAAGCCCTCTTCCAGCGTCGGATCAAGCGGCGTAATCAACGGGTTGATCAAGATCGTCTGCGGTACGGCGTCAGCGTCCGGGTAACGTTCACTGTGCTCGAAGCCGAAGATCACCAGTTGCAGGTCGACGCCGATCTGCGGGGCAGCCAAGCCAACGCCACCGACACTTTCCATGGTCTGGAACATGTCATCGATCAACTGCCACAGTTCCGGGCTGTCGAACATTTCGGCCGGTACAGGCGGAGCGATACGCAGCAGGCGCTCATCGCCCATTTTCAGAATTTCACGGATCATCGTCAGGCTTCGTCAGTGGTCGGGTTGAGCGAGTGGTCCCGGCCCAGTCCCGAAACGTGTTGTTTTTCGTCGTGTTCACCGAAGTCCTTGGCACCAGGATGCTTGCCTTCGCTCGACATGTGATCGATCACCGCATTCATTTCCGCGCCGAGCAACAGCACCGCAGCGGAAATATAGAAGTACAGCAACAGCACGATGATCGCGCCGATACTGCCATACATGGCATTGTAGTTGGCGAAGGTTTTGACGTAGTAACCAAAACCCAGCGAAGCGATGATCCACACCACCACCGCCAGCACCGAGCCCGGTGTGATGAAGCGAAACCGCTGTTTCACATCAGGCATCACGTAGTACATCAAGGCGACCGCAACCATCAGCAAAATGACGATCACCGGCCAGCGCAGTATCGTCCACAGCGTGACGATGAACTCTTCCATGCCGATCTGTGACGCAATCCATTCCATCACTTGCGGGCCGAGCACCATCAAGGCGGCAGCGACCAGCAGCATGCCGGCGATACCCACGGTGTAGAAGACCGACAGCGGAAAGCGCTTCCAGATCGGCCGGCCTTCGACCACATCGTAGGCTGCGTTCATCGCGCTCATCATCAGCCGCACACCCGCCGAGGCGGTCCACAGGGCGATGACGATACCCACCGAGAGCAATCCACCCTTGGATTGCTGGAGCTGGTCGATCACCGGGTTCACTTGTTCCAGCGCTTGCGGCGGCAATACCAGCTCTGTCTGAAGGCGCAGCCAGGAAAAGAAATCCGGCAGGTGCAGGAAACCGATCAGGGCAATCAGGAACAGAATGAAGGGAAACAGCGAGAACAGCATCTGATAGGCCAGCGCCGAGGCATACGTCGACATCTCGTCATTAATAAACTCGGTGACGGTGCGCATCATCACGCGGTGCAAGGGCAAGCCTTTCAACTCGGGGAACATCATAGCGTCTCCTTTCGCCGCAAAAAGGTTGAAGTCGGGGGCGACTCAGGGGGCCGTTTTCTACATCAAAGTAACCTACTTGGCGACTTTGGAACAATTTCGGGGGGGATTCATAACAATAAGCCACAGAAAAACGGCCATCCTCGGATGGCCGTCACACTGCACTAAAACAGGTTATCGGGTCAGATTTTATCGATGGTTTTCTTGATCGCGTCTTTAGCCTTGCCGAGCGCTTGCTGGGCTTCGCCTTTCTTCTCCTGAAGCTTGCCTTCGGCTCGCAACTTGGGATTGTCGGTGGCTTTACCCACACCTTGCTTGACGTTGCCGACCGCTTCGTTGGCCAGGCCTTTAACTTTATCGCCAGTGCTGCTCATGGTATTTCTCCTGTGAACACTCAAAGGTCAGTGACTACCTAGAGGTTGACCTGAGGACGTTGCACAGAGTTTCATTTATTTACACCCGGTCATTTCATCAGCACATGCAGGTTGGGCTTTATGTTTGCGGGCTTTGCCCCGAGAATGCGCAACGTATTCAGGCCGTGGCGCTGAAGATCCAATCCCGTAGGAACGTTATGAAACTCGATAAAAAGCAGGCCATTGCCCGCAGAAACCAGGAACTCGGCGGTGCAGTGCTTGGCGTCAACAACTGCCATTTCACCGAATTGAACCGCAACCGCAATATCTGGTGGTTTGATATCCCGGTTGCGCGCCTGGCCATTGGTCAGTACGAATGGGTTCACCTGCTGATGTACACGCCGGCCACCGACGAACTGCTGCACCTGAAAGTGCCGACGGTGTTCCTGCGCGAGAAGCTCGAAGGCCTGGTGGTGCGCAATGAAGGCAAGCGCAAGGCGGCCCTGAGCCTGGAGCTGAGCGCCGATAAGGACTCGTACCTTCAGGACATGCGCCCGGCCGGTACCAACGTCAACTTTGCGCAGTTCCGCCTCTAACAGCAAAAGATCTGAAGAAACAAAAAGCCCCGCAAATGCGGCAATGCTGTTCACTTAAGGAAGTCTGGAGGCCTGAGAAGTATCTGTGGCGAGGGAGCTTGCTCCCGCTGGACTGCGTAGCAGGCCCAATTCAGGGTCGCTTCGCGCCCCAACGGGGGCAAGCCCCAACGGGGGCAAGCCCCCTCGCCACAAAAAACGATCCAGGTATCTGAAAAAAAGCCCCGCATTTGCGGGGCTTTTGTTTTAGGCGCTGACCTTCTTCAAGCCGAGTTTCTTCAGCTCTTCGTCGCGCAGTTCGCGACGCAGGATCTTGCCGACGTTGGTGGTCGGCAGCGCATCGCGGAACTCGATGGTTCTCGGCACTTTGTAGCCGGTGACGTTGGCACGCATGTGCGTCATCACCTGCTCTTTGGTCAGGGTTACCCCCGGTTTGGCGACGATGAAAATCTTGATCGCCTCGCCCGACTTCTCGTCCGGTACACCAATGGCTGCGCATTGCAGCACACCCGGCAAGGTGGCCAGTACGTCTTCGAGCTCGTTCGGATAGACGTTGAAACCGGAGACCAGAATCATGTCTTTCTTGCGATCGACAATGCGCATGTAGCCATCAGGCTGGATCAACGCGATATCACCGGTCTTCAACCAGCCTTCGCTGTCGAGGATTTCATCGGTGGCTTCCTGGCGCTGCCAGTAGCCCTTCATCACTTGCGGACCTTTCACGCACAGTTCGCCGATTTCGCCCAACGGCTGTTCAACGCCGGCGTCATCGATGACTTTGCACAGGGTCGACGGAACCGGAATACCGATCGTGCCTATCTGAATGTTCTGGTTTGGATTGACGGTGGCCACTGGGCTGGTTTCGGTCATGCCGTAACCTTCGCAGATGGCGCAACCGGTGACGGCTTTCCAACGCTCGGCAGCGGCCAGTTGCAGGGCCATGCCACCGGACAGGGTGATTTTCAGGCCTGAGAAATCCAGCTTGCGGAACGCTTCGTTGTTACACAGCGCCACGAACAAGGTGTTCAGGCCGACGAAACCGCTGAACTTCCACTTCGACAGTTCCTTGACCATCGCCGGCAGGTCGCGCGGGTTGCTGATCAGGATGTTGTGGTTGCCAATCAGCATCATCGCCATGCAATGAAAGGTGAAGGCATAGATGTGGTACAGCGGCAACGGCGTGATGAGGATTTCGCAACCTTCATTCAGGTTGGAACCCATCAGCGCCCGGCACTGCATCATGTTCGCCACCAGGTTGCGGTGGGTCAGCATTGCACCCTTGGCCACGCCGGTAGTGCCGCCGGTGTATTGCAGCACGGCAACGTCGCTGCTGGCCGGGTTGGCTTCGGTCACGGGCTGGCCGTGGCCTTTGCTCAACACGTCATTGAACTTGACGGCCTTGGGCAGGTGATAGGCCGGGACCATCTTCTTCACGTACTTGATGACGCTGTTGATCAGCAAGCGCTTGAGCGGTGGCAGCAGGTCGGCCACTTCGGTGACGATGACGTGCTTGACGCCTGTCTTGGGCACCACGGCCTCGGCCAGGTGCGCCATGTTTGCCAGGCACACAAGCGCTTTGGCGCCGGAATCGTTGAATTGGTGTTCCATTTCCCGCGCGGTGTACAGCGGGTTGGTGTTAACCACGATCAAGCCGGCGCGGATAGCACCAAACACGGCGATCGGGTATTGCAACAGGTTTGGCAGTTGTACGGCGATTCGATCGCCCGGCTGCAAATCGGTATGCTGTTGCAGGTAAGCGGCAAAAGCACCGGACAATTCGTACAGCTCACCGTAGGTGAGTGTCTTGCCGAGGTTACTAAAGGCCGGTTTGTTGGCGAAGCGTTGGCAGGATTGCTTTAACACTGCCTGAATATTCGGATACTCGTCTGGATTGATCTCGGCAGCAATTCCAGCTGGGTACTTATCCTTCCAAAAGTCTTCGATCATGGAAGCCCACTCCTCAGCAACGCGAATTCTTCACCGCATTTTGCGATTATTATTGGTGTCTTTTTGTTGGTGAATCTGGCCTTTACCTAGGCCGAGAAGTCACAAAGCGCGCCGAGAGTAGCAGCTTTGCCAAGGCCCTACTAGAGCCAAAAGAAGCCCCTACAGTCACTTTAATGACTCAAGACCTGCAAATGGTCTGTTTTAGAGCAAAAAATCTATACCCCCTTGAAACGCCCTGAAATTGGCGTTTTACCCCGCTGAAAAGCATCGCGGGCAAGCCTTGCTCCTACGGATTTGTGTCGTGCCACAATTGGCTGATCGACACTAAACCTGTAGGAGCAAGGCTTGCCCGCGATCGTGCGAAGCGCGGTCTTTAACGATTACGCGATATCGCGCAGCTCCCGTCGCAGGATCTTGCCCACAGGCGTCATCGGCAGCGACTCGCGCAGCACGATGTGCTTGGGCACCTTGTAGGCGGTGAAGTTTTCCTTGCAGTAGGCCTTCAGCTCTTCAAGGCTGATCCCCGCTTCACGCGCTACCACGAAGAGCTTCACCGCTTCCCCGGAACGTTCGTCCGGCACACCGATCACCGCGCAGTTGGCGACTTTCGGGTGCGCCATGACCACATCCTCGATTTCGTTCGGGTAAACGTTGAAACCCGAAACGATGATCATGTCTTTCTTGCGATCGACAATCCGTACGAATCCGTCCGGGTCGATCACCGCGATGTCGCCGGACTTGAACCAGCCGTTGGCATCCAGCACTTCGGCAGTGGCTTCGGGTTTCTGCCAGTAGCCTTTCATGATTTGCGGGCCCTTGATGCACAGCTCGCCGCGCTCGCCCAGGGGCTGTTCGACACCGTCATCATTGATGACTTTCAACGTGGTACCCGGCACCGGCAGGCCGACCGTGCCAATACGCGACTTGTCGCCATACGGATTGGTGCAGGCCACTGGCGAGGTTTCGGTCAAGCCGTAGCCTTCGGTGATCCGGCAACCGGTTATCTGCTCCCAGCGTTCGGCGGTGGCCTTGACCAGTGCGGTGCCGCCGGAGTTGGTGAGTTTGAGGCTCGAGAAGTCCAGGGTCTTGAAGTCCGGATGATCCATCAACGCGACGAACAGCGTGTTGAGCCCCAGCAGCGCCGAGAACCGCCAGTTTTTCAGTTCTTTGATGAAACCGGCGATGTCCCGTGGATTGGTGATCAACACGTTGTGGTTGCCGGTCACCATCATGCACATGCAGTTCGCCGTGAAGGCATAGATGTGGTACAGCGGCAGCGGCGCGATCATCACTTCCTGACCTTCACGCAACAGCGGTTTGCCATCGCTGCCGAACTGGCCAAGACAGGCGCGGGCCTGCTGCATGTTGGCGACCAGATTGCCGTGGGTCAGCATCGCACCCTTGGCCAGCCCGGTAGTGCCGCCGGTGTATTGCAGCACGGCGACATCATCGAGGCTGACGTTCAGCGGCTTGATGCTTTGACCTCGGCCCAGGCGCAGCGCGCTCTTGAAGTAAATCGCCTGCGGCAGGTCGTAGGTCGGGACCATCTTCTTGACCTTGTCGACCACGGTGTTGATCAGCCAGCCCTTGGCGGTCGGCATCAGGTCGCCCATCTTCGCTTCGATCAGGTACTGAATCTCGGTGTCGGGCAGTACTTCCTGGACCTTCTGCCCGAACATGTTCAGGTACACCAGCGCCCGGGCACCGGAGTCCTTGAACTGGTGACGCATCTCACGCGCGGTGTACAGCGGGTTGGTGTTGACCACAATCAGCCCGGCTCGCAACGCGCCGAACACGGCAATCGGGTAATGCAGGACATTGGGCATCTGCACCGCGATGCGATCACCGGGCAACAGGTCGGTCTGTGTTTGCAGGTAGCCAGCGAACGCCGCGCTGTAGCGCTCAAGCTCGGCATAGGTGAGCGTCACACCCATGTTGCTGAACGCCGGACGGTCAGCGAATTTCTTGCAGGAACGCTCGAACACCTCGATCACCGACTTGTAGGCACCCGGTTCGATATCATTGGGTACGCCGGCCGGGCGTTTGTCATTCCAGAAATCAGGTTGCATTGTACTTGTCCTCTTTACCTGAGCGAATCCGGGCCGCTCTCTGTGACGCTGAAAAGCGGGGCTTCTGGGACACTAGCAGCTATGGTGATTCAGGCAAATATACGCACCAGCTTCATTGACAGTGTGAATCTTGCTGCTGAGGGACACCCACATCGCACGCCCTGCGGTTGATGAGCTATACAATGCAACGACGCCGCACCTAAACAAAACCGTGCAAAGGAATCGCCATGATCCACGACACTTTCTGGTTGACCGCGAGCGATCACAGTCGACTTTTCGTCAACCAGTGGTTGCCTGAAGGCCCGCTGAAGGCGGTGGTTCTGCTGTCCCACGGTATGGCTGAACACAGCGGTCGTTATGCGCGGCTGGCGCAGGTTTTATGTGCCGAGGGTTACGGCGTCTATGCGCTGGACCAGCGCGGTCATGGCAAAACCGCCGAATACGGCCTGCTCGGGCATTTCGCCGATCAGGACGGCTGGTGCAAAGTGGTCGGTGATCTGGCCAGCCTCAATCAGCACATCGGTCAGCACCATCCGGGCGTACCGATCGTACTGCTCGGTCACAGCATGGGCAGCTACATCGCCCAGGCGTACCTGCTGCATCACAGCGCCAGCCTGCACGCTGCCGTGCTCAGTGGCTCGAACTTCCAGCCCGTCGCGCTTTACCGAGTAGCGCGCCTGATTGCGCGTTTCGAACGCTGGCGCCAGGGGCCTACCGGTCGCAGTGCACTGATCGAGTGGTTGTCGTTCGGTTCATTCAACAAGCCCTTCAAGCCTCATCGCACTCGGTTCGACTGGCTCAGCCGCGACCCTGACGAAGTCGACAAGTACGTCCACGACCCGCTCTGCGGCTACCGTTGTACCAATCAGCTGTGGATCGACCTGCTCGGCGGCTTGCAGCAAATCAGCAAAGCGTCCAATCTCGCGGAGATCGATCCGGGCCTGCCGTTGTTGGTGATCGGAGGTGAATGTGATCCGGTGAGCGAAGGCAAACGTCTCAAGGCTCTGGCCGACGCACTGCGCGGCGCCGGCAACCAGTGCATGCAGCTGAATATCTACCCGCAAGCCCGGCACGAACTGTTCAACGAGAGCAACCGCGATGAAGTGACCGCGGACCTGCTCAAATGGCTGGCTGAGGCATTGAGCCATCGCCGGCCACCCCGAACCGAATAATGTTTGGTTATTACACTTAACTCGTCACAGGATTCAAGACATATGACCCAGGT
Organism: Pseudomonas sp. FW306-02-D09B; assembly: GCF_058782685.1. Classification (NCBI taxonomy): domain Bacteria; kingdom Pseudomonadati; phylum Pseudomonadota; class Gammaproteobacteria; order Pseudomonadales; family Pseudomonadaceae; genus Pseudomonas; species Pseudomonas sp. FW306-02-D09B. The sequence continues at coordinate 27,452 of NZ_JBYSXY010000004.1, forward strand.
TACCAATACCCCGTACGAAGCCCTTGAAGTCGGCCAGACCGCCAGCTACAGCAAGACCGTCGAGGAACGCGATATTCAGCTGTTCGCGGCGATGTCCGGAGACCACAACCCGGTGCACCTGGACCCCGAGTTTGCGGCAGCGAGCATGTTCAAGGAACGCATCGCCCACGGCATGTTCAGCGGTGCGCTGATCAGCGCCGCCGTCGCCTGCGAACTGCCTGGACCTGGGACTATCTATATCGGTCAACAAATGAGTTTTCAGAAGCCGGTAAAAATCGGCGACACCCTGACCGTACGCCTGGAAATTCTCGAGAAACTGCCGAAATTCCGCGTGCGCATCGCCACTCGGGTATTCAACCAGCGCGATGAGTTGGTCGTGGACGGCGAGGCCGAAATTCTGGCGCCGCGCAAGCAACAGACCGTGACCTTGCCGACACTGCCCGCGATCAGCATTGGCTGATGCCCATATATGATCGCTCCCACGCTCGCGTGGGAACGATCCTCTGATCCAGGCGTTTTTAACCGACTTACGACCGGGCACGAGCCTGATAACACAAGGCTTTGACCTGATCGTGGTTGCGTTGCGCCCCGTGATACTGACGCTCGATCAGATCACGAATCCCCAGCAGATTGTCTTCGTTGATCTTCTCGAGCGCTGCTTTGTAAGCCTTCAGGGCATGGTCCTCGCCACGCTTGGCTTCGTTGAGCACCACTTCTTCGCTCTTTCCAGTGACCAATGATTTAACGCCGACCCAACGACGATGCCTATCACCGCCGACATGGGTTCTGGTCTCGGGATCGCCACCCATCGAACGCACGGTATGTTGAAGTTCGGCAGCGGCGCTGGCGCACTCGGCAGCGCGTTTGACAAACAGCGCCTTGAGTTCAGGATGCTTGATGTCCTGGGCACAGGTCTTGAAACCCTCCTGACCGTCCTTGCTGATCTCGATCAGGTCGCTCAGGACTGAAATCACTTCTTTATTGATATCAGTCATTTTTCAATTCCTCGCAGACCAAGAGGGATACCTAAAACACTGCATCTCGTGTGCCAGTCCTTGAGTGATTTTTTTATCTTATATTTCAATAATTTAAATTTTCACCAAGTATCTGCACCCGAGTTATTTGCATGATCTGTCAATTGGCCTGCATGCAGAATGCCTGTATTTTCCAAACTGTTTGAATCAAGACGAGCGATCGATGAATCCCGAAAAGCTTGAACTGCTGGTCACCCGCGAAATGCCCTTTGGCAAATACAAGGGGCGCATCATTGCCGACCTGCCCGGCCAATACCTGAACTGGTTCGCCCGCGAGGGTTTCCCCCACGGTGAACTGGGTGGCTTGCTGGCCCTGATGCAAGAAATAGATCACAACGGCCTGTCCGACTTGCTCGACCCGCTGCGCGCCAAACATGGCAAACCCAAACCACGCCACTGAACCACTGAACGAGTCGCCCCCATGCCCGAAAACACGCGCCGTGCCCTTGATGAAGCTTTTTGGCAGACGTTCGCCGACCGCTACGAAGTCCAGCCAGGTCCGATCAATCTGGAGAATGGTTACTTCGGCCGCATGTCGCGTACCGTAGTCGAGGAGTACCAACGCAACATCGAGCTCATCAACCGCAGCAACTCGGTGCATGTGCGCCAGCGTTTCGAAAAACTCGAAAGCCTGAAAATACGCGGGCAACTGGCCGAGCTCTTGCAGGTGCCCGCCGAAGCGGTAGCCCGGACACGCAACGCCTCGGACGCGCTGCAATCGCTGATTCGCAACTACAACGGCTTGCAACCGGGCGATCAGGTGCTGTTGTGCGATCTGGAATACGACACGGTCAAAAGTGCGATGCGCTGGCTGGCTCGCTATCGCGGTGTCGAAGTGATCGAGATCGAGCATGCTCATCCCGCCAGCTTCGAGACGTTGGTGGCGACCTACCGCGAGGCGTTCGTGCGTTATCCACGACTCAAGCTGATGGCGCTGACCCACGTCACCCATCGCACCGGCCTGGTGATGCCGGTCAAGGCGATTGCCGCGGCGGCCAAAGAGCACGGAATCGACGTGATCCTCGACGGCGCCCACGCGCTCGGCCAGATTGAATTCAACCTTGATGACCTGGGCATCTCCTTTGCCGGCTACAACCTGCACAAATGGATCGGCGCACCGTTGACCCTGGGGTTCATCTACATCGCACCACAACGTCTGGCCGATATCGATCCAGACATGGACGAGTTTCACTTCCCGCCCACCGACATCCGCTCGCGCACGCCTTACAGCACGCCAAACATTCCGGCGTTACTGACCTTGCCGCTGGTGTTCGAAGAACATCGCTCCATCGGTGGCGCAGCCGCCAAGGGTGCACGGCTTAACTACCTGCGCAATTTGTGGGTCAAGGCTGTTCGCGATGTGCAGGGCATTGAAGTCATGACCCCGGATGATCCGCGCCTGTATTGCGGCATCACCTCGATGCGCTTCACCCGGCATGCCGACCAGCAAGCGATGGTCGAGCGCCTGCTCAACGACTACAACCTGTTCACCGTGACCCGCAGCGGTTCGGCGTGCGGCAGCTGTATTCGCATCACACCGGGCCTGACCAACACCTCACAGGAAATGCAGCTGCTGGCTCAGGCCCTGATCGAGCTGAGTTGAGGTGATGAACACCGAGGCTGGTGTTCACACGGTATAGATGTCGAAGTCTTCGGGCTTGATCTGCGCAGACATCGCACGCTTGTCGATACCAATGGTCAACTGCCCGAAATAACCGTCTTCCCAGGAATCACGGGCAATGGTGTGGATTTTCAGGATCGAGTCTTCCCCATGCATTTGGGTAAAAAGCTCATCCTGATCGTTGCGCAACGGTGAGACGCCTCGCCCGGTATAGTCTTTGGCGCTCAGTACCGAACGCGATGTCACCTCGGGAAGGTACAGTTGACCGACCCAGGCAACATGCCGCGCCTCCAGGTGATTGCTGCCGGTTACGATTCGAACGGCAACGTGGATGTGCACGCTGCGCCCCGCATAAAACCCCGGATAAATCGTGGTAAACCTGACGGCGCCTTTGCGATCGGTGAATTGCCCACCGCGCAAATAAGTGTCGTCATCGGTACGTGGAACCGAGCCGATATCGCCGACATCGACCTCTTTATCCGGATTGATCTTGCTCCAGCCTGAATAGGCCCCTCGCGCATTGCACTGCCAGATATCCACCAGGGCATCCGTCACCGGTTCGCAGGTGCTGACGTCGACAAGGCTCAGTTTGAGCAGCAAGGGAATGCCACTGGCGCCTTCACTGATGTTCCTTCGGATCAACCTGGGGTTCCTGAAGTACGGGCCGGCAATCTGCTCGGGAGCCAATAAACAGACCGGCCCGGTTGCCTTGGTTGTTGCGTGTTCTTCCATGAGTCGCTTCCTCCATAAGTTGCTCGAAGGATAAACAGATCTGCGGGGTGGGTTGCGGTAACTATGTATGCCGCTATAGACGTTCCAACTCCCCGTAGCAGCTGTCGAGCCCGCGAGGCAGCGTTAGAGGCGGACCGCGTTCGGGCGAAGTCCTCGCAAATCCTGCGAATGCGGTTTGCATGGAAGAACGCGCCGCCTGAATTTACGACCGCTGCGCGGCCGAACGCTGCCTCGCGGGCTCGACAGCTGCTACAGGGCCGCCGCTTTTCCACAGGCAAAAAAAAACGGCGCACTGACCAAGTGCGCCGTAAAGCCGTAGAACACAACTACAACGATTCTGCGTAAAAAACAGCCGGTAAAACCAATCAGTCCAGCAGAGCCAGCGCCTCGGCGGTGCACTCCTGGATACGTGCCCAGTCGCCGTTCTTGATCCACTCCGGATCAAGCATCCAGCTACCGCCGACGCACATCACGTTTTTCAGTGCCATGTAACTCTTGATATTGGCGGGGCCAACACCACCAGTCGGGCAGAAACGTACTTCGCCGAACGGGCCGCCAAGGGCCTTGATCGCCGCCACGCCACCGCTGACTTCCGCCGGGAACAGCTTGAAGCGGCGATAGCCCAGGGCGTAGCCCTCCATGATCCCGGAGGCGTTGCTGATGCCTGGCAACAGCGGAATCGGGCTGGCAACGCTGGCTTCCAGCAGGTCGCGGGTAATACCCGGAGTAACGATGAACTGCGAACCGGCAGCTTCAGCGGCAGCCAGCATGTTGCGATCGAGCACGGTGCCGGCACCGGTGACCAGCTCTGGACGCTGCTCACGCAATACCTGGATGGCCTTGAGGCCGAACTGCGAACGCAGGGTGACCTCCAGGGCCGTCAATCCACCTGCGGCAAGGGCATCGGCCAGTGGCAGAATGTCTTGTTCGCGGGCAATGGTGATCACCGGCAGAATCCGCGCCTTGACGCAGAGGCTGTCGATCAGGGCAACTTTGTCCGCCATGGAAACGGTCGGTTGAGTGTTTGTCATAGCGGCTGATCCTTGGTTCATGGGCACCAGTAAATCTCTAACGTGGGTTGCAGAAACGCGCGAATCGGCATTGCGGCGACATCGTCACCGGCCAGTGCGGCACTCAGGGTGGTCAACTTGGACTGACCGGAAATCGATAGCACGGTGAACTTCGCCGACGCCAGCAGCGCACGACTCATGGTCAGGCGCTGATGCGGCACGGTCGGCGCCAGCATCGGCCAGCATCGGCGCGTGCCGTCGGCTCGCAAGGCTTCGACCAGGTTCGGGCTGTTGGGGAACAGCGAGGCCGTGTGGCCGTCGTCGCCCATCCCCAACACCAGCACGTCGATTGCCGGTAACTCGGCGAGCAAGCGATCGGCCTGCTCGGCAGCCTGTTCAAGGTTGGCGGTGGCGCTGTAGAGGCTGAGGAACTTCGCCTTGGCTGCCGGGCCCTGCAACAAGTAACGCTTGAGCAGACCGGCATTGCTGTCGGCGTGCTCTACCGGTACCCAGCGCTCGTCGGCCAGGGTCACCACGACCTTGGACCAGTCCAGCGTCTGCTTGGCCAGATGCTGGAAAAACGCCACCGGGCTGCGTCCGCCGGAGACCACCAGCGTCGCGGCGCCTCGGGCATCAATAGCGTCGCTGAGTTGCTTGGCCACCTTCAGTGCCAGGCCTTCGGCCAGCAACACCGGGCTGCGAAACTCATGAGCGCTGACGCCCTGAGGCAGTTTGAATTCAGATATCGCCATACCACGACCTCCCGTCCCGCGTGATCAGTGCAATGGAACTCATCGGTCCCCAGGAGCCCGCCGCGTACGGCTTGGGCGCATCACCGGACTTCTTCCACCCGGCAATCAGCTGGTCACACCACTTCCACGCGGCTTCGATTTCATCTTTACGGACAAACAGGTTCTGATTGCCGCGCATCACTTCCAGCAACAACCGTTCGTAGGCATCGGGAATCCGCGCGCTGCGATAGGTATCGGAAAAATTCAGCTGCAACGGACCGCTGCGCAGCTGCATGCCCTTGTCCAGGCCCTGTTCTTTGGTCATCACGCGCAAGGAAATACCTTCGTCCGGTTGCAGGCGGATGATCAGCTTGTTGCTGATCTGCAAGCGCTGCTCGGGAGCGAAGATGTAGTGCGACGGTTCCTTGAAGTGGATGACGATCTGCGACAGTTTCTGCGGCATGCGTTTACCGGTACGCAGGTAAAACGGCACGCCTGCCCAACGCCAGTTGCGGATGTCGGCACGCAGGGCGACGAAGGTTTCGGTGTCGCTCTGGGTGTTGGAGTTCTCCTCCTCCAGGTAACCCGGCACCGACTTGCCTTCGCTGTGACCGGCGATGTACTGGCCGCGCACCACCTGGGTGGTCAGGCCTTCCGGACTGATCGGCGCCAGCGCCTTGAGCACTTTGACTTTCTCGTCACGGATGCTGTCGGCCGAAAGATCCGCTGGCGGGTCCATGGCGATCAGGCACAGCAACTGCAACAGGTGGTTCTGAATCATGTCGCGCAGTTGGCCAGCCTTGTCGAAGTAGCCCCAACGGCCCTCGATCCCGACTTTCTCGGCGACGGTGATTTCCACGTGGGAAATGTAGTTCTGGTTCCACTGGGTTTCGAACAGGCTGTTGGCGAAACGCAGGGCGATCAGGTTCTGGACCGTCTCTTTGCCCAGGTAGTGGTCGATACGGTAAGTGCGGTTTTCCGGGAAGTACCGCGCCACTGCGTCGTTGACCTTGCGCGACGACTCGAGGTCCGAACCGATTGGCTTTTCCAGCACCACACGGGTGTTTTCGGCCAGGCCGACCTTCGCCAGGTTCTCGCAAATCGCGCCGTACACCGCAGCGGGCGTCGCGAAGTAGGCAATCATCCGCTGCGTCGAACCGGCCAGCTCGGCCAAGGCGACGTAGTCGTCAGGCTGGAGGAAGTCGACATGCAGGTACGTCAGGCGTGCCAGGAAGCGCTCGACCACCGCTTCGTCGAGTTCCTTGGCATCAACGTAATGGCGCAGTTCACGGGCAATAAATGCCAGATGCTCTTGCTCGCTGCCTGGTTCACGGGCCAGTGCGATAATGCGCGTGTCCTCGTGCAGCAGGCCAGCGCCATCCAGTTGGTACAAAGCAGGAAACAGCTTGCGAAGGGCCAGATCGCCCAAGGCGCCGAACAAGGCAAAGGTGCACGGTTCAACCGTTATCGAAGGCATGATGTTTGTTCTTTTATCAAGTTAAGCTACAAATACCTTTTTTTAAGGCATCGCTCAAGGAAAAATGTAGTAATAACCACAACATTTTTCCAAAATACAGATTCCGAGTGGTGGTCGGTCGGGGCCATCAGTAGGATAGGCCACCATTATGGGCCGCTTCACAGGCCCAATCTGCATAGCCGACCTAAGGAACATAAATGGACCGCGTGCGAAATTTACTGGAACAAATCCAGAATCGCCTTGCAGACCTGAACAAGGCCGAACGCAAGGTCGCCGAAGTGATCCTGCTCAACCCGCAGCAGGCCACTCGCTTCAGTATTGCCGCCCTCGCCCAGGCCGCCTCGGTCAGCGAGCCGACGGTCAACCGTTTCTGCCGTTCGTTCGGTGTCAGCGGCTACCCGGAACTCAAACTGCAACTGGCCCAAAGCCTGGCCAGCGGCGCGGCCTATGTCAGCCGCGCCGTGGAAGCCGACGACAACCCTGAAGCCTACACCCAGAAAATCTTTGGCAGCGCCATCGCCTCACTGGACAGCGCCTGCCAGGCACTGGACCCGAACCTGATCAGCCGCGCCGTGGATTTGTTGATCCAGGCCCGGCAGATCCACTTCTTCGGCCTCGGTGCGTCAGCCCCGGTGGCGCTGGATGCACAGCACAAGTTCTTCCGCTTCAACCTGGCGGTCACCGCCCATGCCGACGTGCTGATGCAGCGGATGATTGCCTCGGTGGCCCACACGGGCGAACTGTTCGTGATCATCTCCTACACCGGACGCACCCGCGAACTGGTCGAGGTGGCGCGAATTGCCCGTGAGAACGGTGCCTCGGTGCTGGGCCTGACGGCCGAGGGTTCGCCACTGGCCAAGGCCAGCACCTTGAGCCTGAACATCCCGCTGCCGGAAGACACCGACATCTACATGCCGATGACGTCGCGAATCATCCAGCTGACCGTGCTCGACGTGCTCGCCACCGGCATGACCCTGCGCCGCGGCGTCGACTTCCAGCCGCACCTGCGCAAGATCAAGGAAAGCCTCAACGCCAGCCGGTATCCGATCGGGGATGAGTTCAGCTGACGTCTGTCCAAGCCAGTGCCCACTTGTGGCGAGGGGGCTTGCCCCCGCCGGCCGGTCCGCGCTCGGGCGCAGCAGTCGTAAACCGGTAGATACGGTTTACCTGAACTACCGAGTTGGCTGGTTTTGGGGCTGCTTTGCAGCCCAACGGGGCGGTGCGGCGTTCCGACAAGCCCCCTCGCCACAGGGTTTGTGTGCCACCTCTACCCTCCCATCCGCGCCTGCAAACTCAAATGCGCCCGCTCCCCCGGTGCCAGGCTCAGGCTATCGGTGCCTCCGCAGGCTGCCTCTACGCAGACAAACTCCGAGACCTCATTCCAGCTCACTCCCAGCAGCGGCCGTGACCCGGGATGCCAGACCACGGTGTCAGCGCTGTCACCGGTATCGATGCACAACTGGCGCTGCCAGGCGTGGTCCTTGAGCTGTAACTCGCCCTCATGCTGGAACACCCGCTGACAGCCACCTTCCACCCGCAACTCGCCCTTTTGCTCGCAGAACTCGCGCTTGAGCTGGTCATAACCTTGCGCGCCATCGAGTCCAGACAGCGCTATCTCAGCAACGTCGCCAATACGCCAATAGGCGTGCAATGCATGGCTCAACTGGCACGGCAGGCTGTCCTGATGCTCAGTGCTCAGGCGTAAATCCATACGCTCGCCCAAGTGCGCATGCAGGTCCACCTGCCAGTCACACAACTGCAATTGCCAATGCAGGCGCACGCCGTCGTCATCGGTGCTGCTGTCGATCAGCTTCCAGTCGATCAGCCGTGCCCAACCATGGGACGGCCAGGCATTTTCGCTGGGATGACGGCCAAACCACGGCCAGCACACCGGTACGCCACCGCGAATCGCGCCGACCTGCGGCCACTTCGCCGCGCACCAGAGCCAGGGCTTCTGGCCCGTGGGCTGGAAATGCAGCAACTGCGCGCCCTGACGACTGAACACCGCCTGACACAGCGGATGGTCGATCACCAGCACCTCACGCTGCTGATAGCGCTCCCAGGCAAACACCGGGCGCTCGCGCAGGGATTTGAAGAAGCGTTGTAGCGGATGCTCAAGCATGTGCCGCGGTCCTGAAAATCATGGATGTACTCATCACCATTGTCACAACAGCGCTTTTGTGGCGAGGGAGCTTGCTCCCGCTGGGCTGCGAAGCGGCCCCAAAACCAGTCATCGCGCTGCTTCAGCTAAACCACATTTAGCGGATTTACGACTGCTGCGCCCGAGCGCGGACCGGCCGGCGGGAGCAAGCTCCCTCACCACAGAAAACCGTCGTGTGCGGCGCCCCAAAAAAAAGCGGACAGCCTTGGCCGTCCGCAAAAATGCGCACATGGAGAGGAGCTTATCGCAGCTGCGTTAGAACACCGACTGAATTTTCAAACCGGCGACCAGCGCGTTGTCGACTTCATCAACACCGCCCGGGTGAGTGATGTATTGCAGGTTAGGACGCACAGTCAGCCAGTTGGTAACGTGGAAACCGTAGTTGATCTCGTAGTTGTACTCGGTGGAACGCAGTGGCGAGAACAGCGGATTGTCGTAGTCGCTGACACCATTGGCGGCGTTGACCAACTCGGCATTTTTCTTCACGTCATCGTTGACATGGATACGGGCAAAACCGATCCCGACGTCATCTTTTGGACGTGCGTCGAATGGGCCCTTGTACACAAACATCAGCGACTGATAGTTGTCGACGAGGTTGGTGTCCTTGTCGTGGAAAGTGGCGTTGGCCGCGACGTTCAGACCGCGAGAAGCATCACCGTTGTGGGTGGTGAGTTGTTGCTGCGCCACAAACCAGTAGCCGTGCTTGCTGTCGTGGCTACGGAAGGCCTTGCCTGTGGTCGCTGCATCATCGCCATTGTCGTCTTTACGGACGTCATTGGCGTCGGCAGTGCTCTTGTAGTAACCCACGCGGTATTCGCCCGGCAGGTTGTTGACCTTCGGCGACCAGACCAGTTCGACCGGCAAGACGGTGCCTTTGGTACCACTGCCACTGAGCTTGAAGCCGTTACCGTGTTCCAGTTGCGATGGATTCTGGTTGTATGCGCCGATCTGCGCATAGAACTCAGGCGTGATGTTGTACTTCACGCGAACCGCCGCCTGCATGACTGGCCAGTTGAACCAGATACCGGTCGCCCAGTTACCCGCCTGGGAACCGCAGAACGCCAGGTTCTGGAACTCGCAAGGGAAGGTGTTGAAGTCTTCGCCTTCACCGAAGTAACCGGCTTTGACGTCCAGTTTACCGTCGAGGAACTGGTGCTGGACCCACAATTGGGTCAGACGGACCATATGGCCACGGCCGTAGACTTCCTGGGAGGAACTCAAGGTGCCGGCACGCGGGTCGCCGACACGGTCATTGGAAATGTTCTGACCGTTACGGTTGGTGAGCTGGATCTTGGCCTGGGTGTTGTCCCAGCCCCACAGTTTTTGCAGGTCCAGCGCCACGCCCAGACCAAACTGGTCGGCGTAACGTGCGGTCTTGTCGTGGTTGTAGCCGCCATGGAGGTTGGCGCCCACTTCACCGACGTAATCCGCCTTGATGTCGATACCTTGGTCGATCAGCTTGGTCCGCTCGCCCCCCCAGTCACCCGTCATCCACTTGGAGTCGGCGCTGAATGCATCAGCTGCGTGTACGTTACCGGCCATGATCAGCACCGCAACAGCCGACAATTGGCAGATAAGCTGAGCGTTGTTCTTCTTTTTCATCCCTACATCCTCGTCTTTATTGTTATTAACTGTTTTTATCTAACGCGGTTTACAGCGGTTGCGACGGATGTCCCCATCCGCCGCGAATCCCCCACAACTTGATCTTCAGCGCCCTTTGAACTGAGCGACGTTGTCGCTGTGAGTCCCGGTTTTCGCTTGACCGGCCGTCCCCAGGCGTTCGCCCGTCTTGGCATCGAACAGCAGCACTTTCGATGGGTCGAATTGCAAGGTCAGGGTCTCGCCCACGGCCGGCGCAACATCCGGCGCCAGACGGCAGCAGACTTTGGTTTCGTTCAAATTGACGAACACCAACGTATCGGGACCGGTCGGCTCGGTAACCTGGACTTCGGCGCGAATGGTCGGCAAACCATTGGCCTCGCCGTTCGCCAGGACAATTTGCTCCGGGCGCATGCCGAGGATCACTTCGCGGTCCTCAAGACCGGCGTCCTGCATGCCCAGCGGCAGCTCGCAACGCGCCTGGCCGCTGTCGAGCAACGCCAACAGACGGCCGTCCTTGCGCTGCAAACGCAGTGGGATGAAGTTCATTGGGGGCGAGCCGATGAAGCTGGCAACGAAGAGGTTGGCCGGATCGTTGTAGATCTGCTTCGGCGTGCCGAACTGCTGGATGATCCCGTCCTTCATCACCGCCACTTTGTCGCCCAGAGTCATGGCTTCGATCTGGTCGTGAGTCACGTAGACCGTGGTGGTTTTCAGGCGTTGGTGCATCAGTTTCATTTCGGTGCGCATCTCGACCCGCAGCTTGGCGTCGAGGTTGGACAACGGTTCGTCGAACAGATAAATCTTCGGCCGCCGCGCCAGCGCACGGCCCATGGCCACGCGCTGTTGCTGACCACCAGAGAGCTGGCCGGGCTTGCGGCTGAGCAGGTGTTCGATTTGCAGCAGCTTGGCGACCCGCGCCACTTCTTCGTCGATTTCAGCCGCCGGCATTTTGCGGATCTTCAGGCCGAAGGCGATGTTGTCGCGCACGCTCATGGTCGGGTACAGCGCGTAGGACTGGAACACCATGGCGATGTCGCGATCCTTGGGGCTCATGCCGCTGATGTCAGCGTCATCCACCAGAATCGCCCCGCCACTGATGTTTTCAAGGCCCGCGATGCAGTTCATCAAGGTCGACTTGCCGCAACCGGACGGGCCGACGAGGATCAGGAATTCACCGTCATCGATCTTCAGTTCGATGTTTTTCAGGGTGTCCGGCAAGCCGCTGCCGTAGGTTTTGTTGACGTTGCGTAATTCGAGAGTTGCCATGTTCTACCCCTTGACCGCGCCGGACGTCAGCCCACGCAGGAAATACTTGCCAGCGAATATGTAGACCAGCAGTGTCGGCAGCCCGGCGATCATCGCCGCCGCCATATCAACGTTGTATTCCTTGACCCCGGTGCTGGTGTTGACCAGGTTGTTCAGGGCCACGGTGATTGGCTGGGCATCGCCACTGGCGAAGACCACACCGAACAGGAAGTCATTCCAGATCTGGGTGAACTGCCAGATCAGGCAGACCATCACGATCGGAATCGACATCGGCAGCAGGATCTTCCCGAAGATCGTGAAGAAGCCCGCACCATCCAGCCGCGCCGCCTTGACCAGCGCATCCGGAATGCTCACGTAGTAGTTACGGAAGAACAGCGTGGTGAACGCCAGCCCGTAGACGATGTGCACCAGCACCAGCCCTGTGGTGGTGTTGGCCAGGCCGAGTTTGCCGACGGTGAACGAGGCTGGCAGCAGCACGGTCTGGAACGGCAGGAAGCAGCCGAACAACAGCAGGCCGAAGAACAACTGCGAACCACGGAAGCGCCACATCGACAGCACGTAGCCGTTCATTGCACCGATGAAGGTCGAGATCAGCACCGCCGGCACGGTAATTTTCACCGAGTTCCAGAAGTAGCCACCTACCACGTCCCAAGCCTTGATCCAGCCAATGCCATCAATCACTTGCGGCCAGCTCAAGAGGTTGCCGGTGCGGATGTCTTCCGGGGATTTGAAGCTGGTCAGCAACATCACCACCAGCGGAATCAGATACACCGCAGCGGCCAGCAACAAGGTCGCGTAGATCGCAATGCGGCTAAAGCTCAAGGCTGGTTTGCCAAGTTGATTACTCATGGCGTTTGCCTCGCAGTTCGGAGTACAGGTACGGCACCAGAATCGCCAGGATCGCGCCGAGCATCATCATCGCGCTCGCCGAACCGATGCCCATCTGGCCACGGCTGAAGGTGAAGGAGTACATGAACATTGCCGGCAAGTCGGAGGAATAACCCGGACCGCCCGCGGTCATCGCCGCCACCAGGTCGAAGCTCTTGATCGCGATGTGCGCGAGGATCATGAAGGCGCTGAAAAACACCGGACGCAGGCTTGGCAGGACGATCTTCAAATAGATGGTCGGCAGGCTCGCACCGTCGACTTGAGCGGCACGGATGATCGACTGATCGACACCGCGCAGGCCGGCCAAAAACATCGCCATCACAAACCCGGAGGCTTGCCATACGGCAGCGATCACCAGGCAGTAAACCACGCGATCCTGATCCACCAGCCAGTCCAGGCGAAAGCCTTCCCAGCCCCAGTCACGCAGCATCTTGTCCAGGCCCAGGCCTGGGTTGAGCAGCCATTTCCAGGCAGTACCGGTGACGATCATCGACAGCGCCATCGGGTACAGGTAGATGGTGCGGATGAAGCCTTCCTTGCGAATGCGCTGATCGAGCAGCACCGCCAGAAACACCCCGAGCACCAGGCTGATACCGATGAACATGCCGCCGAAGACCGCGAGGTTCTTGCTCGCGACCCACCAGCGGTCGTTCTCCATCAACCGGACGTATTGCTGCAGGCCGACCCACTTGTAGCTCGGCATGAAGCTGGAGTTGGTGAAGGACAAAACGAATGTCCAGATGATGTAACCGTAAAAGCCAACCAGGACGATCAGCATGCTCGGCGCCAAAACCAGTTTGGGAAGCCAGCGCTGCAGTGCGTCGAACGGTGAGGCTTTGCTGAAAACCGCCACAGAGCTCATCGGGATAATCCAGTTGAAGAAGTGAAATCCGGACCGAGCGCCCCCACAACACGAGCCATGGCCCGTGCAGGGAGACGAAGATCTGGGGTTGGCCGCAGGTCGGGCCCGCGGCGGTCCTGGTGTTACTGGGCGGCTTTGATGGCCGATGCCAGTTGGGCGCTGGCCTTGGCCGGGTCAGCGCTCTTGTCGTTCATGAAGTTGGTCACCACATCGAAGATCGCGCCTTGCACAGCCAGGGAAGTGGCCATGTTGTGCGCCATGCTCGGTTGCAGGCCGCCGGTCTTCTCGTCAGCCAGGAAGTCCTTGGCCGACGCCTGGGCGCAGGAGTCGAAGCCCGCCGCGCTCATGTCATTGAGCATGTCGGTGCGCACCGGGATCGAACCTTTGTTGATGCTGAAGACCTTCTGGAAGTCTTTACCCAGCGCGACCTTGGCCAGGTCTTGCTGAGCGGCGATATCGCCGGTGCGATCAGCCTTGAGCTTGAACACCGCCAGAGAGTCGATGTTGTAGGTGAAGGCTTTTTCAGTGCCAGGGAACGGCACGCACTGATAGTCCTTGCCCGCTACCTTGTGGGCGGCGGTCCATTCGCTCTTGGCCCAGTCACCCATCATCTGCATGCCGGCCTTGCCGTTGATCACGTCGGCGGCAGCGATGTTCCAGTCACGGCCCGCGCGGTTGGGGTCCATGTAGCCGGTGAGTTTTTTCAGCTCGGTGAAGGACTTGACCATTTCCGGGCCGGACAGGGTTTTCTGGTCCAGATCGACCAGGGCTTTCTTGTAGCCCTCAGGGCCCATGACCGAGAGCACCACGTCTTCAAACACGGTGCTGTCCTGCCAAGGCTGACCACCGTGGGCCAGGGCAATGAAGCCCGCAGCTTTCAGTTTGTCGCCAGCGGCATAGAACTCTTCGAGGGTGGTCGGGGCTTTGTCGATACCGGCTTTCTTGAAGACCGTCGGGTTGATCCACAGCCAGTTGACGCGGTGAATGTTCACCGGAACGGCGACGTAATCGCCTTCGTATTTGACGGTATCGGAGACTTTCTTCGAGAGCAGGCCGTCCCAGTTTTCAGCTTTGGAAACGCCTTTCAGCGCATCGGTGCTGAGCAGGCCAGTGCTGCCCCACTCCTGGATATCCGGACCTTTGATTTGCGCGACGCCTGGCGGATTACCCGCTACGGCGCGGCTTTTGAGTACGGTCATGGCCGTAGCGCCACCACCGCCGGCGACTGCACCGTCCTTCCAGGTGAAGCCGTCTTTTTCGACTTGAGCCTTGAGGACATCGACCGCTGCTTTTTCACCACCCGAAGTCCACCAGTGCACGACTTCCACGGAACCTTTGGAATCGGCGGCAAGGGCGCTGAGAGGAAATGCAGTCAGGGGAAACAGCGTGGCAAGAGAAACGACAGTGGCGAGGCGAGAAATCGCATTCATCTAGCAGTACCTTTCTTGTTGTTATGCATGCAAGTCTGGTGCTTGCGCTGCAAACGAGTTTAAACAGCGTAGATCGCTTGGCAGGTAACGAAGCGACGGCAAAATGTCACTGCATGGTTACATAAGTGCCGAACTAGAGCCTTGAGCTAATGCGCTGGCCATGCTCGGTGCCAACGGCAAGCGTGGAATCAACACTGCTTGCCAGGCGTGATAGAGGTCTGGCTTGCCGCCCCAGATCTGCGCGCTCGGGCGGTTTTGCGGGTCGAGTTCGTGGTGCCAGCTGCCGTGAATCCGGTCGATCAGGCTGCGGTCGCTGAACTCCCAGAAACGCCGGTACCAGGTTTCGTATTGCGCCTCACCGGTGCGCTTGAGCAAGGCACTGGCGGCGGCACTGGCTTCGCAATGAACCCAGTGCAAACGCTGGCGCACGACCGGGCGATTGTCCCAGTCGAGGGTGTAGACAATGCCTGGCGCGCCATCGACGTCCCATCCGTGAAGGCAGTTGTTGGCGAAGAGTTGTTGCGCGTCGCTCACCAGCCAACCGGGGGTTAACATCCCGGCCTGCCCGCGCGCAGCCTCCAGGTGCAACAGCAGTCGTGACCATTCGAAACCATGGCCCGGCGTGATGCCGTACGGTCGGAAGCCATCAGCCGGATTGGCCTGGTTGTAGTCGCGCAACGGTTGCCAATCGCGATCAAAATGCTCGACCACCAAATAGTCGTTGGCCGCTGCGTGCCGGTGAATCACCCGTTCGACAATCCGCAAGGCACGGTTCAACCAACGGCTGTCCTGCGTGACATCGGCCAGCGCGAGAAAGGCTTCGGTGGCGTGCATGTTGCTGTTGGCACCGCGATAGGGTTCCTCTTCGCTCCAGTCGCGATTAAAGGATTCGCGCATCGCGCCCTCCTCTTCGCTCCAGAAATGCTGCTCGATAATCGCGATGGCATCGTTGAGCAACGCCTCTGCACCGGGCCTTTGGGCAATCACCTCAGAACTCGCCGCGAGTGCCACGAAAGCATGCAGATAAGCGGCCTTGCCGGTATCGCCATCACGGTGATCGGGCGCCGCAAACCAGCCACCGAACTCGGCGTCACGCAGCGGGCCATTGAGGGCATTGATGCCGTGATCCACCAGCTCGGCAAACCCCGGCAAGCCTTGGATGTGGGCCATGGCGAAGCTGTGGGTCATGCGGGCGGTGTTCATGGTGTGGGCCTGGGCGTCAGCCGGTAATTGGCCGTGTTCGTCCAGGTTGCCGAAGCCTTCAGGCAGCTTCGATGCCTTGGCGAAAGCCAGCAGGCGCAAGCCTTCGTCGGCCAGCCATTGCTGATGGGCAGGTGCTTTCAGCCAACTGCTGAAAGCAGGTGGGGTGGTGTTCATGGGGTGCCTTTTTTTGTTGTTATGACTGGGAAGAGTCTAAACAACGGGCGGTGGCGGGCAGGTAACGAAGGGGGTCGGGTATGTCACTGACTTGTGACACTTACTAAAAGTGACGTGCTGAATGGTCGGACGCTTTCGCGAGCAAGCCCGCTCCCACACTTGACCGTGTCGAACACAGATTGTGTGTACGCCGAAAATCCAATGTGGGAGCGGGCTTGCTCGCGAAGAACGATAACGCGGTGTCTCTAATCAGCACTCCGAGGCAACTGCAACGTCACCCGCAGTCCGCCCTCGCGCAAATTCTGCAGGCTGACTTCTCCACCATGGCTATGGGCGATATTGCGCGCAATGCCCAACCCCAACCCGTAACCCTGCTGCTGTCCGGCCAGACGAAAATGCGGCTCGAACACTTGCTCCAGTCGCTGCTCAGGCACGCCCGGGCCTTCGTCGTCGACGTGCAAGATAAACGCGCTGTCATCATCATCGATGTGCAGATGGGCGTTCTGCCCGTACTTGAGGGCGTTGTCGATCAGGTTCCCAATACAGCGCTTGAGCGCCAGCGGCTTACCCGGATACGGCGCCAACGCCCGGCCTTGCTGGGTTACGCGACCATTGCCGTTGGGCGCCAGGTAAGGCTCGACCAGGCAATCGAGTACATGATTGAGGTCCACCGGCTCGATGTTTTCGTGAATGTCGGTGTCCTTGACGCATTGCAGCGCGCCTTTGACCAGCAACTCCAGCTCATCCAGATCACGCCCGAACTTGGCTTGCAGCCGCTCGTCTTCCAGCAACTCGACCCGCAGGCGCAGACGCGTGATGGGGGTGCGCAAGTCATGGGAAATCGCACTGAACAACTGGCTGCGTTCCGTCAGGTAGCGACTGATGCGCTCGCGCATGGCGTTAAATGCCCGGCCGACTTCGACCACTTCACTGCCACCGCCCTCGGCCACCGGCTCCACTTCGGCGCCCAGCGACATGTCCCGTGCGGCCCGCGCCAGACGCTTGAGCGGCCGGCTCTGCCAATGCACCAACAGGCCAATAAACAACAACAGAAAACCGCTGGTGAGCACGATAAACCAGACCTGCTGCGACGGCAGGCCCTGCTCTTCCAGACTGGTATAGGGCTCGGGCAACAGCGACGCGATGTACAGCCATTCGCCCTGGGCCAGTTTGATTTGGGTGACCAGCACTGGTGGATTGACTGGCTCCAGGGTCAACGCGTAGTGCGCCCAGGACCTCGGCAATTCGTCGAGTTTCAAACCGCCATTGAAGATCCGCAGATCGTCCGGGCTGACGAATTGCACGGAGATATTGGTGTCCGCGCCCAGCGATTCGCGCAACACGTCATCCACCGCAGCCAACACTGCTTGTTTGCGCGGGGTCGGCGGCAACAGCTGCATTTCCAGCGGTTTGTCGTTGAGCGTCACCACGAAACGGGTGCCGCCCATGCTGCGCAACTGGTCGAGAACCAGCGGCCGGTACGCCACCGGCAAGGAACGAAAGTAACTGACGCTGGCGGTCATCGAATGCGCCAGGCTGCGAGCTGCGGTGACCAGCCCTTCCAACTGCGTGGCACGCAATTGCGAGACCCAGATCACGCTCGACAGCGTCTGCGCGAACAACACCGCGAGCAGAGTCAGCAGCAACATCCGCCCAAGCAGCGAACGCGGCACCGGCACCCGCCGTATCAGGCGAGTGAAAAACTCAGTGGCCATTGCTGGCGACTACATTGGCGGCCAGTTGATAACCGCTGCCGCGCACGGTGCGGATCAGGCGAGGAGGTTTGTCGGTATCGCGCAGACGCTGGCGCAAACGACTGACGGCCATGTCGACGATGCGATCGAGTGGCATCAGGTCGCGGCCACGGGTGGCATTGCCGATGGTGTCGCGGTCGAGGATTTCCTGCGGGTGATCGAGGAAGAGTTTCAGCAGCGCGAAATCGGCGCCGGAGAGAATCACCTCTTCGCCATCGGTGTGGAACAGCCGGTGGCTGACCATGTCCAGCCGCCATTCATCGAAGGCCAACACCTCGCCGCCAGAGCGCTCCTGACCGAATTGGGCACGTCGTAGCAAGGCTTTGATTCGCGCCTGCAACTCACGAGGGCTGAAGGGTTTACCAAGGTAATCGTCGGCGCCGAGTTCCAGGCCAATGACCCGGTCGGCCTCGTCGGAACTGGCGGTGAGCATGA
Source organism: Pseudomonas sp. FW306-02-D09B (assembly GCF_058782685.1). NCBI lineage: Bacteria > Pseudomonadati > Pseudomonadota > Gammaproteobacteria > Pseudomonadales > Pseudomonadaceae > Pseudomonas > Pseudomonas sp. FW306-02-D09B. Next base: position 45,832 of record NZ_JBYSXY010000004.1, read on the forward strand.
TGATCGGCACCTGGGCCTGACGCGGGTGCTGGCGAATCCAGCGGCACAGGCTGAAGCCGTCTTCGTCGGGCAACATCACATCAAGGATCACCAGATCACTCGGCGCCTCGTTCAGCGCCTGGCGAAAGCCGGCGCCGTCGGGCGTGGTCCGCACCTGAAACCCTGCGCGGCTGAGGTAGGTGTCCAGCAACTCGCGTATCTCTTGATCGTCATCGACCAACAAAATCGACTTGTTGACTGAGCTCACGGGGCGGCATCCTTGTTGTTAGTGTTGGGGCGGATTATGCCTTAAGAAAATCTAATGACGTGCGAGCATTTGTGGCGAGGGGGCTTGCCCCCGTTGGAGCGCATAGCGGTCCCAAAACAGTCGCTGCGGTTTGCCTGAATAAACGCGGCAACTGCATTTACGGCTGCTACGCAGCCGAACGGGGGCAAGCCCCCTCGCCACAGGTATCAAGCCTGTTCCAGTGCCACTCCCGCGCCGGTCAAACCGGAATACGGTGCGGTCACCAGCCAGACCGGAATGCCCTTGAAGTACTCACTCATGCAGCCCTTGTCAGCGAAGCAGCGGGCAAAACCGCTCTTGAGAAAGAAATCGGCAAACCGTGGAATCACCCCGCCGACGATGTAGACACCGCCACGCCCACCGACGGTCAGCACGTTGTTGCCGGCCACCCGACCGAGCCAGCAGCAGAACTGCTCAAGCACTTCCACGGCAATCGGGTCGCCTGCAAGGCCGGCGGCAGTGATGGCTTCCGGGGTATCGAGCACAGGTTCATGCCCGTCGACAGCACAGATCGCCCGGTAGACGCGCGGCAAACCGCCGCCGCTCAGCGCTGTTTCGGCACTGACGTGACCGATCTCGTTGTAGATGTGTTGCCACAGTTGGGTTTCTCGCGGACTGCTCAGCGGCAGGTCGACATGTCCACCCTCCCCTGGCAATGCGGCCCAACGGCCTTCACCAAGATCCAGCAAGGTGCCGACCCCAAGGCCAGTACCGGGACCGATCACCACGGCCGGGCGCAATGGCTCCGGCGTGCCTTCGCAGACCACCCGGAACTCGCCTGGTTGCAGGCGCGTCATGCCCAGCGCCATGGCCGAAAAATCGTTGACCAGCAATAGCCGGTCGACCTGCAAGGTCTGGCAAAAGGCCTTGCGGCTCAGCCGCCAGTGGTTGTTGGTAAAACGAAACTCGTCACCGCTGACCGGGCCGGCTACCGACAAGCAGACCGCGCCTATCGAACCGGGCGCCAGGCCGAGGCCGCTCAGGTAGACGCCGATGGCGTCTTCCGGGCAGGCATAGTCGGCCGTCGCCAGCACCTGGATCGACTCCAGTTGCTGGTCTTTCCACAACGCAAAACGCGCATTGGTTCCACCAATGTCACCGACCAGCGCTAGTTTCACTTAAGGGTCTCCAGGGCAGAGGTAAAGGCGCTGGCGCCCTGCTCTGCCGAGCTGAAGGCCATGCGCATGAAGCCAAACAACTCGCGACCGCAACCAATGCCGTTGTCCAGCAGGCCTTTGGCCGGTGTGCGAGCGGCAAATTCATCGGCGTCCACCAACAGCTGCAAGGTGCCTTTGACGCCATCGACGCGGATGATATCGCCCTCTTGCACGCGAGCCAAAGCACCACCGACAAAGGCTTCCGGGCTGACGTGAATCGCCGCCGGGATTTTCCCCGACGCGCCGGACATCCGCCCGTCAGTCACCAGCGCAACCTTGAAGCCGCGGTCCTGCAACACGCCAAGGAACGGCGTCATCTTGTGCAGTTCCGGCATGCCGTTGGAGCGCGGGCCCTGGAAGCGCATCACCGCGACAAAGTCCTTCTCCAACAGGCCGGCCTTGAACGCATCGGCCAGGTCCTGCTGATCCTGGAAGACCATCGCCGGTGCTTCGACCACTTGATGTTGCGGTGCCACGGCCGAGACTTTCATCACCCCGCGACCGAGGTTGCCTTCCATCACCCGCAGGCCGCCTTCTGGCGAGAACGCACGGGCGACCGGACGCAGGATGTTTTCATCGAGGCTTTCGATCGGACCTTCGCGCCAGACCAGCTCACCGTTTTCCAGGAACGGTTCCTGGGTGTAGCGGCTCAGGCCATGGCCGGCCACGGTGTTGACGTCTTCGTGGAGCAGACCGGCTTCCAGCAGTTCGCGGATCAGGAACGACATGCCGCCCGCGGCCTGGAAGTGGTTGATGTCGGCCTTGCCGTTCGGGTAGACGTGGCTCAGGGTCGGCACCACCTCGGAGAGGTCGGCCATGTCCTGCCAGGTCAGTTGAATACCGGCCGCCATGGCGATGGCCGGCATGTGCAGGGTGTGGTTGGTCGAGCCGCCGGTGGCGTGCAGCGCAACAATCGAGTTGACCAGTGAACGCTCGTCGACGATTTCGCCGATCGGCATGAAGTTGCCGCTTTGCTTGGTCAGGCGGGTGATCTGGTGCGCAGCTTCACGGGTCAGGGCATCACGCAACGGGGTGTTCGGGTTGACGAAGGACGCGCCCGGCAAGTGCAGGCCCATGACTTCCATCAGCAACTGGTTGGTGTTGGCGGTGCCGTAGAAGGTACAGGTGCCAGGGCTGTGGTAGGACTTCATTTCCGACTCCAGCAGCTCTTCGCGGCTGGCCTTGCCTTCGGCGTAGCGCTGGCGCACGTCGGCTTTTTCCTTGTTGGAAATGCCCGACACCATCGGCCCACCCGGAACGAAAATCGTCGGCAGATGACCGAAACGCAGCGCGCCCATCATCAGGCCCGGCACGATCTTGTCGCAGATGCCGAGCATCATTGCCGCGTCGAACATGTTGTGCGACAGCGCGACAGCGGTCGACATCGCGATCACTTCACGACTGGCAATGCCCAGTTCCATGCCCGGCTCGCCTTGGGTCACGCCGTCACACATGGCCGGCACGCCGCCGGCGAACTGGCCGACCGAACCGATCTCGCGCAATGCGTGTTTGATTTGTTCCGGGTAGTGCTCGTACGGCTGATGCGCCGAGAGCATGTCGTTATATGACGAAACAATCGCCACGTTGGCGGCGTTCATCATCCGCAAGCTTTGCTTGTCTTCGGTGCCACATCCGGCCACGCCGTGGGCGAAGTTGGCGCATTGCAGCTTGCCGCGCATCGGGCCATCGCTGGCGGCGCCGCGAATCAGTGCAAGGTAGGCCTCACGGGTAGCGCGGCTACGGGTGACAAGCCGTTCAGTGACCTCAAGTACGCGGGGATGCATGTGTAGAACTCCAGGCTAACGGATGTGGCGACCTGTTCGTGTCTATGCTGATCAAGAGGCATCGACGCGTGACGCGCTGACGGTTTTCTTGACCACTCGGACCAGTTGATTCAGGTCACTCGTTGTAGATAAAACAAAATATTGCCACTAAAAAGGCTTGTTTTCTATTTTTTTGCGAATAATCTTGTAATTCCAACAACAAATATGACGAAGGCGCTTTTCATATGACTCTACGAATTGCAATCAATGGTTTTGGCCGCATTGGCCGCAATGTCCTTCGCGCACTGTATACCCAAGGCTACCGTCAGGATTTACAGATCGTCGCCATCAACGATTTGGGCGATAGCTCGATGAACGCCCACCTGCTCAAGTACGACACCGTGCACGGCACCTTCGATGCCGATGTGCAGCACGATCAGGAAAGCCTGACCGTCAACGGCGACCGGATTTCGGTCAGCGCCATTCGCAACCCGGCCGAATTGCCGTGGGCTGCCGAGAAGGTCGACGTCGTGTTCGAATGCACCGGTCTGTTCACCGACCGTGCCAAAGCCGCTGCCCATATTAGCGCTGGCGCGCGCAAAGTGATTATCTCGGCCCCGGCCAAAGGCGCCGACGCCACCGTGGTGTACGGGGTCAACCACGACATCCTGCGCCAATCGCATCAGATCATTTCCAATGCGTCGTGCACCACCAACTGCCTGGCCCCGGTGGCTCAGGTGTTGCACCGCGAGCTGGGCATCGAAAGCGGTCTGATGACCACCATCCACGCCTACACCAATGACCAGCATCTTACCGATGTCTACCACGTCGACCCGTACCGTGCGCGTTCGGCCACCCAGAACATGATCCCGAGCAAGACTGGCGCCGCCGAAGCGGTGGGCCTGGTGCTGCCGGAACTGGCTGGCAAACTGACCGGCATGTCGGTGCGCGTGCCGGTGATCAACGTGTCGCTGGTGGACCTGACCGTGCAGCTCAAGCGCGAAGCCAGCGCTGGCGAGGTCAACGCATTGCTCAAAGAAGCCAGCCAGCACTCGAAGATCCTTGGTTACAACACCCTGCCGCTGGTTTCCAGCGACTTCAACCACAACCCGCTGTCGTCGATTTTCGATGCCAATCACACCAAGTCCAGCGGCAAGCTGCTCAAGGTGCTGGCCTGGTACGACAACGAATGGGGCTTCTCCAACCGCATGCTCGATAACTGCCTCGCCCTGTGCAACGCCGAATAAGGCCGGTTACCCGTGGAGCAGCCGATGATCGGTATCAGCTTTACCCAAAAAACCATGGCGGCGCGCAAACGCATCGCCCTGGTTGCCCATGACAACTGCAAAGTGTTCTTGCTGGACTGGGCCGAGCGGCAGAAGGACAAGCTCGCCCAACACGAGCTTGTGGCCACCGGCACCACCGGGATGCTGTTGAGCAAACGCCTGGGGCTGCCCGTTGAAAGCATGATCAGCGGCCCGTTGGGTGGCGACCAACAACTGGGGGCGCGAATCGCCGAGCAGCGGGTCGACATGCTGGTGTTCTTCTGGGACCCGTTCGAGCCGCAACCTCACGATCCGGACATCAAGGCATTACTGCGGGTCGCGGCGGTCTGGAACATTCCAGTGGCCTGCAATGAATGCAGCGCCGATTACCTGCTCAGCAGCCCGCTGATGGATCAACCGCACGCGTACCGGATCCCCGATTACCCGGCGTACCTGCAAGGCCGCAAATAATTCTCACCGGTAGCGCTTGACCTTTCAGGTAGATGATAAGCATTATCATTCACTTGAAATGGATCAGGTCCTACTGTGAGTCAATCGCGCTTCAACCATGTCTTCCTCGCGCAGCGAGTCTCGCTGCTGCGGACCCTGGAGCGGATGGTCAATAACCACAGCACCGCCGAGGACCTCTTGCAGGAAACCTACCTGCGAGTGGCCCGCGCGTTGAGTGAACGGGCCATCGATCACCTCGAACCTTTCGTGTTTCAAACCGCCCGCAACCTGGCGCTGGACCATTTGCGCGCACGGCGCATTCAGTCCCGAACGATGCTCGAAGACGTTCCGCTGGACGTCGTGCAAAGCATCGCGGCGCCGCTCAGCAGTGCCGAGGACGCCGCCCATGCCGAACAGTTGCTCGAACGCTTGAACATCAGCCTCAGCCAACTCAGCCCGCGCCAACAGCAGATCTTCATCCTCAGCCGCCTGCACGGGCACAGCTATCTGGAGATCGCCGAACAGCTCAGCGTGTCCTTGAGCACCGTGCAAAAAGACCTGAAGCTGATCATGGCAATCTGCGTCGGTGTCGCTGATCGCCTCAACGAGCACTGAGTCTGCCAGCCATTATTTTGCACAACGACGTCATGACTCAGGCTTTGCTACCCTTAGCCGTCGTTTGCACTCCCCCTATCAAAAACCAGCCGCGCGCAGACGCAGCCGAGGAACACCCGTGACGGACAGCCCACCTTCCCACCCGCCACTCCCGGCGCGGGACTCAGCCAGCACCAGCGCCATGGACCAGGCGCTGGACTGGCTGATCGTGCTGGACAGTCCGAGCGAGCAACAAAGCCGCGAATTCCACGACTGGCTTGCCGCCGACCCGCGCAACGCCGAAGCATTCGCCAAGGCCCAGGCGATCTGGGACGGGCCGCAGGTCGCGCAAGCCGCGCTGGGTTTGAGCACGACCAAACGCAAGGTCTCAAAACTTGAGCGCCTGCGCCCGCACTGGAAACCACTGGCCATGGCGGCAGTGTTGATCCTCGGGCTGTTCAGCTTCAGCAACCTGCCAATGCGGATTCAGGCAGATCATCTGACCGTGGTCGGCGAGCGTCAGCGCCTGCAACTGGAGGATGGTTCAAAAGTCCTGCTCAATACCAATTCGGCGTTCTCCAGCACCATCAACGAACAGCAGCGCATTGCCCGCCTGTATCAGGGCGAGGCCTATTTCGAGGTGGCGGCCAATCGCGGCCTGCCACTGGAAATCGACGCCGGCCCGGTCACGGCCAGCGTGCGCGACACCACGTTCGCCGTGCGTTACCTGGACGGCATTGCGCAGGTTCGCGTGCAACGCGGCGACGTCGACTTGCGCACCACCCACAGCAACGCCCGCGTGCGCCTGAGCGCGGGCGAAAGCATTCGTATCGGCCCTAATGGCTTCGATCAACCGGCCAGACTCGACCCGGCGACCGATCTGGCCTGGGTCCAGGGCCGACTGGTGTTTGAAAACTGCCCATTGAGCCAAGTGCTGGCCGAGTTGCGCCGCTACTACCCAGGCTGGATCATCAACACCAATGAACAGTTGGCCAACGTCGCGGTGACCGGCAATTACCGTCTCGACCAACCGCTGGACGTGGTGCGCTCGCTGGCCCACATCACCTCGGCCAGGCTTGAGGAATTTCCGGCACTGGTGATCCTGAACTAAATGAGAATTATTTTTACTCGATAGCGCTTCATCGTTCGTCTCGTTATAGCCAATGCAATTGATTCGCATCTTTGATGCGGATCTGCACCTATAAGATTCGTGCGACACGGAGCGCTATCGATGTCCTCTCGCCTTACCCGCCGGTCCTCTTCACCTTCCTGCGTGCTGTCCCTGCTGACTGCCGCCATTCTGTTGGCCGGCACGGCACCGGTCATGGCCGCCACCGTCGAACAACCGAGCCGCAACATGGGCGACTACTCGTTCGCCATTCCCCAGCAGCCACTGGTGTCGGCACTCAATGCCTTTACCGCCGTAACCGGTTGGCAGGTCGGCTTGCCGGCTGAACTGGCCGAAGGCGTTGCCTCGCCGGGCGTACACGGCTCGCTGCCCCCGGAAAAAGCCCTCGATCGCCTGTTGGTGGGGACCAACCTGAGCTATCGCAAACTGGGCAATCACAACATCGTGCTGGAAAAACGCAGTGTCGGCGGCACCCTCGCCCTGCAACAGATGACCATCAGCGCCACCCGTCAGGAACAGAGCATCGACAGCGTGCCGAGCACCGTGACCGTTCATACTCGCGAAGAGCTGGACCACGACAACGTCAACACCATCAAGGAACTGGTGCGCTACGAACCGGGTGTTTCGGTCGGCGGCACCGGCACCCGTGGCGGCATCAGCGGCTACAACATTCGCGGTATCGACGGTGACCGGGTCCTGACCCAGGTCGATGGCGTCGAAGTGCCCAACGGTTTCTTCAACGGTCCGTACGCCAAGACCCAGCGCAACTACGTCGACCCGGAAATCATCAAACGCGTGGAAATCCTCCGCGGCCCGGCGTCGGTGCTCTACGGCAGCAACGCCATTGGCGGCGCGGTCAGCTACTTCACCCTCGACCCGGACGACATCATCAAGCCCGGCAAAGACGTCGGCGCCCGCCTGAAAACCGGCTACAACTCTGCTGATGACAGCTGGCTCAAATCCGCCAGCGTCGCCGGGCGCGCCGAGCAGTTCGACGGCTTGCTGCACTTCAGTCAGCGTGATGGTCACGAAACCGAATCCTTCGGCAGCAACAACGGCACGGGGCTCAATCGCACCGCAGCTAACCCGGAAGACGTGCGCACCACCAACGTGCTGGCCAAAGCCGGCTGGAATTACGCCGATGACGCACGCCTGGGCCTGACCTACGAGAAGTACAAGGACGACCGCGACACCGACCAGCGAAGCGCCGTCGGTGGCCCGTTCAACAATGGCCAGCCAATGGGCATGTACCGCTCGCGCACTGGCAACGACACCATCACCCGCGAACGCTTCGGCCTGGAAAACAGCTTCGCCCTCGACTCCTTGCTGGTCGATCACCTCAAGTGGAGCCTGAACTACCAGATCGCCAAGACCGATCAGAGCACCCTGGAAAACTACTTCCCATTCAGCCGCAATGTGATGCGCAGCCGCGAAACCCTCTATGAAGAAAAGCAGTGGGTATTCGACGCACAGCTCGATAAGGCCTTCAACATCGGTGAAACCGACCATTTGCTGACCTACGGCACCACCATCAAGCAAGAGAAAGTCAGCGGTTCGCGTAGCGGCAGCGGAACCTGCCTGGCCGTTGGCCGTGGTTGCACAGCGATCGGCGCGATCAGTCCTAGCGATGTGCTAAAGAAGTCCAGCGACTTCCCGGACCCGACCATCAACACCTACAGCCTGTTCGCCCAGGATCAGATCCGCTGGAACAAATGGACCTTCCTGCCGGGCCTGCGCTACGACTACACCCAGCTCAAGCCGCACATCACCCAGGAATTCCTCAACACCGTGGCCGCCGACGGCAAAGGCTCGGTCAGCGACGAGAACAAAACCTGGCATCGCGTGTCGCCCAAGTTCGGCCTGACCTACGCCCTGACCGACAACTACACTTGGTACGGTCAGTACGCCGAAGGTTTCCGCACCCCGACCGCCAAGGCGCTGTATGGCCGTTTCGAAAACACCACCACCGGCTACCGCGTGGAGCCGAACCCGAATCTGGGGCCGGAAAAAAGCCAGAGCTACGAGACCGGTCTGCGCGGCATCTTCGAGTCCGGTCACTTCGATGTAGCGGTGTTCTATAACAAGTATCGCGACTTCATCAACGAAGACGCCGTCACCCCGGGCTACAACGAGCTGACGTTCCAGAGCAACAACATCAAGCACGCGACCATCAAGGGCGTTGAGCTCAAAGGCCGCCTGAACCTCGACACCTTCGGCGCACCGCAAGGCCTCTACACCCGGGGTTCGGTGGCTTATGCCCACGGTCGCAACAACGACACCGGCGAGCCGCTCAACGCGGTCAACCCGCTGACCGGCGTGTTCGGCCTGGGTTACGACCAGGACAACTACGGTGCCTTGCTCAGCTGGACCCTGGTGCAGAAGAAAAACCTCGTCGACAGCAGCAGCTTCAAGTCGCCGGATGGCGTCAGCAGCCAGTTCAAGACGCCGGGCTATGGCGTGGTCGACCTGAGCGGTTTCTACAAAGTGACCGACGACGTCACCGTCAGCGCTGGCGTGTACAACCTGGCCGACAAGAAATACTGGCAGTGGGACAACGTGCGCGGTTACGACAGCGTCGGTGAAGCCGCCGTGCTCAGCCCGGCCAACCTTGATCGCCTGACCGAGCCCGGCCGCAACTTCGCGATCAACCTGATCTGGGACATCTGATCCAGTCGGGCCTCACTGCGCTTTCAGACCATAGCGCAGTGAGGATTTTTTACGCTGTCGCGTCGTCTGGTTCGTCCAGTTACAACGCGCCTTTCATTCTCAAGGACCTCTTCATGACCGCTGCCCACACCTCTGAACGCCCGAGCCTGCGCTCGCAACGCCTGAACCAGATCACTAATGAGCCACACAGCAAGCTCGACGCGCTGGTGAAAGCTCATGCACCGTTCGAAACCCAAGCCAACTTCGCCCGCTTCGTGGTTGCCCAGTACCTGTTCCAGTCAGAACTGGTGTCGCTGTACAACGATGCCGAGCTGATCGCCATCGTCCCGGACCTGCCGCAGCGTTGCCGTGCCGACGCCGCCAAGGCTGACCTGGCTGACCTGGAAACCGACGTCCCGGCCCCGGTGGCCGGTGCCGTGAAAAACCCGGGCAAGGCCGAAGCCCTGGGCTGGATCTTCGTCTCCGAAGGGTCGAAACTCGGTGCCGCGTTCCTGATCAAGCGTGCCGTTAGCCTGGGTTTGAGCGAAACCTTTGGTGCCCGTCACCTGGGAGAACCTGCCGGTGGCCGCGCCGAAGGCTGGAAACGCTTCGTCAAAACCCTCGACGGTCTTGAGTTCAGTGCCGAAGAAGAAGCCACAGTCGAAAAAGGCGCCATCGACGCCTTCAACCGCTTCACCGTGCTGCTGGAACAGGCTTACGCTGCAACTCCTGAATTGGCATGACCTAAATGCGATCCTGTGGGAGCGAGCAAGCCCGCTCCCACAGTTTTGAACTATGATCGTGCTCTCTTCCGGAGGGCCTTCGATGACTGATTTCCTGACGTCCATTCAAGCCGCGCTCGGCTTGCCCGCTACTGCGATCACCTTTACCTCCAAAGGCGCCCTGCCCTCGACGTTTGCCGTGACGGACCTCGCCAGCGCCAGCATCGCGGCTGCCGGCCAGGCCGCCAGCGAATTGCTCCGGCAACAGACCGGTCGGTTACCGGCCCTTGAAGTCGACCGTCGTCTCGCCTCCTTCTGGTTTGCCACATCGATCCGCCCGATCGGCTGGAACGTGCCACCGTTGTGGGACTCCATCGCAGGGGACTACGCGACCCAGGACGGCTGGATTCGCCTGCACACCAATGCCCCCCATCACCGCAGTGCCGCCGAGCAGGTGCTGGGACACTGCTTTGATCGTAGCGCGATGGCCGCCAAGGTCGCTCAATGGAGCAAAAGAGATCTGGAACACGCGATAGTCGAGGCTGGTGGTTGCGCCGCTGAAATGCGCTCATGGCCACAATGGCAGTCCCACCCTCAAGGGTTGGCGGTCAACGCCGAGCCACTGATTGATTTTTCCGCCGGCAACAGCGAACGCTCGAAAGCCTGGCAAGGTTCGGTCGCACAACCGCTGGCGGGCATCAAGGTGCTGGACCTGACCCGCGTCCTCGCCGGGCCCGTTGCCAGCCGCTTCCTTGCGGGATTGGGTGCCGATGTGCTGCGCATTGATCCTGCGCAGTGGAACGAACCGGGTGTGATTCCGGAAGTCACCTTGGGTAAACGCTGCGCCCGCCTCGACCTGCACAACAGCGTCGATCGCGGGGTATTCGAAAGCCTGCTCAAGGACGCCGACATCCTGCTCCACGGTTACCGCGCCAACGCCCTCGAACGCCTCGGCTACGGCACCGCCGAACGGCAGGAACTCGCCCCGGGCCTGATCGACGTTTGCCTCAATGCGTACGGCTGGAGCGGTCCCTGGCAAAACCGCCGGGGCTTCGACAGCCTGGTGCAAATGAGCAGCGGCATCGCCGAGGCCGGGATGGAGTGGAAGCAGGCGGACAAACCGACACCCTTGCCGGTTCAGGCGCTGGACCACGCCACCGGTTACCTGATGGCGGCCAGTGCGATCAAGTTGTTGGCTGAGCGGTTGAGTAGCGGACGCAGTGGCTCGGCACGATTGTCTCTGGCGCGCACGGCAAAGTTGCTGGTTGAACAGGGTCCGGGGACGGATGAGGCGTTGCAGGCCGAAGATGGCAGCGATCAGGGAATGGTGATTGAACAGACACCCTGGGGCCCGGCGCATCGGTTGCATGTACCGCTGAAAATTACCGGCACGCCGTTGCAGTGGGCCATTCCGGCCGGGGAATTGGGGTCACATCGGGCGCGATGGTGAGCCCCCATGATCGTTCCCACCGGAACGTGGGAACGATCAATCGATGCGAACCAACGACGTCCACAATACCTGCGCCGCATACGCCCGACACGGTCGCCAAGCCTCGGCACGGGCCAACAACTCGCGCGGCGTCACCGGCCCGCCTTCCAGCGCCGCCAGCGCGTTGATCAATCCCACATCGCCTGACGGAAACGCATCCATCTCGCGCATCTGTCGCAACGCGATGTACTGCGCCGTCCAGTCGCCAATCCCCCACAATGCCAGCAATCGCGCAATACCGTCGTCCCGACCCGGTTCAAACAACAAGGGATCGTCAAGCAATGCCTGCGCCACGCCAGACAGCGTCCGCCCACGGCTTTTCGGCATTCCCAACGTTGCCAGATCCGCTGTCGCCAGCACCGCCGCTTGAGGAAACACATGAGTCAATCCTGACAGCGGCGCAGACAACGGTTCGCCATACTGCGCCACCAACTTACCCGCCAGCTTGATCGCGGCGCCGACCGTGATCTGCTGGCCCAGCACCGCACGTATCGCCAGTTCGAGCCCGTCCCAGGTCCCCGGTACCCGTAAGCCAGGACGCTCGGCAATCAACCTTGCCATCAACGGATCAACCGCCAGTTGCTGGTGGATATGCGGCAAGTCCGCGTCCAGATCGAACATCCGCCGCAACCGCGTAATGATCTCGGGCACGACTGACGCATCGGGGAAGCACAGCCTCACCTCCAGCGCATTATCAGTCGCTGGCGTAATCGAGAACGTGCCGTGCACACCGTTCAGGCTGATGCTGCGTGAGTACACACCATCGACCACCGACTCCATCCCGGCAATCGCCCGCGCCGACAAAAAGCCGAGCATCGCCGGCCAGTCATAAGGCGGCTGATAGTCGAGCAACAACCTCACAGCAACCGCCCGCCAAGTCGAAGCGTTTGCGCCGGTTGCGACATCCTTACCTCTCATCTCGAGTCGACTGTTTGTCATGTTTTGAAACCATAACAAGTGTTCAATTCATTAAATAGGCAACGTGGCATGACGTTAATAAAATAACGGCAAAAAACAATGCTTATTCAGAATGCTCTCATCTATGCCATGAAGGCACTTTGCCGGTTTTGTGGGGCATTCCAGATACATAAATTCTGTACTGAAAACAGATGCGCAAAATTTGCGCATTCTGAAAAAACAACTAGCTTCAAGGCTCGCAGCTATTAGCAGCCATCCCCGGTTAATTTATAAAAAGCCCTCTGGAACAGGCTTCTTGTGGCACATACGCTCTATTCAGGAAGTATTTACACATCAGTCATTAACAATGGAATGTGGCCATCAACTGATCCAGATCAGCTGTCCTGTCAGCGAGCGGATTTAGAGTGTGGCCTCTCTTCTCCGACAATGGAGTCATGCATGTCTGAATCTTCCGGAAAACTACGACTCGGCGCCTTAGTCGCCCTGGTAGTAGGTTCCATGATTGGGGGCGGGATATTCTCTTTGCCACAAAACATGGCCGCCAGTGCCGATGTCGGCGCAGTGCTGATTGGTTGGGCCATTACGGCCGTGGGCATGTTGACCCTGGCGTTCGTCTTCCAGACCCTCGCCAACCGCAAGCCTGACCTTGATGGCGGTGTCTACGCCTACGCCAAGGCCGGTTTCGGCGACTACATGGGTTTCTCGTCCGCCTGGGGTTACTGGATCAGTGCCTGGCTGGGCAACGTCGGCTATTTCGTTCTGCTGTTCAGCACCTTGGGCTATTTCTTCCCGATCTTCGGTGAAGGCAACACTGTGGCGGCGGTGATTGGCGCTTCGCTGCTGCTGTGGGCCGTGCACTTTCTGGTGCTGCGCGGGATCAAGGAAGCGGCGTTCATCAACCTGGTGACCACGGTCACCAAAGTCGTGCCACTGGTGCTGTTCGTCTTGATCGCGATCTTCGCCTTCAAACTCGACATCTTTACCGCCGACATCTGGGGCCTGAAAAACCCTGATCTGGGTAGCGTAATGAACCAGGTGCGCAACATGATGCTGGTCACCGTCTGGGTGTTCATCGGCATCGAAGGCGCGAGCATCTTTTCGGCCCGGGCGGAAAAACGTTCGGACGTCGGTAAAGCCACCGTCATTGGCTTCATCACCGTGCTGTTGTTCCTGATGCTGGTGAACGTGCTGTCACTGGGCATCATGACTCAACCGGCGTTGGCCAAACTGCAAAACCCATCGATGGCTGCCGTACTCGAGCACGTCGTCGGTCACTGGGGCGCAGTGCTGATCAGTGTCGGCCTGGTCATCTCGTTGCTGGGTGCATTGCTGTCGTGGGTGCTGCTGTGTGCGGAGATCATGTTCGCCGCCGCCAAAGACCACACCATGCCGGAGTTCCTGCGTAAGGAAAACTCCAAACAGGTACCGGTCAATGCCTTATGGCTGACCAACGTCATGGTGCAGATTTTCCTGATTATCACCCTGTTCTCGGCCAGTACTTACCTGTCGCTGATCTACCTCGCCACCTCGATGATTCTGGTGCCTTACCTGTGGTCGGCGGCCTACGCCCTGCTGCTGGCGGTGCGCGGCGAGAGCTACGAAAACGCCCTGGCCGAACGCAAGAAAGACCTGGTCATCGGCGCCATCGCGCTGATCTATGCGATCTGGCTGCTGTATGCAGGCGGCATCAAATACCTGCTGCTGTCCGCCCTGCTCTATGCCCCCGGCGCAATCCTGTTCGCCAAGGCCAAGCGCGAGTTGGGCAAAGCGGTTTTCACCAACGTCGAGAAGCTGATTTTCACCGCGGTAGTCATTGGCGCCCTGGTGGCGGCCTATGGACTCTACGACGGCTTCCTGACCCTGTAGCACCTGAACCACTCGACTGTTTTGTTATCTGGAGGATCTGAAATGACCACGGAAAAAGTGAAGTACGGCGTACATTCCGAAGCCGGCAAACTGCGCAAAGTCATGGTGTGCTCCCCCGGTCTGGCTCACCAGCGGCTAACCCCGAACAACTGCGACGAACTGCTTTTCGATGATGTGCTGTGGGTGGCCCAGGCCAAGCGTGACCATTTCGACTTCGTCACCAAAATGCGCGAGCGCGATATCGACGTGCTGGAAATGCACAACCTGCTGACCGACATCGTCGCCAACCCGGAAGCGCTGGACTGGATTCTGCAACGCAAGATCACCGCCAACTCGGTGGGTGTCGGCCTGGTCCACGAAGTCGACGCCTGGTTGCGCAGCCTCGAGCCGCGCAAGATCGCCGAATTCCTGATTGGCGGCGTGTCGGCCGATGACCTGCCCAACAGCTTCGGTGGCAAGACCATCGAAATGTTCCGCGACTTCCTCGGCCACTCCAGCTTCATTCTGCCGCCGCTGCCGAACACCCAGTTCACCCGCGACACCACCTGCTGGATCTATGGCGGCGTCACGCTGAACCCGATGCACTGGCCGGCGCGCCGTCAGGAAACCCTGCTGGCCAGCGCCATCTACAAATTCCATCCGGAGTTCACCAACGCCGACTTCCAGGTCTGGTACGGCGACCCGGATCAGGAGCACGGCAACGCCACGCTGGAAGGCGGCGATGTGATGCCCATCGGTAACGGCGTGGTGTTGATCGGCATGGGCGAACGCACGTCCCGTCAGGCCATCGGTCAACTGGCGCTGAACCTGTTCAAGCACAAAGCGGTCGAGCGGGTAATCGTTGCCGGCCTGCCGAAATCCCGCGCGGCGATGCACCTGGACACGGTGTTCAGCTTCTGCGACCGCGACCTGGTGACGATCTTCCCGGAAGTGGTCAGCCAGATTGTGGCCTTCACCCTGCGCCCTGA
Source organism: Pseudomonas sp. FW306-02-D09B (assembly GCF_058782685.1). Lineage (NCBI taxonomy): Bacteria > Pseudomonadati > Pseudomonadota > Gammaproteobacteria > Pseudomonadales > Pseudomonadaceae > Pseudomonas > Pseudomonas sp. FW306-02-D09B. The sequence goes on from NZ_JBYSXY010000004.1 coordinate 61,085, forward strand.
CGAAAGCAAACCGGGCGGTATCGATATCCGCCGCGAAGAAACCAGCTTCCTCGACACCGTGGCCGCCGCGCTCAACCTCAAGGCCCTGCGCGTCGTCGAAACCGGCGGCAACAGCTTCGCCGCCGAACGCGAACAGTGGGACGACGGCAACAACGTGGTGGCCTTGGAACCTGGCGTGGTAATCGGCTACGACCGCAATACCTACACCAACACCTTGCTGCGCAAGGCCGGGGTCGAGGTCATCACCATCAGCGCCAGCGAACTCGGCCGTGGCCGTGGCGGCGGCCACTGCATGACCTGCCCGATCATCCGCGACCCGATCGACTATTAACCTTCAAACCAGGGCCAGCGCTTATAAAGCGCCGGCCTTGGGGATAACCGAAATCCAAGGAGATCCACATCATGGCTTTCAACATGCGTAATCGCAGCCTGCTCTCGCTGATGCACCACACCAATCGCGAGTTGCACTACCTGCTGGACCTGTCCCGCGACCTGAAACGTGCCAAGTACACTGGCACCGAACAGCCGCACCTCAAAGGCAAGAACATCGCGCTGATCTTTGAAAAAACCTCGACCCGCACCCGTTGCGCCTTCGAAGTCGCGGCCCATGACCAAGGAGCTCACGTCACCTACATCGACCCGGTGTCGTCGCAGATCGGCCACAAGGAAAGCATGAAAGACACCGCCCGCGTTCTCGGACGGATGTTCGATGCCATCGAGTACCGCGGCTTCGAACAGGAAATCGTCGAAGAGCTGGCCACGTTCGCTGGCGTGCCGGTGTTCAACGGCCTGACCGCCGAGTTCCATCCAACGCAAATGATCGCCGACACCCTGACCATGCGCGAGCACAGCGACAAGCCGCTGCATGACATCAGCTACGCCTACCTTGGTGATGCGCGCTACAACATGGGCAATTCGCTGCTGATGATCGGCGCCAAACTCGGCATGGACGTACGCATCGGCGCACCGAAAGCGCTGTGGCCCCATCAGGACTTCATCGATCAGTGCAAAGCCTTCGCAGAAGAAAGCGGCGCACGCATTACCATCACCGAAGACCCTGCCGAAGCGGTCAAGGGTGTGGACTTCATTCATACCGACATCTGGGTGTCGATGGGTGAGCCGGTCGAAGCGTGGGACGAGCGCATCGAACAACTGCTGCCGTACCAGGTCAACGCTAAAATGATGAAAGCCTCGGGCAATCCCCGGGTGAAATTCATGCATTGCCTGCCGGCGTTCCACAACAGCGAAACCAAGGTCGGCAAGGACATTGCGGCGCGCTACCCGCACCTGGCCAACGGCGTTGAGGTGACTGAAGAAGTATTCGAATCGCCCGCCAACATCGCCTTCGAGCAAGCGGAAAACCGCATGCACACCATCAAGGCGATCCTGGTCTCGGCGCTGGCGGATATTTAACGATCAACACGGTTTCCCTGTCGGAACCGGCCTGAATGTGGGAGCGGGCTTGCTCGCGAAAGCGGTGTATCAGTCGACATCAATGGTGCATGTCAGTCCGTCTTCGCGAGCAAGCCCGCTCCCCCATTGACCGTGTTCCGACAGGGGGAACCGCGTCGCTCGCAACTTCTCTGATTAGAAGGATTGCATTATGCGTATCGTCGTTGCACTGGGCGGTAACGCCCTGCTCCGCCGTGGTGAGCCCATGACCGCGGACAATCAACGCGGCAATATCCGCGTCGCCACGGAACAGATCGCCAAGATCCATCCCGGCAATCAACTGGTGATCGCCCACGGCAATGGCCCGCAAATCGGTCTGCTGTCGTTGCAAGCGGCCGCCTACACCTCTGTCAGCCCTTATCCGCTGGACGTGCTGGGTGCTGAAACCGATGGGATGATCGGCTACATCATCGAACAGGAACTGGGCAATCTGCTGGACTTCGAAGTGCCCTTCGCGACCCTGCTGACCCAAGTCGAAGTCGACCCCAATGACCCGGCGTTCCAACACCCGAGCAAGCCCATCGGCCCGGTCTATTCCAAGGCCGAAGCAGAAAAGCTCGCCGCCGAAAAAGGTTGGGCCATCGCCCCGGACGGCGACAAGTTCCGTCGCGTGGTGGCCAGCCCGAAACCCAAGCGCATCTTCGAAATCCGCCCGGTCAAGTGGCTGCTGGAAAAAGGCAGCATCGTGATCTGCGCAGGCGGTGGCGGCATTCCGACGATGTACGACGAGCACCGCAAGCTCAAGGGCGTGGAAGCGGTGATCGATAAAGACCTGTGCTCGGCGCTGCTGGCCGAACAACTGGAAAGTGACTTGCTGGTGATCGCCACCGACGTCAACGCCGCGTTTATCGACTTTGGCAAGCCGACCCAGAAAGCCATCGCCCGGGCCCACCCGGACGACATCGAAAAACTCGATTTTGCCGCCGGCTCCATGGGGCCGAAGGTCCAGGCTGCCTGCGAGTTCGCCCGCAACACTGGCAAAGTCGCGGTGATCGGTTCACTCTCGGACATCGAAGCGATCGTCCAGGGTAGGGCCGGCACCCGAATCAGCACGGCTGAACCTGGTATCACTTACCTGTAAATCCAACCGGGCAGGACTTGAACCTGCCCCGTTTCAACGCCTTTGAAGGAGATGTCCATGGCCATATTTGAGCCCGGTCACTTGCACATCGAGCGCCATGCACTGAACAAGGACGACTTCAGCTACAACCTGTGCATCGACTATGCGATCGCCACCGACCCCAAGGAAGGTATAGGCATGCTTTTCACGGTGCATGGTTCGGTCGAGGGCAAGGACCTGAAGGAAGACTTCTTCCTGGCCAAAGACCAGGCCTTCGACTTTGCTCGACACGCCACGCGCATCGCACAGAAATACGGCATGCCCAAGACTGCCAACATCAGCTCGTTGCACAAGTACTACGACGAAATGTTCGAAGACGTACGCAAGCAGCTTGACGTGAAATCCGGTGATCCGGTGAAGCCTGAACACCTGTAATAACCCACACTTCCCTGTGGGAGCGGGCTTGCTCGCGAAAGCGGTGTCTCAGTCGCCATCAACGTTGAATGTCAGACCGCTTTCGCGAGCAAGCCCGCTCCCACATTGGTTCGGTGTTGAGGTGAAGTCCTGCGCAGGATTTCACCATTACCCCGCTCCAAGGCATACTTGCCACCCTCCGCACTCCAGAACACTGAACCGTCCCATGCGTATCCACGTCAGCTTCATCGACCGCGTCGGCATCACCCAGGAAGTCCTGGCCTTGCTCGGTGGGCGCAATCTCAACCTGGATGCGGTGGAAATGGTGCCGCCGAACGTTTACATCGATGCGCCGACCCTCAGCCCGCAAGTGCTCGAAGAACTGAGCGATGCGCTGTTCAATGTGCGCGGCGTGCAAGCGGTGACGGTGGTCGACATTCTTCCCGGCCAACGTCGGCACCTGCAACTCGATGCGCTGCTGGCGGCGATGACCGATCCGGTGCTGGCCCTCGATAGCGCCGGCAACGTGTTGCTGGCCAACCCGGCACTGATTGCCTTGTACGGCCGTGAACCGGCCGGGGAAAGCGTCGCCGAGTTGTTCAGCGATCCGGCGCTGCTGGACACGCTGCTGGAAAACGGCTTCCGCCTGCCTTTGCGCGAGATCACCGTCAACGGCCAGACCTTGCTGCTGGACGCTACGCCCATCACCGATGCCGGCGCCCTGCTGACTTTGTATCAACCCAACCGCATCGGTGAGCAACTCTCGGCGTTGCACCACGATCACGCCGAAGGTTTCGATGCGTTGCTCGGTGAGTCCCCGGCGATCCGCACCCTTAAGGCCCGTGCACAACGGGTGGCGGCACTTGATGCTCCGCTGCTGATCCAGGGTGAAACCGGCACCGGCAAAGAACTGGTGGCCCGCGCCTGCCATGCCATCAGCGCCCGACACAGCGCGCCGTTTCTGGCATTGAACTGCGCGGCACTCCCGGAGAACCTCGCCGAAAGCGAGCTGTTCGGCTACGCCCCCGGCGCCTTCACCGGCGCTCAGCGTGGCGGCAAGCCAGGCCTGATGGAACTGGCCAACCAAGGCACGGTGTTCCTCGACGAGATCGGCGAAATGTCGCCGTACTTGCAGGCCAAATTATTGCGTTTCCTCAACGACGGCAGCTTCCGTCGAGTTGGTGGCGATCGCGAGGTCAAGGTCAACGTGCGAATCCTCAGCGCCACCCACCGCAACCTGGAAAAAATGGTCAGCGAAGGCACGTTCCGTGAAGACCTGTTCTACCGCCTCAACGTGCTCAACGTAGAAGTCCCGCCACTGCGGGAACGCGGTCAGGACATCCTGTTGCTGGCGCGCTACTTCATGCAGCAGGCCTGCGCGCAGATCCAGCGCCCGGTCTGTCGTCTCGCGCCCGGCACGTATCCAGCCCTGCTCGGCAACCGCTGGCCGGGCAATGTGCGGCAATTGCAGAACGTGATCTTCCGCGCCGCGGCCATTTGCGAAAGCAGCCTGGTGGACATCGGCGACCTGGACATCGCCGGCACCTCGGTAGCGCGCGAAAGCGACGTGGATGTCGACAGCCTTGAGCAGGCCGTGGAAGCGTTCGAGAAAACCCTGTTGGAAAAGCTCTACGTCAACTACCCCTCGACCCGCCAACTGGCCAGCCGCCTGCAGACCTCGCACACCGCCATTGCCCATCGATTGCGCAAGTACGGGATTCCGGGCAAGGCCTGAACCTGACGCGGTCAAATGTGGGAGCGGGCTTGCTCGCGAAGAACGATAACGCGGTGTATCTGAATGACCGTGGCGCGCCATTCGCGAGCAAGCCCGCTCCCACAGGGATAGCCATGACTCCGCACCCCACTTCAAAAGCGACCTCCACCTGTACTGAATGCGCTACAGCGGAACGATTTCGCTACACACTCGATTAAACTGCGCTACGCAAGGCTTTGATCCCCATAGGCTTTTTTACACGCCTCAATCTGTAGCGATTTCGCTACAGTCGTGTTTTTCACCTCGCCCGCAATAATCATCAACCTATTGATTTATAACGAATAAAAAACGTTGGCCGCGTTCTTGCTACGTTCTTGTCAAGTCACTGAACATTCAGCTCTGCCCTGCACGAGCATTCAATCGCGTCCACCAGACGAATCTGGCCCCCTAGGAGTTTCCATGAGCGAGTTGCGTTTTACTGAAGATCACGAATGGCTGCGCACCGAAGCTGACGGCAGCGTTACGGTCGGCATCACCGCCTTCGCACAGAACGCCTTGGGCGACGTGGTTTTCGTACAACTGCCTGAGCTGCAGTCCTACGAACAAGGCGCTGAAGCAGCCACCGTGGAATCGGTAAAAGCTGCCAGCGGCGTGTACATGCCACTGAACGGTGACGTGCTGGAAGTGAACCCGGCGCTGGACAGCAGCCCTGAACTGGTCAACGAAGATCCGCTGGGCGAAGGCTGGTTCTTCCGCTTCAAGCCTACCGACGCCTCGGCTGTCGCCAATCTGCTGGATCAAGACGCTTACGACCGTCTGATCAAAGCCAACGCCGAAGCCTGAGGAGCCGCCATGACTCAAGTAAATCTAAGCACCGCCAACGAATTCATCGCGCGCCACATAGGCCCGCGTTCGGGCGATGAGCAAGCCATGCTCAACAGCCTCGGCTTTGACTCGCTGGAAGCCCTGAGCGCCAGCGTCATCCCCGACAGCATCAAAGGCACCAGCGTTCTCGGACTGGAAGACGGCTTGAGCGAAGCCGAGGCCCTGGCCTCGATCAAAGCCATCGCCGCCAAGAACCAACTGTTCAAGACCTACATCGGCCAGGGCTACTACAACTGCCATACGCCGTCGCCGATCCTGCGCAACCTGCTGGAAAACCCGGCCTGGTACACCGCCTACACCCCGTACCAGCCGGAAATTTCCCAGGGCCGCCTGGAAGCGCTGCTGAACTTCCAGACCCTGATCAGCGACCTGACCGGCCTGCCGATCGCCAACGCGTCCCTACTTGACGAAGCCACCGCCGCTGCCGAAGCCATGACCTTCTGCAAACGCCTGAGCAAGAACAAGGGCAGCCACGCCTTCTTCGCCTCGATCCACAGCCACCCGCAAACCCTCGACGTGCTGCGCACCCGTGCCGAGCCGTTGGGCATTGACGTGGTGGTCGGCGACGAACGTGAACTGACGGATGTCAGCGCGTTCTTCGGCGCGCTGCTGCAATACCCGGCGAGCAACGGTGACCTGTTCGACTACCGCGAACTGACGGAACGCTTCCACGCGGTTAATGCGCTGGTCGCAGTCGCTGCTGACCTGCTGGCCCTGACCGTGCTGACCCCGCCGGGCGAGTTCGGCGCCGACGTGGCCATCGGCAGTGCGCAACGCTTCGGCGTGCCGCTGGGCTTCGGTGGCCCGCACGCGGCTTACTTCTCCACCAAGGATGCGTTCAAGCGCGACATGCCGGGCCGTCTGGTCGGTGTCTCGGTGGACCGTTTCGGCAAGCCGGCCCTGCGCCTGGCCATGCAGACCCGCGAGCAACATATCCGCCGCGAGAAAGCCACCAGCAACATCTGCACCGCCCAAGTGCTATTGGCCAACATCGCCAGCATGTACGCCGTGTATCACGGCCCTAAAGGCTTGAAGCAGATCGCCAACCGCATTCATCACCTGACCGCGATCCTCGCCAAAGGCTTGAGCGCACTGGGTCTGAACGTTGAGCAAGCAAACTTCTTCGACACCCTGACCCTGGCCACTGGCGCCAACACCGCTGCCCTGCACGACAAGGCCCGCGCCCAGCGCATCAACCTGCGTGTCATCGATGGCGAGCGCCTGGGTCTGTCCCTCGACGAAACCACCACCCAGGCCGACATCGAAACCCTGTGGAGCGTGCTGGCTGACGGCAAAGCCCTGCCGGACTTCGCCGCGCTGGCCGCCTCGGTACAAAGCCACATCCCGGCTGAACTGGTGCGTCAATCGCCGATCCTCAGCCACCCGGTGTTCAACCGTTATCACTCGGAAACCGAGCTGATGCGCTACCTGCGCAAGCTCGCCGACAAGGACCTGGCGCTGGATCGCACCATGATCCCGCTGGGTTCGTGCACCATGAAACTCAACGCCGCCAGCGAAATGATCCCGGTGACCTGGGCCGAATTCGGCGCCCTGCACCCGTTCGCTCCGCCTGCGCAAAGCGCCGGTTACCAGCAACTGACCGATGAACTGGAAGCGATGCTCTGCGCCGCCACCGGTTACGACGCGATCTCGCTGCAACCGAACGCCGGTTCCCAAGGTGAATACGCCGGCTTGCTGGCAATCCGTGCCTACCACCAGAGCCGTGGCGAAGAACGCCGCGACATCTGCCTGATCCCGTCGTCGGCCCACGGCACCAACCCGGCCACCGCCAACATGGCCGGCATGCGCGTGGTCGTGACCGCGTGCGATGCCCGCGGCAACGTCGACATCGAAGACCTGCGCGCCAAAGCCATCGAGCACCGCGAGCACCTCGCCGCGCTGATGATCACCTACCCGTCGACCCACGGCGTGTTCGAAGAAGGCATCCGCGAAATCTGCGGGATCATTCATGACAATGGCGGCCAGGTGTACATCGACGGCGCCAACATGAACGCCATGGTCGGTCTCTGCGCACCGGGCAAGTTCGGCGGCGACGTGTCGCACCTGAACCTGCACAAAACCTTCTGCATCCCGCACGGCGGTGGCGGCCCGGGCGTCGGCCCGATTGGCGTGAAATCGCACCTGACACCGTTCCTGCCGGGGCACGCGGCCATGGAACGCAAGGAAGGCGCGGTCTGCGCGGCACCGTTCGGCAGCGCGAGCATTCTGCCGATCACCTGGATGTACATCCGCATGATGGGCGGCGCTGGCCTCAAACGGGCTTCGCAACTGGCGATCCTCAACGCCAACTACATTTCCCGTCGCCTCGAAGAACACTACCCAGTGCTCTACACCGGCAGCAACGGTCTGGTCGCCCACGAATGCATCCTCGACCTGCGCCCGTTGAAAGACAGCAGCGGCATCAGCGTCGATGACGTTGCCAAGCGCCTGATCGACTTCGGCTTCCACGCCCCGACCATGTCGTTCCCGGTGGCCGGCACGCTGATGATCGAGCCGACCGAAAGCGAATCCAAAGAAGAACTGGACCGCTTCTGCGACGCGATGATCCGCATCCGCGAAGAAATCCGCGCAGTAGAAAACGGCACCCTGGACAAGGACGACAACCCGCTGAAAAACGCCCCGCACACGGCTGCGGAAATCGTTGGCGAGTGGACGCACCCGTACAGCCGTGAGCAAGCGGTGTATCCAGTGGCTTCGTTGATCGAAGGCAAATACTGGCCACCGGTCGGTCGGGTCGACAACGTGTTCGGCGACCGCAACCTGATTTGCGCTTGCCCGTCGATCGAAAGCTACGCTTAAACCTGAGTGGGGCGGCTAATCCCGCCCCACTTTCAAAAACACCGCATCTCCCTTGTGGGAGCGGGCTTGCTCGCGAAGGCGGTGTGTCAGCCGCCAAATGTGCTGCCTGTCACGCCGCCTTCGCGAGCAAGCCCGCTCCCACAGGGATCTGTGCCAAGCCTCAGATTCCGTTAATACCTATAACAAGAAACCGGAGAACAACCATGTCGTTAAGCGTGTTCGACCTGTTCAAGATTGGCATCGGCCCCTCCAGCTCCCACACCGTTGGCCCGATGCGCGCCGCTGCGCGCTTCGTCGAAGGCCTGCGTCGTGAAAACCTGTTGGCAGCCACCACCTGCGTCAAAGTCGAGCTCTACGGCTCGCTCGGCGCCACTGGCAAAGGCCACGGCAGCGACAAGGCCGTGTTGCTGGGTCTGGAAGGTGAACACCCGGACACCGTGAACACCGAGAACATCGCCGCTCGCCTGAATGAGATTCGCAGCAGCGGTCGCTTGAACCTGCTCGGTGAGCACGTCATTGAATTCAACGAAAAACTCCACCTGGCGATGATTCGCAAGCCATTGGCCTATCACCCCAACGGCATGATCTTTCGCGCCTTCGATGCAGCCGGCATCCAGATCCGCAGCCGCGAGTATTACTCGGTCGGTGGCGGTTTTGTGGTCGACGAAGACGCTGCCGGCGCCGACCGCATCGTCGAGGATACGACGCCGCTGACCTTCCCGTTCAAAAGCGCCAAGGACCTGCTCGGCCATTGCGCCACTTACGGGCTGTCCATCAGCCAGGTGATGCTGACCAACGAAAGCGCCTGGCGTCCGGAAGCGGAAACCCGCGCCGGTCTGCTGAAAATCTGGCAAGTGATGCAGGACTGCGTGGCCGCGGGTTGCCGTAACGAAGGGATTCTGCCCGGGGGCTTGAAAGTCAAACGCCGCGCCGCCGCCCTTCATCGACAACTGTGCAAGAACCCGGAATCGTCGCTGCGCGATCCGTTGTCGGTGCTCGACTGGGTCAACCTGTATGCGCTGGCGGTCAACGAAGAAAACGCCAACGGCGGGCGCGTGGTCACGGCGCCCACCAACGGTGCAGCCGGGATCGTCCCCGCGGTATTGCATTACTACATGCGCTTCATCCCCGGCGCCAACGAAGACGGTGTGGTGCGATTCCTGCTCACCGCCGCCGCCATCGGCATTCTGTACAAGGAAAACGCTTCGATCTCCGGCGCCGAAGTCGGTTGCCAGGGCGAAGTCGGCGTGGCCTGCTCAATGGCTGCCGGCGCGCTCTGCGAAGTGCTCGGCGGCACGGTGCAGCAAGTGGAAAACGCCGCCGAAATCGGCATGGAACACAACCTCGGCCTGACCTGTGACCCGATTGGCGGACTGGTGCAAGTGCCGTGCATCGAGCGCAACGCCATGGGCTCGGTCAAAGCCATCAATGCGGTGCGCATGGCCCTGCGCGGCGACGGTCAACACTTCGTCTCCCTCGACAAGGTCATCCGCACCATGCGCCAGACCGGCGCCGACATGAAAAGCAAATACAAGGAAACCGCCCGTGGCGGTTTGGCGGTCAACATTATCGAGTGCTGATGCGAACGCATCTGCATCAGTACAATTTTCAGGAGCTGCATATGTCCACCGAACAACTGTTGAAAACCCCTCTGCACGCGCTGCACATCGAACTCGGCGCGCGCATGGTGCCTTTCGCCGGCTACGACATGCCGGTGCAATACCCTCTGGGCGTGATGAAAGAACACCAGCACACCCGTGATCAGGCCGGGTTGTTCGATGTCTCGCACATGGGCCAGATCCGCCTGACCGGTGCCAACGCCACCAAGGCCCTGGAAACCCTGGTGCCGGTGGACATCATCGACCTGCCGGTGGGCATGCAGCGCTATGCGATGTTCACCAACCAGAACGGTGGCATCCTCGACGACCTGATGGTCGCCAACCTCGGGAACGACGAGTTGTTCCTGGTGGTCAACGCCGCCTGCAAGGACCAGGACCTGGCACACCTGCGCCAACACATCGGCGATCAATGCAGCATCGAGCCGTTGTTCGAAGAACGCGCCCTGCTCGCCCTGCAAGGCCCAGCCGCGGTGACCGTGCTCGCGCGCCTGGCCCCTGAAGTGGCGAAGATGACGTTCATGCAGTTCACCCGCGTGACCTTGCTCGGCGTCGACTGCTTTGTCAGCCGTTCGGGCTACACCGGTGAAGACGGTTTCGAAATCTCCGTGCCGGCCGTCAATGCCGAAGCCCTCGCTCGGGCCTTGCTGGCCGAGCCGGAAGTCGCGGCCATCGGCCTCGGCGCCCGTGACTCGCTGCGCCTGGAAGCCGGCCTGTGCCTCTACGGCCACGACATGAACATCGACACCACACCGATCGAAGCCAGCCTGCTGTGGGCCCTCTCCAAGCCACGGCGTGCCGACGGGGCGCGTGCCGGAGGATTCCCGGGCGCCGAGACCGTATTCGCCCAGCAACAAAACGGTGTCAGCCGTAAACGCGTCGGCCTGCTGCCTCAGGAACGCACTCCGGTGCGCGAGGGTGCGGAAATCGTCAACGAAGCGGGCGAAATCATTGGCAGCGTCTGCAGCGGCGGCTTCGGGCCGACCTTGGGCGGTCCTTTGGCCATGGGTTACCTCGACAGCGCTTACATCGCACTCGATACCCAGGTTTGGGCGATTGTACGTGGGAAAAAGGTGCCTTTGCTTGTAAGCAAAATGCCATTTGTTCCACAACGCTACTATCGCGGTTGATTGACTGTTCCTATAAGTAACGCGGTTGCGTAACAGTGCACTAATCTGTAACGCAACCGCCATAAAACAGTGCATACCTGGATCAGGCACTTCGATTGTGAACTTGACTTATATCAATCGAAAACAATTGAACAACACTATCGAATAAGCCGCACTATCCATCCTGTGAAACAGTCATCAAGCCAAGCAATACGCGGCTTCCACGGGGCTTGTTTTTTCTCCCGTAGTTGGCGTAGAGTTTGTTCACTGTGTTTGCATGGGTCGCTTGGAATCGTGACCTGGGCAGTAGCCTACAAGTTAGCTACATCCCGTTCGACGCCTCTTACTCTCCTGCAACCAGCTCCAGTACTCTTTCATGAGAAAGAGGCTGTCATCAATTTTTGCGTCAAAGGAAATAAGAAATGTCCCAACGTCAGAGCGGCACCGTCAAGTGGTTTAACGACGAGAAAGGTTTTGGTTTTATCACTCCAGAAAGCGGTCCGGATCTGTTCGTGCATTTCCGCGCCATTCAAGGTAGCGGCTTCAAGAGCCTGAAAGAAGGCCAGAAAGTCACTTTCATCGCTGTGCAGGGCCAGAAAGGCATGCAAGCTGACGAAGTACAAGCAGAAGGCTGATCTTCTGTAACGAAAAAGCCCCTGATGCTGACATCAGGGGCTTTTTTGTGCGCGCAATTCCGTAAAATGGCTTCTTTTTCAGCCGAGAGCCACCCCATGTCGAAACACCTGCTAAGCCCTCAGGGTGAATTCCCCATCGCCGGCCTGGGCCGTCGCCTGGCAGCGATGTTCTACGACTTCTTGCTGTGCACTGCCCTGCTGATCGTCACGGGCGGTATCTACAAGATGGTGCAGATGGCAATCATCGGCGAAGAGCAGATGCGCGCCCTGACCGAGGCCGGCGCGCTGGATGGCGATCCGCTGTTCTCGACCATCCTGCTGTTCGTGCTGTTTGGCTTCTTTGCCAAATTCTGGACCTGGTCCGGCCAGACCCTCGGCATGCAGGTCTGGTGCATCCGCGTACAGAACGCCGACGGCTCGGCAATCAGCCTGTGGCAGGCGCTGTTGCGCTTTGTGGTGTCGATTGCATCCTTGCTGTGCGCAGGCCTGGGGTTCTTCTGGGTACTCTTCGACAAGCAGAAGCGCAGCTGGCACGACATGTACTCCAACAGCCAGCTGGTACGGATCCCGAAGAAGAAAAAATAACTCCCCTAAACGCCAAACCCTGTGGCGAAGGGAGCTTGCTCCCGCTGGGGCGCGAAGCGCCCCTAAAACTGCCAACTCGATTTGCCGGTTAAAAGTGCATGCAGGACTTTACGACGGCTGCGCCGCCGAGCGGGAGCAAGCTCCCTCGCCACAGATAATCAGGCGTTACCCGCCAGCTTCATCCGCGCTGCCGCGGTGAAGTCGAGCATGCGCTTGAGCGGGCGAATCGCCTGAGGGATCAGCGCCGGCTCGACAAAGATCTCGCCTGAGCCCTCACGCAGGCACTGTAGCGTGCGCTCAAGCGTATTCATCGCCATCCACGGGCAATGCGCGCAACTGCGGCATGCCGCGCCGTTGCCGGCGGTAGGCGCCTCGATGAAGACCTTGTCCGGGCACAGCTGCTGCATTTTGTAGAAAATGCCGCGGTCGGTCGCAACGATCAGGGTCTTGTTCGGCAGGCTTTGCGCAGCGGCGATCAGCTGGCTGGTGGAGCCTACCGCGTCGGCCAACTCGATCACCGCTGTCGGCGACTCCGGGTGCACCAGAATCGCGGCGTCCGGATACAGGGCTTTCATGTCTTCCAGCTGCTTGGCCTTGAACTCTTCGTGAACGATGCAGGCACCGTCCCAGAGCAGCATGTCGGCGCCGGTCTTGCGCTGAATGTAGGTGCCCAGGTGTTTGTCCGGGCCCCAGATGATCGTTTCGCCGTTATCCATCAGGCTCTCGACAATCTCCAGCGCGCAGCTGGAGGTCACCACCCAGTCTGCCCGCGCCTTCACCGCTGCCGAGGTGTTGGCATACACCACCACCGTGCGCTCCGGGTGCTGATCGCAAAACGCCGAGAACTCGTCGACCGGGCAACCCAGGTCCAGCGAGCAGGTCGCCTCCAGGGTCGGCATCAGCACGCGTTTTTCCGGGTTGAGGATTTTTGCGGTCTCGCCCATGAACTTCACACCGGCAACCACCACGGTCTTGGCCGGGTGAGCGTTGCCGAAGCGGGCCATTTCCAGGGAGTCGGAAACGCAGCCACCGGTTTCTTCGGCCAGGGCCTGAATGATCGGATCGCAATAGAAGTGGGCAACCAGCACCGCGTCCTGAGCCTTGAGCTCGGCGGCGATGGCGGCGCGGTAATGGGCTTGTTCTTCGGCGCTCAGCGGTTTGGGCTGTTTGGCGTCGAGGTGGGCTTGTACCAGAAGGCGTTCTGAAATTTGCGTCATGATCGCAAGACCTACGGGCGCTTTCGCGCGAAAGTCGAGTATACACCCGGCTCCGGACCACAGAAGGTACCGCCGGGAGAGTGAGTATTCATCAGGCATGGACAGCGTTGAAGCTGCGCAAGGCTACAGAATATCCCCGAGATGCAAAAGATCATTCTGACCTGCGTCACGCGGTGCAACACCCGGATTGAGCCAGGCTCAAATCGCGGGCAAAAAAAAACCCGGAAATCCTCACTTACGTGGGCCTTCCAGATTTTTTAAAATGGTGGGTCGTGTGGGATTCGAACCTACGACCAATTGGTTAAAAGCCAACTGCTCTACCAACTGAGCTAACGACCCGCTGTGTGGTGGCGCGTATAATACTGATTTTTAAGGACTATTCAACACCTAATTTGAAATAAATCAAAAATAAACGGTTGGGTCGCTGATTCCGGCCGCCAGGAAGCCTTCGGCACGCAGACGGCAGCTGTCGCACTTGCCGCATGCACGGCCGTTATCGTCCGCCTGATAGCAGGAAACCGTCAGTGCATAGTCGACGCCAAGCTTCACGCCGGCCTGGACAATTTGCGCCTTGCTGAGGTTTTGCAGCGGCGCCTGGATACGGAAACCGTTCCCCTCTACCCCAGCCTTAGTCGCCAGATTAGCCATGCGCTCGAAGGCTTCGATGAACTCGGGACGGCAATCCGGGTAACCGGAATAATCCACCGCATTCACGCCGATGAAAATGTCGCGCGCGCCGAGCACTTCGGCCCAGCCCAATGCCAGAGACAGGAACACCGTATTGCGGGCCGGCACGTAAGTGATCGGGATACCTTCACTCGGCGCCTCAGGTACATCGATGGAGCTGTCGGTCAATGCCGAGCCACCAATGCCGTTCAGGTTCAGGCCAATCACTTTATGTTCGATGACGCCCAGATCACGCGCTACACGCTCAGCGGCGTGCAACTCGGCGCGGTGGCGCTGACCATAGTCGAAACTCATGGTGTAGCAGCTGTAGCCGTCAGCACGGGCCATCGCCACGACCGTTGCCGAGTCCAGACCGCCAGACAGCAGGATGACCGCACGTTTTTCAGTAGTGTTCAGTTGCTCAGTCATTTCAGCGCCCCGGCTCGTCGTTCCAAAGATATTTATGCAGCTGCAATTGCAGGCGCACCGGCAGGTTGTCCGCGACAATCCAGTCAGCCAGCTCGCGCGCGCTCAAGTCATGGTGACTTGGCGAGAACAGGACTTCGCCAGCACGCTGGTCGAGACCGTACTGAATCAGCTTGGAGACCGCCCAGTCGTAGTCTTCGCGAGAGCAGATCACGAACTTGACCTGATCGTTGGCCGTCAGCAGGGCGATGTTCTCGTAGAGATTGCGGTGCGCTTCTTTCGACCCGGGTGTTTTCAGGTCAAGCACCCGGCTGACTCGTGGATCGACCGCTGAAATATCCAGGGCGCCACTGGTTTCCAGCGACACTTGGTAACCGGCGTCACATAACTGCTTGAGCAAAGGAATGGCGTTAGGTTGTGCCAACGGCTCACCGCCGGTGACACAGACGTAGCGCGGACGAAAGCCGGCCACTTGCTCGAGGATATCCTCGAGCGGGCGAACGGTGCCGCCAGTGAAGGCATAGGCGCTGTCGCAGTATTGGCAACGCAATGGGCAACCGGTCAGGCGCACAAATACAGTGGGCAGCCCGGCAGTCCGCGTTTCACCCTGCAACGAGTAAAAAACTTCGGTAATTCTCAATGTGTCTTGCATAGTCGCCACGGGCGTAACAGCTAAACAGGCTGTCCGCCTCCGTCAGGCACTTAAAGGAACCCCGCCAACGCGCAGATCCCCAAAAGCGGTGTTTCATAAAAAAGGGGGGTGAATTCTAACGAAAAAACCCGCGGCAAGCGCGGGTTTCTTGTAAACGGGTCAAACAGCCTTACATGCGCTGCAGATCGCGTTGGGCCAGCTGAGCGGCGGAAGTCCCCGGGTATTGGGAAACCACCTGCTGCAGAATGCCTTTGACCTTGTCGGTATGACCCAGGCGGCGCTCTACATCAGCGAGCTTGTACAGCGAGTCAGGCACTTTGGCGTGCTTGGGGTACAGCTGCGAAACCTTGGCAAAAGCCTGACCCGCACCTTGCAGGTCGCCCTTGGCCAGGTTCACTTCGCCCAACCAGTATTGGGCATTGCCCGCGTACTGACTGTTCGGGTATTTGCGCAGGAATGCCGCAAACGCCTGGCTGGCCTTGTCGAAATCCTTGGCTTTGATCAGGTCGAAGGCCGCATCGTAATAGAGCTTTTCCTTCGCCGGATCACCCGGTTCGCTGCTGGCCGCAGGGGCTTGAGTGGCAGCACTCGCACCTGCAGCTGCACCGGCGGCATTATTCATATCGCCACCGGCTGGAGAATTTTGAGGAGCCGCAGCGGGTGCACCGCCGGTTCCAATACGCCGATCAAGATCCTGGTATCGCTCCAGGTTTTCCTGCTTCATGCGCGCTACATCATTTTGCAGAACTTCGATCGCACCTTGTTGGCGCGCGATTTGTTCCTGCATTTGTTGCAGTTGGTTGAACAGCACGCCCTGTGCCGAGGCAGGGGCCGTAACCCCTCCCCCGGCATAGGCGCCGTTCGTACCGTAACCCGCAGGCGGATAACTGCTCCCGCTATTGTTATAACCGGAGTTGTCATCGACCACAGGAACCGCAGCCCACACCGCAAGCGGTGCGAGACTGAGAGCCAGAACAGTTACAGCACGACGGCACGTTCGCATGACGAATTACTTACGCAGTTCGACGCGACGGTTTTGAGCCCAGGACTGCTCGTCGTGGCCAGTAGCAACTGGACGCTCTTTACCGTAGGAAACCAGTTCCAGCTGAGCTGGGGAAACACCTTGCAGTACCAGGTAGCGTTGAACGGCTTTCGCACGACGCTCGCCCAGTGCCATGTTGTACTCACGAGTACCACGTTCGTCGGTGTTGCCTTCCAGAACAACGCGAGCGCCGTTTCCTTTCAGGTCTTTGGCGTGAACGTCCAGAGCGCGCATGGCTTCTGGCTTCAGGTCCGAACTGTCGTATTCGAAGTAGAAGGTGGTGATTGCGCGCAGAGCAGCTTCTTCGCTCAGGGAGCCGTCAACTGCACCAGTGTTAGCGCCGTAACCAGCGTTTGGATCTACAGCGCCTGCACCGGCGTTGTCGCCGCCTTTGGACGAGCAACCTACAGCTACAGCCATGGCCAGGGCCAGCGCAGCAAACTTACCAAACTTCAGCATTTCCATCGTGAAACTCCTAATGAACCCCAATGTGTTAAGTAAAACGTGTAGCGCCGCGTCAGTTCAGGTAAGGGGACCAGGAAGGTTCTCTGACTTCGCCTTGAGCGGTAGGAAGCGGGAGCCTTACGCGTCCATTGATGGACACGAGCATCAAGACTCCCCGGCCCTGCTGGGCGGTGGCGTAGATTACCATGGTGCCGTTGGGCGCAACAGTGGCTGACTCATCTAGGTTGGTGTCTGTCAGGATCTTTACACTACCGCGCTGCAAATCCTGAGCCGCCACCCGGAAATTGGTGAAGCCATCCTGACGGTGAATCATGACAAGCGTCTTTTCGTCAGCCGACAGTTTCGGGTTGGCGTTGTAGTTACCGATAAAGGTCACACGCTCCGCACCACCACCATTGACGTTGGTCTTGTAGATCTGCGGCTTGCCGCCACGGTCGGAGGTGAAGTAGATGGTCGAACCATCCTTGCCCCAGAACGGTTCGGTGTTGATGCCAGGACCAGCCGTCACGCGATTGATCTGACGCGACCCCAGGTTCATCACGTAGATGTCCGGGTTGCCGTCCTTGGACAGCACAAACGCCAGGCGAGTACCGTCCGGAGACCAGGCTGGCGCGCCGTTGAGGCCTTCGAAGTTGGTGATCTGCTCGCGGCGACCGGTGTCGATGTTCTGCATGAAGATGCGCGGACGCTTCTGCTCGAACGACACATAGGCGATGCGCTTGCCATCGGGTGCGAAACGCGGCGACAGGATCGGCTCACGCGATTGCAGCAGGGTCACGGCACGAGCACCGTCGTAGTCCGAACGCTGCAGGGTGTAGCGCGTGTTGTTCACCGAAAAGCGCTCGGCCGTTACATACAGCAGGCGTGTGGAGAACGCGCCCTTGATGCCGGTCAGCTTTTCGAACGACTGGTCGGAGATGTAGTGCGCCATGTCGCGCAGTTGATCGACGCCACCCGACACGCTACCGGTCAGCACTTGCTGCTCGGTGGCGACGTTGAACAGTGCATATTGCACCTGCAGGCGACCGCCCGCCGGAACGATGCTGCCGACCATGATGTACTGGGCGCCCAGGGCCTTCCAGTCACGGTAGATGACTTCGCTGGCCGAAGTTGGCTGGCTGATCATGTTCTGCTTCGGAATCGGCGAGTAGTAACCCGAGTTGCGAAGGTCGTTACCGATGATTTCCGCCATGTCGTCCGGCAGGACGCTACCGCCCTGCCAGCCAAATGGAACAACCGCAATCGGTGTTGCCCGGTCACTGCCGCTGGTGACCAGAATGTTCTTTTCATCTGCTGCCGCTATCCCTGCCATGCAGCAAATAACGACAAGCATTCCTCGAAGAAGGTTTCTCACAAGGCTAGATCCTCAGGTGTGAATGTCATCTTGAATGAACGATAGGGAGCGAAATCGCTCGACTTCATTCCCTGCATTTCTGTCAAACGTCCAATATTCTTGACCGCCGCTACAGCCGAAGCGTCAAACGGACCATCGCCACTGGACTTGGCCACGCTGACCGAAGTCACCGTACCATCGGGCAACATGCCGATTTGCAGCACAACCGTCATGCCTTTGCGTGCCGAAGGAGGACGAGCCCAACCTTCCGCTGCCCGAGCACGAATCAGATCATCGAAACTGCCCGCGGTTTCATCGCCCTGCTCATCGGCCAAGGCTTGCTGACGCTGCGGCGTGTCGGAAAGCAAATCAGCCAGGGCCTGAGCCTTTTTCTCTTCGGCAGATTTACGCGCCGCTTCCTGCGATTTTTTCTTCGCAGCATCGGCAGCAGCTTTCTTCTTCGCTTCCTCGGCGACTTTTTTCTTCGCCTCGTCCGCTTCAGCTTTCTTCTTGGCGTCTTCCGCGGCTTTCTTCTTCGCGTCTTCGACTATCTTTTTCTTCGCTTCTTCAGCGGCCTCTTTCTTGGCCTCTTCTTCAGCGGCTTTCTTGGCTTCTTCTTCAGCTTTCTTCTTGGCTATATCAGCCAATTGTTTCTGTTCGGCCTTTTTGGCTTCGGCGGTCTTCTTCGCTTCATCGGCTTTCTTGGCTTCATCAGCCTTTTTCGCCTCTTCCGCTTTCTTCGACTCGTCGGCCTTCTTGGCTTCCTCGGCTTTTTGAGCCGCCGCTTCTTTCTTTTGTTCCGCAGCCTTCACCGCTTCCTGCTCGACCTTCTTCTGTTCCATCTGTTCGACTTCGGTCTGGCGCGCAGCGGATTTCTGCGCTTCACCCGCAATCTTCTGATTGGTCTGGGTGGTCGCCCGACTTTTCGATTTCAGTTGGTACAGGGTCGCCTGGACGATCGGCTTGGCCGGCGGCAATTCCGGTGTCATGGAAAAACTGACGAACAGCATGCCAAACACCAGCACGTGCAGGCCGATCGCCCAGACACTAGGCCAGAAGTAGCTTTCCGAGGCTGTCGGCTCTCGCTGTTGCTGCATCAGGGCGCCTCGGTAATCAAGCCAACATTACCGACCCCGGCTTTCTGCAACCCACCCATGGCGCCCATGACGGAGCCGTAATCGACGCTCTTGTCGCCACGAATGAAGACCTGGGTGTGCTTGCCGTTTTCATTACCGGCGCTGATGATCTTGGTCACGGCGCTGGTCATCTGCGGCAGGGTCATGGCCCTGTCCTGCTGCTTATCGGTGTCGACTTCGCTGCCAAGGTTCCAGTAATAGGTCTTGTCAGCCTTGATCGAAATGGTCAGGACCTGGGTGTTGTTGTCTTGCGGCAAGGCTTCGCTGGAAACCTTGGGCAGATCAACTTTCACGCCCTGATTGAGCATCGGTGCGGTCACCATGAAGATAACCAGCAGTACCAGCATCACGTCGATGTAAGGCACCACGTTCATCTCGGCAACCGGCTTGCGCTTTTTGCGAGCTCGAGCGATTAAAGCCATTGGGAATTACCTGCTTATTCTTCGCTGGTGTGCACTTTGCGGTGCAGGATCGCCTGGAACTCGTCGGCGAAGGTGTAGTAACGGCTAAGCAAGGTTTCGCTGCGGGCAGAGAAACGGTTGTAAGCGATAACGGCCGGGATCGCCGCGAACAGGCCGATGGCCGTTGCAACCAGTGCCTCGGCAATACCTGGAGCCACGGTGGCCAGGGTCGCTTGCTGGGCAGTTGCCAGGCCGCGGAAGGAGTTCATGATGCCCCAGACTGTACCGAACAGGCCGATGTACGGGCTGACGGAACCGACGGTCGCAAGAAACGGCAGGCTCTGCTCGAGCTTTTCTTCTTCGCGGGAAATGGCCACGCGCATGGCGCGCGCCACACCTTCCATGACCGCTTCCGGATCAACGCCTGGCTGCTGACGCAGACGGGAGAACTCCTTGAAACCTGCACGGAAGATCTGCTCTACGCCGGAATCCGGGTCAGGGTTGCTGCCGGCCTGACGGTAGAGTTTGGACAGGTCGATGCCGGACCAGAAGCGCTCTTCAAAGCTCTCCAGGGCACGTCGACCGGCGCGCAGCAAATTGCTGCGCTGAAAGATCATGATCCACGAGGTCACCGATGCGGCTACCAGGATCAGCATTACCAACTGCACCACAACGCTGGCATTGCTGACCAGGCTCCACATGGAGGAATGGTCGACGACGTTAGCTTCCACGCTTTATCTCCTGCTCTGAGTGTGTACCCGCGCCGCTCACGTCGGCAAAGGCCGCACGTAGAGCTTCGGGAATGGCCCGGGGTTTCAAACTATGGGTGCGCACACAGGCCACCAAAAACTGCCCTTCGCAGAGCAGTGCATTATCCGCGGCTCGCCTGACCTGCTGTTTAAAGCGCAGGCTGACGCGGTTCAATTCGATTACTTCTGCACTTACCAGAAGCTCGTCGTCCAGTCGCGCCGGCGCGTGATAGCGCGCTTCGCTGGAATGCACGACGAACAACAGGTCCTCACCAGCAAGCTGCGATTGGGCAAAGCCCAGCTCCCGTAGCCGCTCGGTTCGAGCCCGCTCCATAAACTTAAGGTAATTAACGTAATACACGATGCCGCCGGCATCGGTGTCCTCGTAATAAACGCGACAACGATGTGCGAACGGCTCAAGCCCGTTTTGCGCGCGCATACTCTAGTGGTTACTCCTCAGGTTGCCAATCCGGCCAGGCAACTGTTTTTCATTCTCGAACGACTTTCGTGCGAAAGATCGGCAATCGCAGCCCCCTAGGACCGCACAAAGCCGAAATAAATCGGCACGCAGAGGTCGTCATTCGTCTACTGCATCAAGAAACTCGTCTACCACGGGCATTTCACCCAACCGAGACGGGATATTCAAACCGAAATGCAAGTACGCATGCCGGGTTACGACCCGACCACGCGGGGTCCGCATGATATAGCCCTGCTGAATCAGATAGGGTTCCAGCACATCCTCGATGGTGTGCCGCTCTTCGCTGATCGCCGCCGCGAGACTGTCCACCCCGACCGGGCCGCCATCGAACTTCTCGATCATGGTCAGCAGCAGACGCCGGTCCTGGTGATCGAAGCCACGCTCATCGACGTCCAGCAGGTTCAGCGCCAGATCGGCAATCGGTTTAGTGATATGCCCCTTCGCCCGGACTTCGGCAAAATCGCGCACCCGGCGCAACAAGCGGTTGGCGATACGCGGCGTGCCACGGGCCCGACGGGCGATTTCAAAGGCGCCCTCCGGGTCCAGCGGCAAGCCGAGGATGTTCGCCGAACGGCTGACGATGGTCGCCAGATCCGCCGTGCTATAGAACTCCAGGCGCTGAACGATACCGAAACGGTCCCGCAACGGGTTGGTCAGCATCCCGGCGCGGGTAGTAGCGCCGACCAGGGTGAACGGTGGCAGGTCGAGCTTGATCGAACGCGCCGCCGGCCCTTCACCGATCATGATGTCGAGCTGGAAGTCTTCCATGGCCGGGTACAGCACTTCTTCGACAATCGGCGACAGTCGATGGATCTCGTCGATGAACAGCACATCATGCGGTTCGAGGTTGGTCAGCAACGCCGCCAGATCTCCCGGACGCTCGAGGACCGGCCCAGAGGTGCTTTTGATCGACACGCCCATTTCCTGGGCAATGATGTTGGCCAAGGTGGTTTTACCCAGCCCCGGCGGACCGAAGATCAGCGTGTGATCGAGGGATTCGTTGCGCCCGCGGGCAGCCTGGATGAACAACTCCATCTGCTCGCGAACGGTCGGCTGGCCGATGTATTCGGCCAGGCTGACGGGACGAATCGCGCGGTCCTGGACTTCTTCGCGGTCACGGGGGCCACCCGTGGCGGCGATCAGACGATCAGCTTCAATCACTTAAATCATTCCCTTCAGGGCGCGACGAATCAGGTCTTCACTGCTCAAGCCTTTCTCCTTGATGGCAGAAATCGCCTTGCTGGCCTCCTGCGGCTTGTAGCCCAGGGAAATCAACGCACTCACCGCGTCATTTTCGGCGGTGGCCACGGGTATTGGCGCATCCGGCTGATTCGGCACCAGGGCGAACATGCTTGGCACGGTCTCCCAGGCCTTGAAACGATCCTTGAGTTCCACCAGCAAACGCTCGGCGGTCTTCTTGCCGACGCCCGGCACCTTGGTCAACGCCGATGTGTCCTGCGCCTGCACGCAGCGCACCAGCTCATCGACTTCAAGGCTCGACATCAAGGCCAGCGCCAACTTGGGGCCCACGCCATTGAGGCGGATCAGCTCACGGAAAAAATCGCGCTCACGCTTGCCAATGAAGCCGTAGAGCAGTTGGGCGTCTTCACGCACAACCAAATGGGTGTGCAAGGTGATCGGCTCTCCGACCGACGGCAGTCGATAAAGCGTGGTCATCGGCACTTCCAGCTCATAGCCCAGACCATTTACATCCAGAATCAGGTGCGGCGGCTGCTTCTCAGCCAAGGTGCCGCGCAAACGTCCAATCACGTTTCAAATCCTTAAGCGTTGGCCAGATCTGGCTGACGAGTACCAAAGTGAGCGTGGCGGCCGGCAAAACAGGCGCAAAACGCTCAACGGATAAAATGAGTGGGCTGATGCTATCAGATCAGAGGCGAAGGCGACCGCCACGACTGCGAGCCGCCCCCAGACCATGGGGTAACAGGCTGGAACGGGTGTGAGCATGACAAATGGCGATTGCCAGGGCATCCGAGGCATCGATTTGCGGTTTGCTGGTCAGTTTCAGCATGTGCATGACCATCATCTGCACCTGCTCTTTATTCGCCGCGCCCGTCCCGGTCACCGCCTGCTTGACCTGGGTTGCGGTGTATTCGGCGATTTCCAGGTTTTCTTCGGCGCCGGCAACGATGGCCGCGCCACGAGCCTGGCCCAGCTTCAAGGCCGAGTCGGCGTTACGGGCCATAAAGACCTTTTCGATCCCCATGGTGACCGGGCCGTAGGTCTGGATGACTTCACGCACACCGCGGTAAACGATTTGCAGCCGTTCATGCAACTCGCCGCTGCCGGTACGAATGCAGCCCGAGGCCACGTACACGCAGCCACGGCCGGTATCGCGTACCACGCCGTAACCGGTAATGCGCGAACCGGGGTCGATACCAAGAATTAAAGTCATAACGCCTGCGGGTTTAGAGAGTGAGGCCAGCACAGAGCAGGCTGTGCCGAGTGCACATTTTGCGGCCCTGCCGAAAACCCTGTGGGAGCCGGGCTTGCCCGCGATAGCGGTAGAACATTCAACATCAATGTCGAGCCTGCCGACGTCATCGCGAACAAGCCCGGCTCCCACACCAGATCTGCGTCGCCCATCAGCCCAGCTGCGCGGCCACCGACTCTGGAATATCGGCATTGGAATAAACGTTCTGCACGTCATCCAGGTCTTCGAGCATGTCGATCAGCTTGAGGATCTTCTCGGCGCCTTCCAGGTCCAGTTCGGCACTGGTGGTCGGCAGCATGACGATTTCCGCGTCATGACCTTTGAAGCCAGCAGCTTCCAGAGCATTACGAACCGAGTAGAAGCCGGCGAACGAAGTGAACACATCAATCGAGCCGTCTTCGTGGGTGACCACGTCATCGGCGTCAGCTTCCATGGCCGCTTCCATCAGCGCGTCTTCGTCGACGCCCGGCGCGAAGGAAATCTGCCCCTTGCGCTCGAACAGGTAGGCCACCGAGCCGTCGGTCCCCAGGTTGCCGCCACACTTGCTGAAAGCGTGACGAACAGCCGCTGCGGTGCGGTTGCGGTTGTCAGTCATGCACTCGACCATCACCGCTACACCGCCCGGACCGTAACCTTCGTAGCTCAGCTCGACCATGTCGTCGGTGTCGGCAGCACCAGCACCACGAGCCACCGCGCGATCGATGATGTCACGGCTCATGTTCGCGCCAAGGGCTTTATCCAGCGCCAGACGCAAACGCGGGTTGGAGCCCGGATCACCGCCACCCTGACGGGCTGCGACAGTCAGTTCACGAATCCACTTGGTGAAAATCTTGCCCTTCTTGGCATCCTGACGTTCTTTGCGGTGCTTGATGTTCGCCCACTTGGAATGACCCGCCATAACTCGCTCCGAATTCTCTTTAAAACAATTCTCTATAAAACAATGCCCGCACGCCCATGAAGGCGAGCGGGCAACACAATCTGGATCTGACACCCCG
Source organism: Pseudomonas sp. FW306-02-D09B (assembly GCF_058782685.1). NCBI lineage: Bacteria > Pseudomonadati > Pseudomonadota > Gammaproteobacteria > Pseudomonadales > Pseudomonadaceae > Pseudomonas > Pseudomonas sp. FW306-02-D09B. The sequence continues at coordinate 85,387 of NZ_JBYSXY010000004.1, forward strand.
GCGCATCGCTTGATGTGCCAGGGTGCTCGGTCTTACTCAGCCTTAGGCTGTTCGCGCAGGCGAATGTGCAGCTCGCGCAGCGCCTTGGCGTCGACCAGGCCAGGAGCCTGAGTCATGACGCAGGCAGCGCTCTGGGTTTTCGGGAAGGCAATCACTTCACGGATCGACTGGGCGCCGGTCATCAGCATCACCAGACGGTCGAGACCGAAAGCCAGACCACCGTGCGGCGGCGCGCCGTATTTCAGGGCGTCGAGCAGGAAGCCGAATTTCTCTTCCTGTTCCGCTTCGCTGATACCCAGCAGACGGAAGACCGACTGCTGCATTTCCTTGCGGTGGATACGGATCGAACCGCCACCCAGCTCAGTGCCGTTCAATACCATGTCGTAGGCACGGGACAGAGCGGTCGCCGGGCTGGCTTCGAGCTCTTCTGGCGTGCACTTCGGTGCGGTGAACGGGTGGTGCAAGGCGGTGAAGCTGCCGTCGTCGTTCTCTTCGAACATCGGGAAGTCGACAACCCACATCGGTGCCCACTCGCAGGTCAGCAGGTTCAGGTCGTGACCGACCTTGATCCGCAGTGCGCCCAGCGCTTCGCTGACAATCTTGGCCTTGTCGGCACCGAAGAACACGATGTCGCCATCAACCGCGCCAACGCGATCGAGGATCACATTGAGGTTGGCTTCAGGGATATTTTTGACAATAGGCGATTGCAGCCCTTCAACGCCCTTCGCGCGCTCGTTGACCTTGATGTACGCCAGGCCCTTGGCACCGTAGATGCCGACGAACTTGGTGTAGTCGTCGATCTTGCTGCGCGGCATGCTCGCCCCGCCTGGAACGCGCAGAGCGGCGATACGGCTTTTCGGGTCGTTGGCCGGGCCACTGAAGACCTTGAAATCGACTTCCTTGAGCTGGTCGGCAACGTCAACCAGTTCCAGCGGGTTACGCAGGTCCGGCTTGTCGGAACCGTAACGACGCATGGCCTCGTCCCAGGTCATGTGCGGGAATTCACCGAATTCCAGACCCAGCACTTCCTTGAACAGGTTGCGGATCATGCCTTCGGTCAGACCCATGATCTCGGCTTCGTTGAGGAAGCTGGTCTCGATGTCGATCTGGGTGAATTCCGGCTGACGGTCGGCACGCAGGTCTTCGTCGCGGAAGCATTTGGCGATCTGGTAGTAACGATCGAAGCCGGCGACCATCAGCAGTTGCTTGAACAGCTGCGGCGATTGCGGCAAGGCGAAGAAGCTGCCAGCGTGAGTACGGCTCGGCACCAGATAGTCACGTGCGCCCTCTGGGGTTGCACGAGTCAGGATCGGCGTCTCAACGTCGAGGAAGCCATTCTCATCCAGGTAGCGACGGATGCTGGTAGTCATGCGCGAACGCAGACGCAGCTTCTCGAGCATTTCCGGACGACGCAGGTCGATAAAGCGATAACGCAGGCGGGTTTCTTCGCCAACGTCGGAGAATTCGTTGAGCGGGAACGGCGGGGTTTCCGCTTCGTTCAATACTTCCAGCTCGTAGCCCAGCACTTCGATCATGCCCGAAGCCATGTTGGCATTACCGGCACCGGCTGGACGCAGGCGCACCTTACCGGTGATCTTGACCACGTATTCGCTGCGCACACGGTCGGCGGCGGCGAAGGTTTCGGCGCGATCCGGATCGAACACCACCTGGGCCAGACCTTCACGATCACGGATATCGAGGAAGATCACCCCGCCGTGGTCACGACGACGGTGGACCCATCCGCAAAGGGTAACTTCCTGACCTTCCAGGCTTTCGTTCAGTTGGCCGCAATAATGGCTGCGCATCATGGTAGTGGTTTCACTTCTCGTAATTCGAAATTCGTTTGGAGGCCTTGCCGCACCACCGCACTTCAATAAGGTGCCTGATGATGCAAGAGCTCACGCGTGTCGTTCAACTTAGTCAGCTTTGTCGCCGCCAGCCAGATTCTTCTTCGAACCGGTTTTGAAATCGGTCTCGTACCAGCCGGTGCCGCTGAGGCGGAAGCCTGGCATGGACAGCATCTTTTTCAATTCGGGTGCCTGGCAGGCAGGGCAGTCGACCAACGGTGCTGCGCTGATCTTCTGAATGGCTTCCAACTGATGACCACAGGAAGCACATTGATAGTCGTACATCGGCATGGGGTTGTCTCGGCAATCAGATTATCACCGCGCAAACGTCGGGTTTCGCGGCAAAGGGCGGGATTATATCCATTAAATCGAGCCTGTGCAGCCGTAACGCTGCACAGGCACATGCTCATTCGGGTGACGCCTGGCCACACGAGCCGTCCCCATCACCGAGCGGCACGTCATTCAACGCTACAGGCGTCCTCATTCAAACTGTGTACAACGCACACCACCCGGACCAACCCGCTGAAATTTTTCACCCCGCCATGACGCAGGTGTACCTCTCTATCAACGTAGGAAAGCAAAGCGCTCACCGAGCAACAGTTGATTTTCGCCATCCTGGCCAAAATGTCCCAATAGACCTGCTCAAGGCGCAAACAGGTGGCAAATCCATTCAAACGCACTGATCGGGACAATGGGCGCGCCAACCCCATGTCAAACTCCCGAACAAAAGGATCTCTCTTCCCCTCCTGCTTTCCATCTTGAAACCGAGCGACTTCGATTGTCCCTTGCCCTATTCCTCGACTCATACTGCTGACACTCCTTTGTCATACTTGCTTTCAACAAGAGCAACCCTCTGTTTCCTTATAGAAACGCAGGCGGATAGTTATATCCAGATGACTTTATGACCATCAACGTAGGACAAGCCAACAACCGTAGGGAGACCGTTAACACGGTCCTACATCTGCCTATAAAGCGGAATTTCAGCGCGGGAAAAGTCAAAACCACCGAGCGAATAAAGCCGAAAAAGGCTCGGACATCGCCCTATCAGAGAAGCATCTCAGACCACGGACAGGAGAAGCACTGACGGCGCCGGGCACCCTCTGACACTCGCGCACCTCTTTCCCCTCTATAGAAGAAAACACCCTGAATCCACGAACTCAAGGCGTTTTCTCTGCCCGCAGCAGGCCAAAAAACCGATCGAGCTCTCTAGAACAAGCCTTCAGGCAACACCTGCGACCAGCACGCACAAACCGCCATCCGCCTCCGCCGCCATGCCCCCTGCACTTGATTTGAGAAGGCCTGGGCTTTGCTGTTAAATAGAGGCGTGTCGCTGCCTCTATTTTCCTGGGCGCAGCGCATAGGCTGATAGCGGGTACGTGCCCAGCGCCTCCCATTGTTCAGAAGCGAACCGTGCTCAATCAGCTCTTCCTTGTGATCCGTCTTAACGTGAGTCAATCAAAATGTTGAAAATCGTCCACCTGCTAACGGGCGCAGCGGCTTTGCTGCTGTCCTTCATCCCTAGCTTGCGAACCGAAGCCGCACCTTACCTGCAACAACCTGACGCGCTGTACCTGGCGTTCTTCGGCTTGCTCAACCTGACCCTCGCGCCGGTTATTCCTTACTGGAACAAAGGTCCACGTCACCAACTGCAAAATCTGGTCAGTGCCTTGCTGGTGCTTGCCGTTGTTGTGCAAACCCTGACCCTCCTCGCACCGATGCCGGTCATTGGTGGTCAGCCCGCAGTCCTGCTTAGCCTCATCGTCGCCCTGATCGCCGTACTTCTGCACCTGGCCATCAGCTTTTATAAATCCTCTCCTGCTGCCGCTACGCAAAATTACGACATGACCAATCGTGATACCGGCACCGTCAAATGGTTCAACACCTCCAAAGGCTTCGGTTTCATTTCTCGCGATTCCGGAGACGATATTTTTGTGCACTTCCGTGCAATCCGCGGTGAAGGTCACCGCGTCCTGGTCGAAGGCCAGCGCGTGGAGTTTTCTGTCATGAACCGTGACAAGGGCCTGCAAGCTGAAGACGTGATCGCCGCGTTGCCGCGTCGCTGATGTAAGTTCCGCTACGCCCACACTAAAAAACCGCGATGCAGCCTGGCTGCATCGCGGTTTTTTTATCGACTGCCGATGTGTCGCCCCGGCCAGCACTCAGTAATGCGGTGGTGGAGCCTCTTCTTCGAAGGACTCGAACTGCCCGGCCGCTTCTTCCTGGCGCTTGAGCAACGCTTCCATTTGCAACTGCAAGCGCTCGACCACCCGCTGCTGTGTTACCAGCACATCATTCATCGCTTCAATCGTGTCATCCTGAAACGCCAGACGACTTTCCAGTTCGGTAATGCGCTCTTCCAGGCTCATGGTTCAGCCCTCCAGAAACGTGAAGTCATTGGTCAAGACCAAACGCAGCCGTTCGCGAATTACTGCCACTTCTTCGGCACTGTAAGGCTTGGCCGGGTGTTTGCCCCAAACCGGGGCTGGCCAGGCGGCATCATTGCGCTTACGCACAATGACATGCATGTGTAGCTGACTGACAACATTCCCCAGGGTCGCGATATTCAACTTGTCGGCGTCGAACGAATCCTTGAGCGTTTCGGCCAACTCGGTTGTTTCCCGCCACAACTGCTGCTGGTCGGCGACATCCAGTTGAAACAACTCGCTGATATCCTCACGACGCGGCACCAGGATAAACCAGGGGTAATTCGAATCATTGGACAGCAACAACCGACTTAGTGGGAAATCCCCAATCGGCAGGGTGTCTTGTTCAAGTCGTGGATCTAAGGCGAACACCGCGCGCACTCCCGCACTTTGCATGAGACTCAGTTTAGCGCCCAGCCCGAAGGCTAATCGCCCGTATATAACAGCAGCATACCCGTGAACGCCGCACGGATCACTGCGAAAAAACAGGGCACACAGCCCCGAGCCGGATGACCCGATACAAACGCTCAACGCACGAGCGCCCTGGTACTGAACATTTTCATTCTCGACGCACCACCTCAGCACCAGACCTCGGCGCTTCGTCAAAAAATCAACGACCTATCAGCGGATGTAGATCTGCATTCGAGGTCTTCGCTGTACGAATTTCGTACAGTTTTGAAAATTTTTTGCACCAAATCTGCACACTGCGTCTACGCTGAAAACGTCGAGCATCCGCCGTCTACTCACCCGCGAGGGTGGAGCAGTAACATTTGTGTGCTAATACCCATGCTCTTTGATGGTGCAACACTAGAAGAACCGCGGCGTCAAGCTCAAACAGATCGGCCCTGAAAGCCCCGGTTTTATGCGGCTTTAGTCATTAAGGCAGGTTTTTTTGAAAAAACCGGCAACAAAAAGCCGATTTGTGCACGCTTGTTGCATTCATACACACATCGCCTGTAAGGCATCCGCTGGAAGTCGGAACCTAAAGGCTCATAACAATAGCGGCATGGCTGCCCAGGGAGCTTCAAGTGCAGGACAGGGATTTCTTTTTCTGATACTGAAGCCTTGGAAAACAACGCTGAAGTTGTCAGTCCGAAGGCAAAAAAATTGTGAAATTACGACCTCTACAGCGCATTTTGCGACAGGGCCGTAAAGAAGCTGAAAGGTTAGATACGCAAGTATCGCCAACATTGTCGGCGTGATATAAGTTTGCGCCGACACAAAAAGAAAGAGCCGCCCAGATAATAAATCAGGTGGGACGGCAGTACTCTTCTAAAACCAAAGGAGCAAATCACGATGCGCGTGATGAAGTGGAGCATGATCGCCCTGGCTGTTACTGCAGCTACCGGCGCCCAAGTCGCTATGGCCGACCCGTTTGTAACCGACCAGGCTGACGCAAAAGGTTTCGTTGAAGGCGCCTCCGCTGGCGTGGTACTGAAGAACTACTACTTCAACCGTAACAACAAAAATGGCGCTGAAGACCAGAAAGACTGGACTCAGGGCGTACTGGGCAAGTTCAACTCTGGCTATACCCAGGGTACGGTTGGTGTGGGCGTTGAAGCCTACGGCGATGCCGCCTTTAAACTGGACGGTACTGACGCGCAGTCGGGTACGGGCAACATGAGCCGCACCACCTTCCGCGACGCAAACGGCAAAGTTATTGGCCACGACGTCAACAGCGAAATGGGTAAAGCGGGTGCAGCACTGAAGGTTCGCATCTCCAAAACCGAGCTGAAAGTGGGTGACTTCACACCTTCCACCGCCCCGGTATTCGCTGTTGGCGGCTCCCGCATGTTCCAACAAACCGCTAGCGGTTTCCAACTGCAGAGCAGCGAGATTAAAAACCTCGATCTCGAGGCCGGTCACTTCACCGGTGGTAGCAGCCAGGACCAAACCCGTCACAATGGCGAGCTTTGGACCCAGTACGCTGGCACCAAGGTCGAAGCTGCTGATTACTTGGGTGGTAAATACGGCATCAATGACAACCTGAGCGTTTCGCTCTACGGTGCCAAGTTCCAGGACACCTGGACCCAGTACTACGGCAACGCGAACTACACCATTCCGTTGGCGACTGACCAGTCCCTGAACTTCGACTTCAACCTGTATCAGACAAACGATACCGGTGCAGCGAAAGCAGGCAAAATCGATAACACCACCTACTCGCTGGCAGCGGCCTACTCCTTCCTGAAGGCGCACACCGTTACTCTGGCGTTCCAGCAGGTTCACGGTGATACACCATTCGACTACATCGGTGTAGGCGATAACAACCGTGGTGGCGACTCGATCTTCCTGGCCAACTCGATTCAGTACTCTGACTTCAACGGCCCTGAAGAAAAATCCATCCAGGTACGTTATGACCTGAAAATGGCTGAGTACGGCGTACCAGGCCTGAGCTTCATGGCTCGTTATGCTCACGGTCAAGGCATCGACGGCACCAAGATGGCTGCTGACAGCCCTTACCGCGCCTACGGTTACGGCGAAGACGGTCGTCACAACGAGACCAACCTGGAAGCCAAATACGTTGTCCAGACTGGTCCTCTCAAAGACCTGTCCTTCCGTGCTCGCCAAGCTTGGCACAGAGGCAACAACGACCAGGCCGAAGGCAATATCGACGAGTTCCGCCTGATCACCGAGTACCCAATCAACATCCTGTAATCGCTTCGGCTACAGTTGTTCGATTGATATAAAAAAGGCCCATCAGTGATGGGCCTTTTTTTTATGACTGTGTCCCGTCCTGAATAAGGTTTACACCTTCTGATCTATTTTCAGGAGGGAGTAATGGAATCAGCAAAAAGGCGTAGTCAGCGAGACTACACGCTGACTTTTAAATTGTCGGTCGTCGACCAGGTCGAAAAAGGCGAGCTGAGTTATAAAGAGGCTCAGGAGCGCTACGGGATTCAAGGCAAAACGACCGTTCTGATGTGGTTGCGCAAGCATGGTCGGCAAGATTGGAGCCCAGGCACATACATTGGCTCGCCGAGGATGGGGTCTATGCCCGACAAAAACCGACCATTAACGCCAGAGCAACGCATCAAAGAGCTTGAAGAGCAGCTGGCTCTGTCCAATCAGAAAGCGCAGTTTTTCGAAGCTGTCGTGGATGTCTTGAAGAATGACTACGGCCTCTCTGTCATAAAAAAGCGTCCCGGCAAGTCCTCGCGCAAAAGCGAGTCCAAAACCTGAGTATCAGCAGGGCTTGCCAGTTCATGGGGATAAGCCGCCAGGCTTACTACAAACGCAATCGCGCTGATGCTGCTCGCCGCGTTCTGGATCAGAAAGTTGCCGATTTCGTTCAGCAAAAGCGTCAGCGGCAGCCACGTCTGGGCACCCGAAAGCTGCATTACTTGCTGCATTGCCAGCCTCAACTTGAGCTGCAAGTGGGTCGAGATCGGCTGTTTTCGATTCTGCGCGAAAGGCGTTTATTGGTGGTCCGCAAGCGGGCCTATCACAAAACGACCGACAGCCATCATCGCTTTCGACGCCATCCGAACCTGCTCAAGCCCGGTCCTGATCAGGTTGTTGCAAGCGGCCCGGAACAAGTCTGGGTGGCTGACATCACCTATTTGCCAACTCAGGAAGGCGTGGCCTATCTAAGCCTCGTGACGGATGCTTTTTCGCGAAAGATCGTGGGTTATCACGTCCATGAGAGCCTGCACGCCGAGTCGGTAGCGCATGCGCTGCGCCGGGCGGTGAAACGCCGTCGAACGGAGCAGTCGCTGGTCCACCACTCGGATAGAGGCAGCCAGTATTGCTCGGGAATGTACCAGGAACTGCACGCGAAACACGGCATCCGGTGTTCTATGACGGACGGCTATGACTGCTACCAAAATGCATTGGCAGAGCGGGTCAACGGGATATTAAAGACAGAGCTTATGCTCCAGCGACCGCAGGATTTGACGCAGGCGAAGAAGATGGTGAGTGAGTCGGTATCGATCTATAACGGCGAGCGACCGCACTTGTCTTTGAAATACAAAACGCCCGATGCGGTGCATCGGGCGTTGAAGTGAAACAGGTGTAAACCTATTTCAGGACTAGACACTGCTTGATGACAACATGAAATTAGCTACCAATAAATAGCCTGCTAATAATAAGCCCGCACTCTATTCCGCTTTCAGAACAACAAAACAGCAGACTGTAAAAACACTCAAGGGGCTTATCGCCCCTTGAGTTCGTTACCGATACTTGACCAACAGGCCAAGTAATAATCCGCTACTAGTTACGCCGTTTCCTGAACCATACGAATCATTCGTTGCGGGTACGGGATATCAATACCTGCCGCCTTCAGACGATCACGGGCGTGTTCATTGAACATGAACATCACATCCCAGTAGTCCGCCGTTTTCACCCAGACGCGCAGGGAAACCGTAATCGAGCTATCGCCCAGGGTCGACACTACCGCTACCGGCGCAGGATCAGCCAACACGCGCTCATCCTTGGCCAACTCCAACAGCACCTCACGCGCCTTCTGCAAATCGGCGTCGTAATTCACTGCGATGTCAAACACCACTTTACGGGTCTGCTGACGGTTGTGGTTGGTGATGATGCCGTTCGACAGATTACCGTTAGGCACGATGACGGTTTTGTTGTCACCGGTGCGCAGCAGGGTATGGAAGATCTGAATGCTGTCGACCGTGCCGGTAATGCCCTGTGCTTCGATCACGTCACCGATACGGAACGGACGGAACAACAGAATCAACACGCCGCCAGCGAAGTTCGCCAGACTGCCTTGCAACGCCAGACCGATCGCCAGACCGGCAGCACCAATGGCGGCCACGAACGAGGTGGTCTCAACACCGATCATCGACGCGACGCTGACCATCAGCAGCACTTTGAGGATGATGTTCGCCAGGCTGCTCATAAACCCCTGCAACGCCAGATCGGCGTTGCGCAGGGCCAGCAGCTTGCCAACCTTGTGGGTCAGCTTGTTGATCAGCCACCAGCCAATGGCCAGGGTAATGGCCGCCAGCAGCACACGGCTGCCGTATTCCATGATCATCGGGATCCAGGCCTGGGAAGCCTTGACCAGGTTGTCCACTTCAGCATTTATGTCCATCTATCTCTCCTGATTCCCGGCTACCCGGCACGTAAAAACTGCACGGCAGAAAGACCGAGCCAAGGATGATGGCTCAATCGTTTCTGCCGTTACATGGGCCTCGGACGTCATTAACGCCCGGAGGTTCCCTGAAGACTGATCAGTCGCGGAAGTTGTTGAACTGCAGCGGCATGCCAAATTCCTTGGCGCGCAGTGCCGCAATGGCTTCCTGCAGGTCATCACGCTTCTTGCCGGTGATCCGTACCTGCTCGCCCTGGATGGCGGCCTGGACCTTGAGCTTGGCGTCTTTGACGTGAGCAACGATCTTCTTCGCCAGCTCCTTGTCGATGCCTTCCTTGAGCACAGCATCCTGCTTCATCAGCTTGCCGGAAGCATAGGCGTCTTTTACCTCAAGGCACTGCACATCGATCTTGCGCTTGACCAGTGCCAGCTTGAGGATCTCGATCATCGCTTCCAGCTGGAAGTCGGCCTCGGCAGTCAGATTGACAGTCAGGTCCTTTTCCTTGAACTCGAAGCTGCCCTTGCCTTTCAAATCATAACGACGGTCGAGTTCCTTGACGGCGTTCTCGACCGCGTTGGTGAGTTCGTGTTTGTCCAGTTCGGATACCACGTCGAACGACGGCATGTAATCTCTCCAATAAAAAAGGGCGCGCTCAATAGCGATGGAACACGCCTGGCTTGCGGTTAAAATCCGCGCTGATTATAACGGGTCTTTACCTTCCTACGCTGCGAGCCTCACATGCGCCTGCCAATCCGAGCAAAAAACTGATGTCGACCACCTGGCACGTCCTTGGCGCCGGCAGCCTGGGCACCCTGTGGGCCACGCGCCTGGCACGGGCTGGCCTGCCGGTGAAACTGATTCTGCGCGACACGGCGCGCTTGCAGGCCTATCAGGCCGCTGGCGGGCTGACCTTGGTCGAACAGGGCGAAGCGCGGCAGTATGCGATCCCCGGCGAAACTGTCGACAGCGCGGGGCCGATAGACCGCTTGCTGGTGGCCTGCAAAGCCTACGACGCCGAAAGTGCGGTCGCGCAACTGGCAGCGCGTCTTACACCCAACGCCGAACTGATTCTGTTGCAGAACGGCCTCGGCAGTCAGGACGCCGTCGCCGCACGTGTCCCGCAGGCACGCTGCATCTTTGCCTCAAGCACCGAAGGCGCGTTTCGCGATGACGACTGGCGCGTGGTGTTTGCCGGTCATGGGTACACCTGGCTCGGCGATGCCAGCCACCCTACTCCGCCGATCTGGCTGGATGACCTGAGCGCCGCCGGCATCCCGCACGAATGGAGCGCAGACATCCTGACCCGTCTGTGGCGCAAGCTGGCGCTCAATTGCGCAATCAACCCCCTGACCGTGCTGCATGACTGCCGCAACGGCGGTTTGCAACAGCATCATTGCGAGGTCGCCACTCTCTGTGCCGAGCTGAGCGAGCTGCTGGAGCGTTGCGGTCAGCCAGACGCTGCGCAGAACCTGCAGCAGGAAGTCGAGCGGGTGATTCAAGCGACTGCGGCCAACTACTCGTCGATGTACCAGGACGTTGCCAGTCAACGCCGAACCGAGATCAGCTATCTGCTGGGGCATGCCTGCACTGCTGCGTCGAGACACCAACTGGTTCTGCCGCACCTCAATCAATTGCAGCAGCGGCTGATTACGCACCTGCATGCACGCGGATTGCCCAGCGACTGAGCAACGGCTACGCTGCCTTCCTGTTCCTTTTTAGCGACGACCCCGATGCCATTGCGCCAGCGCCTTGAAAACCTGCCGGTCGGCCAGAAACTGCTGGCCGCCCTGTTGGTGCTGTTGACCACCGTGTTACTGGTGGCCAACCTGACCTTTATCAGCGCCGCCTATTGGATCTCTCAGGAAAGCATGGCCCCGCAGGCCTTGCAGACCATCGGCCGGCTGGTTGCCAACCCGTCCATCGCCGACCAGGCGCTCAACTCTCCCGAAGAAGCCCAACGGCTGCTCAACGAACTCAACAGCTATTCACCACTGCGAGCCGCCGCACTGTATGACGGCAAAGGTCTGCGCCTGGCGCAGGTGCAGCACGGCGACAAACTCAAGCTGCCCGAGCACTATCGAAATATCGAAGCCTGGCAGGCCTCCGAGTTTCGCAGCAATCAGCTGATCACCCTGTTGCGCCCGGGCGAGGCGCCGGGTCATCTGCTGCTGGTGGCCAGCAGCGAATTGCCGATGGCGTTCTACACTGGCACCCTGACCGCCAGCCTCGGGATTCTGATTTTCAGCGTGCTGCTGTGGCTGGTGATTGCCCGGCAGATCAAACGCCTGATCACCCGACCCATTCATGAACTCGAAGAATTGTCCCGGCAGGTGACTCGCGAAGAAAACTACGCCTTGCGTGCGTCCCGCGGCAATCACGACGAAATCGGCAGCCTTGCCGAAGCCTTCAACACCATGCTCTCGCGCATCGAAGCCCGTGAACAGCAACTCAAGCGCGCGCGGGACGACTCCCAGGCCGCCTACGACCAGGCCCAGGGCCTGGCCGAAGAAACCCGTCATACCAACCGTAAACTGGAACTGGAAGTCCAGGTGCGGAGCAAGATCGAGAAAAAACTCACCGGCTTCCAGAACTACCTCAACAGCATCATCGACTCGATGCCTTCGGCGCTGATCGCCCTTGATGAACAGCTCTACGTGACCCAATGGAACCAGGAAGCCAGCGCGCTTTCCGGTACTCGCCTGGACGAAGCGCTGAACCAGCCGATCTTCCTCGCGTTTGAACCGCTGAAACCGTTCCTGCCGCAGCTCAAGGAAACCGTCGAGCAGCACAGCGTGGTCAAGATCGAGCGCGTCACCTGGGTCAAGGACGACGAGCCCAAGCATTACGCGTTGACCTTTTATCCGTTGATGGGCGGTGCCGGACGCGGCGTGGTGATCCGCATCGACGACATTACCCAGCGCCTGTCCCTCGAAGAAATGATGGTGCAGTCGGAGAAGATGCTCTCGGTCGGCGGCCTCGCCGCCGGCATGGCCCACGAAATCAACAACCCCTTGGGAGCGATCCTGCACAACGTGCAGAACATTCGTCGGCGCTTGTCGGCCGACCTGCCGAAGAACATCGAAACCGCCGAACAGATCGGCATCGAACTGGACAGCGTCAATCGCTACCTGCAAAACCGCGAAGTACCGCAACTGCTCGACGGCATTCAACAGGCCGGCGCCCGAGCCGCAAAGATCGTCACCCACATGCTTAGTTTCAGTCGTCGCAGCAACCGCCAAATGGCTCCGTGCGACCTGCCGGCACTGATCGATCAAGCCGTGGAGATCGCCAGCAACGACTTCGACCTGGCCATCGGCTTCGACTTCAAGGGCCAGGCCATCATTCGTCAGTTCGACCCGCAACTGGGGCCAGTCCCCGGCACCGCCAACGAACTGGAACAAGTGCTGCTCAACCTGCTGAAAAACGCTGCTCAGGCGATTCACCAGCGTGAAAACGCCACAGAGCCGGGACGCATTACTCTGCGCACCCGACTGAACCCGCCGTGGGCGGAAATCCAGGTCGAGGACAACGGCGTGGGCATGAGCGAGAACGTGCGCAAACGCACCTTCGAACCGTTCTTCACCACCAAGGAAATAGGTCAGGGCACCGGCCTCGGACTGTCGGTGTCGTACTTCATCATCACCAACAACCACAAGGGTCAGATGGAAGTGCAATCGACCCTCGGCCAAGGCACGTGCTTCACCTTGCGCCTGCCATTGGCGGGCACTACTCCGCTCGCCTCTCACGAACTCAAACAACTGGAGCGCTAAGCATGGGTTTTCGCTTGTCGAAGATTTACACCCGCACCGGCGACAAAGGTGAAACCGGGCTTGGCGATGGTCGCCGCGTACCGAAGGACCATCCACGGGTCGAAGCCATCGGCGAAGTCGATACGCTGAACAGCCAGCTCGGGTTGCTGTTGGCTGGCTTGGCCGAGCAACGCCACGCTCATCCTGGCCTGGCCGAGGTGATTGAGGTGCTTGAACCGTGTCAGCACCGGTTGTTCGATTTGGGGGGTGAACTGGCTATGCCGGTGTATCAGGCCTTGAATGCCGCAGAAGTCGAACGCCTGGAAGCGGCGATCGATGTCTGGAACGAGGAGCTGGGACCGCTGGAGAACTTCATTCTGCCCGGCGGTTCAGCCTTGATTGCCCAAGCCCACGTCTGCCGCAGCCTGGCACGCAGCGCCGAGCGACGTTGTCAGCATCTGAACGCGCTGGAGCCATTGGCCGGAGTTGGCCTGGCGTACATCAATCGCTTGTCGGACCTGTTGTTTGTGGCGGCTCGGCTGATTGCCAAGCGCCAGGGGATTGCCGAGATTTTGTGGCAGGCGGCGGCGAAGCCTGAGGCTTAACCAAGCAGAATTCCATCGCCTGTGAGGCCGCCATCGCGAGCAAGCCTTGCTCCTACGGATTGATGTCGTTCACTAGTCTTGTGAACAACTCTGCCCTGTAGGAGCAAGGCTTGCCCGCGATGAGGCCCTCAGAATCACCGCCAATCAATCAGGCCAAAACGCCCGAATCCCCGCCACGCCCTGTGCACCCGCTTCCCAGGCTTTTTGCCGTTCGGCAGGCCCCACACCACCCAGTAGAAACACCGGTTTGCTGAACCCTGCAATCAACTGCGAGGCCTGCTCCCAGCCGAGTGGTGATGCATCCGGATGAGTCTGGGTCGGCTGAACCGGTGACAGCGTGACGAAGTCCACGCCCATCTGTTCCGCCAGGCTCAGCTCTTCAGCGTTGTGGCAGGACGCCGCCAACCAGCGCGAGGCTGGCACCGGACGCCCGGCACTGGCGTATTTGCGCAGTTGCGCTGCGGTGATGTGCCAACCAGCGGCCGGGAAATCTCCCAACCACTCGAACGGACCCTTGAGCATCAGTTGCGCCTTACCGGCACACAAACCCACGGCATCCACCGCCAGATCGCGGTATTGCGGGTCGTAGCCATTCGGCGCGCGCAACTGGATCAGCTTGATCCCGCCGGCGATGGCTTTCTGAATACCGCGCAGCAGGGCTGGCGTTTCCAGGCCTTCCGGGGTAATCAGGTAGTCGCCTGGCAGACGCGCAGCCGCCACGATCGGCTGGTTGGCGGCCGGGAACTCGTAGTCGCGCAGTTCACGCGCCGTCACCCATGCCAGAGGCTGGCCTTCGGCGCCATGAGGTTCGCCGGTAAACGCCGAGACCTCCCAGACATCCAGCAACACTTGCTTGTCCGGATAGTCATGCTGAACCTTGATCAATGGCCGAGCGGCACTGACCACGATGCCCAACTCTTCCTGCAGCTCGCGAGACAGCGCGGCTTGCACCGCTTCGCCGTCCTCGACCTTGCCGCCGGGAAACTCCCACAGGCCGCCTTGATGCTGGGTATCGGCGCGGCGAGCGATGAGGATCTTGCCGCTGGCATCACGGATGACAGCCGCTGCTACATGAACTCGTTTCACCGCACTATTTCCTCTAGACCGGCTTTCTGCCAGGCCTTGAAGGCTGGCCATTGGTAAATCGCTTCAACATAGGCCGCATCCACCGCCGGTAGCGCGACTTGATAAGTACGCAGGCGCACAGCTATGGGCGCGAAGAAGGCATCTGCCAGGCTTACGCGACCAAACAGGAACGGGCCAGGTTCGGTTGCGACCGCGCGGCATTCAGCCCACAACGCCAGCATCCGCTCGATCTCCACCTGCACTTCGGGCGGCATTGGCGACAACGGCGCATCGTGGCTCAGGTCAAACGGCATGTTGCTGCGCATGGCGAAAAAGCCGCTGTGCATTTGTGCGCACGCCGAACGGGCCTGGGCGCGGGCGGCGATATCCTTCGGCCAGAGGTTGGCGTTCGGGAAACGCTCGACCAGATACTCGGCGATGGCCAACGAGTCGGCAATGGTCCCATGTTCGGTTTTCAGCAACGGGACTTTGGCGGTCGGTGAATGCTTGAGCAGGCGTTCACGGGTGTCCGGCTGGTTCAGTTTGATCAGTTCTTCGGTGTAGGTCGCGCCGGCCAGTTCCAGCGCCAAAGCGCCGCGCAGGGACCAGGAGGAATACAGTTTGTCGCCGATGATCAGGTGGTAGCTCATGTTCAGGCGCCTTTTCGTAAGGGGGGAACAGGCCAGAATTTTCAGTGTCTGGTGGGCCGTCTTCGCGAGCAAGCCCGCTCCCACACTAGATCTTCAGTGAACACAGTAGTTGTGTACGGCAGGATCCAATGTGGGAGCGGGCTTGCTCGCGAATGGGGCAACTCGGTCCAAATCCTGGTTACGTGCGGTATTCGGCGTTGATTTTCACGTATTCGTGGGACAGGTCGGTGGTCCAGATGGTTTCGCTGCAATCGCCGCGACCCAGTTCGATACGAATGGTGATTTCTTCGCGCTGCATTACAGCCGAGCCCTGGGCTTCGGTGTAAGTCGCGGCACGGGCACCGCGGCTGGCGATGCAGACTTCACCGAGGAACACGTCGATCTTGCTCACGTCCAGGTTCGGCACGCCGGCACGGCCAACGGCTGCCAGGATACGACCCCAGTTGGGATCGGAGGCAAACAACGCGGTCTTGATCAATGGTGAATGCGCCACGGTGTAGCCGACGTCCAGGCACTCCTGGTGATTACCGCCGCCGTTGACTTCAACAGTGACGAACTTGGTCGCGCCTTCGCCGTCGCGAACGATAGCCTGGGCGACGTCCATGCACACTTCAAACACCGCCTGCTTCAGCGCCGCGAACAGTGGACCGCTGGCGGAGGTGATTTCCGGCAGCGCGGCTTTACCGGTGGCGATCAGCATGCAGCAGTCGTTGGTCGAGGTGTCGCCATCGATGGTGATGCGGTTGAACGACTTGTTGGCGCCGTCCAGCAGCAGGTTCTGCAACACCTCGCGGGAAACCTTGGCGTCGGTGGCGATGTAACCGAGCATGGTCGCCATGTTCGGGCGAATCATCCCGGCGCCTTTGCTGATACCGGTGACCGTGATGGTCACGCCTTCATGCTGGAACTGCCGGCTCGCACCCTTCGGCAGGGTATCGGTGGTCATGATCCCGGTAGCTGCAGCTTCCCAGTTATTCTCCGACAAGTCGTCGAGGGCAGCTTGCAGCGCGCCTTCGATCTTCTCGACCGGCAGCGGCTCACCGATCACGCCAGTGGAGTACGGCAGCACGAGGCTGGCGTCGACGCCGGTCAATTCAGCCAGCTTGGCGCAGGTGCGCTCGGCGGCAGCCAAACCAGGCTCACCGGTACCGGCGTTGGCATTGCCGGTGTTGGTCAACAAATAACGTACCGGGCCCTGCACACGTTGCTTGGCCAGAATCACTGGCGCAGCGCAAAAGGCGTTCAACGTGAACACACCGGCCACCGTGGAACCTTCGGCGCAGCGCATGACCACGACATCTTTGCGCCCGGGGCGCTTGATGCCGGCCGAAGCGATACCGAGTTCAAAACCGGCAACCGGGTGCAACGTTGGCAAAGGACCAAGACCAACAGCCATGAAAGCGCTCCTCTTAATGTAATGTCTGCACCGTCGTCGCCCTGTTCTTTTTAACCTGGCATCGGTGTTTTAAATGGTAAAACGCCGCGACGGCTGATGCCGGTCGCGGCGCGGGTATTTCAATGTCTGGCAGAAATCTTAGTTGATCTGGCCGTGACAGTGTTTGAACTTCTTGCCCGAACCGCAGTAGCACAGCTCATTGCGGCCCAGCTTCTGCTCGTTGCGCACCGGAGCGGCAGCGAGCGCCACATCGACCTCTTCACCCAACAATTCCGGTTGCTCGAGGCCTGGGGCTTCGTCGTGCTGGAATTGCATGCGTGCGGCCAATGCCTCGGCTTCCTGACGCAGGCGCGCTTCTTCTTCGACCGGATCTTCGCGGCGAACCTGAACGTGCGACAGCACACGGATCGAGTCGCGCTTGATCGAGTCCAGCAGTTCGGAGAACAGCGTAAACGACTCGCGCTTGTATTCCTGCTTCGGGTTCTTCTGCGCATAGCCACGCAAGTGGATGCCGTGACGCAAGTGGTCCATGGTCGACAGGTGGTCTTTCCACAGGTCGTCCAGAACGCGCAGCACGATTTGCTTCTCGAAGGTGCGCAGCGCTTCGGCGCTCGCCTGCTCTTCTTTCTCGTTGTACGCCGCCAGCAGCTCGTGCATCAGCTTCTCGCGCAGGGTTTCTTCGTACAGGTGATCGTCTTCGTCAAGCCATTGCTGGATCGGCAGTGTCACGCCGAAGTCGCTTTGCAGGGCAGCTTCCAGACCGGCAACGTCCCACTGCTCTGGCAACGATTGCGGCGGAATGTGCGCGCTGACCGTTGCATTGAGCACGTCCTGACGGAAGTCGGCAATGGTTTCGCCGATGTTGTCCGCGGCCAGCAACGTGTTACGCATGTGATAGATCACTTTACGCTGTTCGTTGTTGACGTCGTCGAACTCGAGCAGTTGCTTGCGAATGTCGAAGTTACGGCCTTCAACCTTGCGCTGAGCCTTTTCGATGGCGTTGGTCACCATGCGGTGCTCGATCGCTTCGCCAGGCTGCATGCCCAGGGCCTTCATGAAGTTCTTCACCCGGTCAGAGGCAAAGATGCGCATCAGGCTGTCTTCCAGCGACAGGTAGAAACGGCTGGAACCGGCGTCACCCTGACGACCGGCACGACCACGCAGCTGGTTGTCGATACGGCGCGATTCGTGACGCTCGGAGGCGATCACCTGCAAACCGCCCGACTCGAGCACTTGCTGGTGACGCTTCTGCCAGTCGGCCTTGATCTGGGCGATCTGCTCAGGCGTCGGATCCTCAAGGGAGGCGACTTCCACTTCCCAGTTACCGCCCAACAGGATGTCGGTACCACGACCGGCCATGTTGGTGGCGATGGTGAGTGCACCCGGACGACCGGCCTGAGCGATGATTTCAGCTTCTTTTTCGTGGAACTTGGCGTTCAGAACCTTGTGTTCGATGCCTTCCTTCACGAGCAGGCTGGACATGTGCTCGGACGTTTCGATGGTCGCGGTGCCCACCAGTACCGGCCGGCCCTGAGCCATGCTTTCCTTGATGTCGGCAACGATGGCCGCGTACTTCTCGTCCGCGGTGAGGAACACCAGGTCGTTGTAGTCCTTACGTGCCAGCGGTTTGTTCGGTGGAATGACCATCACCGCCAGACCGTAGATCTGGTGGAATTCGAACGCTTCGGTGTCCGCCGTACCGGTCATGCCGGACAGCTTGCTGTAAAGACGGAAGTAGTTCTGGAACGTGGTCGACGCCAGGGTCTGGCTTTCGGCCTGGATGTTCAGGTTTTCCTTGGCTTCGATGGCCTGGTGCAGGCCTTCGGACAGGCGGCGACCCGGCATGGTACGACCGGTGTGTTCGTCGACCAGTACGACCTGACCGTCCTGGACGATGTATTCGACGTTGCGATGGAACAGTTTGTGCGCGCGCAGACCGGCATAAACGTGGGTCAACAGGCCCAGGTTGTGCGCCGAGTACAGGCTCTCGCCTTCAGCCAGCAGGCCGATACCGGTCAGCACTTCTTCGATGTACTGGTGACCGGCTTCGTTGAGTTCGACCTGGCGGGTTTTCTCGTCGACGGTGTAGTGACCGGCCTGGGTCACTTCGCCTTCGACTTCCTCGACGTGCAGCTTCAACTGCGGGATCAGCTTGTTGACCTCGATGTACAGCTTGGAGCTGTCTTCGGCCTGACCGGAAATGATCAGCGGGGTACGGGCTTCGTCGATGAGGATCGAGTCGACTTCGTCGATCACGGCAAAATTGAGTTCACGCTGGAATTTTTCTTCCATGCTGAACGCCATGTTGTCGCGCAGGTAGTCGAAACCGAATTCGTTGTTGGTACCGTAGGTAATGTCGGCGGCATAGGCCGCACGCTTCTCTTCCGGCGGCTGGAACGGCGTCACCACGCCGACGCTCAGGCCGAGGAATTCGTAGAGCGGACGCATCCAGTTGGCGTCACGACGAGCCAGGTAGTCGTTCACGGTAACAACGTGCACGCCCTTGCCGGACAGCGCGTTCAGGTAAACCGCCAGTGTCGCCACCAGGGTCTTGCCTTCACCGGTACGCATTTCGGCAATCATGCCTTCGTGCAAGGTCATGCCGCCAATCAACTGAACGTCGAAGTGGCGCATACCCATAACCCGCTTGCCGGCTTCACGGGCAACCGCAAAGGCTTCAGGCAGCAGTTTGTCGAGGCTTTCACCTTTGGCGATGCGGGCCTTGAACTCATCAGTCTTGGCGCGCAGCTGATCGTCCGAAAGGGCCACCATTTGCTCTTCGAAGGCATTGACGATCTGTACCGTCTTGAGCATGCGTTTGACTTCACGCTCGTTCTTGCTTCCAAAAAGTTTCTTTAACAAAGGCGCAAACATATCGGCAGGATCTTCCACACAAAGGGATGGAGGGCGGCCCCGTGAGTCGCCCGTGCAGCCCTCATGGCCGCATGCGAACGAGCATTCTACCCGGAAACGATGGTGAGGAAAGTGGCGTTGTTCCACGATGCATGCACAGCGCTGTTACGGGGCTCACTTAAAATAAGGGCATTTTGCTGAACTTCAAGCCATTCACGCCAGAAGTTACTCGTTGATTTAATGAGTAAAGCGCTCACAAAGCAATGGCTCAGGCGCATCAAGTGCTTTCTGCTACCATGGCGGCTCTGTTACTTCAGGTGTCTGATCATGGCATTTCGCCCTCTTACGGCCAGAGCACCCGCCGTTCTGCTTCGCGAAGCCAAACCGTTAAAAGCCATTTTCGGCCACGCACAACGCCTGGGTCATTTACAGCGTTTGCTGGAAAGCCAGCTGCAGCCGGCCGCCCGTGAACATTGTCATGTGGCGTCGTGGCGCGAGGGCAGCCTGTTGCTGATCGTCACCGACGGTCATTGGGCAACCCGTCTGCGGTATCAGCAGAAGCGTCTGCAACGGCAATTACAGATGTTCGACGAGTTCGCCAGCCTGACGCGAATCCTGTTCAAGGTACAACCGCCGACTGTGCAACAAGGCGCCGTCGGCCACACCATGGACCTGTCGAGCGATGCGGCGGCGACCATTCAGGCCACCGCCGACGGCATCAGCGATCCGAAATTGCGCGCAGCGCTGGAACGCCTGGCGGCACACGCCAAACCCAAAACCTGACACACATCTCATAATGTGGGAGCGGGCTTGCTCGCGAAGACGGTCGATCAGTCAGCATCTCTGTTGAATGTTGGACCGCTTTCGCGAGCAAGCCCGCTCCCACATTTTGATTGTGGCCATCCAAAAGATTGTTCGCGGCGCTTGCTGCCGCCGAGCAACGAGCCCATCAAACCGCGGACCAGTTGTCGCACCAACTGATTGGCCGCCTGTCGCGTCGCCGATTTCAAGCCCCTAAGTTTTAGTCCTGCGCGGCCGATAGATACAAGCAAGAGACCAGACAGAGAATCAGGTCCGATAATTCCCGAAGGACAGACGGAAATATCAGCTTATGTGCGACAGCGCCTGGTTTGCGCGCTTTTCAAAGCAACACGCCCCAACAATAAGACATTAGCGGACACCCCAAGCCATGAACAAAAACCTGCGCTTCAGCCACAAAATCCTGCTTGCAGCCGCGCTCATCGTCATTGCCGCCTTCGCTTCGTTCACGCTGTACAACGACTATTTACAGCGCAACGCGATTCGCCAGGACCTGGACAATTACCTGCATGAGATGGGCGATGTCACGTCCTCCAATATCCAGTCCTGGCTCGCCGGGCGGATTCTCATGGTGGAAAACCTGGCCCAGAACATCGCCCTCAACCCCGAACAAGGCAACGTTTCCAACCTGCTTGAGCAGAATGCCCTGGCGTCGACCTTCATGGCCCGGTACCTGGGCGATGCCAGCGGTACGTTCATCAACCGCCCCGATTCCAAGATGCCGGACGGCTACGACCCACGCGTTCGTCCCTGGTACAAAGGCGCGGTAAACAGCAATGGCTCGACGCTCACTGAACCGTATATCGATGCGGCGACCGGCCAGACCATCATCTCCATCGCCACCGCCTCGAAAAAAGCCGGACAAAGCGTGGGGGTGGTCGGCGGTGACCTGAGCCTGCAAACCCTGATCGACACCCTGACCGCGCGTGACTTTGGCGGCATGGGCTACGCCTTCCTGGTCAGCGCCGACGGCAAGATCCTGGTTCACCCGGATAAAACCATGGTGATGAAGTCCCTCAGCGAGGCTTACCCGACGAACACCCCGCGTATCGGTGGCGGCATCACTGAAGTCGAGGTCAATGGCAAAACCCGTATCGTCACCTTCACCCCGATCAAAGGCCTGCCATCGGTCAACTGGTACGTCGGTCTGTCGGTGGACAAAGACAAAGCCTTCTCGATGCTCAGTAGCTTCCGCACCTCGGCCATCATTGCCACGATCATTGCCGTGGCAATCATCATCGCCTTGCTCGGCATGCTGATCCGCATCCTGATCCAGCCGCTGCACGTCATGACCCGCGCGATGCAAGACATTGCCGACGGTGAAGGCGACCTGACCCGCCGCCTGACCATCCAGAGCCAGGACGAGTTCGGCATCCTCGGCAGCGCGTTCAACCGCTTCGTCGAGCGGATCCACGGTTCGATCCGCGAAGTCTCGTCGGCGACCGAGCACGTCAACGAAGTCGCTCTGCGAGTGGTCAGCGCATCGAACTCGTCGATGCTCAACTCCGACGAACAATCGAGCCGGACCAACAGTGTGGCGGCCGCGATCAATCAGCTGGGCGCTGCAGCTCAGGAAATCGCCCGTAATGCGGCGCAGGCCTCTCATCAGGCCAGCGATGCGCGCAGCCTCGCCGAAGATGGCCAGCAAGTGGTCGACCGCAGCATTGCGGCGATGAATCAGCTGTCGAGCATGCTCAGCGCCTCCAGCACCAACATCGAGTCGCTGAACAGCAAAACCGTGAACATCGGGCAGATTCTCGAAGTGATCACCAGCATTTCCCAGCAAACCAACCTGCTGGCCCTCAACGCGGCGATTGAAGCGGCGCGGGCCGGTGAGGCTGGGCGTGGTTTTGCGGTGGTCGCCGATGAAGTGCGTAACCTGGCGCACCGCACTCAGGAATCGGCACAGCAAGTGCAGACCATGATCGAGGAGCTGCAAATCGGCGCCCGCGAGTCGGTCAGCACCATGAGCGACAGCCAGCGTCACAGCCAGGACAGCGTCGAGATCGCAAACCTCGCCGGTGAGCGCCTGAACAGCGTGACCTTGCGCATCGGCGAGATCGACGGCATGAACCAGTCGGTGGCCACCGCCACCGAAGAGCAAACCGCCGTGGTCGAGTCGATCAACGTCGACATCAACGAAATCAACACGCTGAACCAGGAAGGCGTGGAAAACCTGCAATCGACGTTGCGCGCCTGTTCCGACCTGGAGCAGCAAGCGGCGCGGTTGAAGCAGTTGGTCGGTAGTTTCAGAATCTGACGCGCCCTTGAAGGCCCCATCACGAGCAGCCGGACGACGTTCCGTCTGCTCGCGATAGCGGCCTGTCAGCCACCACAACACCTCACTGAAACCCCGCCACAAATCCCCAACCAAACATCTATTCTTCATAAGGGTCAACCCTAAGGAGAACAACGGATAGAAGGGAGGGTTATCGTGCATATCGCTGACATCACCATGTTCTACGCACCGGCCAGCGGAGGCGTGCGTACTTATCTGGATGCCAAGCACCGCCGCCTGGGCCGCAAACCGGGGATTCGTCACAGCTTGCTGGTCCCGGGAGCCCGCCTGAGCGAGCAGGACGGTGTTTACACGGTGCCCGCCCCGGCCCTGCCTTTCGGCAAAGGCTATCGCTTCCCGCTTCGACTGGCGCCCTGGCGCAATGCCCTGCACGACCTGCAACCGGACCTGATAGAAGTCGGTGATCCTTACCTGACAGCCTGGGCAGCGCTGGATGCGCGGCGCGAACTGGACGTTCCAGTGATTGGTTTCTATCACTCCGACTTGCCACTTTTGGCGAGCAACCGTGTGGGCAACTGGGTCACGTCCAATGTCGAAGCGTATATCCGCAAGCTGTACGGCAACTTCGACCGGGTGCTGACGCCGAGCCAGATCATGGCCGACAAGCTCAGAGGGCTTGGGGTCAAAAACGTTTACGTGCAGCCATTGGGCGTGGACCTGCAAACCTTCAATCCAGACGCCCGTGACCCAGATCTGCGGGCGAAGCTGAAGATCGCCAAAGACATTCGACTGCTGATTTTCGCCGGGCGAGGCTCCAAGGAGAAAAATATTCCCGTCCTGCTCAATTGCATGAAGCGTCTGGGAAACCGTTATCACCTGCTGCTGGTCGGCACCTCGGTGTCAGCACAGGTACCGGACAACGTCACGCTGGTCGATGAGTTCTGCCCGGCATCACAAGTGGCCCGGCTGATGGCCAGCGCCGATGCCTTGCTGCACGCAGGCGATCAGGAAACCTTTGGCCTGGTCGTTCTCGAAGCCATGGCCTGTGGCATTCCAGTGGTTGCCGTGGCAGCGGGCGCCTTCACCGAAATCATCAACGAGCGCTGCGGCATACTTTGCGCCCCCAACAATCCAGTGGCGATGGCCAACGCAGTGCGCGAACTGTTTGCACAGCATAACGATCTCGGTCGATCCGCCCGCCGCCATGTCGAACAGCATTACGCCTGGGATTCAGTGGTCAACAGCCTTCTGGGGCACTATTACGCAGTCCTCGGCGCCCCTTTGCCGCGGCTGAGCAATGGCTGATGCGATGAACACGCCCAGCCTGCTTCTGGTGCTGCATGACGTCACCCCGCAAAGCTGGGCCGACTATCAGCCGTTTGTCGAAGCGGTGGACGCGCTCGGCGAGGTGCCGATGACCTGGCTGGTCGTGCCAGACTTTCATAAACACCACCACCTCGAAAGCCATCCGGATTTTCGGGGCATGCTGACCCGCCGCATCGAGCGCGGCGACGAACTGGCACTTCACGGCTACTACCATTGCGATGACAGCCCGCCAACGGCGCGCCCCCGTGACTGGTTCATGCGCCGGGTCTACACCCATGAAGGCGAGTTCTACAGTCTTTCGCAACCGGCTGCGCTGGCCCGCCTGCTCGCCGGGATCGAATTGTTCAGCCGTTACCACTGGCCACTGGAGGGGTTTGTTGCACCGGCCTGGCTGATGAGCGAAGGCACGCGTCAAGCCCTGCGCCAGTTACCGCTGAGCTACACCAGTGATCCGCAGCACCTGTATCGCCTGCCGGATTTCTCCCGGGTCAACGCCCCAGGCCTGGTCTGGAGCGCGCGCAGTGCCTGGCGTCGCGGTGTGTCGAAGATTGTCAGCGCTCAACGCGAACTGCGCTGGCAGCACACCCCGGTGATTCGCCTGGGTGTGCACCCGGTGGACCTGCGCCATGAGTTCTCCCGCACTTACTGGTTGCAGACCCTCGAACGTTTGCTCAATGACGGCCGACTGCCAATGACCAAGGCCCGGTGGCTGCGCACGCAAAACGCTCAGGTCGGTCGCGCCGCATGAGTCGCGTCCTGTGGCTGGTCGCCGCCCTGCTCTGCGCGGTGCTGATTCCGCTATTGCTCGGCGCCAATGAACTATGGCCACGGCTGCAGCACTTTCCACCGACATTGTTGCTAACGATGCCGGGCATGATCCTGCTCTGCTGGTTCACCAACTCAATACGCTTGCGCTTGTTGCTGGGTGAACAGCGCAGCCGGATAGGCCGCCTGAAATGCCTTGGGGTGGTGATGTCCACCGAGTTCGCGATTTGCGCGACCCCAGGCGGCGGCGGTGGACCGCTGACACTGATGGCCCTGCTGGCGCGCCATGGCGTACGCCCGGCCCATGGCAGTGCGGTGTTCGCCATGGATCAGTTGAGCGATTTGCTGTTCTTTCTCTGCGCGCTGATCGCCATCGTGGTGTATGCGCTGTTTCAGCACCTGAGTCGGAATCTGGAGTGGATGCTGACATTCAGCGCCATTTCGATGGTCGGCGGCCTGTTCAGTTGCGTGATGGTGGCACGCTACCATCGCCTGCTGATTCGCCTCAGCGGGCGCGTGCTCAAGCACTTCAAGCTCAACGCTGCCACCCGGCGCCGTTGGGCACGCAAGCTGCTGCACTTTCTTGCGGCCTTCACGGAAACACTCAAGTTGCCTGCGCGCACACTGATCAGCGTATTT
Organism: Pseudomonas sp. FW306-02-D09B; assembly: GCF_058782685.1. Classification (NCBI taxonomy): domain Bacteria; kingdom Pseudomonadati; phylum Pseudomonadota; class Gammaproteobacteria; order Pseudomonadales; family Pseudomonadaceae; genus Pseudomonas; species Pseudomonas sp. FW306-02-D09B. The sequence continues at coordinate 110,814 of NZ_JBYSXY010000004.1, forward strand.
GCGTTGACTTGCGTGCACTGGTTACTGCGCTATAGCGTGTTGTATCTGGCTTTGCGGGGGCTGGGCACGGATCTTCAGTGGGCCTGGAGCTTTTTGATCCAGATGCTGTCACTTAGCGCCGGGCAGTTCAGCCTGTTACCGGGCGGTGCCGGCGCGGCGGAATTGACGTCGGCAGCGCTGTTGGCGCCCATGGTGGGAAAATCGACGGCGGCGGCCGCGATTCTGATCTGGCGAGCGGTGACCTATTACTTCTACTTGCTGGCCGGCGCACCGGTGTTCCTGGTGATGGCCGGTAAACCACTGCTGAACAAACTGATGAAGATCAAACAGGCTTAGGGGCATTCTTTTCAGGATCCACCGTTTCATCACCAACGTCTGGCTTCAACTGCTCCCACAATTGCGCGGCACCGGGAAACTCCGTGCCGTCTTCAGGGCTCAGCTCATCCGGGTCGTACCGACTCAGACACCCCTCGCCCAACGTCGCGGGGGCTTTGGATGTTGCCTTATCCAGTGGATCAGCCATCTCCCCTACCTCACTCTGAAAAAAAGGGCCTGAAGCGATTGAACGCTCAGGCCCTGTTTTTTTCAATCAGCGCTCGGCAATCAGAACACTACGGTTTTATTGCCATGCACCAGCACGCGGTCTTCCAGGTGATAGCGCAGGCCGCGGGCCAGGACCATCTTCTCGACGTCACGGCCGAAACGCACCATGTCTTCAATACTGTCGCTGTGGCTGACACGCACCACGTCCTGCTCGATGATCGGACCGGCGTCCAGCTCTTCGGTCACGTAGTGGCAGGTCGCGCCAATCAGCTTCACGCCACGCATCGACGCCTGGTGGTACGGCTTGGCACCGACGAACGATGGCAGGAAGCTGTGGTGAATGTTGATCACCTTGTGGGCGTACTCGGTGCACAGTTCCGGCGGCAGGATTTGCATGTAACGCGCCAGCACCACCACTTCGGCGTCGTGCTGTTTGACCAGGCGTGACACGTCGGCAAAGGCCGGCTCTTTGTTCTGCGGGTCCACCGGCACATGGTAATAAGGAATGCCATGCCACTCGACCATGCTGCGCAGGTCGTCATGGTTGGAAATCACGCAGGAGATTTCGCAGTCCAGCTCGTCGCTGTGCCAGCGGTGCAGCAAGTCGGCCAGGCAGTGGGATTCGCGGCTGGCCATCAATACCACGCGTTTTTTCTGCGCGGTGTCGGTGATGCGCCAGTCCATCGAAAACTCTTCGGCGATCGGTGCAAAGGCCTCACGAAACGCCTCAAGGCCGAACGGCAGCGAATCGGCACGAATTTCGTGACGCATGAAGAACCAGCCACTGAGCGTGTCCGAGTGATGGCTCGCTTCAGTGATCCAGCCATTGTGTGACGCCAGAAAGTTACTGACTTTAGCAACGATACCGACGCGGTCCGGGCAAGCAATCACTAGCCGAAAAGTGCGCATGGGGGGGAAACTCCAGAACTTCGCAAAGGCCGCTATTCTAGCGATTGCGCAGCAAAACTGCAGTATTCCTGACACCAAGCCCGGTAATGCACGGCCTCGCCCTACCGATTGGCGGCCTCTGAACGCTCAACAATGTTCTATTGGCGAAATACGCAAGCGGGCTTTTGTGAGTATCTGTGATGAAACCCTGACAAGTTTTAACAGCGGCATGAGGCTTTTTTCACTGAGCACTCTAATTAAATTAAATAAAAGCCGGCTTAAATGTTTACTTGATGAAACACCCTGACTATTATTGCGCCACTGTACCCTGTCATCCAGCGCCCAACATAAGGTAGTCCTCATGTCCTTGATCAACGAATACCGTGCCACCGAAGAAGCTATCAAAGAGCTGCAAGCCCGTTTGAAGAACCTGTCCCAAGACGACAAACTGCAAACCGAGCTGGAATTCGAAGGCAAACTGCGTACCCTGATGGGCGAATACTCCAAGTCCCTGCGCGACATCATCGCCCTGCTGGATCCAGAGTCCAAAGTTAAAGCACCACGCGGTGCTGTAAAAACTACCGGCACCAAGCGCGCTCGCAAGGTTAAACAATACAAAAACCCGCACAACGGCGAAGTCATCGAAACCAAAGGTGGCAACCACAAGACGCTGAAAGAGTGGAAAGCCAAGTGGGGCGGTGACGTGGTTGAAGGCTGGGCTACCCTGCTGGGCTAAGCCGCAACCCGCTTCGCTGGTTCATTTGCGAGCACCCAAAAACGCCAGCGTCCGCTGGCGTTTTTTTATGCCCCGCCTTCAGGTATTTGTACAGCTTGTTTCAAAGCTCCAAACGCTTGCGTAATGAGTCGACATACTCGCGCCACTCGTCCAGTACCTGTTGCTGAATCGCTGTAGCACTAAGCGAGCAATGCGCCATTGCCTCATTAAACCCCTGCAAGGTATTCGGCGCTCCCCATCCGGCGTCTGACAAACGTTGCTGACAGAATAATCTCCAGCGCTCGTGCTCCTCGTGACTCAAGGTCTCGGGAAAGTTACGCGCACGATAACGAAATAATAATTCCGGCAAACGTTCATCATCGAACGGCCATTGCTCTTGCGCTAATTGCATCGGGTCCGCATGTCGGACTTGTTCGCATAAACGCCGGTCCCGATCGCCAATGAAGCCGTCGTATAACTGTTGTTCAGGGTCCTCGATTGGCGTGAAATCCTCGCGGGCATAAATGGCCAGAACTTTATCTCGCCATACTTCCTGTGCGTCACTTAGACGCAGTGCGCGCGCTTCATACTGCGCCATGTCCAGTTGCAATCGTTGCCGGTCTTCGGCGCGCAACACCGACAACGGTGCCACCACCGGGCAACGGTTGATGTGAATCAGTTTGAGCGGCACCGGTAATTCGCCTTCGGCCAGATCTTCGCGGCGAGTATACAAACGCTGACGCAAGGTCTCGGCGTCCTGGTCGAGTAGCCCCTGCGGGTCGAGATGCAGGTCGCAGACAATCAGTGCATTGCGATTGCGCGGGTGCCAGGCCAACGGCAAGACCACCCCGACATAGCTGCGGGCTGCCGAGAAACGCCCGGAGATATGCACCATCGGTTGCAACAGGCGGATCTGATCCATGACCTTCTGCTTGCTGCGCAGCTTGAACAGCCAGTCGTAGAGTTTTGGCTGCTTGTCGCGAATCAACCGCGCCAGGGCAATCGTCGCGCGCACATCGGACAATGCATCGTGAGCCTGACCATGGTCGAGGCCATTGGCGGCAGTCAGGCGTTCGAGTTTCAACGTGACGCGACCGTCCTCTTCAGGCCAGACGATACCGTCCGGGCGCAACGCGTACGCCGCGCGCACCACGTCGATCAGATCCCAACGACTGTTGCCGCCCTGCCACTCCCGCGCATACGGATCAAAGAAATTCCGGTACAGGCTGTAACGGGTCATTTCATCATCGAAGCGCAAGGTGTTGTAACCGGCACCACAGGTTCCGGGGGCCGCAAGTTGCGCATGTACCCGGGTCATGAAGTCGGCTTCACTCAGGCCTTGTTCGGCCAGGCGGCCGGGGGTGATGCCGGTAATCACGCACGCCGCCGGGTGCGGCAGGATGTCGTCGCTCGGCTGGCAGTAGAGATTGACCGGATCGTCGATCTCGTTGAGCTCGAGGTCGGTGCGAATCCCGGCCATTTGCAGCGGACGGTCGCAGCGCGGTGAGATGCCGGTGGTTTCGTAGTCGTACCAGAAGATGGAGGTCACGGGGCGTTCCTGAACTTGAGACGGGCAAAGTCTAGGCGCTCAAGCGCGGCGCCGACCAGCAATCTTGCTATTCAAGCATTTCTGGTTGATACCTTGTCATACATAGTTATGTCGTTAGCACGACGAAGGCTGCTAGCATCGAATCGTTATTGAATCCCAACCATCAGGTTGATCATGCGCAAGACTTCAGCATCGCCAAGGAAAGCAACGCTGCCCCCGCCACTGGATACGCGGCATCAGGTTGAAACGCCGGAAGGCATCGATCTGCCGCTGCGACCTGCCGGGTTGATGCCCCGTGTACTGGCGTTTGCCATCGACCTGGGGGTGCGCGGGCTGGTGCTGGGCTTGCTGTTTATTGTCCTGGCCTTGCTGGGGAGCGTCGGCATCGGGCTGGGCTCGGTGCTGCTGTTTCTGGTCAGTTGGTGGTACATGGTGCTGTTCGAGGTCCTCAATCAGGGCCGCTCGCCGGGTAAACAGCTGATGGGGTTGCGCGTCGTGCATGACGATGGAACGCCCGTTGGCTGGCCGGCCTCGCTGATCCGCAACCTGCTGCGGTTCGTCGACATGCTGCCGTTTGGCTACAGCCTCGGTGCCATCAGTTGCCTGCAGCATCCGACCTTCAAACGGCTGGGCGATATTGCAGCCGGCACACTGGTGATCTACCGCGAACAGGCGGTCACCCGACCACAGATTCCGCAAGCCCTGGCACTGCACCCGCCCTTTGCGCTGACCCTCAATGAGCAACGCGCGGTGCTGGGTTTCGCCGAGCGTCAGACGGAGCTCTCCAGTGAACGGGTCAATGAGCTGGCGGCCATCCTCGCCGAACCGCTCCATGTCTCACCGCCCCACGCAGTCGCCAAACTCAATGGCATCGCCCGCAGTTTGCTGGGGCCGGCATGAAGCAGAGCCTTTTCGAAAATCGCCATCGAGCCGAATGGGATCAATTTGCCCAGCGGCTCGATCTGCTTGAACGCGGCAAAGCCAATGCCCGCGATGGCACCTCGTTCCCCAAGGATTACCGACGGCTGTGCCAGCACCTCGCGCTGGCACAGGAGCGCGGCTACAGCAGCTACCTGATCGACCCCTTGCAACAGCTGGTACTGCGCGGGCACCAACAGCTTTACCGGCATCGCGGTCGGGTCGGCGCCCATCTGCTGGCGTTTGTCCTCGCCGGTTTCCCGCGACTGGTTCGTGAGCAATGGCCTTTCGTGCTGGTCTCAAGCCTGCTGTTTTTCGGCTCGCTGATCGGCATCGGTGTGCTGGTGTATCTGTTTCCCGAGCTGGTTTATAGCCTGGTCCCGGCCGGACAGGTGTCCGAGATGCAAAGCATGTACGACCCGGCAGCCGGTCACTTGGGGCGCTTGGGTGAACGTGCAGCCAGCGATGACTGGGTCATGTTCGGTTACTACATCATGCACAACATCGGCATCGCCTTTCAGACCTATGCCAGCGGATTGCTGTTTGGCCTGGGCAGCGCGTTTTTCCTGTTCTTCAACGGTTTGATGATCGGTGCGGTTGCCGGTCACCTGACGCACATCGGCTACGGGGAAAACTTCTGGTCATTCGTCATCGGCCATGGCGCCTTCGAACTCAGCGCCATCGCCCTGGCCGGTGCGGCTGGCCTGCAACTGGGCTGGGCGCTGATCGCCCCTGGCCGCTTGCCACGCGGTGAAGCCCTGCGCCTGGCGGCTCATAAAAGCGTGTTGATGATCTGCGGCGTCATGCTGTTTCTACTGCTTGCTGCGTTTATCGAGGCCTATTGGTCATCCCGCAGCGGGCTTGCCCCGTTGATCAAATACCTGGTGGGTGCAGCCCTCTGGTTAGTGATGGCGACTTACCTGATGGTTGCCGGACGTACACGCCATGCGCCTGAGTGACGCCAGCGTGGTCATTCGCCCTCGTACCACCTGGGAAGCCATGGACCTCGGGGTTCTGCTGAACCAGCAACATCGCCGCCTGCTGATGACCAGTTGGGCCATCGTCACGCTGCCGGTGTTTGCCCTGCTGAGCCTGTTGCTGTGGGACTCGCCCTCAATGGCCGTGCTGCTGTTCTGGTGGTTGAAACCGGCGTTCGAACGATTGCCGCTGTACATCCTCTCGAGCGCCCTGTTCGGCGAAACCCCGACCTTGAGACAGGCGCTGCGCCAATGGCCGCGACTGCTCAAACCGCAGTTGCTGGCCAGCCTGACATGGCGGCGCTTTGGCCTGAGTCGCAGCTTCATCATGCCGGTCGTGCAACTTGAAGAGCTCAGCGGTCTGGCACGCCAGCAGCGCCTGGCCGTGCTGCAACAACGCGATCGCGGCGCAGCACGCTGGCTGACGCTGATTGGCGCGCATCTGGAAGCCGCCCTGTGGATCGGCCTGATGGTGCTGTTCTATTTTTTGCTGCCAGCGCAAATAGAACTGAACTGGGACTGGCAAACGCTGATCGCTACCCCTGAACAGGACTGGATCTGGCTGGACCACCTGATCAATGCGCTTTACGCGCTGATCCTGATCATCTGGGAACCGATCTACGTCGCCTGTGGTTTCAGTTTGTACCTGAACCGTCGTACCCGACTCGAAGCCTGGGATATCGAACTGGTGTTCCGTCGCCTGCGCCAGCGCCTGAGCAGCGTCGCCGCCTGCCTGCTGATGGTCGGGCTACTGTGGTTGCCCGCCACGCAGCCACTCTGGGCCGCCGAACCCGCCAACGCCCCCGACAGCCCGCGCCTGCTCCAGCAACCGCTGACCAGCCAGGCCGCCAGTAACAGCATCAAGGCCATACTCGACACGCCACCGTTCAAGAATCCGCAGACCGTCACCCACTATCGCTTTGGTAAAGAAACGCCCGATCAACCTGCCGAGCCGCAAACACCGGGTTGGCTCAAAGCGTTTTTCGCACTGCTCGACAGCCAGCGCTTCGCCGGTCTGGCGCAGGTCATCGAGGTGCTGCTGTGGGCGAGTGTCATCGGCGCCATCGCGTTGCTGATCTGGCGTTACCGCGACTGGCTACGGACCTTTGTCAGCCGCCGTCCAAAACTGCGCCAAACGCCCGCACACCCGGCGCCGGCCCAACTGTTCGGCCTTGATCTCGATCGGGAAACCCTGCCGGACGATATCGCCGCCAGCGTCGAAAACCTCTGGTCGACCCAGCCCCGCGAAGCCCTCGGCTTGCTCTATCGGGCCTTGCTCAGCCGTTTGCTGCACGACTTCAACCTCCCGCTGAAAAGCGCCGACACCGAGGGCCAGGTGCTGGAACGGGTCCAACAGCTACAAGAACCGGCTCTGCATACCTTCAGCAGCACGTTGACAGTCCACTGGCAGAACATGGCCTATGGGCATCGCTTGCCACCGGCACACCTGCAACAGGAACTGTGTGATGGCTGGCGGGCGTTGTTCGGCCCGGGAGCTTCGCGTTGAATCGGCGCCTGATCCCTGGCCTGCTGATTGCCGGGCTGCTCGCTGCATTGGCGGTTTATCTGTACCAGCAGGCCACGCCCTATCAGGAAGTCATCGACCACGGTCCGTCCCCCGAAGCCCGAGCCAACCCGTACCTGGCGGCCGAACACTTTTTGCGTCAACAAGGGCTGACCGTGACTCACGCCAACAGCCTCGACATCCTGCAGTTTCTGGAACCGCATCAACAGAGCCTGTTACTGCTCGGTGATCGCGCCAACATGACCCCGCGCCAGGCCGATCAGCTGCTGAACTGGACCCGTGCCGGTGGTCGTCTGCTGTTTGTGGCCGAAGCCTTGTGGGATGAAAAAACCGGCAAGAGCGGCGACCTGCTGCTCGACCGGGTGCAACTGCATCAATCCATGAGCAAGGATCTCAAGGATCCACCGCCTGATGCCGAGCCTGATCCTTACCCGAACCTGACCAAACTCTATCTCGAAGACGAAGACGCTCCGGCCTACGCCAGCTTCGATCCGCAGTTCCACCTCGAAGACCCGAAAAACCTCGCGCAGTCGTGGGCCAACAGCGCGTTGGCCACTCACATGATGCAACTCGGTTATGGCCTGGGTTCCATCACGGTGGTCACCGACGCCGAATTGTGGAAGAACCCGAACATCGGCCAATACGACAATGCCTGGCTGCTCTGGTACCTGTATTCGGACACCGGCGTGACCCTGCTCTTCAATATCGATCACGACAACCTGCCGACCTTACTGCTGCGTTATTTCCCGCAGGCACTGGTGGCGCTCGTCGCGTTGATCGGCCTGTGGATCTGGCAAGCCGGGTTACGTCAGGGGCCCGTGCAGGCTCCAGCCCCCAAAGCCCGTCGGCAACTTCAGGAGCACTTGCGGGCCAGTGCAGACTTCATGCTGCGGCGCAACGGTCAGCGCAGCCTGCTGCTGGCTCTGCAACACGATGTGCTGCGCCGCGCCCGACACCGTCACCCAGGCTTCGAACAACTCGGCGTTGCCGAACAATGGCAGGTGCTCGCGCGCCTGACCGGCCAACCGACCCGCGCCATCAGCCAGGCACTCAGCCCACGGCCCGAACAGCGGCTCTCCAGCGCTGAGTTCAGCCGTCAGGTCGCCCACCTGCAAACCCTCAGGAATGCCTTATGAATGACTCCACCGAACCTGCCGGCCTGACCCATGCCGCCCAACAACGCCAGCGCGCCAGTCAACTGGCGCAAGCGGTGCGCCTTGAATTGCAAAAGGCCGTCATCGGCCAGGACACGGTGATTGACGATGTACTCAGCGCACTGATCGCCGGTGGCCATGTGCTGCTCGAAGGCGTTCCGGGGTTGGGCAAGACCCTGCTGGTACGCGCCCTCGCCCGCTGCTTCGGTGGCGAGTTTGCGCGCATTCAGTTCACCCCGGACCTGATGCCCAGCGACGTCACCGGGCACGCGGTGTACGACCTGCAAACCGAGCAGTTCAAACTGCGCAAAGGCCCGTTGTTCACCAATCTGTTGCTGGCCGACGAAATCAACCGCGCACCGGCGAAAACCCAGGCTGCGCTGCTCGAAGCCATGCAGGAACGCCAGGTCACCCTTGAAGGCCGCGCCCTGCCGATTGCACAACCGTTTATGGTACTGGCGACGCAAAACCCCATCGAACAGGAAGGCACTTACCCCCTGCCCGAAGCGGAGCTCGACCGTTTCATGCTCAAGGTGCGCATGGACTATCCCGACGCCGATCAGGAGCTGAACATGGTCCGTCAGGTCAGCCGCTCGACCCGCGCCGACATGCTCGATGTGCAACCGCTGCGCACCGTCCTGCAAGCCAAGGATGTGCTGGCCCTGCAACGGATCGCCAGCGACCTGCCGCTGGATGAACAGGTCCTGGACTACGCCGTGCGCCTGGCGCGCACCACCCGCAACTGGCCCGGCCTGACCCTCGGCGCCGGTCCACGGGCGACGATTGCCCTGGTGCGGGTCGCACGGGCCCGGGCGCTGCTGCGCGGTGGCGAGTTCGTGATTCCGGACGACATCAAAGGCTGCGCGCTGGCCGTGTTGCGCCATCGCGTGCGCATCGCCCCGGAGCTGGACATCGAAGGTCTGGAAGTCGATCAGGTGCTCAGGCAACTGCTCGATCAGGTTCCGGCGCCAAGAGCGTGAGCAACGCCCTCCTGCAGACGGGCTCCCCTGTGGCGAGGGGGCTTGCCCCCGTTGGGCTGCGAAGCGGCCCCAAAACAGGCCATCGAATAATGTCAGGTAATACGCGTCTCTCGGTTTTACGACTGCTTCGCAGCCGAACGCGGGCAAGCCCGCTCGCCACAATGGCTGTATTCCTGATCGATGAGCGTCGTCTTTACCGAAGAGTCGCCACACCATGAAACCCACTCGCCTCTTGCTGATCTGGCTGGCCGCCCTGCTAGGCCTGAGCATCGTGCTCGGTACATTAAGGGCGCTGGGCTTCAGCGTTGCACCGAGCCTGCTGTCGATCAACTGGGGTTTGCTGCTGGCGCTTCCAGTGCTGGCGCTACTTGATGCCGTCCGGCTGCTGCGCCTGCCGTCGCCCGGCGTAAATCGTCAGATGCCCGGTAGCCTCGCGCTCGGGCGCTGGAGTGACGTCCATGTGGAGATTGCGCACGACTATTCTCAGCCGCTGAACGTGCAACTGTACGATCACGTCCCCGACGGCCTGAGCTTCGAACACCTGCCGCAATCGGTCGAACTGCAACCGGGCCAGCACAGCCTGATCAGTTATCGCCTGCGCCCTCTGCGGCGTGGCCATTTCAGCTTCGAGCGCTGCGAAATCAACCTGCCCAGCCCCTTCGGTTTATGGTCCGCCCGGCGCTACCTGAACGTCACCGACAGCACCCGCGTCTACCCGGATTTCGCCCGTCTGTACGGTGCGCAATTGCTGGCCGTCGACAACTGGCTGAGCCAGCTCGGCGTGCGCCAGCGGCAACGTCGCGGGTTGGGTCTGGAGTTTCATCAACTGCGCGAATTTCGCGAAGGCGACAGCCTGCGCCAGATCGACTGGAAAGCCACCGCCCGCCAACGCACACCGATTGCCCGTGAGTACCAGGACGAGCGCGACCAGCAAATCATCTTCCTGCTCGACTGCGGCCGCCACATGCGCAGCCTGGACGGTGAACTGGCGCATTTCGACCATGCGCTCAATGCCTGCCTGCTGCTCAGCTACGTGGCGTTACGTCAGGGCGATGCCGTGGGTCTTTGCACCTTCGCGGGCGATCAACCACGCTACCTCGCACCGGTCAAAGGCACGGGGCAGCTCAACGTATTGCTCAATAGCGTCTACGACCTGGACAGCAGTCAACGCCCGGCCGACTACCAGGCTGCCGCCAGCCAATTGCTGGCCCGTCAAAAACGTCGGGCGCTGGTGGTGCTGATCACCAACCTGCGCGATGAAGACGATGACGAATTGCTCAGCACGGTCAAACGCATCGGCCGCCAACATCGGGTGTTAGTGGCGAGTTTGCGCGAAGGAATACTCGATCAGGTACGGCAGTCACCCGTGCAAACCCTGGATGAAGCCCTGGCTTACTGCGGCACGGTGGATTATTTGAATGCCCGGGCCGAACTCCATGAGCGGTTGAGCGCTCATGGAGTGCCGGTGCTGGATGTGCGGCCCAGTGAACTGGGCGCGGAGTTGGTGACGCGGTATTTGAGCTGGAAAAAAGCCGGGGCTCTTTGAACCCCAATCAACCAACCACACCGCAGTCCTGTTACGGGTTACCTTGAGTGGGCTCATCGTACTCAATGCTCACTTCATCAGAATCGGCAGCTGATGCTGTGACGGTGAAACGTATGCCTGTAGATCCATCAAAAACAGGTGAGGATATGGCAATTCTAAATGATGACTCAGGCAGTGCCCCGACGTTCATCACCCACGAAAGCTCTGTCTCGATAGCACGGAGATCTCCAACTCTCGGTTCGAATTGCACATCGTTACGAGTGCAATAAATAGCAAGCTTCTGGCCACGTAGTCTGGAGCCATCAAGTAGTTTTAATCGGATTGTGATGTCTTTATTTTGACTCACCTTTCCCGAGGCCACTAACGGAAAAATAACAAGCGTCGTGTTCACCCATAGCTCAGTGCTTCCTAGCGCAGGATTTTCACTGTTTTTATTGACCCAGACATCATTCGATAACGTCGATTCGACATCAGTCCCCACATGCACCGTAGCGCTCACGTTCGCAAAGTTGCCGTCCGGAATCTGCGTCGCTGTAAACGTGCGAGTTGCCCATCCCTCGGCATCGGTTGAAGACGTGCTATCCGGCATCCCGGTAAATTTCCAGAGCACCTCGGTCCCCTGCGGCACACCTTCTACATGAGCATCGGCGGTCAAGTCCGAGCCAAGAAGTACCAGCGAACTGGACACCTTTATCTCGGTTATTTCGTAAAGTTTCACAACAGTGAAAACCAACGACTTGCTGGCACCAAAACCAACCGTCGCCGTCAGCGGATGCTCCCCCGCCTCCGTCGGTTTGAAAGTTATCCGCGATGTTCCATCCTCCTCGGTGGCGGTTGGCGGCAAGGTCAATCCCGGGAACGCCCACCAGACTCTTATCCCCTCAACAGGCTGACCGTCACCCCGGGAAACCACTGTCACCACAGCATCTGTTTCTTGCCCCAGCTGAATACTCAGCTCAGAACTGATCAACGACTCGATCACCGGGACCAGACCGCCATACAGCAGCTGTGCCGTGTCCCAGCCACCCACACCGCCTCTGACCGTAGCCATCAGCACTCCGTTACCTCCCGCAGTCAGCGCGAAGCTCAACGTTGCAATGCCGTCCTTGTCGGTGACTGAGGACGGCAACGCTTGACCCGAAAAGTCCCACATGACCTCGACGCCTTCCAGCGGCTCTCCTGTTCGGCTAGAAACAACTGTCGCCTGCGCGCGAGCCTCTGATTCCTGACCAGTCCCCTTGTCAACGTTGCTGACCTCAATGAGTTCACTGAGCTTGCGCGGTTCACTCAAGGTAAACGGCAACAAAACCGTCTCCGAGTAATCCTTATCCCCCACCGTTGCCGTCAGCTGACCGGCCCCCGTGGTTTTCGGCGTGAATCGGATCCTGGCCACACCATAAAAGTCAGTCCGGGTTACCACCTCTGCCAGATCGTGGCTACGCCAGGTCACGGCCCAATCCACCATGGCTTTGCCACTGATGGCAGAAACCACCGTGATCTGTTCAACAAGCTCCTGTTCCCAATCGAGCGTTTGATGAACGCGGTTGTTGACGATGATTTTCAGCACCTGCGAATCTGTCCCCAACGACATGGCATTGGCCGGTGACAGGTTTTGCAGCCTCGACGCCGCCAGGCGCAGCGCGAAGCTCCCGTCCGTCAGATCATCACATTTGAGCGTGTAGCTTAATTTCCCGTCGATAAACCTCTTTGGCACTCCAAGCGCTACCGGCGAAAAGCTCAGACCAAGAGCGGTGGGGCCAGTCCCGGTCAATCCAAGCGTCACCTCTTGATCTCGCAGCACGCTGTCCGCGTCCACCTCCAGTTCGATACGGTGTTCGCCCTTGCGGCGTGGGAAATACGTTTTTGCGCCCCAAGGCTGGTGAGGTTGTCGATCAAAGCGAACCCTGACCTCCTTCCACGGATCACTCGCCAGAGCCTTGACCGTCATGGGCACATGGTCCTCATAGCCGTTAAAAAAACTGTGAACCCGTGCTTCGACGTCATACCGCTGAGCGACCTTCGGTTTGAAGGGATAACCGGACCAGCCCTTCTCATCGGTATCTACCGCAAGCGGGGAATTATCAGCAGTCCACAAGACCGGTACATGCTCTACCGGTTGCCGGGTGTAAACGGAAATCACCCTGGCCCACATCCAGGCATTGTCCTGCTCTGCTACCGGGTCGACAGCGGCTTCATGCCACTTCTCGATCCGAAGGTTGTTATGCCCCAGGAACATCACATTGGCCGTGGACGTCAGCTTGAGCTGAGGCAGTTGCAGCGCCAGAGAAAACTCACCATTTTCCTGACTGGCGGTGAAGTTCAACACCCGGGGCGCCCCTCCGGCGCTGATAACCTGATGTAGACCCAACGGTGGTTCCACGCTTGCATCCAGCTCGTCGGCCGGCGTGCCCGACCATGTCAGCATGACATCCAGCCCGATCAGCGGGCTCAGGGCATTGGGCAAGAAGTTGTAACGATGAACAGCCCCCAGACACGGGAAAAATGTCCCATCCTCCTTTGCCGACACCTGATCAAGCCGCGCACTCGCTTCATCTGCCAACTCGCTGGACAGCAAACGCCCGGACAACCCCCGTGTTTCAGGCAACGCGTCGCTCTTGAGCGACAACTCGAACAACCCGCTGCGGCTGGAACCGAACACAGAGCTCAACCGCCATTCCCAGCCTCCTTCCGGCGTGGCGGTCGGCGCCCCGATCGTCAGCCCCAGGCCTGGATCGGCAGCACGCCAGGTCAAGGTCATGGGTTTATCTTTTAGCGGACTCCCGGCCGTCGGCGTCATGCGAAAGGTAGGCGACTCCCCCCGCAGGCAGGCGATGCCAACGGTGGCCAAATCCACTGGCACGCCATCCAGATCAAACTCGGCTTTACCACGCCAGGAACTGGTTGCCTGTGGCGTCACCTCAAACTGACGCTCAATCGGCGGCATGTCCGCATGTGCCCGGACCTGTACGGTGATGCTGTAAGGATCCGCACTTTCCGGTGTGTCCAGTACACTGGCCCAACCACCGGCCCCCGTGACGGTAGAAACCGTGCCGTTTGGTCCCAGCCACTCAACCAGTGCATTGATCACCGGATCACCGAGGCCGCTGGCAAGGACGTGCAACACCTGCACCATCAACAGCACTCGGCCCTCCTCGTCCACCACCGGGGACGTGTTAAACGTTCGCACCTCGCCGATCTCGACCACATTGCGCGCCAGCGACATTGGTTTTTTACGCGAAGGTAGCAACAGCTTCGAGCAGCCCAGCAGCAGTTCGAATTTGCCGTCGAGACGATCATCGCAGGTCAGCCACCAGATCAGCTCGTCGACGGTGACCGGCACCGGCTCCTTGAGTCCAGGACTCACCGCCACCCCCAATTCGGCAGGCGAATCGCCTTCCCACATCAGCCACAGCTGAGTACCCAGTAACGGACTGTCATCAGGCAGCTTCAGGCTCACCGGGTATTCAGTGCCGCGATTGGGGTAACCGGTCTTCTCGGCCCAAAGGGTTTCCTTACCGTCGACGACCGCCATGACCTCCTTCCAGGGATCGGTCGCCAGCACCTGAACGTCAAACGATTGAGTGATCACTGCGCTGGCGTAGTACAGGCTCTCCACCGACGCCTTGATGACGTACTGACCAGCGCCCGTCGGCTCATAGTCATAATAAGCCCAGCCATTGTCTTCAGTGAGGACCGTGCCCCCCGGTTTTTGCCCGTCGAGTATCCAGGTCACTGCCCGCCCGGCAAGCGGATCACCGGTGTAATACGACACCACCCGAACGCCCAGCTGAACACTTTGCTCGTACTCGAAAACCGGGTAGTAATCCGCGTCCTGTACCCCATCGAACTTGAGTCGATGATGCCCAAGCGAAGCCTTGATCGGGTAAGCCTCGGCGGTGTATTTGCTCAGCAGGTTGAACCAAAACTCATAGGGCGCGTCAGCATCCTCGATCACAGGGCAGTCGAGCGACCACAGTTTATCGAGCGGATGATCAACACCCAGAGCCGGCGTCGTGACCACCGCGCCTTGTGGGTTGTCGTCGCTGATCAGAGAGGCATGGGTGTCCAGCCAGGGGTTATTTTCGACAGGCACAAAACCAAGGCTGTGCGGCGAATCCCCGGTTGCCCCCAGACACAGGTACAACAGACGATCTGGCGACTGTGGCATGCAGTCAAACGTCACCTCCTGCAACTTTAATTCCCCCAGATGCAGATGGACGTTGATCCGGGTGATGAAGATGATCTTCGAATACTCACCGTCCTGGTTTTTTGGGCTGAATACGCTGACACGAACCTTGTCGTTTTGTTTGAGCGGCAGCGTCAGCTCGACCTCGTACTCGACAGGCTCGAATGCCAACAGTTGCCCATCAGCACGATGCGCCTTGTTCGCCTGGTTATTGCCTGGAGGAAGTGTGATCACCTGTGCAGGCTCCGAACTCCCTTCAATGCTGATTTCCAGCCTGCCGGCTTTGTCATGCCACGACTCGCAGAGAAAGTTGATGACGTAACTAGCATCAGCGCGAAGGTCCTTCGGCACCTCGATAATCTGACTGACCGACGCTTCATTCCCGACCGTCAGACAATAAACGTCTTCACCCTGATAGCTGACTGTTACGCGATTGGCCCAGAGTGGATTGATCGGACCTTTTTCCCAGGGAGAATACCCTTCGCGAAAATCACCATTGACTACCAGGCTCGCATTGGCCTGGATGACCGGTTCACTCATGACTGCCAACTCCTGTCCCTGTTTGGTTTAGCCGCTGTGTATCAGTGTTCGATCCGCCATCTACCAATCGACACGATTGACCAGGTCTTCGACTTTTCGGGTGAATGTCGGGTCGCCCACCTTGGCGGTGTAATGAACGCGCAGGATGATGTCGGTCAGCGAGGCCAACATGGATTGTTGCGGCTCCTTGAGTGGCCACGGGAAGTGCAGTGTCCAGCGCGAGACTGCCCCGGTGCATTCAAAGGGGTTGAGCAAACCTTCATCGGATTTCACCGTGATCATGCCGGTGTCACCAATGCCCACCGACAAAGCTATTTTCTGGCCACTGCGCAGGTTGAACCGCACATCCGCCGGAGCTATCTTTTCGAGGTTATGCAGGTACTCCACCGAACGGGTCGAGGCCTTGGTGGCGGTGATACTGCTGACCTGCAACAACGTAGCTTTGATATTTTCGTGAGGCCCTATCAGCGCGGGGATATCGACGTCCAACCTGCCGATCTGCCGGCAGTAGTGGCCCGGGTGGTCGCGATCGAAGAGCAACTGCGTGAGTTTGAAATCCAGCGTGCCAGTGCGTTGCAGCTCCGCCAGCGCGTCCTCCCAGCTTTTAAAACCTTCTTGCGGATCCACATCCTTGTCATTGAACAATTGCCGCAGGGAAATCGTCTTGACCAGCTCCAATCGTCGCTCATGGCGATGCAAGTATTCATGCTCCATGCGCAACAGGTGCACCCGCAGATGTTCACCCGCCGTAAGACCGTGATGCTCGTCCTGCCAGACCTGTGGCAGGAGAATCTGCGAATCGTAGTCTCCGGTCTCAAAGCTCAACGAGGCCTGCGCACTCCTGCACAAACTGACGACGGCGTCATGGGCCTGATAATGCAGGGCCTTGAGTTGGCCCAGCAGCCAGCCGAACAGCTCGGCGTTGGTCGCGCGTTTTTTGATGAAGGTGTAGAGCGTCAGCGCGTGGGCATTGGCCCGCAGGGTTTGCCGCAGGTTGGCCCTGGCGGCTTCGACGGCATGATTTTGCGCGGTGATTTGCTCGGTGAGTGCGCGCTCTTCAGCCCGTGCCTGTTGACCTTGCAGTTCCCATTCGCCGCGACGACGGCGGTAGGTTTCGTTGGTGGCGGTTCGCTCGGCTTGCAGGGAATGCACAGCGGCAACAGTATCGAAAGCGCTACCAATCCCTTCGAGCATCCCCCCGGGGTTCGCCACACCGTATGACGTACCGGCTTTATTCGGGACGACTGTTTTAGCGACTGCTCCCGCCGCCTTGAACCCTGTACCCACACCGTTGAAGATTTTCGCCAACAACAGGGCATCCATCACCTCATATTCCGCAGCACTCACATTGCTTACAACCTTTGCCTCATACGCAACAGCACGCTCAGTCGCCATCGCCTTGCTCTGCGTCAACGCGGCCACGCTCGCTGTCATCTGCTCGATGATTTGCTCCTGCAAGGTCTGGGCGTACGCCCCCAGGTCCAACAGATGACTGTGCCGCAACGTTTCCATTGCAGCCCGATCACGCTGTTCGAGCAGGCGCAGTATCTGATTGCCATAATCCTGCAACGTCTGCACCGCCCGCAGCGCGGCTTCGAACATGACCCGCCAACGGAACCCCACGACTTGCACCTGCCCGCCCATTGGCCGTGGCGAACCAGCGCCGCCAGCCGCCAGATCCTGCAGCAACCGTTTGGGGTCCGTCGGCGGGCTGAAGAGCGGAATATCCAGCGTTTTACCATCGATCGTGAGGTTGTTGCGCAGGTTACTCAGGCGCGTGCCGGACAAGTCGAACAGTTCGAACAACGGCTCATTGATCGGTAATTCAAAACCTTTGATTCCGAGCATGCCCAGCATGGGTGCCACCTCGGCCTTGGCTGGCACATCCGCCAGAGTGAACGCGAGTTTTTTCTCGAACGCTTCCAGCGCAGGTCGGGAAGAGGTATCAGCCAATAACTGGCCGACGGTTTTCGTCGTCCAACGGTTGACGGTTCTCCCCGTAGGGGGCTTACCCATCAAAAACTCGGCCTGCACATAACACAACCTCGCCGCTACCAGACTGTCACGGGTAAGTTGGCGGTAATACCAGTCACCCCAGGCGATCAGGTTTTTTACATACTCGGTGAACGCCACAATCCGAAAATGCCTGGGTTCCGAATAACCGATCGCATCCGGGTCGGTAGCCGCCTCGGCTTCCCAACCCGGGTTGCCGGGCCCCGTCAAGGGGCGGCAGCGCCAGTAAAGGGGTTTGTGCGGGTCGGTTGTAGAATCTACCGGGGCCTGAGGATCGAACAGGTAATGCAGCCATTGCTGCGCCTCCAGAAAACGGTTTTCAGCGTTCAACCGTGACGCCACCAGGTGCGGCAGGTGGAAAAACAGTTCCCAGAAGAACAGCCCGTTGGCGCCATCGAACGGTCCGTTCGGCTCGTCAATGGGACCTGCGGCCGGGCCCGGTTCTTTCAGATGCTGAGTTTCCCAATCCAGCACGGCATCGACCGAAATATTGGCGCGCTGCACCAGATCGGGACCAATCAACGAGTTCAGACGCACCTGCTTGAGGTACGGTTCAGGCAGGTTGAGCGTGAGAAATTGCGCGCCCTGAGCGTTGGTCTTGTCCAGAGACGGAGGGATAAAAGCAGCATTCGCAACCACCTTTACAACCTTGTACTTGTTGCGCCCATAACTTTGTGTTGGGGTGCTCCCCCCAAAAGAAAACTCGAAATTGCCGACAAAACCACCAGCCGGACGCTCAATTAGCATCCATTCGGTGGTCCAGCCACCTGCATCGGAATAACTGCCAGTGATCGACTCGGGGTCGTCACCTACTGGATTAAGAAAGCTCAAATCGAAGCGTCCATCGGCGAGCCCGCCAAGACCCGTTTTCGCAGCGCAGACACCACGAACAAACAGAACGTCCAGAGGCTTGCTGTCGGTATCGAACCCGCGAAATACCATAGCCTCCAGGGAGTAATAATTGGTCAACGTACCGGCGAGCTCGAGAGACTCGGTAACGTCCGGTCGACTGCCTGGCAATATTGGATGCTGCACGGTTTCAGGCGTCAGAAAACGATAATCGGCCACTGCATCCAGCCAGCCCGTACCGTCGTCAATGCTGCGAAACAATACATCTCGCGTCCGATAAACATCGATGGGGACCACTGGAGGTGTTTCACCCTTGCGGTTACGGTTGGTCAACAACACCCCCAACTTGCCTTTGGGATGCTGCTCATCAACCAACACCGTCGCGATCAAACGGCTGCCGAGCGAGACGTCGGTATTCTGATCCTCGCTGTGCAATAAAAACGGTGCTGACCAATGACCGTTCTGAGCCATGAACGCCAACTTGATCTCCAACTTGGGAAGCACGGGAGGAAGGAAGTCCACACTCGCTGCAATGCCTTCACGCCACTCGCCCCACACCACACACAAACGTCCGCCCCAGAACACCAGCCGTATATCCAGCACCTTATCCCCGACTGGAATCTCGAGTGGCTGCCACTCACGCCACGCGGCCGGGTTGATAGCCCGGCTACTGGACGTCAGTTCAACCTCGGCCTTGCGCCAGAAATACTGAAAAGGCTGAATCCGCTGCCGGGCAACCAAGTAATAATCTGCTTTCGTGGGTGTAAGGGACTGTGTGAGCGAGGTGCCGTCCATATAGCAGCTGATGACATCCAGGTTGCAGATCTGCTCGAACTCTTGCAGGTACTCCTGCAATGCCACCTGCACGGAGTCAGTGCTCAGGTGCGTCTGGTTCAGATTGTTCTCAAGGGTTTTGAACAGGTTGGTCTTGCGCCGACGTACATAGGGGGTGATGAAATTTTCCGGGTACAGGGCGATCATCATCAACGCCGCCCAATCCGGGTAGTTGTTGTAGAGTTCCCAGATTTGCAAATCCCGTCTATCGAACTCGCAATCTGAATACCCCGGTTCCAGCTTGCGATACGCCGCATGGATGAATTGCTGGGCACAACTGATGGCTTGGGCGACCCAGGAACTTTGCACCGAGTAGCTGTCCAGCGGATCCATGCGCAGGAGTTCAAGCAGGTCCGCCGGTGTTCTCAGGAAGTAGAACTTATCGTCAGCAGGAGCTGAGCCCTTTCTCACCTGCCCGATGCAATACTCAAGCAATGCCGTACGACGCTGTTCGAGCAGCCCGGCGATCTTGCTGTTTTCCATAACCCTTGCTCCTGAGGTCTCACCAAGTTGTACACGGCGGTGCAGAGGGCACCTGACCGTCAAGCTTCTGCTTCAACGGAAGGAGGAGCGGCGAAGGTAATAGCGTCAAAAAAAGCTGTTACAGAACCGTCCCGGCTGGTAACGCCGAGCTCGAATGTCCCGCCGGTGGGACTGGAGACGAAGACTCGTGTGATCCCCTCCTGATTGGTTACACCCTCAGCTGGCCGGATAAACAACGAAGGTATCGTCGTCCCGGGATTAGCCTCGACATCACTGCTCCACCTCACTGGCATGCCAATACCCCGATTGCCATAACGGTCCTGCATCGCGGCATACAACTCGACTTCCGCACCAGCCTTCACAACCCCATCCGGCACCTTGGACTTGAGCTGTCCCGGAAAGCTCATCGTGGTTCTATCAGCACCGATCACTACATGCGGCGCTGTCTGTTCCTCATACAGGTCCAGCCAGAAGCGTGGCGTTGCCGTGCCCATGACCTTGTCCGGTATAAACTCGGCGGTCGCCACTCCATCTGTCCAGGTAGCGGTCTGCTTGATGCTGCCCAGTGAGGTCTGCCAGTACACATTGACCCCGCTCAAACCCTTGCCTGCATGGTTCTTGATGGTCACTTTGAAGGTGGCTTTTTCCCCCGGCTTATTGGCCACCAGCACCGTACGATCCACCTCGCTAGTGAGCGTGACCATGTGTTCCAGGGCTTCATCTTCATTGGGGATCAACGGCGCGGGCGAGGTATTCAGGCTGAGCAGTGCATGTTCGGCAGCCAGTGCGTAAGCCGGTTTGTCGATTTCTGCCGGGAGCATGCCCATCAGGAAAATCGTCTGGGCATCCATGCCACTACGGGCTGACAGCTCACGGACGCGGATCAACAGATCCAACTGCGCGAGGTTCTTGATCAGCATCTTTTCCGGATCGACCCGTTTTGCGCACTCACGCACTTCCTGGACGCTCCAGGCGAAAAAAATCGCCAGCCTGATCGCCGCAGTCTCTCGGGCCAGCGCCAGGGCATCGTCAGAGAGAGGCTCAGGTAGTGCGTTGACCTGACGCAGGTAATCAAGCAGTTTTTCCGGTGGCTGCTGACCCAACGCAAAGGCCTGGTTGAGCACCGTCAAGTAATAAAGGGTACTCAGCGTGAACTCATGTTTGTTGTCGCGGCTCAGCCACGTTATATAGCCGTAGGCCAGGTAGTCCTCCAGCAGTTCGACGCTAAGGTCCAGCTTCACCACCACCGCACTGCGGCGCTGCACATCGGCCAATAGTTCGAGCAGCGGATCAGCTTCGTCTGCTTGTTGCCGCCGACGTCCACTTGCGGCGCCGTCATCGTGCCTTGCACCTTCGAGCGCAGACTTGAGCACCTGATAAACCGTCCCGCCTGCCCAGGTGAGTACCGTTAATACCAGCTCGGACTTCAGACCGGCATAGACCGCCAGGCACTCCTTGATCACCGACACCTGGCCTGCCCTGGCTTGCAGCAATACGCCGAGCATTTTTTCGACGATCAGCGCACGCGACTCTTTATCGCCTTCGCCAATGCCGATTTTCACCGCCTCATCGAGCCTCTCGCGGGCAAAGGTCAGGTAATCGAGTTCAATCGCCTCCGACAGCACTTGAACCAACCCGTTGCTGTCGACCAGAGCGGTCAGTAAATCCAGCCAGCTCGCACCGCCCGCCAGCGGCGGGACACCGGCCATCAGTAATGCAGTTTCGGAAAACAGGGCCGCAGACAGCAGACTTCGCAGCTGTTCGAACAACTCCTGCTCATTCGACGATACGGCCGATACCACAACCGGTGAAGCGTGTTGCAGCATCCAGAGCACCGACAGCTCACGCTCATTGCACCAGCGAACACAGGCCTCCATGGCCTGGATGATGTTCAGAGCATCCGGTACGCCTTCGTGTTTGTTCGACTTGAGCTCGGGCACGCCGGCCAACGCCTTGAGCCAACTGTCGCCCCCCAGAATAATGAGCAACAGAATGCCCTCGACCGGACTGATGCCCAACATTCGGGGCAGTTTCACCATGCGGTAAAAGCTTGAGAGGGTTGCCAGGTCGCAGATCAGCGTGTCCTCGCGACCATGGGCATGGGCAATTGCCTGTGCCAGGTGACGGTAGGTATGCAGGTCAATCTTCAGGCCACTGCAGAGTTGATTGACGGTTAACGCGTCCTCGCCCGGCACCGGAAACACCGGAAACTCGTGGCCATCGAGTTGCAGCGGCTTGGGGAAATGCACCGAAGCATTAAAAATGCGATCGAACTGCGACAGCACTTCGCCACGACCGAAAATCGACAGCACGTAGATAAACACCGCGAAGTCCTCGGCGGTACAGCCATAACGCTCGCGTAACTCTTGAAACAGGCCGATGGCCTGCAGGGTGTTTTCTGATATCCAGCACTCGGGCTCAAGCACCCAAGGGGTCACATTGGCATTGATTGCCGCCATCAGCAGGCAATCCACTTGCTCGCTGGGCAGACCTAGCCAGTTGTCCAGGCGCAGCTTGCGGTTCATTCGGTCGAATCGGGTGTGGCTGCTATCTATCAATCGGTGAAGAGCTTCATTTGTTCTTCTGAACTCAATTCTGACAGCAGGTGTTATACCCGCATTGAGATAGACCGAACCTGACTGTGCTCCGCTGGGAGGCAACTCCTCGCCACCTTTCAGAGGAACATTGGTAGACCGCACAGGAGCGAAGCTTTGAATCGATAGCAGCGCCTCAACCTCCAGGGTTTCGAGTTTTGTTCTTTCACAGAAAAAACGTACCTGATACATATTCAACCTCTCGATTGGAGAGGTTCCAAAGTTCAGTTGATAAAAGGCATTCAAAACCTCTGGAGCACCTCCGAGAAAGGGCTCCTCAGTCAACAACGCCCGCTGATAAGGCCCCAACCGAGATGCATGGAGCAAGGCCCGCTCCCCCTCACAGCCTTGGGCATTGAGTTGCAGAAAGTACGGAAAGGACCGATCGACCACACGGGCCACAGCTCCTACCGACAGGTCATGGTGCCGGGCGACAAAATCGATCGTCTTCCAGTCCTGGCAATGGGGCAACCCGTTGGGATAACGGGCCTCGCGCAGGGCATCATCGATATCACTGCCCGCCTGACCGTGGGCATTGATAAACGCTTCCAGCACCCGGACGATAATGTCCACCGATGACACCGGTTGATGCACCGCCTTGTGATCGATGGGCAACGGCAGTAGATCCGTGCGCCGCTCCATGAGTGGTATTTTTTCTTTATCACCACGAGGTTCGATTTTGTCTCTGATCCACATCAGCAGCTCAATCAGATACGCGACCGGCGAAGTCACCGACTCCAGGGCATCAGGCGGGCATAACCTATCAAAGGGGGGATAAAAGAGTTTTTCAAAACTGGGTCCCGTCACCAATGATAAAAGCCCGCTCATCGGTCTCATGGGGTCTGTTTTATCGCTGGTCAACTCCTGCTCGATAAACTGCCGTCGCACATAAATTGCCAAGGCATTGGCACGCCGCAAAAACATTTGCGCGTCACCCGGGTTCAAGCCGAAGTCACGCACCAGACCTTCCACACCCTTTGCCACCAGAGGGAAAACCGATCCATCCTGTTCGATGTATTGGCTCAGCGAACCATTATCCTTGCGCTGTTTCTCACTGAACACTTCGCGGTAGATCTGCCGAAGGGGGGGATTCTGTGAGGCAGCCATGATGACACTCCTTGTACGGATGACAGGACGCTGAACACCCTGGTGAGGGCGTCGCCGGGTTCAATTCACTGGTTGAATTTGGCGCCAGAGCGAAGCCTGCGTCTACTGTCATAACTGACAGTAACGCTGACCGCTCGTCGGAAGCCCTGAAGGCTGTTACTCAGACGAAGGCTTCGGCGATTCAACCTCGAAGCGCGAACTTTCGGCCCGGCGTGATAACCCCGTTCCACCCGCAAGGCGTTGCTGAAAGCAGACCCAATTACCCCCCGGCCTCAGCTTCACTTGAGCCGTAGCCCTCCAATCCGTCTCAGCGATCTCGATGCCGTCAACCAGCGTCTGATCGGGGTTGGACCAGTCAACCAATTTACCCACACCGGCCAGGCCTTTCCCGCCAAATACCACCGGATCAGCGACCCTGCGGCCCTCTGCCGGTACATTGATCAGTGGCTGATAAGCGCCCAAGCGAATCAGCCGTTCAGGTGACGGGGCAGAAGCAAAGCCATCGCGCGATTGCACGGCAATCAACAGGTGATCACCTCCCGGGCAGTCGAGCGTGATCCGCATCGACCAGCTCCGATCAGCAAGAACCTGGACTTGCCCCAGATCCGTTTGCAGAGCATCGGCGAGCGCCACCGTGACCGTATCGCCCGTAAAACCAAACCCGGAACACACCACCTCGTTCTGTACGAGTTCGTCAGGGGCCGGGGTTTCCATGAACGGCACATTCGGCACCACGTTACAGATCAGCGGGGGGCTGTCTTTTGACGTCTGCTGCTCAAAGGTTTGCATGGCCCAAATGACTATTTTGCCGACCGAAAACAACACCACCGAGCCCTCCCAGTGACCGGATTCGTCAACGGGAATTTCGCTAAGCACAGGCACCGGATTGTCTTGGCGCCATACCGAGACCCGGGCACCGGGCATGCCTTGGCCTGAAATGATCGAGGTGCGCGGTAGATCGTCTCCTGGCTGCGGCACCTCGATCATTGGCGGCAACAGCACCACCGTGAACGTGCACTCCTCACTACGCTCCGACTCCCGCACACTATTGCTCTGCGTCGCGTCAATGCTGTATCGACGAAACGCCAGTGGCTCATCAAGACACACTGACCAAGGGCCGTCTTTGGTTAGAAGACTGGAACCCAATATTGAGCTGTATTGAGCGTCCCGGATCTTCACCGTGGCGCACTTCACCCCGTTGTTACCTTTAACGATCAGGTCACGGCCAACCTCTTCGTCTTTACCTGGCTCAGGTGATGTGATGTCCAGTTTGGGGAGCGGAATAGTGAACATCTTGCTCGCCGATTCCGACGTTTGCGAGTCGACCGTCTGGCTCACGGTGACTGTATGAGTGACATCGTGGGCAAAGGGAATGGTGCGTTGAAAGGTCCAGGTGTCGTTCGTGACGAAAGGATTATGCACAGTGGAGGGGGCGTCGCTGTAGACAAGATTGACCCCGGCCCCGGCCCAGCAGGTACCGGTGATGTCCGGCGATAACTCATTGTCGACAATACTCGTGATGACGGGTGCCAAGGGACGGATGGTGACTGTCAGATCGACCTTCGTGGACCACAGACCATCCAATTCTTGTCTAACCCGGACCTGACGCCCAAGGGTCGGGCCCCAGAGTAGTGAAGCCTTCATTGACCACTCCAATCCGAAGACCTTGGTATCTGGAGCGACACTGCCGCCATTCTTATCGGTGACTTCAACCGTAGCCCCGTTCACACCTTTGCCGGAAAAAGTCGGCGTGTACTCCTGCGTATGCTTCAGATCTGTCGGAGGGGCGGGGGGAGGTCGTACCCAGTCAAAGTCAAACTCAACGTGATCCGATGGAATCCAGCCACCGGCGTTATCGGAAACGCGCTGCACGGCAGACAGCGTGTACCGGCCTGCCTCCCAGTTCGTCGCCTCTACCGCCCACTGACTCGTATCGCCCACGGTCGCCGTCAACGTCTTCCCACCCGGTCCATCGACCACGGTCAGGACAACCTCGGCTCCCCCGTACCCTCCTCCCGAGAACTTGACTTTGTTATCCGGCAGTGATTTGACCGTGACTTGCAGCTTGCGCGGGCGTATGTGGAAAATCATCGAATTGGACGATAGTGATATTTTTTCGCCAGCCCAGTACTGAGTCGCAACAATTGAGTGAACACCCGGCGTCAGCTTCCGGTTAGCAGACTCCCGCCAACGTCTTTCAAGATTCACGTGGGCAGTGCAAAGGGGCTGCTCGGGCTCACGATCTGGATGGATGATTACCTGAGTAAAGACTACTGGAGCACCCGCTGGAATCGTGCCTGAAATCACTGGCAATTGATCTTCTGTCCAAGACCCAACAGGTTCAATGAGAGGGGCAGGAACAAGAACCCCCAATTTGTTAAAAGAGACCGGAAGAGTGTCAGCGGTAGTACCGTCTATCCCATAACTCCTTGCAACGATGGTATGCCGTCCGAGGGGAACGAAAGTCGACAGAGCCCAAGGCCCTCCAGGAGTAAGTGCAGGAAAGGTAAACCCTAGAGGAATCTCACTCTTATCAGGGTTTACTTTAAATACATGGACAGCTACAGGAATGATTGTCCCCCCTTTCACGACGAAGGGGTCGGCCTCGACTGCCTGCCCTTGATACGGTTGGTCGATGCGAAAAGGCTCCTTGGCATTTTCAAGGGGCACTTGAAGCTCATATTTCGGGTCATCTTCCATAGCAGGCTCGCTAGCAGGAGAAGCGTTAGTGGCATACCGTCGATTTTTACAACCAAGGCCCGCGACTAGCTACCTGTAAAAACTGACAGTTCAGACGAACGGTATAGTTGATCTCCTTGCCTTCCCCCCGTGTTCTCATCCCCTCAGTCAGCGGCTACACCTCCTTGCGCCGCAGCCTACACATCCGCCAGAATCCGCCGGCTTGTGCACCTTGTTCGCCACGGCTAACGTGAGTCCTATCGCTGCCCATCAGCGATCGGGTTTAGTCGCTCGGAGGTTACACGTAGGTGCACTGCGCTCCAGATGGTCAGGTATTCCCTATCCCTGAACGTTATGGTGGCTGTGCGCAGGGCGCCCTCGGGCGCGCCGGTTTTTCGTGTTTCCTCCCGGTCGACTAACCTGCGTTCAGCCGCCACCCCTCGTTTAGTCGCGAGTCGGTGGCAGCCCCACTCAAGGAAACAACAGAATGTTCAAAGCCACGCCTAATCCCCCTGAATACGACAACGTTTCCCCCTACGATTCCCCCGACTCGAAAAAGCTCCACGCCGCCGCCCACAAGGCGCTGGACCACTACCTCAAACCCGGCACCGGCAACCCGCGCGACTATGAACGGCGCTCACTGAAGTTCTTCGCGGTGCTCCCCGACATCAACAACGAAGCCTTGATGGCCTAAACCTACGAGACCTTCTGCTCGGTGAGCACATTGATCCTCGACCTGTCCGACGACCTGGAAGACAAGCACCGCAACCTGGCGCTGGCGATCCATCAGCTGACCGAGCACGGGTTGTTGTTGGTGGAGAAGGCGCTGGACAACGAGTACCCGATCCAGCCGATCGAGTACGGGCTTCAGCTGTAACGCGTTGAACGGCAAAAGATCGCAGCCTTCATCGATCAAGTCCAATGCCTCTGTGGATAGAGGCATTGGTGGTAATACTCAATCCAGAGCAAGTGGTGGGTGCGCCCCGGACTTAGTTGCCACCACCAAGTCGAATGAGCCGTTTTGAATTCTTTTGCCTGTATACGTAGTAAATTGGAACGTGCCTTCCACACGCGTTCCATCTGCACTCACTATGATGGCGACCCAACCTGATACACCCATCTGGAGTAAATAGGTGCCATCTGGTCTTGTAAGCATATACGTGGCGGTTGCTTCGGTACCAACAACGTAACGTTTCGTCTTCACATCCGGAGGTAACACGATGCTTACCTCACTCTCGCCTAATGAATGGCCTTGTCTGGCATACACGTAAAAATTGCCATCCGACTGTTTTCCACAAATGAATTTTTCTCCAGAAAACCTCCCAGGTGGATCTGGTAGATCACAGGTGTATGTCTGCAAGAGCTTGGCTTCTTGCGACAAACCTTCGACTCTGGTGTTCATGATAGTGCTCCCTTTCATTCAGTAAACTTCAGATGACCTCGTAACGGCGTCAATCCAAAACTAAACAAAAAAAACGGGCGCGAATACTGTCACTTATGGCAGGTATAAAAACAGATTTTTTATCGCCAATTGATTAACCAGAATGCTGTTTTCGAAATAACATGCCTCCGATCCTGGCAACACTTCTTGTGTCGTCCAACGTTCGGAGAAGCTCATGCTGGGGATCCAGTCGCAGGCGATCTTTTGCTGCATCAGACCGAAGCCGGCATCGGGTAAAAGCTGAAGTACTGGTGCAAGGCACTCACCAGTTGCCCGTATTCAGCCGGTGCGCGTTGCACCTCGAAACCGGCGTCGTAGTGGTGGGGAGTGGCGTCTTCACGACACCACAGGCAACGGGCACGCAGGTCGATGACCTGCAAGGCTCCTTCGCTGGCCGGGATTTTCAAGCGCAGGTCAAACGCTGCGCCGACCATCATCGGCAACGGGCAAATGAGCATCAGGCTATCATCCGTGACATTGCCGATAAAGCCGACAGGCTTGTCGGTGACACTGTTGAACACTCGCAGAAAACACGGCAGTTGATGCCGCTCGATCCGACGGTCAGTGAACAGGCTGTTTATCACTTTGGAAAGCCCCTTGAGCAGGGTCGTACTGATACTTCGGAACGTGCCTGACAGACAGGAGCGCTCTCCCCGATTCCGTTGCCGGTCACAGGTATCAACATGGTTTAGGTTGAACATTCTAAAACACGCTAATCGAAGATTAGCTCAAGGCGGGCACACACACCCTGATGCTCGTCAGTTAACGAATATCTATCGACGGGTGATCAATTGTGGCGAGGGAGCTTGCTCCCGCTCGACCGCGAAGCGGTCGTAATCCGGTAATCGCGTTCCATCTGAATATTCGCGGTGGCTGATTTCAGGGTCGCTTCGCCCGAGCGCGGACCGACCCGCGGGAGCAAGCTCCCTCGCCACAGGTTTTGCGTTCGGCACGCTTGTCTCTTGGCTGACGGGGATCAGGCACATACCATTACAGAGGCGCGGGCATACTTTTGGCGCTGCTGCGCGGTGGGTACCAACCCAGCGACTGCAAGGTTTCCAGCCGCGCGCGGGCACGGTACGCGTACTCGTTGTCCGGGTACTGGGCGATGATGAACTGGTAAGTCTGGGCCGCATCGACATAGAGCTTCTGACGTTCCAGGCACTGGCCGCGCAGCATCGACACTTCCGGCTGTATATAGCGCCGCGCCCGGCTGTTGCGATCGACCTGGGACAATTCGAGCATCGCGTCCTCGCAATTGCCTCGGTCATAAGCGCGGTAGGCGTTGTTCAAATGATGGTCCATCGACCAACGGGTGCAGCCCGTGGCACTGAGGGCAAGGGCGGCAATGAGCACGAATCGCATGGGGGTTCTCCTGTCTTGTGCTCTGTATCGACCCGTTGGTGAAAATCTTCAATCACCGGATCAAGCGAAAAAAGCCCACTGAGCCGCCAAGGCTCAGTGGGCTTTTTAATGAACGACAACATCCTGGTCAGTCGACCTTAAATGTTCGAGCCGGTGACCAAGGGCCGGTGCCGGTGCCACGGATCAGGCGTGCAGTAATCATATGCACACCCTTGGGCAGATCTTCGCCCAACGTACCTGACCAATGACCGTCCGCTGACACCTCGCGTCTCAAAAGCAAATGGCCGCTCCCTGCTTCTGCGATTTCAACAACGTCGCCTTTTTCAGTTTTAGAAGCGGTGCCCGATACCTTGACCTTGTTTTGCTCTGTTGCGCCCTCTACCGGTTGCACGATTACCGGAATAATCAGTACCTGGGTGTCCGTGGTCATGTTGTCATCTCCTTGACTCGTCACCTTTTGACGAGCCTCCAGAGCATTCAACCCCCCCCCTAATGCCTGCCTACCTGTTAAAACTAACAGCGCCGACAAACGGCAGGTGCTTATCAATGAACGGATCCGAAAATTTTCAGGAATGTTCGTTTAAAGAAACAAATGAAAAGTAGTGCAAACGAACAATGACTACAGCATCGGACCATAGTAGCCTCACCCAGCGCTTGAACTCAGGAGTCTTTGCATGTCCGTCCGTCGTACCAAAATCGTCGCTACCCTTGGCCCGGCCAGTAACTCGCCGGAAGTTCTCGAACAGCTGATTCTGGCTGGCCTGGACGTTGCCCGCTTGAACTTTTCCCACGGCACCCCCGACGAGCACAAGGCTCGCGCCAAGCTGGTGCGTGACCTCGCTGCCAAGCACGGGCGCTTCGTTGCCCTGCTGGGTGACCTGCAAGGCCCGAAAATCCGTATCGCCAAATTCGCCAACAAGAAGATCGAGCTGAAGATCGGTGATCAATTCACCTTCTCCACCAGCCATCCGTTGACCGAAGGCAACCAGCAAGTGGTCGGCATCGACTACCCGGACCTGGTGAAGGACTGCGGCGTGGGCGACGAGCTGCTGCTCGACGACGGTCGCGTGGTGATGCGCGTTGATACCGCCACCGCCACCGAACTGCATTGCACCGTGACCATCGGCGGCCCGCTGTCGGACCACAAAGGCATCAACCGTCGCGGTGGCGGCCTGACGGCTCCGGCCCTGACTGAAAAAGACAAGGCCGACATCAAGCTCGCCGCCGAAATGGAAGTCGACTACCTCGCCGTGTCCTTCCCGCGTGATGCCGCCGACATGGAATACGCCCGCCAACTGCGCGACGAAGCCGGCGGTACTGCCTGGCTGGTGGCGAAGATCGAGCGCGCTGAAGCCGTGGCCGATGACGAAACCCTCGATGGCCTGATCAAAGCCTCGGACGCCGTGATGGTCGCCCGTGGTGACTTGGGCGTGGAAATCGGCGACGCCGAGCTGGTGGGTATTCAGAAGAAGATCATCCTGCACGCACGCCGCCACAATAAAGCGGTGATCGTCGCGACCCAGATGATGGAGTCGATGATCCTGAACCCGATGCCGACCCGCGCTGAAGTGTCCGACGTAGCCAACGCCGTACTCGACTACACCGACGCCGTAATGCTCTCGGCAGAAAGCGCCGCCGGCCAATACCCGCTCGAAGCGGTCCAGGCCATGGCACGGATTTGCATCGGCGCTGAAAAGCACCCGACCAGCAAAACCTCCAGCCACCGCATCGGTAAAGTGTTCGAAAGCTGCGACCAGAGTATTGCCCTGGCCGCCATGTACACCGCCAACCACTTCCCGGGCGTGAAGGCGATCATCGCCTTGACCGAAAGTGGCTACACGCCGCTGATCATGTCGCGCATTCGTTCTTCGGTGCCGATCTACGCGTTCTCCCCGCACCGCGAAACCCAGGCCCGCGCGGCCATGTTCCGTGGCGTCTACACCGTACCGTTCGACCCGGCATCGTTGCCGCCCGAGCAAGTCAGCCAGGCTGCGATCGACGAGTTGCTCAAACTCGGTGTGGTCGAGAAAGGCGACTGGGTCATCCTGACCAAGGGCGACAGCTACCACACCATCGGTGGCACCAACGGCATGAAGATCCTGCACGTTGGCGACAAGATGGTCTGAGTAAAAGAGCGCTGAAACGCAAAAGCCCCGCCATGTGAATGGCGGGGCTTTTTTTCGTTTAAAAATAATCAGATAGACGATTTAAGCGTTTCTCACCTGTCAGATCTGACAGTAGACGCCCTTCCGTTCACCCCCTTTAATCGATTCCGTCCACCGCTGCTATCGCTGTCATCAAGGCTTTCTCGCGCTTGGCTGATGCGGCTCGTCATTGGCAGCCCTTGACGGATAACTCACTCCAATTAAAGGAATAGAACGATGAGCCAATACACAGCACTGACCGCTCGCGCCGCGGGTGATCTCGACCCGGAATTTGGTGAAGACAAAGACGGTAAAGTCATTCTGCGTTTTCCCGATGCACGAGATACTTCAGGCGAATGTATTGCCGAAGGCCCCGACGGCGAGATCTATGTCGGCGGCAGTGTCGACGCCGAAGGCATTGACATCATCCACAAGCTAGGTATCGCTTGCCTGCACAAAAATGGCACTTTAGATACGGAGTTCGGCAAGGACGGATATGTAGTCTTACGTTTTGGCCCGATGCAAGACACCCACCTGCGCCAGATCCTTTTTCTCACCGTCGGGGGTGAACCCAGAATCCTGCTGTCCGGTATCGATACGAAAAGAGGTGAAGTTGTGCTCGCTCGCCTTCATATCGACGGGCGTGTGGATGAGCGTTTTGGCGTGAAAGGCCTGCTGACGGTCAAACAGCCTGAAAACCTTGCCAAAGACCTTGGGCTGGGTTTTACACCGCAGACGACCGCCAGCATGGACGCCTCAGGGCCTTGCACGGTGGCGGATGGGAAAATCTATGTGGTCATGGAAGTGTACATGCCGATCTGGATTGCCACGGTGGCGTTACTGATCCGCCTCAATGATGACGGCTCGTTTGACACCGCCTTCAACAAAACCGGTTATGTCGCCGTTACCAATCAGTACTGGGGCAATAGCACCATCAAGGACATTTTGGTGCATAACGGAAAAATCACCGTGTGCGGAACACTGGCAGGTCATGGCATGGTGGCTCGTGTGAATGAGGATGGCTCTTTCGACCGCACCTTCGCCGACAACGGTTTCAAACTGGTCGAGAATCCCGGTCCCTCGCTCGAAAAGCTCGTCCAGTATTCCGAAGACGCTGTTCTTGCAGCCGGTTGGGTGTCGTCTCCGACGCGGGGCGTGCTGGTTTGCCTCAATGATAAAGGTGAATTTGAACCAGGATTCAATGACGCAAAGGTACTGTTTCAGACGTTCGAAAGCGGTGTCATGTATTTTGGTGTCGGGTTGACCAATGGGAACATTATCGCGTCCGGGAGGCTGGTATCAGCAGACGGCTCTCCCTCATTCGTGGTGGCTCGTTACCTGATTAACGGCAAACTGGATACCGACTTTGGCCACGGTAAAGGCTGGAGCTCCACCCGATTCGAAGACCATTACACGGTCGCAAACACCATGACCTTACAAAAAGACGGGAACGTGCTGGTCCTGGGCGATTGGGGGAGCGGCGCCAGCTACGCTGCGCTAATTGCCCGCTTCCTGAACCCCGCAGCCTCACGTTGAATACAGTGCAGAACCGCCCCCGTAGTAGCTGTCGAGCCTGCGAGGCGGCGTTCGAACGAAGTCCTCGCAAATCCTGCATACGCGGCTTTCTGGTAAGAATGCGTTGCCTGATTTTACGACTGCTTCGCAGCCGAACGCCGCCTCGCAGGCTCGACAGCTGCTACAGAACCGGATCGCGGGCTCGGCAGCTGCGGCAACCTTCAGGATCTGTTGATAAACCCCGACAACGCCGCAATCGCTTCCGGCGAGCGCAACCGTTGGACAAACAGCTTGCCCTCCTCCTCGATCGCTTTGCGCAGCTGTTCGCGGTCCGGGGCTTTCATCAACTGCTTGCTGATGCGCACGGCTTCGGGCGCCAGTGTTTCGAAGCGCAATGCCATCTCGCGCGCCTTGGCCACTGCGGCCTCGCCAGTGGGCAACGCTTGGGTTGCGATACCCCAGGCGGCGGCCTGTTCACCGCTGAAACCTTCGCCCAGCAGCAACAGCTCGGCAGCTTTGGCCTGCCCGAGCAAACGCGGCAGGATCAGGCTGGAACCAAATTCCGGGCACAGCCCGAGGTTGACGAACGGCATGCGCAACTTCGCGTCCGCGCTGATGTACACCAGGTCGCAATGCAACAGCAGGGTAGTGCCGATGCCCACGGCAGCGCCGGCCACTGCCGCGATCACCGGCTTGCGGCATTCCAGCAGGTTGCGCATGAACTGGAACACCGGGCTGGTGAGGTCGCTTGGCGGCTCTTCGAGGAAATCAGCAATGTCGTTACCCGCGGTAAAGCATTCACGGGTGCCGGTGATCAGTATGGCGTTGATCTCGGGGTCGGCGTCGGCCTGTAGCAAGGCGTCCGCCAATTGGCTGTACATGGCGCGGGTCAGGGCGTTTTTCTTGTCCGGGCGGTTCAGGCGCAAGGTCAGCAGCCCGCGCTCACGTTCCAGCAGGATTGCGTTCGTCATGGTGAGTCTCGTGAAAGTGATTTCGCGTTCAACCCCGCGGCACGAAGACATCGGCCAATAGTTGATTGCGCGGCAGCCCTGCCAGGTACAGGCGCCGGGCAAAGGCGTCGACGCTGTCGGGGTGCCCGCAGAGTAAGGCCAGGGTTTGCCGGGAAACAAGGCGTAATTGCGCCAAAGCCGCCGCCAGCTCAGCCGTCGTCAACAGCTCGACGCTAAGGTTGGGACGCTGTGCCGCCAGCGCCGCCAAGGGTTTGGCCAGGTAATGCTCGCTGGCATCATGGGCCAGGTGAATTACCCGGATGGGGCCTTGATGATCCTGGCGCAACGCCTCGCGCAACACACCGAACAATGGCGCCAATCCGGTGCCGGCCGCCAGCAGCCACAACGGTTGGGTTTGCCAGTCGGGGTCATAATGCAGCGCACCGCCGCGCAACTCGCCCAGGCGAATCGGGTCGCCGATTTTCAGCAAGCGTGCCGCATCGCTGAATTCGCCCGGCAAGCGGCAGTCGAGGTGAAACTCCAGAAAACGATCTTCCTGCGGCAGGCTGGCCAGCGAATACGGCCGCGCCACATTACCGGCCCACAACACCAGATGCTGCCCGGCCTGATAGCGCAAGGGCCGCTCGGGCTGCAAACGCAGGCGCAACACGCTGGCACTTAACCAGTCGGCAGCTTCGACGGTGGCCGGCAAGCCGTCGCGCAGCGGATCGAATACCGCTACGTGCAGGTCATCGACGACCTCGCACTGACAGGCCAGCCGCCAACCTTGCTCACGTTGCTCGGCGCTCAGCGCATCGGGACGTCGGTCGCTCACCTCGCCTTTGAGGCAATGCACCATGCACGCATGGCAACTGCCGGCGCGGCAGCTGTAGGGCACGTGCATCCCCTTCTGGTTAAGCGCGTCGAGCAGGTTGCTGCCCGCTGCCACCGACCATTGGCTATCGCCCACCCTTAGTTCAGGCATCGGCGTTTTCCCAAGCGGCAGCGCAGCGATTGCGACCGTCACGCTTGGCGCGATACAGCGCCTGATCGGCACGCTGCAAGGCGTCATCCAGATAGTCACCCGACTCAAGCAAGGTCATGCCGGCGGACAGGCTCAGGTCCTGCACCGGCAGACCGACCAGTTCGACCTCGGTAAAGGCAATGCGCAGCCGCTCGCAGCAAGAGGTCAGGCGCTCGGGATCACAATCGGGTAGTAACAACACAAACTCCTCACCGCCATAACGCGCCAGTACATCGTCTTCACGCAGGCAGGCCGTGGCGACACCGGCGAACGCCTGCAACACCTGATCGCCGGCCGCATGGCCATACTTGTCGTTGATGCGTTTGAAATAGTCGAGGTCAATCAGTGCCAGACCATGCACCGTACCCTCTTCCATGCTGCGCAGTTCGCGCGTGGTCAGGCGTAGAAAATGCCGGCGGTTGAACAACCCCGTGAGTTCGTCGGTGGCAACCAGGCCTTCGAGTTGGCGCATCATCCCGCGCAAGGTGTCTTGATGCGCTTGCAAGGCAAAGCGCCGCTTGCGCATGCGTTGGCGTGAGGTCTGAACGTAGCCGGCATATAGCGTCAGCCAGACCAGCACGATAAACAACACGCAGACTTGCAGCGCCGCCAGCGCCGGGTCGACCGGTTCGAGGTGATAACCTTCCCAGAGGTTAAGGCCCGCAAAGCTGAAAAAGACCAAGGCCGCACATCGGATGAACGCTTGGCGCGGCAGATGGAAAAGTCCGAATAACAGAATCAACAGGTAAAACACCAGGAAGGCGCCACGGGCCGAGTCCAGATGAGCGATCAACCAGGTCTGCCAGCCAAGCCCCAGGAGCACCTGAACTTCAGTCAGGCCAGGGTCGGCAAAACGCAGATTGCTCCCGGTGGAGAACACCGCGAACAACACCGCCTGGCTGAGTATCACCAGCAGCGTACCGATTACCGCGCTGCGCACCGAGC
Organism: Pseudomonas sp. FW306-02-D09B; assembly: GCF_058782685.1. Lineage (NCBI taxonomy): Bacteria > Pseudomonadati > Pseudomonadota > Gammaproteobacteria > Pseudomonadales > Pseudomonadaceae > Pseudomonas > Pseudomonas sp. FW306-02-D09B. Next base: position 146,278 of record NZ_JBYSXY010000004.1, read on the forward strand.
CTTGATAGTGACCACTGAGAATCGCCAGCCACAGCAGCAATAACACCAGCGCATAGGTGCCCGTCGCCAGAATAAAGCGCTTGAGCAACAGACTCTGGAGAGCGTTATGGGTCAATCGTTGGCTCACCGTGCGAAGGGGGGACTGATAACAGTGTCCTACCCTGAAATGCCAGATGTCACTTTAGTGTTGCACCTCAAGAATGACCATTCAATTTTGAGGTAATCAACCGCACACAGACTCCTTGTGGCGAGGGGGCTTGCCCCCGTTCGGCTGCGAAGCAGTCGTAATATGGTTGAACGCGTTCTGCCTGGGAAATGCGATGACAGATTTTGGGACTGCTGCGCAGTCCAACGGGGGCAAGCCCCCTCGCCACAACTGCCCTGTCGTCTGAGTATCTTTGTCGTTGCATGTGACCAAGGTTTGACTGCCGGCGGGTGTGCCCGGCTTCGAGGCGCGTTATACTGCCGCGCCTTTTTAGCGTCGCGCCAGCAACCCCGGCGTGCCTTGAAAGGTGTTTGCAGCCGACCGATGCACCCCAACTGCAAGCACCTTATTGAATGTTCCCGTCTTTTAGAGGAGCGCGACTCATGACCGTGATCAAGCAAGACGACCTGATTCAGAGCGTTGCTGACGCCCTGCAGTTCATTTCCTACTACCACCCCGTGGATTTCATCCAGGCGATGCACGAGGCCTACCTGCGTGAAGAATCGCCGGCAGCCCGCGATTCGATGGCGCAGATCCTGATCAACTCGCGCATGTGTGCCACTGGCCACCGTCCGATTTGCCAGGACACCGGCATCGTCACCGTGTTCGTTCGCGTGGGCATGGACGTGCGCTGGGATGGCGCGACCATGGGCCTGGACGACATGATCAACGAAGGCGTGCGTCGCGCCTATAACCTGCCGGAAAACGTCCTGCGTGCTTCGATCCTCGCCGACCCGGCGGGCGCTCGTAAAAACACCAAGGACAACACCCCGGCGGTGATCCACTACTCGATCGTTCCGGGTAACACCGTGGAAGTCGACGTGGCAGCCAAGGGCGGCGGTTCCGAGAACAAGTCGAAAATGGCCATGCTCAACCCGTCCGACTCGATCGTTGACTGGGTGCTGAAAACCGTTCCGGAAATGGGCGCTGGCTGGTGCCCACCAGGCATGCTCGGCATCGGCATCGGCGGCACCGCCGAGAAAGCCGCGGTCATGGCCAAGGAAGTGTTGATGGAATCCATCGACATCCACGAGCTGAAAAAACGCGGCCCGTCCAACCGTATCGAAGAGATGCGCCTGGAGCTGTTCGAGAAGGTTAATCAACTGGGCATCGGCGCCCAGGGCCTGGGTGGCCTGACCACCGTGCTCGACGTGAAGATCATGGATTACCCGACCCACGCCGCCTCGTTGCCGGTGTGCATGATCCCCAACTGCGCCGCCACCCGTCACGCGCACTTCGTGCTCGACGGTTCCGGCCCGGCGTCGCTGGAAGCGCCACCGTTGGACGCCTACCCGGAAATCGTCTGGGAAGCCGGCCCGTCGGCCCGCCGCGTCAATCTCGACACCCTGACACCTGAAGAAGTGCAGAGCTGGAAGCCGGGCGAAACCGTCCTGCTGAACGGCAAGATGCTCACCGGTCGCGACGCTGCGCACAAGCGCATGGTCGAGATGCTGAACAAGGGTGAAACCCTGCCGGTGGACCTCAAGGGTCGCTTCATCTACTACGTCGGCCCGGTCGATCCGGTACGCGAAGAAGTGGTTGGCCCAGCTGGCCCGACCACCGCGACGCGGATGGACAAGTTCACCCGCCAGATCCTCGAGCAAACCGGCCTGCTGGGCATGATCGGCAAATCGGAACGCGGCCCGACCGCGATCGAAGCGATCAAGGACCACAAGGCGGTTTACCTGATGGCAGTCGGCGGCGCGGCTTACCTGGTAGCGCAAGCGATCAAGAAATCCCGCGTGGTGGCGTTCGCCGAACTGGGCATGGAAGCGATCTACGAGTTCGACGTCAAAGACATGCCGGTGACCGTTGCGGTCGACAGCAAGGGCGAGTCGGTGCACATCACCGGCCCAGCCATCTGGCAGAAGAAAATCAGTGAAAGCCTGGCGGTAGAAGTGCAGTAAGTCTTTAACCGCAGGTCAAGAAAGCCGCAGTGTTTGCAAAAACAGTGCGGCTTTTTTTCGCCTGTCGTTTGCGCAGGTCGCTACAAACGGATGGCGATAAAAAATCCTGCAGTTAAGCGCATTCGTTCTAGAAAAAACCCTCTCACCTGTCAGGTCTGACAGGTTACGTCGTGTGCCCTACTTGGTAGCGTGAGTCATCCGCTCGTCAGGCTGGAACAGAATCGACCATGGAAGATCAAGCCTCCCAAAGTCTCACCCCGCCTTCCATTGCCAAGAGCGCTGCAATTACCACGATTGGCAAAGGCTGGGGCGCCATTGGCACCAGCGGCAAGGCTTCCTTCGAGTTACCGTTGCCTATCTCGCCGGGGCGCGGCTTTGATCCGGCACTGGTGCTGAGCTACGACAGTCAGGCGGGCAATGGCCCGTTCGGCTTCGGCTGGCGCTTGAGCGTCAACGCCATCACGCGCCAGACCAGCAAAGGCGTGCCGCGCTACCTCGCAGACGATGTCATCGTGGGGCCCAGCGGTGATGAATGGATGCCCGAGCGTGATAAGGATGGTCACATCCAGTCCCGCCCCGAAGATCACTACAACGATGAACCTGTCGGCAAGCACTCGGTGACCCGTTACTGGCCTCGGGTCGAAGGCGCCTTCGATCGGATCGAGCTCTGGCAATCGAGCACCAAGCTTAACCAGCCGCCTTTCTGGCTGGTACACGGGGCCGACGGCAGTCTGCACATTTATGGCAAGACCGAGGCTTCGCGGCGCGCCGATCCAAACGACGGGTTACGGGTTGGCGTCTGGCTGCTGCTTGAAAGCAAGAGCGCCCATGGCGAACACATCGTCTATGAGTACAAACCCGAAGACCCGCTCAACGACCAACCCCACGACTACCGGGCCCAGCGTTATCTGCGACGGGTGTGTTACGGCAACTTCAGCGCCAGCGAGCATCTGTATGCCTGGACCGTGGACAACCCGGCTGAACTGGATTGGCACTTTCACCTGGTGTTCGACTACGGAGAACGGACGCTGGAGTGGGACAAGAAACCGGTCTTTGGCGAACCGTTTGCACAACCGAACGATGACATCGGCGAGTGGCTGATTCGCCCCGACTCGTTCTTTACCTATGGCTATGGCTTCGAATTGAGCACCCGCCGCCTGTGCCGGCAGGTTTTGATGTTTCACCACTTCCCCGATGAACTGGGGCCCAATCCCGCGCTGGTCAAACGCCTGTTGCTGGACTATCACCCGGAGCCGGCGTTCTACAGCCAGCTGTGCGCCGCGCACTATCAAGCTTTTAACGCCAGTGGTGCAGTCGAACACCTGCCGCCGATGGAATTCGGCTACTCGCCCTTCGAGATCAACACCCAGTCGGTACCCTTCTTCCCCTTCGAACACATGCCCGGCATCCAGGACGGGCAACACCATCAATGCATCGACCTGTATGGCGAGGGTGTGCCCGGTTTCCTCTGCCAATACACTCAGAGCTGGTACTACCGCGAACCGATGCGAGGGCCGAACCACCCCGACGAAATAACCTACGGCCCGTGGCGGGTATTGCCGACCATCCCGGTCACCGATGGCAGCAAACCGGTGAAGCAGTCGCTTAACGACCTGACCGGTGATGGCTTTTTCGACTGGGTCGTCGCACAACCGGCTTTCAGTGGTTTCTATGCCCTAAACCCTGACCGCAGCTGGTCGCCGTTCAGCCCCTTCACGTCCTTTCCCCTGGAGTTCTTCAACGCTCTGGCACAATTCGGAGACCTGACGGGCAGCGGCCTCAGTTCACTGGCACTGATCGGTCCAAAAAGCGTACGTCTTTATCCCAGCCTTCGGGAAGACGGTTTTGGGCCCGCGAAGGACGTGCCCCATGAACCGAACGGCGACAACCTGCCATTGTTCAGCAACTCACGCAGCGAACTGGTGCTTCTGGGCCATATGCTCGGCAGCGACCTGCCGGACCTGTGCCGCATTCGTCACGACGAAATCAAATGCTGGCCGAACCTGGGCCACGGACGTTTCGGCAAAGGGTTTGTCATGGATACCTTGCCCTTCGAGTACGGGACGTTCGACGCAGCGCGGGTGCGAATCGTCGACATCGATGGTTGCGGTGCCACGTCGGTGATTTACCTGCATTCGGATCACTTCGATATCTACCTCAATCTCGGTGGCAATCGGCTCAAGCAAACGCCGATCAGCGTGGCCTGGCCCGAGGGTGTGCGCTACGACACCCTGAGCCAGGTCAATTTCGCCGACCTGCAAGGGCTCGGTTGCGCCAGTTTGATCTTCACCGTGCCGTACCCATCGCCACGGCACTGGCGTTACGACTTTGTCGGCGTGCGGCCTTACGCGCTGATAGCAACCAATAACAATATGGGTTGCAGTGGCACCGTGCGCTACCGCAGTTCGGCACAAGAGTGGCTGGATGAAAAACGACAATGGCCGGATGCCGATAAACCGCCGCCCTGCTACCTGCCGTTCCCGGTTCAGGTGGTCAGCCAACAGAGTCAGCTCGACGAGATTACCGGCAACTGCCTGAATCAGTTTTTCAACTATTTTCATGGCTATTACGACAGCCATGACCGCGAGTTTCGTGGCTTTGGCCTGTTGCACCAGACCGACAGCGAAACCAGCCCGGAGGAAGGCGAAACGACGTTTAGCGCACCGGCACTGAACCGTACCTGGTTCCATACCGGACGTCTGGTCGACTTGCCTCGTGCGGGATATTTCGACGGCGACAGTGAAGCCTGCCCCTTGGGGCCGACGCTGATCAGTCGCTACCACGAAAAAGACCATGCCGATGAACTCTTCAAGCCGGTCGACAAGGACACGCTGCATGAAGTTGCCCGGGCACTGAGTGGCTCGGTGCTGCGCGTGGAGGTCTTCGGGCTACAGAAAGACCGCGTCGCAGCCATGCCCTACTCGGTAGAGCAATCGCGTTATCTGGTGCGAGAACTCAGGCCCATGGCCCCGCACCATCCCCATGCGATCGTCCTGCCGTTGCTGGTCGAAAAAATCAGCTACCAATATGAACGCTGCGTTGATGATCCGTTGTGCCGTCATGAAATCACGCTGCAGTGGGACCGTTTCGGCACGCCTGTTCACGCGTTGACCGTCAGCTATGCACGGCGCAGAACCGAACGGGACGATTCCCCCTTCCCAGAAGACCCCGATCAAGATCAATGGTGGCGCGATGCCCACGATAAAGCTCAACAGCGTTATTACCTGAGCGAGTCGCGTGCCGAGTTCATTCACCTGGACTCGTCGCAAGGCTGGAGGCTGAGGCTACCGTGGCGCCAGCGCCTCAACGCACTTGAGCTGCCCAAAGGCTCGCTCCCTACCGGCCTCAATCCCCAAGAAGTGTCGTATGAATGCTTGAGAAAATCCCACACGTGGAAGGAATGGAGCGCGTTGCGGCAGTTGAGCCAGTTGTCGCGGCAAAGCTATCTGTCTGCCGACGGCAGTCTGTTGCCAGACGGTAGCGCTCAGCTCCAGGCATTGGCGGGTCCCCTGGAGCGGGCGGAATATGACAAGACGGCATTGGCCGCCTACGACACCTTGCCCGCTCCATTCGACATCCGAAAGGAACTGCAAAACATCGGCTTCCAACCCATGCCGTTGTTTCTCGACAAAGACGAGGAAGAAGACAAGCTGGAAAACCTCTGGTCGGGCCTGCACGGTTTTTCCCTTTACGCCGACCTCGACGGCTTCTACAAGGTGCTGCAATTCAATGCGACCGCCAGTCACGGCTTGACCACGATCAGCTACGACCCCTATCGCTTGCTGACCACGGCAGTTGAGGTGCCGGACGGCTGCATCACACACGCCCAATACGACTACCACGCACTCCAGCCAAAATGCGTCATCGATGCCAACGAAAATACTCGGGAAGCGATCTACGAACCCTCCGGGCAACCGCTGGCAACCAGTTTTTTTGGCACTGAAAATGGCGCGGACGTCGGTTTCGATCCCCTCGATAAACACCGTCTCCCCGAAGACTCCAGCCCTGGCGAAGCGATCCGGGACCCGATCGAAGCCTTGCAAAAAGCGGCCAGCGTATTACGCAAGAACTTGCTCGGCTGGATGGGCACGCTACCCGATACGGTTCGCCAGCGCCCTGATCAGTTAGCCCAATGGATTGCACGAGGTTACATCCTGCCGTCCCTGCATATTTGCGCCAGCGCACGCACGCGTCTGGCCAGGCTCAAGGTCCGAACAGCGACCGAACAGACGCTGCTGGAGCTGATTCGCGGTGTTGCGCGTGAACCCGTGCACAGCCTGGTACTGACCGCCGCCGACTATCCGGACCCGGACGCCGAAACGGGCCAGCAAATCCAGATGCAGATGACCTGCGTCGATGGCTTTGGCCGTACCTTGCAAACCAAGCAATTGGTTGAGCCGGGGATGGCCTATGTCGTCAATCCACAAGGTGAGCTGGAACTCGACCCGGTAACCGGCGAACCGCTGGAACGTCATGCCGACCCGCGCTGGCGCGTCAGCGAACGGGTGGAATACAACAACAAGGGCCTGGCCGTGCGGGTCTATCGCCCCTACTTCGCTAACGCCTGGCGCTACATCAACGATGCATCGTTTCGCCGGTTCGGCTATCACGACCAGCAGTTTTATGATCCGTTGGGCCGACCGGTCAAAATCATCAATGCCAAAGGCTATGAGTCTCGCGAGACCTACCATCCTTGGTATCAGACCAGTGAGGACTTCAACGACACCGATGACTCGCAGCCCATCAAACCTCGGCGCCGGAACACGCCATGAACCTTCAGGTGCATCGCCATACACCGAGCTTGAAGGTCAACGACGGCCGTGGCTTGCCCATTCGGCACGTCGAATACCTGCGCAAGGTCATCGACGGTCCCGTGGAAACCCTCGTTACCCGGCAAATCCATGACCCTATCGGACGACTGATCGCGCAATGGGACCCGCGACTGTTCGGTACCGCCCCAAAGCCCAACATCTCCACAGTCCATGGGTTATCCGGCAACGCACTGCGGGTCGATGGCGTAGATGCGGGTAAGCGTTTGAATCTGACGGGCGTCGCCGGGCAAGCACTGCAGCGCTGGGACGGGCGCGGTTGTCACTGGCAAACCGACTACGACAACCAGTTGCGCGTGACAGCCCTGCACGAACAGCCGCCTGGGCAGCCGCAGACCATCGTCGAACGCATCATTTACGCCGACCATTCGGCCGATTCGGGCCACAACTTGCGTGGTCAGAAAACGGCTCTGGAGGATCCGGCGGGCAGGCTGGATGTCACACGTTTCAGCCTGCTGGGCGCACCGTTGAGCGAAACCCGAACGTTCCTCGACGGCAAGGCCTGCACCACCTCGTGGCACTACAGCGCCAACGGTGCGGAGCTGACCCGGACCGATGCCGCCGGCCATCGACAGCACACGCGTTTCGACCTCGCGGGGCAGCTCAAGCAAAGCTTTCTTCAGCTAAAGGATGACGACTCACTGCAACCGGTATTGCGAGGTCTGACCTACAACGCGTTCAACCAGACAGCAACGCAAACCACTGGCAACGGCGTGGTCCGCACCTGGACCTATCACCCTGCCGACGGTCGCCTGACAAGCCAGACGGCCGGCGTCCCAGGACAATCGCTGCTGCAAAACCTCAGCTATCACTATGACCGCATGGGCAACATCCTGCGTATCGAAGACCACGGCTTCAAACCGGTATTCTTTGCCAACCAGCGCATCGACGGCGACCGCGAGTTTGCCTATGACTCGCTGTACCGGCTGACCTGGGCGAGCGGTTTCGAGGCTGAAAAACCCAACCTCCAGCCGGGCTTGCCAGACTTGATCACGCCCATCGATCCCGCTCGCCGCTTCAACTACACCGAGCACTACCATTACGACCATGGCAACAACCCGACGACGGTGTGTCACCGCCGCGATGGCAATAACTTCACTCGCCAGATGCGCATTGATGAACACAGCAACCGTGGCGTGCGCTGGGAGGAAGGTGATCCAGAGCCGATTTTCGATGAGCTCTTCGACCCCAACGGCAACCTGTTACTGCTGCAACGTGGCCAGCCGCTGAACTGGAATGCCCGTGACCAACTGGCCAAAGTGACCTTGCTCGAACACAGCAACGGCCTGTCCGACGATGAAGAAATCTACGTCTACAGCCAAGGCGTGCGGGTCTACAAACACCACGTCTGGCATACCCCGTCCGCGACCCACTCTCAGGAAGTACTCTATCTGCCAGGACTGGAAATCCGCACCTGCAGCGACGGCCAGCAACTGCACGTCATCACCTTGTCGACCGGTGCCGGCAGCGTGCGCTGCCTGCACTGGGTCGTTGGAAAACCCACCGACATCGAGCCTGATCAACTGCGTTACCACCTCGGAGATCATCTGGATTCCATCGCTCTGGAACTGGATCGCGACGGCGTAGTGATCAGCCACGAAGCGTATTACCCCTTCGGCGGTACGTGCTGGTGGGCGGCGATCTCAGAGCTTGAGGCCAATTACAAGACCATTCGATATTCGGGTAAGGAGTTGGATGTCAGTGGGCTGTATTACCACGGGGTGCGTTACTACGCACCGTGGTTGCTGCATTGGATCAGTGCCGATCCGGGTGGGGATGTGGATGGGCTGAATCTGTATGCGTTCGTAGGGAATAATCCTCTGGCGTACATCGATCTGGACGGGGGTATGCGCACCCCCAAGGAAATGGCTGAACAGTACCAACAGTGGAGCGCGAAATATGATGATGACCTGGCTTTCAATCAAGTGGTCTATCGACATCTAGAGTTACTGAGCCTGGTAAAACAACGGACGCGGGACGCTGAGCAACAGATACTCAATCACCGCTCACCTGATCAGCACGCACTGTCCAGTGCGCGGCGAACAGGAACATTTCTGGCCGGACAAGGCGCTTCATATGCAACCAGCATGGCAGTGGGTGCCGTTGTTGGCGCTGCCGGCGGCCCTCCGGGCATGCTGGTCGGTGCGGGTGTCGGGTTCGTGGTTGGTAAAGTCGTGTCTCTGGCCTTCAATCATGTAGCGGAAACAACCGGCGCGAGCGCCTCGGTGAAATTAAAAAACAAGCGGATAGATCCGGACAAACTACTCGCACAGGTCAAATCCGAGACAGGGGGTCCTGTAGCCTATGTCAAAAATGTACTCCGCTCATTTGACCCAAGAACCGATGGTGGAAAACGAAAGTTGGCAAAGGAGATATACGCAACAACAGCGGGCAAAGCGCCGATTGTAGGCACAGGTATGAAAATGGCATTAGCTGCATCTGAAATTCTTCATGAAGTCAACGGCGCAGGGAAAGAGCTGACAGAGGAAAAAACAAACACTCTGGATACCCATCTTGAAAACCTGGCCCTTATGCTGGATCGGGGAATGACCCGAATAGAAGCAAAGTTCGAAGCAACTGGACGGGAAACATCATTGGGCTATACCCCGCAAGCACTTCGACAGAAAACCAACAAGAGAATCCGCCAGATGAATGACACCCAGTCGATACTCCGGTCTAGCTCCTCAAGGTTCACCGCAGTGTAAGGAGCGATATCCTTGTTGCGGGAGCCCCCCCAACCTCATGCTATGGTGCATTCCCCCAGACTCTTGCCAATGCACATAGCATGTTGCCGATCTCACGTTCGCTACGCCTGACGCTTTACACCCTGCTCATCATTGCCGGCGCTGCATTGGCGGCCGGCTTCGCCATGCGCCATGCCGAACGCCAGGCCCAGGTGGACGATGCCGCCCGCGCCAATCAGCAACTGGCGCTGTACGCTAATTCCCTGCACACGCTGATCGAACGTTACCGCACCCTGCCCGCGGTGCTGGCGCTAGACCCGGAACTGCGCGCCGCACTCGATGGCCCGGTGAGTGCTGATCAACAGGACGCACTGAACCGCAAACTGGAGAAGATCAACGGCACGGCCCAGTCGTCCACCCTGGAACTGATGGATCACACGGGCCTGGCCGTGGCCGCCAGCAATTGGCGCTTGCCCAGCAGTTACGTCGGCCACAACTACGGCTTCCGCCCTTATTTCAGCCAGACCCGCAGCCAGGGCGCCGGGCGCTTTTACGCGGTGGGCGTGACCAGTGGAATTCCCGGGTATTTTCTGTCCAGTGCGGTGACGGGCGATAACGGCGAGTTTCTCGGCGCCATGGTGGTGAAACTCGAGTTTCCGGAGCTGGAACGCGAATGGCGTCAAGGCAGCGACACGCTGCTGGTCAGCGATGCACGGGGCATAGTGTTTATCGCCAATCAGCCGGGGTGGCGCTATCGGTTGCTGAGCACGCTATCGGACACCGACCGCGCCGAGCTTAAAACCACCCGTCAATACGACAAGCAGCCGCTGACCCCGCTCGACCATCAACCGATTCGACGCTTTGACGAGAACAGTTACCTGGCCCGTGTCGACGGCCCCGACGGCACAGCGGATTACCTGTGGGAATCGCTGCCCTTGAGCACCGAAGGCTGGACCTTGCACCTGCTGCGTCGCCCGCAAGTGGCCTTCGAAGATTTGCGTAACGCCGGGCTGGCCGCTGCCGGAGTGTGGCTGACGCTGGTATTTTTGCTGCTGTTTCTCAGCCAGCGTTGGCGTCTGGCCAGGTTGCGCCAGCGCAGCCGCGAAGAGCTTGAACGCTTGGTCGAAGAGCGCACTCGAGAGCTGCGCACCGCTCAGGACGGCCTGGTGCAATCGGCCAAACTCGCGGCGCTGGGGCAAATGTCGGCGGCCCTGGCCCATGAAATCAACCAGCCACTCACCGCCCAGCGCACGCAGCTGGCGACCTTGCGCCTGCTGCTCGATCATGGCCGGGTCGACGACGCGTATAAAGCGCTGAGGCCGGTGGATGAGATGCTGACGCGCATGGCCGCCCTCACCGGTCATCTCAAGACGTTCGCGCGCAAAAGCCCCAGCGGTTTGCGCGAGCGTCTGGACCTGGCGGCGGTGGTCGATCAATCCTTGCAGTTACTTGACGCTCGACTGCGCGATGAACAGATCGACCGGGTTTTGCACATGAGTCGCCCGGCCTGGGTTCGCGGCGATGCGATTCGCCTGGAACAGGTGCTGATCAATCTGCTGCGCAACGCCCTCGATGCGATGCGTGACAAACCACTCAAGCGTCTGGAAATCCGCCTTGAAGCCGATGAACAGCTATGGCGCCTGACCGTCGCCGACAGCGGCGGCGGTATTGCGCCGCAGGATCTGCCGAAGGTCTTCGATCCGTTCTTCACTACCAAACCGGTGGGTGACGGCCTGGGCCTCGGGCTGGCGGTATCGTTCGCCATCGTGCATGAACTCGGCGGTCGCCTGAGCGCCGACAATCACGGCGACGGCGCCGTCTTCACCCTCACCTTGCCCATCGATCTGGAGGCGCACATTCAATGTTGAACTCGGTGATCGTGGTCGACGATGAGAGCAGTATTCGTGATGCCGTCGAACAGTGGCTGAGCCTCTCGGGGTTCGAGGTCAAACTGTTCAGCCGCGCCGATGAATGCCTGGCGCAACTGCCGGCAAATTTTCCCGGGGTGATCCTCAGCGATGTGCGGATGCCCGGCATGACCGGCCTGGAACTGCTGGCCCGGCTGCAACAGCGGGACGCCGATTTGCCGGTGATCCTGCTGACCGGCCACGGCGATGTGCCGATGGCGGTTGAAGCCATGCGCGATGGCGCCTACGACTTCCTCGAAAAACCCTTCAGCCCGGAAACCTTGCTCAGCAGCCTGCGCCGGGCGCTCGACAAACGTCGACTGGTGCTGGAAAACCGTGCCCTGCACGAACAGGCCGATAACCGCAGCAAACTCGACGCCAGCCTGCTCGGCGTCTCCCGTGGTTTGCAGACCCTGCGTCGGCAAGTGCTGGACCTCGCGGCGCTGCCGGTGAACGTGCTGATTCGCGGCGAAACCGGCAGCGGCAAAGAGCTGGTCGCCCGTTGCCTGCATGATTTTGGTCCGCGCGCCAACAAGCCGTTCGTAGCGCTGAACTGTGCGGCGATCCCCGAGCAGCTGTTCGAAGCCGAGTTGTTCGGTCATGAAAGCGGCGCCTTCACCGGCGCTCAGGGCAAACGTATCGGCAAGCTGGAATACGCGGACGGCGGCACCTTGTTCCTCGATGAAATCGAAAGCATGCCACTGGCTCAGCAGGTCAAATTGCTGCGGGTGCTGCAGGAGCAAAAGCTTGAGCGACTGGGCTCCAACCAAAGCATTCACGTGGACCTGCGGATCATCGCCGCGACCAAACCCGACCTGCTCGATGAAGCCCGCGCCGGGCGTTTTCGCGAAGACCTGGCGTATCGGCTGAACGTCGCGGAGTTGCGCCTGCCGCCGTTGCGCGAACGACGCGAAGACATTCCGTTGCTGTTCGAACACTTCGCTCACGCTGCCGCGCAGCGGCTGGGACGCAGCTTTCCACCGCTCAGCGGCCCACAGCTGAGTCGGTTACTGAGCCACGACTGGCCCGGCAACGTACGCGAATTGGCGAACGTCGCCGAGCGCCAGGTACTGGGCCTGGGTGAACCGGAACCGGTCGGCATCGAGCCCGGCCAGTCCCTCGCCGCCCAGCAGGAAGCCTTCGAAGCCCACTGCCTGCGAGCCGCACTGACCCGGCACAAGGGCGATATAAAAGCCGTGCTGGAAGAACTGCAACTGCCGCGCCGCACCTTCAATGAAAAGATGCAGCGGCATGGGCTGAGCCGAGAGATGTTCCTGCGAGAAAGCTGATTTTTGTGGTGTCTGTACTGGCCTCTTCGCGAGCAAGCCCGCTCCCACACTGGGTCTGTGGTGAACACATAATTTATGTACACCCAGGATCAAATGTGGGAGCGGGCTTGCTCGCGAAGGGGCCAGTACCAACAAAGTAATCCTTCGGCATGAATAAGCGAATTTCCGCCCACCCACCCTTCTGAATAAGCGGATTTCCGCTCACCCGTTCCCGTTAACCCCTCTAAACCGGCCCTCTCCCCCTTGGCACAGCTCCTGCTATAGCCCTCGCAGGCTGCGTTTACGCGCGCTCCACAAAAACAATTAAATGAAGGATCCGTCATGGATAACTCACAAACCCTGCCTCTTGGGTCGGCCGCTGCGCCTGCCAAAGAAAAGACCACGGCCAGCCGCATCAAGTCGATCTTCAGCGGCTCAGTCGGCAATATGGTCGAGTGGTACGACTGGTATGTCTACGCCGCCTTCTCGCTGTACTTCGCCAAAGCCTTTTTCCCCAAAGGCGACACCACCGCCCAACTGCTGAACACCGCTGCGATTTTCGCCGTGGGCTTTCTGATGCGTCCGATCGGCGGCTGGCTGATGGGCCTGTATGCCGACCGCGCCGGGCGTAAAGCCGCGTTGATGGCGTCGGTGTACCTGATGTGCTTCGGCTCGCTGATCATCGCCTTGAGCCCGGGTTATGAAACCATCGGCGTCGGCGCACCGATTCTGTTGGTGTTCGCCCGTTTGCTGCAGGGCCTGTCGGTGGGTGGCGAGTACGGCACCTCGGCGACTTACCTGAGCGAAATGGCAACCAAGGAGCGTCGCGGCTTCTTCTCGAGCTTCCAGTACGTCACGCTGATCTCCGGCCAGCTCATCGCCCTGGGCGTGCTGATCGTGCTGCAGCAAACCCTGACCACCGAACAACTGTACGACTGGGGCTGGCGCATTCCGTTTGGCATCGGCGCACTGTGTGCCATCGTCGCGTTGTACCTGCGTCGCGGGATGGAAGAAACCGAGTCGTTCGCCAAGAAAGAAAAGTCCAAAGAAAGCGCCATGCGCACCCTGCTGCGTCATCCCAAGGAACTGATGACCGTGGTCGGCCTGACCATGGGCGGCACCCTGGCCTTCTACACCTACACCACCTACATGCAGAAATACCTGGTGAACACGGTCGGCATGAGCATCTCCGACTCCACCACCATTTCGGCGGCCACGCTGTTCCTGTTCATGTGCCTGCAACCAATCATCGGCGGCCTGTCGGATAAAGTCGGGCGGCGGCCGATCCTGATTGCCTTCGGCATTCTCGGCACGCTGTTCACCGTGCCGATCCTCACCACCCTGCACACCATCCAGACCTGGTGGGGCGCGTTCTTCCTGATCATGGCGGCGCTGATCATCGTCAGCGGCTACACCTCGATCAACGCGGTGGTCAAAGCCGAACTGTTCCCCACCGAAATCCGCGCGCTGGGCGTCGGCCTGCCGTATGCACTGACCGTGTCGATCTTCGGCGGTACCGCTGAATACATCGCCCTGTGGTTCAAGAGCATTGGCATGGAAACCGGTTACTACTGGTATGTCACGGCCTGCATCGCGGTGTCGTTGCTGGTGTACGTGACCATGAAAGACACCCGCAAACACTCGCGGATCGAGACTGACTGACCATCACATCGAGGTTGGCTGGACCGGCCTCTTCGCGAGCAAGCCCGCTCCCACACTGACCGAGTCAGACATGGATTTCATGTCTGACGCCGATCTAATGTGGGAGCGGGCTTGCTCGCGAAGGCCGCGCCTCGGTCTTGAGCCGATCAAGACAACTCGGCAGCCCCACGATTCGCGTACTTGTTCTGCACGAACGAAGCGCCGGCGATCATCACCACCAATACCCCCGCCAAGACCAGCGACGAACCGATGGTGCCGAAATCCAGCCCGCCCTTTTCATGGGGTTTGGTCAGGAAGTCGCCCAGGGTTGCGCCGAACGGACGCGTCAGCACGAACGCCACCCAGAACAGCAGTACCGACGAGATCCTGGTGAAGTACTTGAGCAGCACGACCACGGCGATGGTCGAGCCGATCAACAGCGCGCCACCGGCAAAACCCAGCCCGGAGTCGTCCGCCAGGAAATCGCCCAGTGCGGTGCCCAGGGTGTTGGAGAACAGGATCGCGATCCAGTAGAACAGCTCGCCGCGAAAGGTCTGGATCTTGTTCACGTTCAGCGAATCACCGCTCAAACGCCAGGCCGCAAAAATCGCTATCAGGATGGCGATCAGAATCATCGAACCCGACGCGTAACCCAAGCCCAACGTGCGATCCATGAAGTCCGACATGGTGGTGCCGGCGGTGCTGGTCGAGAGGATTACGACCCAGTACAGCAGCGGGTTGTAGGTTTTGGAAAACAGCTGCGTAACCAGCGTCAGCAGGAACACGCTGATCAGGATCATCGAGCTGATGGCATAACCGACATTCAGGGTCATCGACAGCAAATCCCCGGCTGTTTCCCCCAGGGTCGTCGCGCAGATTTTCATGACCCAGAAGGCCAATGTGATCTGTGGAAGTTTGTTCATGTGATGCAGTGCTCCAGAGCTCGGATTAAGTGGCCAGATTCATGTGGCTTTGGCCCGGGCGGAGACTGAATGGCCGGCCGTGAAAAATAGGTCAGCGTCGTATGAAAAAACCATACAGAAGGCTCTGCTTCGGGGACTCAGCGCGATTAATGATCCGTTAATGCCCTGGCGACACGCTTGCGCTGTCGCCGTTTGAATCCATATCGACGTCTCGTGCGTATACAGAATGCAGGCCTCGAAGCAGCGTCTGGAAATACTCTGCCACGGCCTTAACATCTATTTAATCGATTGCTTTTAGCATTTATTTGCGCTTTTTAATCAAATTTACTTGCGTAGTATGAGCCCCATACCCAACGCACAACACGCAAACACACTTGGAGTACACATCATGAAAACCCAACTGATCCTCGCTCTGACCCTCTCCGTACTGGCCGCCAACACCTTCGCCGCCGACGGTTATGACCGCACCGGTTCTGGCGCTTTCACCGCTGAACGTTCGGCCGCTGTCGCGGCTGATGGTTACGATCACACAGGCTCGGCGTCTTTCGCCGCTGATGGCTTCGATCGCACTGGCTCGGCCAAAGTCGCATCTGACGGCTTTGATCACACCGGCACCGCTGACGCTATCGCCGCCGACGGTTTTGATCGCACCGGTACTGCCGCCGCTATCAGCTAAACCTTGGGCAGACTTCACAGCCCGGCTTCGGCCGGGCTTAGTTGTTTCTGGGACAGTGAAAACCCGGCGCTGCGAGAGTGGCACTCACCCTCAATGACTTGCACTATGGCAACCTTCACCTTTACGTCTGCACAAGAGCCCGCCATGTCTGATGATATTCACTACTACGAACCTGCCCTGGGCCATGGCCTGCCCCACGACCCGTTCAACGCCATCGTCGGCCCGCGGCCTATCGGCTGGATTTCCTCGCAGGATGCCGAAGGTCGGCTGAACCTGGCGCCGTACAGTTTCTTCAATGCGTTCAACTACATTCCGCCGATCATCGGGTTCTCAAGCGTCGGCCGTAAAGACAGCCTGAACAACATCGAGCAGACCGGCGAATTTGCCTGGAACCTGGCCACCCGACCGTTGGCCGAGCAGATGAACCAGAGCTGCGCGACGGTCCCGCCCGACGTCAACGAATTCGCACTGGCCGGGCTGACGCCGGCAGCCTCGAAAATCATTCAGGTGCCGCGCGTCGCTGAAAGCCCGGTGTCCTTCGAGTGCAAGGTCACGCAGATCATTCAGTTGCAACGTGCGGATAAAGAAGTGGTGCCGAGCTGGCTGATTCTTGGCGAAGTGGTCGCCGTGCATATCGCCAAGTGGCTGCTCAAGGATGGGGTGTACGACACCGCCGCGGCAGAACCGATTCTGCGCGGCGGTGGGCCGGCGGATTACTTTCAGCTGGGGCCTGAGGCCTTGTTCAAGATGTTCCGCCCGGGGGCGACCAAGGCATAAGCCAAAGGGTTACCAGACCAGTTCGCCGTCTTCAGCGACGTCGGTCAACTGCTCAAGCTTCTGCTCGGCAGCCTGATCGGCTTCGAAGGCGGTCTTGAATTTCTGTTCATCGAGGATTTTGTGAAAACGCGGGGCGCCTGAGCCACCCAGGGCTTTGACGGCGATGGCGGCGCTGTAGCCTCCTTCACCCGGTACTACGGCGGAAACAGCTTCGAACTGTGCAAACTCTTTACGTGCCATGTCGCGGATCCTGGCCAATGGAAAGTCGGCCATTCTAAACCGTCAGCTGGCCAACTGGTGTAATGACGCACTGTTCAACTGCGGATATTCGCCGTGGGCCTGAGCCGCCGAGACTTCGCTGAAGGTGTGAAAATCCAGGCTGTTGACCACCAACTCTTGCACCAGCTCGGCAAAGATCTGCATGGCCGGGGTGCCGAAGTAGGCAGTCATGGCCTGCTGGTCGACCCAAAAACCGGACACCAGCCACAGTTCGGGATCGCACAACGAATGCTGCAAGGCAAAGTGCAGGCAACCGCTGGCCTGACGCGACGGTTCGATCAGGCTGCTCAAACGCGCGCCCAACTCCATCGAGCGGCCTGCGCGGGCACGGACAAAAGCCATATGGCTGACGGGGATCTGCGTGGACATGTTCGACTCTCCCTGATGTAGACGATCGGCAGCCTGAGAGAAGCTGCGACAGGGACAGAGATTAAGCGACAGGCGCTAGGCCCGTTAGTCGATTCCTGCCGGCTTATTGCACAATCCTGCACGCAAACAGCGTTATCGCCGTGCCATGGCAAGCGCTGATCCTGGAATGTGACAAAGGGGTTTCAAGCAAGTTTTCCCGCGTTCTGTTCACGTTCTCTATGCTGAATCCGACCACACAGCAGGATCAGGCAAGTTTTGCGCAGGATTCGCCTACCACCTGGACTTGCACAAATTTAAGCTGTGCTCATCCCATCTCCTTGCCGAGGATGTTTCGCATGCCGTCTCTGGATTCCACTCACGCCCCGCTGGATGCCAACATGGAAAAACAGCGTGTGGAGCTCTCGGCAATCATTCGTCGTAATACCTGCGAGGATGGCAGCTACGCGACCGCCATCGGCTCGTTGTTTTTGTCGCGTCACAGCCAGTCCCACGACTTTGCCCCGGTGCTCGCGCAACCGGCCCTGTGCATCATGGCCCAGGGGCGCAAGGAAGTTCGGCTGGCCGACGAAGTCTTCAACTACGACCCGCTCAACTATTTGGTGGTCTCGGTCTCGATGCCGCTCAGTGGACGGGTGGTCGATGTCTCGCCGCAAGAACCGATCCTGGCCTTGCGCCTGGATATCGACCCGGCGGAAATCACCGCATTGATTGCCGACGCCGGGCCCATCGGCGTGCCCACCCGCCCTGCCGGGCGCGGCCTGTATGTCGAACAACTGGATCAACCGATGCTCGATGCCGTGCTGCGCCTGGCACGCTTGCTCGACACCCCGAAAGACATCGCGATGCTCGCGCCGCTGATTCGCCGGGAAATTCTCTATCGCTTGTTGCGCAGCCCCCAGGGCCATCGGCTGTATGAGATTGCCGTCGCCAACAGCCAGAGCCATCGCATCGGCCAGGCAATCAAATGGCTCAACGGTAACTACGAGCAGCCGTTGCGCATTGATGAGTTGGCCAAGGAAGTGAACCTGAGTGTGTCGACCCTGCACCATCGCTTCAAGGCGATGACGGCGATGAGTCCACTGCAGTATCAGAAGCAACTGCGCCTGCAAGAGGCGCGGCGCTTGATGCTCGCCGAGGGCATCGACGCCTCGGCGGCAGGTTACCGCGTGGGCTATGAAAGCCCCTCGCAGTTCAGCCGCGAGTACAGCCGGCTGTTTGGCGCGCCGCCGTTGCGGGATCTGGCGCGGTTGCGGATGTCTGTCTACCCCCCAAAACCCGTAGGAGCAAAGCTTGCTCGCGATGAACGATGACGCGGTCAGCGAGTGAGACCGCGGCGCCTGCATCGCGAGCAAGCTTTGCTCCTACGGGTTGAGCGGTGTGGATTTGTGGATGCGTGGCGGGTCAGGCGGCGAGTACGCGGCAGGCTTCGGATGGAATGGTCACCGACACCGGGTTGCCGATGCTCAGGCCGATGCCCTGGCACGGCGTGCTCAACGCTGTCAGCGTCACGCCGGAACACTCGACCGTGGTTTCGATGGTCGCGCCGATATCGCGCACGAACGTCACCCTGCCCAGCAAGCGATTACCGGCGGTTGCCTGTGGGTGCGACAGCTGCAGGTCTTCCGGGCGCACCAGCATCTTGACCTTTTCGCCGACCACGATGCTGCTGCAAATCGGCACCTGAAGTGCATCGCCACCGGGCAAACCGACTTTACCGTCACCCAATGCGGTGGCCGGAAAAATGTTCCCCGAGCCGATAAAGTCGGCGACGAACTCGTTGGCCGGATGCCGGTAGATCTCGATCGGCGTGCCGACCTGCTGCACCCGATTCTGCCCCAGCACCACCACGATGTCCGCCATAGTCATGGCTTCGCGCTGGTCGTGGGTGACCATGATGGTGGTGATGTTCAGGCGTTGCTGAAGCTGGCGGATCTCCACTTGCATCGATTCGCGCAGCTTGGCATCGAGGGCCGACAGCGGTTCGTCGAGCAGGAGGATTTTCGGGTGCGAGGCAATCGCCCGGGCAATCGCTACGCGCTGACGTTGCCCACCAGAGAGCTTCGCAACCGGGCGATCAATCATTTCTTGCAGCTGAATCAGCTCTAGCAACTCCACCACCCGCGCCTGCTGATCGGCCTTGCTCACGCCACGCAGTTTCAGCGGATAGGCGATATTCTCGCCGACCGTCATGTGCGGGAACAGCGCCAGCGACTGAAACACCATGCCGAAGTTGCGCAGGTGCGCCGGTGTGTTGCCGATGTCTTCACCGTCCAGACGAATTTCACCGTCGCTCAGGGTTTCCAGGCCAGCGATCATTCGCAGCAAGGTGGTTTTGCCACAGCCCGAAGGGCCGAGAAAACACACCAGCTTGCCCTCAGGCAGGTGCAGATTGACGTCCTTCACCGCGCACGCCGTGCCGTAGCGTTTCTCGACGTTTTCCAGAATTAAACCAGTCATGCTTCACCTCAAGAATCAGAACGAGACGCCACCTTCACCGACCAGCTTCTCCAACGCCCAAATGAGGACGAAGTCGATCAGCACGATCAGCACGGCAAACGAGAATACGGTTGGGTCCAGCGACGATACGGTGCGGCTGAACATCCAGATAGGCACGGTCATGACATCGATGGTGTAGAGGAAGTAAGTCACGGTGAACTCGTTGAACGAGACAATGAACGCCAGCAGCATCCCGGCGAGGATCCCCGACTTCATCAACGGCACCACCACATCGACAATCGCCCGCATCGGCGAAGCGCCGAGCATTTGTGCGGCTTCTTCGACTTCGCTGCCGATGGACAGCATCGCCGCGGTGCAGTTTTTCACCACAAACGGCAAGGCCAGGATCACGTGGGCAATCACCAGTCGCGACACCGTCATCTGGAACGGCAGGCTGTCGAACACCAGCAACAACGCCAGGCCCAGCACCACCATCGGAAACACCAATGGCAGTGACATCAACTGCAGTGCCACGGCCTTGCCACGAAACTCCAGGCGGGTCAGCGCATAAGCCGCCGGCACCGCAACGAGGGTGGCGAAGATCATGGCCGTGAACGACACCATCAGGCTGGTGGTCATGGCTTTGCCCAGGCTCAGCACATCGCTGGCGTCCGGGGACGCGAAGGTGTGCCAGGCGGCCTTGTACCATTGCAGGCTGTAACTGCTGGGTGGGAAGTCGAGGTTCGAAGAACCACTGAACGACATGACAATCATGGTCAGGATCGGCAACACCGCCAGAAACAGGATGACGCCTGAAAGGATCCCGGCAAATTTACCGGTATCGCCCGGTAACAGCGACAGGCGCTTCTTGCTCAACGTGCTCATTGCGAAGCCTCCAGCATGCGCCGACGACGGCCAGTGATGTATTCGGACAAGGTCATGATGGCCAGCGTGGTGACGATCAGCACCACACCCGCCGCGGAGGCAGCCGGCCAGTTCATCAGCGGGGCGATCTGGTCATGCACCATCACCGCGAGCATCGGCACGCGCCGACCGCCGAGCAGCAAGGGCACCACAAAGCTGCTGGCGTTATAGGCGAATACCAGGGTCGCGCCGGTGATGATCCCCGGCATGCTCATCGGCAGCACCACCTGGAAAAACACCTTCAAGCGGCTCGCGCCCAAGGTCGCTGCGGCTTCCTCGTAAGTGCGCGCAACGCCGCGCATGGCGCTGGCAATCGGCAGCACGGCCAACGGGAAAGCGGTTTGTACCAGGCCCATCAATACGCCGTTCTGGTTGTACAGCAGCATGATCGGACGCTTGATCAGGCCCAGGCCCATCAGCGCCTGGTTGAGCATTCCGCCAGGTCCCAGGATCACCAGCCAGCCGTAGCTTTGTAGCAACAGGTTGACCAGCAACGGCAACAGCACGGCGGCCAGAAACACTCGACGCAGCAACGGCGAGGTCAGGCGCGACATGGTGTACGCCACCGGGATTGCCAGCAGCACGGCAATCACCGCGCTGATCAATGCCAGGCGCAAGGTCAGCAGCAGGGATTTGAGGTAATAGGGTTCCAGCAGCTGGGCATAACTGGCCAGGCTGAATCCGCTCCATTCCGCGCCTTTAGTGCCCACGCTCATGCGCAACACCAGCAGGCTGGCGGCAATCAGCACACCGAGAAACAGCATCGATGGCGAAAGAAATAACCAGGCGCGCGTCGTCGGCGAAACGCCGAAGCTCGGGCGTACGGCAACGGGGCTGACCGTTTGGGTCAGAGGTTGGTGTTCCATAGCAATGGTCTCGTCAATGGAAGATCAAGTGCAAGGCGAGTGCTGCGCACTCGATCGCTGGCAAGCCCCGCTCCTACAGGTATTGCGCTGCTCCAGTAGGAGCAAGGCTTGCCCGCGATGAGGTTCGAAGAACCTCCCTGCGATTCAGATCAGGAAGAGAAGATTTCCGTGTAGCGACGAATCCATTGGTCATGCACGGTCGCCAGGAAGGCGTTGTCGTGCATGATCGCCTTCTCGGCAATCTGCTCCGGCGTCAGGATGTACGGGCTCTTGCGCGCTTCGGCAGAGATGATTGCCTTGGCGTTGACCGGGCCGTTGTAGATGTCTTCGGCCATCTTGCCCTGCACCAGCGGATCGAGTGAGTGGTTGATGAAGGCATAGGCCAGGTCGGTATCGCCCGGACGGTTCTTCGGCATGACCGACTGCATCAGGTCGGTGTAGAAACCTTCCTTCATGCCAAAGGTTGCACTCAGACCGTAGTTCGGATCGCGGATCTGTTTCGGGAAGAACGCTGGAGCGTACAGCCCACCCATGTCCAGAGAGCCGGTGCGGAACAGCTCGGCGATCTGGTTCGGGTTTTCGCCCAGGGTCACCACGCGGCTCTTGAGCTCAGCGAGTTTCTTGAAGCCGGGTTCGATGTTGTGTTCGTCACCACCGGCCAGTTTGGCGGCGATGATGATCAGGTCCATGGCCTCGGTCCAGTTCGGCGGCGGCAGGAAGATGTTCGGCGCCAGGTCCGCGTCCCACAGGGCCGCGTAGCTGTCCGGGGCTTCTTTCTGAGTGCGGCTGCTGTAGACGAGGCTGTTGCACCAGAGCAGGTAACCGATGCCGTGACCGTTGGCCCCGGTGCGGTATTTTTCCGGTACGTCGATCAGGTTGGGAATGCGGTTCAGGTCCGGTTTTTCCAGCAGGCCGGCGGCGGCCAGGCCTTCAGCGCCGACGCCAGCCAGGGTGATGACGTCGTATTGCGGGCGATCACCACCGGCCTTCAGTTTGGCGACCATTTCCGAAGTACTGCCGGTGCGGTCCGCAATGACCTTGGCGCCGGTCTTGGCTTCAAAGGTCGCGGCGATGTTGCGCAGCGCCGCAAGCCCGGTGTCATCGGACCAGGTCAACAGCCGCAGGGTCTTGCCCTGAAAACGTGTGTCACTGGCGTTGGCGCGGATGAACGGCATGCTCATGGCCGCCGCCGCAACCGATGCAACACCGACGGTCTTGATGAATTGTCTTCTGTTCAGATCATGATCGCCCATGAAGGACTCCCTTTATTGTTGTAGGTATGAGTTAGGAGCATCCCTTGCGCCCGCGCTCTTCGATCCGCTGCCAGCCCCGTGTTACAAGGGCTGTAGCGAGGTCTGCGGGTTCATCCTGAGGTCACGCAAAACGCGCAACAATCGAAAAAAAATCATTGGTGCCATGTCCCTGGCGCATGCCTCGTTACGAGGCATGCGCGGGCCGTTTTCGTGCCGTCAGACGGCCCGAATCACGTGCTTTATTTCTTGAAACGCCTGCAAGCCCCACGGCCCCAACTCGCGGCCGATACTGCTCTGCTTGTAGCCGCCCCAGGCCGTCTGCGGGAAGATCACCTGCGGCGCGTTGATCCACACCAGCCCCGCCTGCAAGGCGTTGGCGACCCGTTCGGCGGTTGTCGGATCACGGCTGACCACGCTGGCCACCAGACCGAACTGGCTGTCGTTGGCCAGCTCGATCGCCTCCTGCTCCGTGGCAAAACTGCGGACACAGAGCACGGGGCCAAAAATCTCTTCACACCACAACGCACTGTCGAGGGGCACTTCAGTGAAAATGGTCGGCCGCAAAAAATAGCCATGCGGCAGATCGGCAGGCCGGTCACCGCCACAGACCAACCGCGCACCCGCGCTCAAGCCGCGATCAATGTGGCCCAGCACGCGCTGGTATTGCGCCTGATTGACCAACGCGCCCATTTCAACCTCGGGGTCAAACGGGTCGGCCACGCGAATCGCCTCGGCCCGCGCCGTCAGGCGCAGCAGGAATTCATCCGCCAGTTCATCGGCGACCAACACCCGGCTGGTGGCCGAACACATCTGCCCGGCATTGAAGAAACCACCGCCACTGGCCAGCTCCACGGCCAGGTCGAGATCGGCATCCGCCAGCACCAGCAGCGAAGATTTGCCGCCCAGCTCCAGGCTCACGCCCTTGACGGTTTCCGCCGCACGCTGCATGACCTGAACGCCCACCGCGTTGCTGCCGGTGAAGGAAATTTTTGCCACCCGCGGATCGGCCGACAGCGGCGCACCGACCGCCAGCCCCGTACCGCAGACCAGGTTGAAGACACCGTTGGGCAAGCCGCTCTCGGCGATGATCGCCGCCAGCTCCAGCTCCGGCAGCGGCGTGACTTCCGAAGGCTTGAGCACCACGCAGCAACCCGCCGCCAAGGCTGGCGCGAGCTTCCAGGCGGTGGTGACCATCGGGAAGTTCCACGGCACGATCAACCCGACCACACCGCACGCCTCACGGCGCACGCGGGCGGCGAAGTCTTCGCTCGGCAGTTCCACAACGCGGTCCTGGCCGGCGTCCAGCGCTTCAGCGAGACCTGCGTAATACTCGAACGTGGCGATCACGTCATCGACGTCGATGCCCGCTTCGAACTGTGGCTTGCCGTTGTTGCTCGACTGCAAATACATCAAGCGCTCGCGGCGTGCCTGCACTCCATTGGCGATCTTGCGCAGCACCGCGCCACGTTCGGCACCGGTGGTTTTCGACCACTGCACAAACGCCGCGCTGGCCGCTGTAACCGCTTGATCAACCGCGCGCTGATCGCCACCCTTGACGGTGGTCAACAGCGCTTCGGTCGCCGGATTGATAACCCGCAAGTGCTCGTCGCCAGCCGACCATTGGCCGTCGATGTACAAACCGTCCTGGATGATTGGAAAGCTCATGCCGACACCGCCTTCATCCACTGGGTCTGATCGATTTCGATCAGCGTCGGGCCCTGGCGATCAGTGGCTGCACGCAGTGCCGCGCGCAGTTCTTCAACGCCGCTGACGGTGTGGGCCGCACAGCCCAGGCCTTTGGCCACGGCGATGAAATCCGGGGTGTAGATGTCGACGCCAACCGGTTCGATGTCGCGGTTGACCATGTACTTCTTGATCTCTTCGTAGCCCTGGTTATTCCACAGCAGGACGATGACCGGGGTGCGTGCTTCCACCGCGCTGGCCAGTTCCGGCAAGGTGAATTGCAGGCCGCCGTCGCCGATCAGGCACACCACCGGTGGACGACTGTTGCGTTCCTGACCACCGCCGAGCCACGCGCCAATGGCCGCCGGCAAGGCATAACCGAGGGTGCCGTAACCGGTCGATGAGTTGAACCAGCGACGCGGGCGCTCCGGGTTGAATGTCAGGTTGCCGGTGTACACCGGTTGGGTCGAGTCGCCGACGAATACCGCTTCCGGCAACTCATCCTGCACGGTCTTCAGGAACAGCGTCTGCGCACGGGTTGGCGCGTCCCAGATGGTTTCAAGCTCAGCACGCAAGCTGGCGGCGCGAGCCTGGCCCCAGTCGCTGCTGCGCTCGGCCAGCGAATGTTTGGCCACGCCGTCGAGCAAGGCCTGGGCCGCGCTTTGTGCATCGGAGACCAGCGCCACTTTCGGCGGATAGTTGCGCACGGTCTGGTCCGGATCGATGTCGACCCGCAGCAAGGTGCCCGGAATTTCAAAGCCGCCGGCAAAGGTCACGTCGTAATCGGTCTCGGCCAGTTCAGTGCCGATGGCCAGCACCACATCGGCGTCAGCCACCAGGGCACGGGTGGCCACCAATGTTTGGGTCGAACCAATGAGCAACGGGTGAGCCGACGGCAGCATGCCTTTGGCATTGATGGTCAGCGCCACCGGTGCATCGAGTAATTCGGCGAGCCGGGTCAGCTCGGCCGCTGCATCGATCGAACCGCCACCGGCGAGGATCAATGGGCGTTTGGCGTTGGCCAGCAGTTCGCTCATTTGCGCGACGGCGGACGGCGCTGCACCGGCACGAGTGATGCTCACCGGTTGGCTGGCGAGCAAGGCATCGGCGTCTTCGACCAGCACATCGAGCGGAATTTCGATGTGCACCGGACGCGGACGACCGGCCTGGAACAAGGCGAAGGCTCGGGCCAGCACGCCCGGCAATTCGGCAGCGGACATCAGCGTGTGGGAGAACGCAGCAACGCCGGCCACCAGTGCGCCCTGGTTCGGCAGTTCGTGCAGCTTGCCGCGTCCGCCGCCCAACTGGCTGCGCGATTGCACGCTGGAAATCACCAGCATCGGGATCGAATCGGCGTAGGCCTGGCCCATCGCGGTGGTGATGTTGGTCATGCCGGGGCCGGTGATGATGAAGCACACACCCGGTTTGCCACTGGTGCGTGCATAACCGTCAGCCATGAAGCCGGCACCCTGCTCGTGACGCGGAGTAACGTGGTTGATGCTCGAACGGGCCAGCCCGCGATACAGCTCAACGGTATGTACGCCGGGAATGCCGAACACCTGCTCGACCCCGTACCCTTCGAGTAACTTGACCAATACTTCGCCGCACGTCGCCATATCTTTACCCTTCTTGTTCGTTGAGACGCTGGCCCCGCGCGGCATTGGATGGCGCGCCGCGGTGCTCAGTCATGGCGGTATTGGAACGGTCAGCGGGTAGCCGCAACAATCGATAAAAAGTCATACTCGCCATGTCCTCACCTCATGCCTTGGCGTCCCATGAAACGACTTCCCCCCCTTCCCGCGCTGCACACGTTCCTGATCACGGCCCAGTGCTGCAATTTCACCCGGGCGGCCGAGCAGCTGCACATCACCCAGGGCGCGGTGAGCCGGCAGATCGCCGGGCTGGAAGAACATTTGGGCTACACGCTGTTTCATCGCCAGGCACGCGGTTTGAGCCTGACGGCCGAGGGGCTCGAGTGGCTGCCACGGATCCAGCAGGTGTTCGGCTTGATCGATGAGGCGGTGGAACAGGTGGGCGCACACCGCGAAACCTTGCAGCTCAAGGCCCCGACCTGTGTCATGCGCTGGTTGCTGCCGCGTTTGCTGCAATGGCAAAAAGAACGCCCGGACGTGCCGGTGGAGTTGACCACCACGGTGCAACATGGCGTGGATTTTCATCGCGAGCAGTTCGACGCCGCCGTCATGTACGGCGCGCCGCCCGACAGTTCGCTGGCCTCACTGCATCTGTTTGACGAGCAACTGACGCCGGTCTGTTCGCAGCCTCTGCTCGACGGCCCGGTGCCGCTGCACAGCCCGTCAGACCTGAGTCAACATTTGCTGCTGCACCCAACGCGCGATCAGCGGGACTGGAAGGCCTGGCTGAAAGCGGCGGACGTCAACCTCAGCACACTCGGCAAGGGTCAGCATTTCGAAACCCTGGACTTGGCGATGTCCGTGGCGTCTCAAGGAACGGGGGTGGCGATTGGGGATTGGTCGTTGATCGGCGATGACCTGAGTGCCGGACGGCTGGTCATGCCTTTTGATTTGAAGGTGAAAACGGGGCTGGGGTATTACCTGGTGTTCCCGCAGAAACCGGGACCGTCGCCGCAGTTGCGTGAACTGATGGAATGGCTGGTGGTGCAGGCGCAGGCGCGCTGAACACCCGTATCGGGACAATCACTCACTGTGGCGAGGGGGGGCTTCTGTGGCGAGGGGGCTTGCCCCCGTTGGCTTGCGAAGCGAGCCCAAATCATGCAAAACGAGATCTATCAGGTAGAACGCACTCGCAGATTTTACGACTGCTTCGCAGCCAAACGGGGCGGTGCGGCGTTCCGACAAGCCCCCTCGCCACAATGTGTGGATCAGTAGCCGACAGTAAACCGCTGGCGGCTATGCGCTGGCTTCTCGACTTCATCGAGCATCGCAATCGCGTAGTCGGCGAAGGTGATCCAGCTCTTGCCTTCGGCGCTCACCAGCAGATGGTCCTTGCCCACACGGAAGGTGCCGGTACGCTCGCCTTCGACGAACAGTGCCGACGGTGAAAGGAAGGTCCAGTCCAGATCCTTTTCCTGACGCAAGGTCTCGAGGTAGACGCCACCGGCAGTCGCCTCGGCCTTGTACTCTTCAGGAAAGTTCGGGGATTCGATGACTTTGCTGCCATCCGGCACCAACAGGGAACCGGCACCACCGACCACCAGCAGACGTTTCACGCCAGCCTTTTTGACCGGCTCGATAATCGCGCTGGCCGGGATCGTCGAAAAGTGTGCCGCGCTGATCACCACATCAGCACCTGCAACCGCCGCTTGCAACGCTGCGCTGTCGGCAACGTCGACATTTTTGCTGACAACACCGGCACGCGGGCTGATTTTCGAGGTGTCGCGGGCGATGGCGATGACGCTGTGACCGCGACGCAGGGCTTCTTCCAGCAGTTGGCTACCGGCACGACCGGTGGCGCCAATGATTGCGATCTTGCTCATGAACAGTGCTCCAGTTGATTAGGTTGACCTGTGGCGATAGGGTTTGTGTGGTGAGGGGGCTTGCCCCCGTTGGCTTGCGAAGCGAGCCCGAAACCAGTGAACAAAATCTGTCAGGTAGAACGCGTTCACAGGTTTTACAACTGCTTCGCAGCCGAACGGGGCGGTGCGGCGTTCCGACAAGCCCCCTCGCCACAAAAGCCCCTTGCCACAGTTGTTACTTCAGCGATTTACCACTTCATCTCGCCTTTGGCGACTTTGGCGCTCAGCTCAAGCGAGCTTTCTTCGCCGAGGTTCGGGTAACGCTTTTTCATCGCGGCGATCAGCTCGGCCGAATCTTTGGCCTTGGCAGTTTCAGCGTCGAACGCCTTGATGTAGTCGGCGGTGAAGTGCACAGCGGCCAGCGAACGTGCGCTGTCACCCAGGTAATGACCTGGAACGATGGTGTTCGGTTTCAGGCTGTCGATGGTCTTCAGCGTAGTCAACCAATCGGCATGGGACTGCGCGCTTTGAGTATCGGCCATCCACACGTGGATGTTTTCCGCGACGACCACACCACCGACCGCGGCTTTGATCGACGGGATCCAGACAAAGCTCCGGTCCGGTTGCTTGCCGTCCAGGCCAATGATGTCGAGCTGCTTGCCTTCCAGGGTCAGGCTATGGCCCTTGAGCACACCCGGCACGATGGTTTTTGCCGGTGCATCGGCACCCAGTTTCGGTCCCCAGAACGCTACTTTGCCTTCAACGGTGGCCTTGATGTGATCAACCGTCGGCTGTGAGGCCAGCACTTTGGCTTTTGGGAACGCAGCGGTGATCGTGTCCAGGCCGAAGTAGTAATCCGGGTCACCATGGCTGATGTAGATGGCGGTCAGTTGCTTGCCACTGGCGCGGATTTTTTCCACCACCTGCTCGGCCTGGGATTTGCCGAATTGCGCGTCCACCAGAATCGCTTCTTTCTCGCCGCTGACCAGTACCGAGGTCACCGGAAAAATCGCAGCGGCGCCTGGGTTGTAGACGTCCAGAGTCAGTGCCGGAGTGGCGGCTGCCGCATGAGCGGCAAAGCCCAGGGTGGCGGTGGCGAGTAAAAGACGCTTGAGAGAAGTGAAGCCGATCATGGTGCTGCTCCGTTGTGCATAAGCCGTGTTTGGCGATGGGACAGAGCTTAGTTGCCTGACTCGCTACAAAAAATGCGATGCTTGAACATAGTTTGTTTCTGAAAGCGGGCAAATCATGGATCGTCTCCAAGCAATGCGGGTGTTTGTCACCGTCGTCGACCTCGGCAGCCAGTCAGCCGCGGCCGATCACCTGGACCTGTCGCGCCCGGTGGTGTCGCGCTATCTGGCCGAACTGGAGGACTGGGTCGGGGCGCGCTTGATGCACCGCACCACGCGCAAACTCAGCCTGACCGCCGCCGGCACCGAGATCCTGCCGCGTTGCCGGCAGATGCTCGATCTGTCGAGCGACATGCAGGCCGCCGTCACCGAGCCGGACGATGCGCCACGCGGCTTGCTGCGGATCAGCGTCAGTACCTCGTTCGGCCAGGCGCAATTGGCCGACGCCATGGCCGTGTACGTCAAACGCTTTCCCGGCGTCAGTATCGACCTGCAAATGCTCGACCGCACGGTGAACCTGGTGGACGAGCGCATAGACCTCGCGATCCGCACCAGCAACGACCTGGACCCGAACCTGATTGCCCGGCGGCTGACCGTCTGCCGTTCGGTGATCTGCGCCTCCCCCGCCTACCTGCGCGAGCACCCGACGCCGCAACGGGTGGAGGATTTGAGCCAGCACAATTGCCTGACCCACTCCTACTTCGGTAAGAGCCTCTGGCATTTCGAACAGGACGGCGAGCAGGTTTCGGTGCCGGTACAGGGCAACATCAGCGCCAACGAAGCCAGCACGCTGTTGCGCGCAGCAATGGCCGGTGCCGGCGTGGCGATGCTGCCCAGCTACCAGGCCGGCGTGCATATCCACAGCGGCGAACTGGTGCGCCTGCTGCCACACGCCGAACCACGGCAGATGAACATGTACGCGGTGTACGCCTCACGCAAACACATGCCCGCGGCGCTGCGCAGCATGCTGGATTTTCTGGTGTCGAGGTTTCCCGAAGAACCTGCGTGGGATGTGGGCCTTTAAAGGCAGAACACATACTTTGTGGCGAGGGGGCTTGCCCCCGTTCGGCTGCGAAGCAGTCGTAAAACTTGCAAGCGAGTTCTATCTGATAGATCTCGATTGCAGGATTTGGGCTTGCTTCACAAGCCAACGGGGCGGTGCGGCGTTCCGACAAGCCCCCTCGCCACAATGGTTTCGCTGCTGATACTGAGTAAGTGGTGTGGGCGGGGTTTATGGCAACTCACCACCGCTGACCTATGCTGATATCAGTACCCCTTAAAAAATAAGGGGTATCGGTTCAGAGGTCAGCGCCATGAGCGTTAAAACCAGAAGGTATCTTGCGATCTTTATCACCTGCACCGCCGCGCTGGCGTTGTATGGCACCGCCGCCTATCGCGTTGAACAGGCCCGGCAGCTGCCACGTGAGTACGCCAGCTGCAACTTTGAACGGTGCATTCCACACACCGCGACCCTGAACCTCAAGTAACGAGGGCGCTTAGCCCTCGCTATCCTGATCAGCTTTCAAGCGATCCCGAAACGCCTTCGGTGAGATCCCCACGCGGCGTCGAAACAGCCGGGTGAAATTGGTCGGGTCGGAGAACCCCAACACATCCGACATCTCGTAGATGGTCATGCTGGTGTAGGTCAGCAGTCGCTTGGCCTCCAGCAACTGGCGCTCGTGCATGATCTGCAGTGCTGGTTGTCCCGCCAGCTCACGGCAGGTGCCGTTGAGGTGGGACACGGAAATTCCCAACCGGTGTGCCAGATCCTCAACCTTCACGTGCTGGCGATAATTCTCTTCCACCAACTGAATAAACCCGTTGAGGTATTCGCGTGCACGCTGTGGTCGCTGACTGGCGGCGCGGCGCTGGATCACCTGACGGCTGACCCACACCATGATCACGCTGACCAGCGCATGCATGAGCATTTCGCGTGCGGGCTGGTGCCCGATGTATTCATTCTGCAAGGCTGAAAACAGGCTGTTGAGGTAGTCCGCATCGCTACCCGCCGAGTAACTCTCGGCCACTGCCAGGGCATTCACCGAACTGCCCAGCTGCGCTTGAAGATGAGCCACCAGCGGCGCCGCCAGCGTCACCACAAAGCCTTCTACCTCTTCGGAAAATCGAAAACCGTGCACCGACAGCGGTGGCAGGATCTGGATCGCGGCTTCGCTCAGTTGCGTACGCTGGCCCTCGATTTCAAGCTCCGCCTGGCCTTTGTACACGAACAGCAATTGACATAAATCGGCATGCCGATGGGGTTTGATTTCCCATTGATGTTCCCGGCTGCGTTTGGAAATGGTTTCGCAATGCAACAGGTCAGGGGTCGGCCAATCCAGGCTCTCGCCATAGAGTTTGAATACGGGAATCGAAGGAAGGGCAGGCTTGTTCATCACTTCAGTCCAGGCCTCAGCGTAACGGGCGGTAATCGCCCCGATTGGCGAAATGTACAGGTTTCAGCGCAGTTTTCACCTTCAATTGACCGACTCACAAGCGAAAAATGCAAGCACTCGATTCATAAAAACCATTCACCGACTTTGTCCGCGTGAAGCTTGTGAGCCCTAACAATAATGAAAACCCTCAAAACCCAAGTCGCGATTATCGGTGCCGGCCCCTCTGGCCTGCTGCTCGGCCAGTTGTTGCACAATGCCGGCATCGCCACCGTCATTGTCGAACGCCAGACACCCGAGTATGTACTGGGGCGAATCCGCGCCGGGGTCCTGGAGCAAGGCATGGTCGAGCTGTTGCGCCAGGCCGGCGTCAGCCAGCGCATGGACGCTGAAGGTCTGGTGCATGGCGGCTTCCAGCTGGCCCTCGATGGACGCCAGGTGCACATCGATCTACACGCGTTGACCGGCGGCAAAACCGTGATGATCTACGGCCAGACCGATGTCACCCGCGACCTGATGGCCGCCCGTCAGTCGGCGGGGGCATCGACCCTCTACGAAGCCAGCAACGTGGTGCCCCACGGGATGAAATCCGCCGAGCCGTTCCTGACCTTTGAAAAGGAAGGTGAAACCTGGCGCCTGGACTGCGACTACATTGCCGGTTGCGACGGTTTCCATGGTGTCGCACGGCAATCGATTCCCGCCGACACGCTGAAAATATTCGAACGGGTCTACCCGTTCGGCTGGCTCGGTATACTCGCCGACACCCCGCCAGTCCACGATGAACTGGTGTACGCCCGCCATGCTCGCGGCTTCGCGCTGTGCAGCATGCGTTCGACTACGCGTACCCGCTATTACGTGCAGGTGCCCGCTGACGAGAAGGTCGAGGACTGGTCCGATCAACGCTTTTGGGAGGAATTGAAGTCGCGCCTGCCGCAGGCGCTTGCCGACACGCTGGTGACCGGACCGTCGATCGAAAAGAGCATCGCGCCGCTGCGCAGTTTTGTGGTCGAGCCCATGCAGTACGGACGGATGTTCCTGGTCGGCGACGCGGCCCATATCGTCCCGCCCACCGGCGCCAAAGGCTTGAACCTGGCCGCCAGCGATGTCAGCACCTTGTTCAACATTCTGCTCAAGGTCTACCGCGACGGCCGCACCGAGCTGCTGGAGAGGTACTCGGAAATCTGCCTGCGCCGGGTCTGGAAGGCCGAACGGTTTTCCTGGTGGATGACCTCGATGCTGCACACGTTCGAAGGCAGCGATGCCTTCAGCCAGCGCATCAGCGAGTCGGAACTCGAGTACTTCGTCGACTCCGAAGCCGGTCGAAAAACCATTGCAGAAAATTACGTCGGCCTTCCTTATGAGGCTATCGAATAGCAGGCTATCGACTTACACTGGCGAGCATCCCCGCTCGCCTTGCTTCTTGCGGGTTAATCACCGCCTGCAGGTTTGACCCGTGACCAATCTGAACCAGCCTGACTCCACCAAACCGGCCATCCGCAGCGTGTTGGTCTCCCTGATGCTGGCGATCTTTCTCGGGGCGCTGGATCAAACCATCGTCGCCGTCTCGATGCCGGCCATTTCTGCCCAATTCAAGGATTTCAGCCTGTTGGCCTGGGTCATCGCAGGCTACATGGTGGCGATGACCGTGGCGGTGCCGATCTATGGCAAGCTCGGCGACCTTTACGGCCGTCGGCGGCTGATGCTGTTCGGCATGGGGTTGTTCACCCTGGCCTCGGTGTTTTGCGGCATGGCCCAGAGCATGGAGCAGTTGGTCCTCGCCAGGATTTTTCAGGGCATCGGCGCCGGCGGAATGATTTCGGTCAGCCAGGCGATCATCGGCGACATCGTGCCGCCCCGCGAACGCGGGCGTTATCAGGGTTACTTCAGCAGCATGTACGCGGTGGCCAGCGTGGCCGGGCCGGTGCTCGGCGGTTACATGACCGAGTACCTGTCGTGGCGCTGGGTGTTTCTGATCAACCTGCCGCTGGGCCTCGGCGCCTGGCTGGTGGCCAACCGCACGCTGGTGGGTTTGCCGGTGCCACAGCGCAAGCCGGTCATCGACTATTTGGGCACGCTGCTGATGATCATCGGCCTGACCGCGTTGCTGCTGGGTATCACTCAGGTTGGCCAAGGGCATTCGTGGCGCAGCAGCGAAGTGCTCGGGTTGCTGGCGTGTGCGCTGCTGACCCTGACGCTGTTCGCCTGGCATGAGCGGCGGGCGCGCGAGCCGTTGCTGCCGATGCACCTGTTCGCCAACCGCAATGCGCTCCTCTGCTGGTGCACGATTTTCTTCACCAGTTTCCAGGCGATTTCGCTGATCGTGCTGATGCCGCTGCGTTTCCAGAGTGTCACCGGGGCCGGAGCCGACAGCGCGGCGCTGCACTTGTTGCCGTTGGCGATGGGATTGCCGATGGGCGCCTACTTCGCCGGTCGCCGGACCTCGGTGACCGGTCGTTACAAACCGATGATCCTGACAGGCGCCCTGCTCACCCCGATCGCAATTCTCGGCATGGCGTTCAGCCCGCCGCAAGCGATGCTCATCAGCAGCGCCTTCATGTTGCTCAGTGGCATCGCCGCCGGCATGCAGTTCCCGACCTCATTGGTCGGCACGCAAAACTCGGTGGAGCAACGCGACATCGGCGTCGCCACCAGCACCACCAACCTGTTTCGCTCACTTGGTGGCGCGGTCGGCGTGGCATTGATGTCGGCCTTGTTGCTGGCGCTGTTGCAGGATTCGAGTTTCGCCCATTTGACCGGCTCGTCGCTGATCGCCGAAGGCAGTTCCGGAAACGTTTTGCTCGATGGCCTGAACGCCGCACCGGGCGAGACTCAAAACGCCTTGCGCGCCGAGCTGCTGCTGACCTTCCAGCATTTGCTGATGGTCAGCGCAGCGGTGTCGTTGCTGGGGCTGGCGGCGGCGATTGCGATGCCGAACAAGGTGTTGCGCGGGCGGGAAGACAAGGTTCGATAGAAAGACCGAGTCGCCTGCATCGCGGGCAAGCCTTGCTCCTACAGGTAATGCACTGCTCTTGTAGGAGCAAGGCTTGCCCGCGATGGCGTCATCACAAACACCACATCATCAAGAGCTGTAATCCCCCCGCAGCCACAGGTGTTCAACGCCTATACATCAAGGTCGAGCGTTGAGCTGCTGCTGCAGGTTCTGAATCTGGCTCTGCAAGGTGGTGATGTTACGCGTGACCTGGCCACGGAAGGCGTCGAACTCGGCGACATTCGCATTGCTGCCTTGAGCCGTGGCCGGGCGGCTGTCCTGCTGGCTTTTGATCACTACCAATTCTTGCTCCAGGCGCTCGATCGCCGCGCTCGGGTTGCCTTGTTTCTTCAAGGCGGCGATTTCGGCACCCAGGCTTTTCAGCTGGGCATCGAACTTGCTGCTGTCGCTCGGGGTATTTTTCAGGGTCGCCACGTCAGCGCCCAGGGCTTTCAGGTCGGTTTGCAACTGAGCGTTGACGGCATGTTGCTCGACGCTTTGCGCAGCGATCTGTGCCAGCCGCTTGTCCAGGTCCGACGCCTGGCCGACTACGCCTTGCTGCTGTTGGTTTTGCTCCACCAGCTTGGTTTCCAGTTGCTTGATTTTCAGTTTCAGCGCTTCGCTGTCGCTGGTGACGTTCGACTGACTGGCGACCACTTTGCCGGAAATATCCTGCAAGCGCCCGGCGGCTTCCTCGCTGATGCGGGCAAAACTTTCCTGGGTCGCGACCAGTTGCTGCTCCATCAGCGAGATCTGCTGAAAGCTCCACCAGGCAAGGCCGGCAAAAGCGAACAGCAACGCCCCGACCAAGGCCCACAACGGGCCGGTGCTCGGGACTTTTACTTTGCCCCTGCTCGCGCTTCGCGCATGTACGCTGGTGTGTTCACGGGCAGCGGCGGCGGTTGGAAAATCGTCGGCATCGTGAGGGTCGGCACGCAGGCTCGGTACATCGTCGAAGTCGTCGTTGGCATCGTTACGCATGGACATGAGGCAACCTTTCTGAACCACAGTGATGGCTAAATGCGACGAGTATAAACCCTGAACTCGCCGCATTGATCGACCGTGATCAGTTGGCTCGGTTCAGAGTTTATTTTGCGCCTGGGTCCTGGGCCTTCCACCAGCCGCAAAACTCATCGAGCGCCGTCCACAGACTGACCTTGGGATCGTAGTCCAGATAATGCCTGGCGCGGCTGATATCGAGGGTGAAGTTTTTGTTCATCACTTGCATGCCCAAACGTGACAGGGTCGGTTCCGGACGCCCCGGCCAGAGTGCGCAAAAGCCCTCGTTCAGCGCCGCAATGCTGTAGGCCAAACCGTAGGAGCGATGACGAGTCACCTGCGGGACGTCCATCTGGCGCATTACATAATTGACCACATCCCACAGCGGCACCGGTGCGCCGTTGCTGATGTTGTAGGCCTTGCCAAGCGCCGAGCCCGTCGCCAGCAAACAGCTGAGCATGGCTTCGTTGAGGTTCTGCATGCTGGTGAAATCGACCTTGTTCAGGCCGTTGCCGATGATTGCCAAACGCCCTTTGCGCTGCATGTTCAACAGACGCGGGAAAATGCTCATGTCACCGGCTCCAGTGACAAAGCGCGGGCGCAGGGCCAGTACTTCAAGACCAAACTCCTGAGCACCGAAGACTTTTTGCTCGGCCAGGTATTTGGTCGCCGCATAAGGATGCTTGAAGCGCTTGGGTACCTGTTCTTCGGTCAGCCCCAGGTGGTCACGGCCATCGAAGTAGATCGACGGCGACGACAAGTGCACCAGCCGCCGGACGTTCTGTTTCAGGCAGGCTTCGACCACGTTTTCGGTGACCAGCACGTTGCCCTGATGGAAGTCCTGATAACGCCCCCAAAGCCCCACCGCACCCGCGCAATGCACCACGGCTTCGACGTCAGCGCACAGCTCGCGAACCAGTTCCGGGTCACTCAAATCGCCCTGGACGAACTCAGCGCCCCGCCGTACCAGATGTTCGACGCCTTCGGCCCGGCGGCCGTTGACCCGCACGTCCAGGCCCTGCTCCAGGGCGAAACGCGCAAAGCGCCCGCCAATGAAGCCGCTTGCGCCGGTGACCAGAATTTTCATGACTTGCTCCGATGTGTTTCGTTTTTCATGCGTGTCGCATTACAGATTTCGTGTGCTCTTGACGCTGCCCGTCAGTCCAACGGCACCAGCCACTGCCTGGATAAACGTACCAGATGCTCGGTGAGTAACCCCAGCAACTGGCCACCATTGCGCCAATGATGCCAGTACAACGGCACATCAATCGGTTTATCTGGCAACAACTCCACCAGCACACCGCGTTCAAGTTGTTCGCGCACCTGCAACTCCGGCACCAGCCCCCAGCCCAGACCGGCTTCAGTCAGTCGGATAAAACCTTCGGATGACGGGCACAAATGATGCTCGAAACCACCCTCCACGCCCAATGACGCCAGGTAACGGTGCTGCAGAAAGTCATCCGGGCCAAACACCAGCGCCGGCGTGCGCGCCAACTGATCGGCCCTGACCCCGTGGGGAAAATGCCGGGCAATAAACGCCGGGCTGGCCAGCGCGCGGTAACGCATGGCGCCCAGCAACACGCTGCGAGCGCCCGCCACCGGGCGCTCACTGGCACACACGCACGCCGCCACTTCACCGGCGCGCATGCGTTTGAGGCCAACGGTCTGGTCTTCCACCACCAGGTCGAGCAATAGATGTTGCTCGGCGCAAAAGTCACTCACCGCCTCGGCCCACCACGTGGCCAGGCTGTCGGCGTTGAGGGCGATGCGCAGGCGTTCCGGCAAGCCTTCTTCGTCCAGCGCCGGCACCAGGCTTTGCAGATCGCGCTCCAGCAAACGCACCTGCTGC
Source organism: Pseudomonas sp. FW306-02-D09B (assembly GCF_058782685.1). NCBI lineage: Bacteria > Pseudomonadati > Pseudomonadota > Gammaproteobacteria > Pseudomonadales > Pseudomonadaceae > Pseudomonas > Pseudomonas sp. FW306-02-D09B. The sequence continues at coordinate 183,716 of NZ_JBYSXY010000004.1, forward strand.
ACATGGTTGAGCAAACGCCGGCCAATTTCGGTCGGCGCCGGCGGTGTAGCCCGCACCAGCACCGGCTGGCCGATGCGTGCTTCGAGCAACTTGATGCGCTGGGAGATCGCCGATTGCGACAACCCCAACACCTGGGCAGCACGCTCGAACCCGGCCTGCTCAACCACCGCAGCAAGGGCGGACAGCAATTTATAGTCGAACATCAGTTTTCCTAATGAGCGATCAGCAATATTGGTTTTTCTTATACAGCCTGGAACAGGAGAATGACCAGCAAGAACTCCTCAACAAGGATCGGCGACATGGCTGGTGAAATCTCACTGAACACCCTGCTGCGCAGCATGAGCCCGCAGCTCAACGACGGCGAATACGTGTTCTGCACGATTCGCGACGGTCATCTGCCGAAGGACTGCGAAATCATCGGCAGTTTCCGCGAACAGGAAGGCCTGACGGTGATCCTTGAGCGCTCGCAAGCCGAAAAGGCCGGGTTGAGTTTCGACTATCTGGCGGCGTGGATCACCCTCAACGTGCATTCGGCCCTCGAAGCCGTTGGCCTGACCGCCGCCTTCGCCACAGCCCTCGGCCAGGCCGGGATCAGCTGCAACGTGATTGCCGGCTATTACCACGACCATTTGTTTGTCGGCCAGGCCGACGCCAAACGCGCGATGTCGGTACTGCGGCAACTCGCGGCCAACGCGGAGTAAACCTTATGTGGCAAAGCTATGTGAACGGCCTGTTGGTCGCTGCGGGACTGATCATGGCGATCGGTACGCAAAATGCGTTCGTGCTGGCGCAAAGCCTGCGCCGCGAACATCACCTGCCGGTGGCGGCGCTCTGCGTGACCTGCGATGCGTTGCTGGTGGCCGCCGGGGTGTTCGGGCTGGCGACGATCCTCGCGCAAAATCCATTGTTGCTGGCGATCGCCCGTTGGGGCGGCGCGGCCTTCCTGCTGTGGTACGGCAGCCTGGCCCTGCGTCGCGCCTGTTCCAGGCAAAGCCTGCAACAGGGTGAAAACCAGACCGTGCGTTCATTGCGCGCGGTATTGCTCAGTGCATTGGCGGTGACCCTGCTCAACCCTCATGTGTATCTGGACACGGTGTTGCTGATCGGTTCGCTCGGGGCCCAACAAACCGTGCCGAGCGCTTATGTAGTGGGCGCGGCCAGTGCATCACTGCTGTGGTTTTTCACCCTGGCGCTGGGCGCCGCGTGGCTGGCGCCGTGGCTGGCACGCCCGAGCACCTGGCGGATTCTCGACCTGCTGGTGGCGGTGATGATGTTTACCGTGGCCTTCCAACTGATCAGCGCCGCCTGATTATTCCCAAAGGCTCTGGAACCTCTATTCCACACAGTTGTTGCGTGGTTAAGCCGCACCCCCGGTGCTATGATCCGACACCTGCGCCGCAAAGAGTACAAACTCCCGGCGCTTGTCTGGCCGCCCGTGATCGGCCTTGCGCTCACCGCAACTGACCTGATTAGGAGAATCACCATGGCTTTCGAATTGCCGCCACTGCCTTACGCACACGATGCACTGCAGCCGCACATTTCCAAGGAAACGCTGGAATATCACCACGACAAGCACCACAACACCTACGTCGTGAACCTGAACAACCTGGTGCCAGGCACCGAGTTCGAAGGCAAGACCCTGGAACAAATCGTCAAGACTTCTTCGGGTGGCATCTTCAACAACGCCGCTCAGGTCTGGAACCACACTTTCTACTGGAACTGCATGGCGCCAAACGCTGGCGGTCAACCAACCGGCGCACTGGCTGACGCAATCAACGCGGCTTTCGGTTCGTTCGACAAGTTCAAAGAAGAATTCACCAAGACTTCGATCGGCACCTTCGGTTCCGGTTGGGGCTGGCTGGTGAAAAAAGCTGACGGTTCCCTGGCCCTGGCCAGCACCATCGGCGCCGGCAACCCGCTGACCAGCGGCGACACCCCGCTGCTGACCTGCGACGTCTGGGAACACGCTTACTACATCGACTACCGCAACCTGCGTCCGAAGTACGTTGAAGCGTTCTGGAACCTGGTCAACTGGAAGTTCGTGGCTGAGCAGTTCGAAGGCAAAACCTTCACCGCTTAAGTCTGCTTGCAGTCAAAAAAACCCGGCATTGCCGGGTTTTTTTATGGCTGAACATTGGCTACTGGTTCTGGGGTGCCTCAAAACCACGCTGCTCAATCACCCCAAACACATCGGCAACATCCTGGATCATGATCCGGGCGATGTTGGTGACGGTGTTGATGTCGTTCTCGGCGTAGTCCGGCAGGCTGGTGCAGGCCATGAGGTTGAGGTACTTGAGGACGGCATTAAGGCGTTCGCTGACGCAGTTGTGGAGATCGCATAGCGGCGCATCACTGTCGATGAGCAGGACGGGGTAATCGGTGGCGAATTGAGCCATGGGGGTGAAGCGGCGTGACGGGTTGTTCATCGTCATAAGTGAATCTTCCTCGAATCTAAAAGAAGAGCTACCGCCGTTCGCTGCGAAACGAATGGGGTGGTAGCTATGTGCGGGTTCGCAGACCAGGGATACGAGGAACCCGGCAGACCCGAAGATCTCCCACACACAGCCACCATAAAACGGACTTCGGGCGTTGAGGCGACCGTCGTTACTTTTTAGGGTGCTAGGTTACTACACGTATCGTAAGGGCTGCGAAACCCCGTAGCCGATTGATATTGGCCACGGGAGAACTTTAGGCGTCGACTTTAGTGACTGCAACTGCGGTGTAGGACGGATGCGCGGTCATTGTGGCGAGGGAGCTTGCTCCCGTTCGGCGGCGAAGCCGGCGTAAACCGGCCACTCGATGTGACTGGAGGAATGAACGCGCAAGTTTTTGGGCTGCTTCACCCCCCTGATGAGAACAAGCTCTCTCGCCACACCGGGAGCAGTCCTACAAGAATTACGGACATGCAAAAATCAAAAAATCGCAGCGTTGGCAGCGCCTATTTTTGGAAACAAACCCGCCCTTACGCGTCCCTTGCAGATGCCTGCCGGTGGCGTGCTCATGCCGCTTCCGTGGCCTGCGCTGCCAATTCAGCCTCGCGTTTGGCGATGGCGGCGTCCAGTTCCGGGGAGCGTTTGGCCCACTGTTCCGGGGGTAATGGTTTTGACCATTCGATGATGTCGGGATAGGGCAAATCGAGGGGAGGATTCAGTTTCCAGCGTTCAAGCACGTCTATCAGCAGCGTGTTGAAAATAAAAAGCCCGCAAAACCCTTCCCACAGGGCGGTTACGAACCAGCCTCTCAATTTCGCGGCTTTGATCAGATCGTCAAGGTAAGTAGCCCAGATTCCTTTTGACCTGTCGAAACGGGCTGTTTGATCCTCAACAGCCTCTGGTCCAACCTCCATATAACTGCGCATACACTCCCACAACGCCATCGCCGTGGTGCCGCCGCCACAGTTGAAACCCAGTGAAAAGTGCTTGTTATCTTCCTTGGCCTGCGGATCTGGGTTTTCGAAACCAATGATCAGTAAGCCCATCGTCGCTCTCCCCGCCTGACTGACCGACGACTGCTGGGTGGCGGCAGCCGTCACGCTTTCCCACGGCACTATCCAATACTCGCCATTGTCGCGCGGTACGCAGACTTCTCGGCGTTGTCGATTGAAACGCACTGGAAGTGGCACCTCGCGAAATAGCCCTTTGATTAATAAAAAAATTGGAATGGCCATGATGCAAGCCCCCAAAACCAATGCATCAAAATCTTTGAAGATATAGGCCATTCCTAAGAACAGCATCACCATAGGCCACAACACCATCACCGCCGAACCGATGCTGTAGCTACCGATATCAAGAAACACCTCGTTCTTGCGCCAAATGGTGTTGAGCACATCTGAGGGTTTTCTACCCGTGGGAATCGGCAACGGCGCCAAATAGTCATTGCGCGAAAGCATCCGTTTTTTCGTGGTGCCTGCCGGTGGCGTGCTCATTGTTTGTCCTTGGGTTGCAAGTAAATGGCGCCGGGGTGGTCCTCGCCGAGTGGGTAACTCGGCACTCGATCGAGTTGCGGCGTTGGGTCGGCCCGCAGTTCTATAACGCCAGTGGTGTCATTCAGGGTAAAAGCGAGTCCCAGTTCGCCGCCGATAAAAGTGCGGGCGCCGAGCATCGCGATCAATGGCGTGCGATACCGCAACCTTAGTGAAACCGTGCTGGGTGTCGTGCCCAATACGTTGCGCAGCTCTTTAAAGGGGCCACTCAAACGTAAGCCCTGACCTTCCTTGTGCGGTATCCACTGACAGGTTCTGCTGGGCAAGCAGCCTTGAGTATTCGCCCTCAAGCCAACGCTCGCTCTGCCTGCGTGGCCAGTTCAGCCTCGCGTTTGGCGATGGCTTCTTCCAGTTCCGGGGAGCGTTTGGCCCACTGTTCCGGGGGTAATGGTTTTGACCACTCGATGATGTCGGGATAGGGTAAATCAGGTGGTGGCGATAATTTCCACTCTTGCAACATCATTGCGAGTGGAGCACCCAGGAGCACAGCCCCAATTACCAGCCATAACGCCTTGCCAACTTCTTGCGCGACCAAGTGCTGTCTGATGCCATCTAAATATGCGCAACAAATGCCCCAAAAGACGTTTCTACCCCGCAGCTTTTCTCGTCCGCCCTCAAAGTCATTTGTGATTGGCAGAACGTGCGGCCCAATCTCCATATAACTGCGCATGCACTCCCACAACGCCATGGCCGTGGTGCCGCCGCCACAGTTGAAACCCAGTGAAAAGTGCTTGTTATCTTCCTTGGCCTGCGGATCTGGGTTTTCGAAACCAATGATCAGTAAGCCCATCGTCGCTCTCCCCGCCTGACTGACCGACGACTGCTGGGTGGCGGCAGCCGTCACGCTTTCCCACGGCACGATCCAATACTCGCCATTGTCGCGCGGTACGCAGACTTCTCGGCGTTGTCGATTGAAACGCACTGGAAGTGGCACCTCGCGAAATAGCCCTTTGATTAATAAAAAAATTGGAATGGCCATGATGCAAGCCCCCAAAACCAATGCATCAAAATCTTTGAAGATATAGGCCATTCCTAAGAACAGCATCACCATAGGCCACAACACCATCACCGCCGAACCGATGCTGTAGCTACCGATATCAAGAAACACCTCGTTCTTGCGCCAAATGGTGTTGAGCACATCTGAGGGTTTTCTACCCGTGGGAATCGGCAACGGCGCCAAATAGTCATTGCGCGAAAAGATCCGTTTTTTTGTGGTGCCTGCCGGTGGCGTGCTCATTGTTTGTCCTTGGGTTGCAAGTAAATGGCGCCGGGGTGGTCCTCGCCGAGTGGGTAACTCGGCACTCGATCGAGTTGCGGCGTTGGGTCGGCCCGCAGTTCTATAACGCCAGTGGTGTCATTCAGGGTAAAAGCGAGTCCTAGTTCGCCGCCGATAAAAGTGCGGGCGCCGAGCATCGCGATCAATGGCGTGCGATACCGCAACCTTAGTGAAACTGTGCGGGGTGTCGTGCCCAATACGTTGCGCAGCTCTTTAAAGGGGCCACTCAAACGTAAGCCCTGACCTTCCTTGTGCGGTATCCACTGACAGACGCTGCTGGACAACCAATGAGGCGTCATATCTCGCCAAGGTCGGGGCAGCTTGAAATTATTAGTCGGGCTGTTTTTGATCAGATTACGGTAGCCCTGGGTATCCACCGGGTCACCAACCATGCTCATCTCCAGATAGACACTGCCCGGCTCCGCCCCCGGTAAATCGATGGTCAGGGCATTGATGGAGCTGACGAAAGCGAGGCCGGAAGGGCCATTGCTCGGGGTCGACTGTGAGTTGCTTTGCATGCTGACCCGAGGCGAATAAAGGATGCGGTACAGCCGGTCGAGTTCCTCCACTTGGGTTTTCGGCGGTATAGGTGCCAGGTCCAGCGCCCGGGCTTTTGACCAGCAGCAGTAGCTCAGGAAGTTCTGCAGCGGGGTCTGCTGCAAGAACGTGGTAATTAGGTGCAATGCACCCAGCACCAGAATGATCCAGTTCAATGGTCCCATGTACTGCGTGTAACGCAAGATGGCGACTTCGACTTCAACTAACCCAGCCAAGGCTCTGCCGGTTTGGGCCATCCCCAAAAGTGCCTGAGCACCAAAAGCACCGACCTGCCCTGCGACCACGGTCTGACGCATCTCCAGCCATGGATCGACTCGGTTTTGGACACTCTCCAGTTGTATTTTCAGGGATTTGAATTCTTTTAATGCAGCATAGGCCGACAATCCACCAATCACCCCACCAAACAAAGTAAGTGTTGGTGCGCTTCCGACTCTGCCATCAGGCAGCCGTACGGACATTTCCTTGACCCCGAACCCCTTCCGCACCTGACTATCAACCACCGCCACCAAAGCCGCCGCCGCATACAACGTCGCCGACACCGTGTCATTGACCCGCCGACTGTCCATCCCCTCCAACACCCCGGCCTGACTCAAATAGTTATGCGCATTCAACACGTTCAACAACAACGCCGCCAACGGCACCACCCCACCGCTGTCGGTCACAAAAGGCGATCTGACAATCCGTTCCACACGCCCCATGCCTATGGCCTTCGCTGTGGCACTCACCCATTGACGAAGCCCTTCGGCCTGTTGCCCCAACAACTTCCACACCTGCCGGCCACCCTCGGTCACGAACTGCAAACGCGTGTCGCTGCCCAGTTGGGCGGCGATGAGGATGCCCATCCATGAACGGCTAAAGGTGCCGTCACCCATGAGCAACAACAGCGCCGCCGCCAGCCGGTTGACCAGCACGCTCCATTGGCTGCCGGCGTCTCGGGCCATGGCCGCGATGTCGTTCAGAACCACTGCGCTCAAAGGCGCCAGTGCCTGATGGGTGGCGCTGATGTTGTCGGAGGCCAGTGCCGCCATCAGCTCGCCCAGACGAGAGATGTCGTTAACCGCCGCCTCGATCGAGGGCGTCCAGGCGTTGAACAGTTGTTTCAGGGCGCCGCCATCGGCGGCCCGCACGTAATCGGCGAATTGTTCGGCACCCTGGGCACGGATGCATTGGGCCGTCAGGCAACCGTTGGCCAGTTCGGTCAGCCAGTGGCGCGTCTCCAGGTCGTGGTAGTCGACAAACCAGGTGCCGCTGCGGGAGCGTGCCAGGTACACGCCTCGGTCGGCAAACAACGTGGTGTGACGCTGTTCGATGTGCTGATAGTGCGTCGCGGCAGTTTCGGCGAACCAGCGGTTCATGGCGTGCAGATCGATGTACTCACCGACCTTGGCACTGAAGATCTGGTTATCGATATTGGCCTGTTTTTCAGCGCGGTATTCGCGCACCAGGTATTCCACTTCGGAGTACAAGTCCGCCGGAATAAACGCCCGCGCCGGGGCCACGATGTGAGTGATGCGCGCATCACGGGCGGCGACTTCGGCCTGGCTGGGCTGGCCGCCGTGCTGCCGGGCCTGGGTTTCAGCCCGGAGTGCTTCATCGAGCTGACGCTGAGTATCGAGCATGACCTGGCCCTGCTCGGGCGTGAGGTTAATGTCGCGCCCCTTGTAGCGGTAGCTGATGGACCCGGCCAATTCGGCGCCGTCTTCACTGATCAGGCTGCGCACAAAGCCGCCGATGCTCAGGCGCAGGTGGTTATCTGCGAGCCATTGCTCGTGATCCGCCTCTAGCCACTCCTGCTCGTGATTGATGTCACGCAGCACGCCCAGGTCGTCGTCCAGGCAGGCGAACACGGGAAACAACGCCCCGGCCTTCGCCTTGGCGGTGTCCAGCCAATCCTGGGTGCCCTGAGCATCCCAGCGTTCGGCGCTCCACTCGCCCGGCACCTGATCACTGGCCTCAGGATGTCGGGCGATGACCTTCTCGCGCTCACGTGCCCGATGCATGGCGTCGGTGTAGGCCTTGATGTTGGCCTGGGTCGGGTCTTTCATCAGGGTTGCGCCCAGCGCGTCGGTGTCCTCAGCGCCCTGTTGCTGGTCAGCCTTCATCGACCGCGCATAGGTACTCGGAATGAGTTCGGCCATGACCTGAACGGCTTTTTCCAGTGACGGACAATGCTCGGCTTGCAGTTCGTTGGCCACGGTGCGCAAGGCCAACTGGCGCATGTACGCGCTGCGTTGGGTGCTGCTGTCGCTCAGCGATTGGCAATGTTCCGGGCCCAGTGGGAACTCGCTGTAGAGCATCCAGGCATCGTGGACTTTTTTCAGGGCCAGCCCCGTCAGGGTGGCGTCGAGCACCTGAGTGGCATCGGCCTCCAGCGTCTGTTCCTTGAGCAAACCATTCGGCGAGACGGCAAAACGCTTGAGGGGGCCTGTGTCCTGCCACAGATAAACAAACCCGGCGCGCAGACGACGCGCCGCCATGGGACGACTTTGCGTGCTCACACCGGGAACGCAGCAGGGGTGCTCGGCCTTTTCCTCAGCCAGGGCATAGCGCACGGGCACCACGAATAGCTCGGACTGGCTGGCCGGACAAGGTGCCATCGTAGTGTTGATATCGACGTGAGGCTGAGCCTTGGCGGCCCGTTCGGCCTGAGCGGCGCGGTCGACCATCGCCAGTTTTTGGGCGCTCATACGCAGCCTTCCTTGTCGGTGAGCTGTTGACGCGTCAATTCGGCATTCAGGTTTTCCAGCCGTTGCCTGGGCGATACGCCGGGCTCGACCAATATCTGTCGGTAAGCCGCGTGAGCCGGCGCATCGGGAAAGTCAGTGCCCAGCACTGCGTGGAAGCGAGCCCAAAGCAGGACTTCATCGATGGCGCTGTAACCGTGACGTCCGGCAGTGTGCTGGCACTGCGACGCCCACTGTTGCAGGGCAAAGGCGTCCAGCCCTTGCAGGTATTCGGCAAAGTACTGTTGGCTATGTTCGATCAACCGTTGAGCGAGCTGCTGCCGTTGGGCGGTGCCCAAGTGCTCCAGTTGCTCCGCAGGCAGGTATAACCAAGGCTCTTGCGCATACTGTGCAGCGGGCTGATCCGGATTTTCCTGATGGATATCCAATTCCGGGAGCCGGATCAAGCGCACCGGTCCCATCAGCCGATCACGCTCATGGGGAGGCAAACCCGTCAGCCACAAGGCTGTGATGCGAGGGTCGTAATAACGAAATAAAACCGTGACATCCCCTTCGACACGAGCGTGAATCAGACTGCGTAAATGCTCAAGCACGACCGCTTCTTGCGCCTCTGACTCCAGCCAGATGCCACACATTGCGCTCCACTCCCGAAAAAAGATGTCAGCCAGCGGACTATTGGGGGAAACAGGCACCAAAACCGGCCCGACTTCCTCCAATGGGTCAAAAGCGGTGGTCTGGTAAAGCGATTGGAACGTTGTGCTCTCGAGCTCGAACAAACGCTCAGGCAGGCGTTCAATCTGGGCGCGATCCAGCAGCAGGTAAGCCTGACTCATGCCGATGTCTCCGCCAGTTTTTGACACACGGCACAGATCGGTGCGGCCTGCTGCGCCGCCTCAGTCAATGCCTGTTTTTGCACGGCCAGTGATGGCGTAATCAACGCCTGTGGCGCCACGGGGAGCAATGAGCGAGCAGGCTCCGGAGCTATCCCGGCCATCGGCGCGCCACCTTCAACAATGGCCACGCTGCTGAAAATCCCGCTGGCATTGATCACGATATGGTGACCACCCGCCTTGAGCGTCAGGCTCATGCCGGCATCGATCACCACGTTGGTGGCGGTAACGCGAGCCTGTTGACCCGCCTTAATCACCAGCGTGCCTTCTGCCGTCGTGCTGCTGTTGCTGCTGATAGTGATGAGTTCATCACCACCGATCACCGTGTTACGCACGCCTTGGGTGGTGTGCAGTTCGTCGCCCTTGATCAGACTGGTGCTGTTTTTGTGCACCTGTTCGAAGCGGTTGTTGCTGATCAGACAGTGGCTGTCGTTGAGGATCAGTTGCTCGAAGTCGCGTTGGGCGCGCAGGTAGATTTTTTCCTGCCCCGCACGGTCTTCAATCGACAATTCGCTGTAGCCGCCACTACTGCGCGGCGAGCTTTGGCTGCGCAGAACCGTTCTGGTCTTGTTCTTGGGCAATTGATGAGCGACGGACGTGACCTTGTTGACCACGCAACCGGTGATCAACGGTTGATCCGGATCGCCTTCCTGAAATGTCACGACCACTTCCATGCCGACGCGCGGGATGGTCACTGCCCCAAAACCCTCGCCGGCCCAACTGGATGCAACCCGTAACCAGCAACTGCTTTTTTCGCTGTTGAGTTCGTCCCTGCACCAAGGAAACTCAACTTTGACGCGACCGTATTCATCGCAAAAAATCTCCTCTCCGGGCGGTCCTGTGACACGAGCGGTCTGGCAGACCAGCACGGGTTTGCGGGGAGGCAGCGGTGGACGGTAGAGCACGTACGACGCAATTGCGCTGAAGCGGTTGCGGTAGCCTTGGGTAAAACCGCTTTCGGGTGTGGTGTCGCTGGTGATCGCTTCCTCCAGTGATTGAGGTTGTCGCCCAACGTGCTGAACGCTGACCAGCAGCCACAAATCGTTGCACGTTTTGCGCGGATGCTCGGTCAGGTCGAAGAAGTGACCGCTGCGCAAGGTCGGCTGATCGCTGTTGCCCTCGGCCAGTTGATAATCGGTACGGTGCCGTTCCAGCGCCTGGCGGGCGAGCTGTTTGCCGCGTTCTTCAGTGTCCATCCGCACCGGGTAGCGATAGTCCTCAAGCTCTGGGCTGAACTCGGCCGTGAAGCGGCTTTCCAGCAGCAAACTCGGGCGTATCAGGTCATAGTCACGGCGTGTGACTGTGCTGGTGCGAGTACTGAAACGCAGGGAGAACTGGTTAACGACCGGATGCTCCGCCACCATGCCGGCGTCTTGTTGATAAGGAGTTTCGCCCAGCTTCGGGAAAAAGACCTGATCGTCCGTGAATACCAGTACATGGCCATCAGGCGAATGCTGGTGATGCCACGCGATACCATCTTCGGCACACAGGCGCTGAATGAACTCAAAATCACTTTCCCCATATTGGGTGCAGTATTTGCGGCGGGGACTGGTGCTGACATGAAAGGTGAAGGCATCGGCCTGAACGCCGTGGCCTTCGAACACCTTCGCAATGATCTGCGGCACCGTCAGGTTCTGGAAAATCCGCTGATCGTGACTGAACTGCAAGTAATGCAGTGTCGGTACGAGAGTCAGGCGATAACGGGTCAGGCGCGTACCGGTTTCACCGACGAATACCTCTTCGATATGACCATGAAGGCCTTCGCCGTTATGACCGAACTGAAGGAATGCGGGTTGGGCGAGCAGGCTCTCCAGATCGAAATCAGGGTTTTCGCTGACCAGTTCAACCTGGATCGCGTACAAGGCGCTGATGGCCTCAGTGCCGTCGAAGGCCAGCACCTTGAAATCGTTGCGAACAGCGGGAATCTGCAGCGCGAAGTGCGCCGTATTGGCCGAATCGAACATACGCTTATCCCTAAGCAAAGAGGAAATGAAGCGCGATGTCCAAACCGTCCATGGTTTGTGCACGCGAAAATTGGCGGGCACGTTAACAATGGGGAAATTGGATTGATGTAGGAGGGTTCCTCGAATACAGCCAGACTGTTCTGCCCTTCAAGATGTTGCGTTAACAAATTGAAGCAGGCGGCCGGCACCCTGAGCCCTGGCGACTTGCAGGACCTGAAGCGTTATCTCGAAAACAAACGTTCCCTTGCCCCAACGCCACAGCCGTCTACCATCAACCAGACACAAATATTCGCCCCTCCCCCTCAAGTTGCAGGAGGTGCCTACCGAAACACTACTAATGGGCTCTAATTGCCAATACCCCGGGCAATGCGGCCAAGCCAGCAGACAAAATCTACACGGCTTGATTGTCCCTTTGACTGCCATCATCGGATTGCCAATACTCATGGCAACTTGACGTTACCCGCACGGAACAAGGAAAAACCCTTTGAAGCTGGAACTCAAAAACAGCTTGTCGGTGAAGTTGCTCCGGGTCGTGCTCCTGTCGGCATTGATCGTCGGTGTGGTGTTGAGCTGCGCGCAGATTGTTTTCGATGCTTATAAAACGCGCCAGGCCGTGGCCAATGATGCCCAGCGCATCCTCGACATGTTCCGCGACCCCTCGACCCAGGCGGTGTACAGCCTCGATCGGGAAATGGGTATGCAGGTTATCGAAGGCCTGTTCCAGGACGACGCCGTGCGCATGGCCTCCATCGGCCATCCCAATGAAGCCATGCTTGCGGAAAAAACCCGTGACTTGCAGCATTCTCACAGCCGTTGGCTGACCGACCTTATTCTGGGCCAGGAACGCACGTTCACCACGCAACTGGTGGGGCGCGGCCCCTATAGCGAGTATTACGGCGACCTCAGCATCACCCTCGACACCGCCACCTACGGTCAGGGTTTTATTGTCAGCTCGGTGATCATCTTCATCTCCGGCGTATTGCGGGCCCTGGCCATGAGCCTGGTGCTGTACCTGGTCTATCACTGGCTGCTGACCAAACCGCTGTCACGGATCATCGAGCACCTGACCAACGTCAATCCCGACCGTCCCAGCGAACACAAGATTCCGCAGCTCAAGGGCCATGAAAAGAACGAACTGGGGATCTGGATCAACACCGCCAACCAGTTGCTTGAGTCCATCGAACGTAATACCCACCTGCGCCACGAAGCCGAAAACAGCCTGTTGCGCATGGCGCAATACGATTTCCTCACCGGCCTGCCGAATCGCCAGCAATTGCAGCAGCAACTGGACAAGATTCTGGTAGACGCCGGTCGCCTGCAACGCCGGGTCGCCGTGCTGTGTGTGGGCCTGGATGATTTCAAAGGTATCAACGAGCAGTTCAGCTACCAGACCGGCGACCAATTGCTGCTGGCCCTGGCCGACCGTCTGCGAGCCCACAGTGGTCGTCTCGGCGCGCTCGCCCGCCTGGGGGGCGATCAGTTCGCGCTGGTTCAGGCCGATATCGAGCAACCCTACGAAGCCGCCGAGCTGGCACAAAGCATCCTCGATGACCTGGAAGCGGCGTTTGCCCTCGATCATCAGGAAATCCGCCTGCGCGCAACCATCGGCATCACCCTGTTCCCGGAAGATGGCGACAGCACCGAGAAGCTGTTGCAGAAAGCCGAACAGACCATGACCCTGGCCAAGACCCGTTCGCGCAATCGCTATCAGTTCTATATCGCCAGCGTCGACAGCGAAATGCGCCGTCGCCGCGAACTGGAAAAAGATCTGCGCGATGCCCTCACCCGCAATCAGTTCTATCTGGTTTATCAACCGCAGATCAGTTACCGCGATCAGCGGGTGGTCGGTGTCGAGGCGCTGATTCGCTGGCAACACCCGGAACATGGGCTGGTGCCGCCGGATCTGTTCATTCCGCTGGCCGAGCAGAACGGCACGATCATCGCCATCGGCGAATGGGTGCTGGACCAGGCCTGCCGACAACTGCGTGAATGGCACGACCAGGGGTTCAGCGACCTGCGCATGGCGGTCAACCTGTCCACTGTGCAACTGCACCACGCCGAGTTGCCGCGGGTCATCAACAACCTGATGCAAATGTATCGCCTGCCGCCGCGCAGCCTCGAGCTGGAAGTCACCGAGACCGGCTTGATGGAAGACATCAGCACCGCCGCGCAACACCTGCTCAGCCTGCGCCGTTCGGGGGCCTTGATCGCTATCGACGACTTCGGGACCGGCTACTCATCGCTGAGTTATTTGAAAAGCCTGCCGCTGGACAAGATCAAGATCGACAAGAGCTTCGTTCAGGACCTGCTCGACGACGATGACGATGCAACTATCGTTCGCGCGATCATCCAGCTCGGCAAAAGCCTTGGCATGCAGGTGATCGCCGAGGGGGTGGAAACGGTCGAACAAGAGGCTTACATCATCTCCGAAGGCTGCCACGAAGGTCAGGGCTATTTCTACAGCAAACCGCTGCCTGCGCGAGAGCTGGCCGCTTATCTGAAACAGGCCCAACGCAGTAATGCGTTGATCTTGTGATGCTCACACCCGATCCGTAGCAGCTGCCGAAGGCTGCGTTCGGCTCGGTCCGCGCTCGGGCGCAGCAGTCGTAAATCCTGATGTCGCGATTAGCCTGACACAACGCAGTGCCTGATTTCACGACTGCTTCGCAGCCGAACGCCGGCTGCTACAGGTGATGTGCAGGTCATGTGCAGGCGCTACTACCCTCCTAAACAAGACATATTTCCATCCGCGGCCCTTTACACATAATGCGAAAGATTTGCATTATGTCGCAGTTTTGCGCACCCCCGCGCCTGTCCATTATTTACCGAAGCAGGATGTTCGCCATGATTCGTATGCCTCTGGCTACCGCCAGTTTGCTGGCCATCGCTATTTCCCTCGCCGGTTGCGGCGAAGGTAAAGACAAGGCTGCTGCTCCTCAAGCGCCTACTCCGGCCACCAGCACTTCGGCACCTGCTGCGCCTGCCGCCACCGGAAAAGTCGATGAAGCCGCTGGCAAAGCCGTTGTCGCGCACTACGCCGACATGGTTTTTGCGGTCTTCAGCGATGCCGAATCCACTGCGAAAACCCTGCAAACGGCCATCGACGCCTTCCTCGCCAAACCGAATGCCGAGACCCTGAAAGCCGCTCGCGCAGCCTGGGTCGCTGCACGCGTGCCTTACCTGCAGAGTGAAGTATTCCGCTTCGGCAACACCATCATTGACGATTGGGAAGGTCAGGTTAACGCCTGGCCGCTCGACGAAGGCCTGATCGACTACGTCGACAAGAGCTACGAGCACGCATTGGGTAACCCGGGGGCCAACGCCAACATCATCGCCAACCCGATCATCCAGGTGGGTGAAGACAAGATCGACGTGACCGACATCACGCCGGAAAAACTCGCCAGCCTGAACGAACTGGGCGGTTCCGAAGCGAACGTCGCGACGGGTTACCACGCCATCGAATTCCTGCTCTGGGGCCAGGACCTGAACGGCACCGGCCCTGGTGCCGGCAACCGTCCGGCGTCGGACTACCTGGAAGGCGCCGGCGCTACCGGTGGCCACAACGATCGTCGTCGCGCTTACCTGAAAGCCGTGACCCAGTTGCTGGTCAGCGACCTGGAAGAAATGGTCGGCAACTGGAAGCCGAACGTGCCCGACAACTACCGCGCCGAGCTGGAAGAAGAACCGGCTGAAAGCGGTTTGCGCAAAATGCTCTTCGGCATGGGTAGCCTCTCGCTGGGCGAACTGGCGGGCGAGCGCATGAAAGTTTCCCTGGAAGCCAACTCCCCGGAAGACGAACAGGACTGCTTCAGCGACAACACCCACAACTCGCACTTCTACGATGCCAAAGGCATTCGTAACGTCTACCTGGGCGAATACACCCGCACCGACGGTACCAAAATGACCGGCGCCAGCCTGTCGTCGCTGGTGGCCAAAGCCGACCCGGCTGCCGATGCTGCGCTCAAGGCTGACCTGGCCACCACCGAGGCCAAAATCCAGGTCATGGTTGA
The DNA here is from genome assembly GCF_058782685.1 of Pseudomonas sp. FW306-02-D09B. Classification (NCBI taxonomy): domain Bacteria; kingdom Pseudomonadati; phylum Pseudomonadota; class Gammaproteobacteria; order Pseudomonadales; family Pseudomonadaceae; genus Pseudomonas; species Pseudomonas sp. FW306-02-D09B. Next base: position 199,080 of record NZ_JBYSXY010000004.1, read on the forward strand.
TCACGCCAACAAGGGTGAGCACTACGACCAGTTGATCGCTGCCGGTAATACCGCGGGCAACCAGATCGTGCGTGACGCCATTGCGGCACTGGTCAAGCAGACCAGTGCAATCGAACTGGCTGCCGGCAAACTGGGCATCAGCGACCTGAACCCGGACAACGCCGATCACGATTTCTGATCAACGCTGACCGACCAATAAGGCGACCTTCGGGTCGCCTTTTTTATACCTGCTGCTTGCCCTGTAGGAGCAAGGCTTGCCCGCGATGAACGATAACGCGGTCAATCCGATGCACCGAGGCGCCTGCATCGCGAGCAAGCTTTGCTCCTACAAATGGGAGCAAACGATAATTCCTCTTATTCAAACTCCGCTGCCCTGTTAGACTTTGCGCCCTTGTTTGGCTCGTCTTTCAGGATTGCCGATGCCCTCGCTGCCTCTTCGCTTGTCTGCACTGCTTCTGGCCCTGGGCCTGAGTGCCTGCGATGACGCCCCGCGTTTCACCAAGGCCGAACCCGGTGAAGCCCGCTCCGGTGGCGCAGCGACCGTCAGAAAGACCGACCAGAATGCGTTCTCCCTGCCTTCAGCCAACCTCTCGCCGACCCGTCGGCTGGACTTCAGCGTCGGCAACAGTTTTTTCCGCAGCCCTTGGGTGATCGCCCCCTCGACCACCACCGCCCGCGATGGCCTCGGCCCGCTGTTCAACACCAACGCCTGCCAGAACTGCCATATCAAGGACGGTCGCGGTCATCCGCCGACGGCCGATTCCGCTAATGCCGTGTCGATGCTGGTGCGCCTGTCGATCCCCAATGCCCCGGCCTACGCCAAGGTCATCGAGCACATGGGCGTGGTGCCTGAGCCGGTCTACGGCGGGCAACTCCAGGACATGGCCGTGCCCGGCGTCGCCCCCGAAGGCAAGGTTCGCGTCGACTATGATCCGCTCCCGGTGCGCTTTACCGACGGCACTGAAATCGAACTGCGCAAACCCAGGCTGCTGATCACCCAACTGGGCTACGGCCCGATGCATCCCGACACGCTTTTTTCCGCTCGAGTCGCCCCGCCGATGATTGGCCTCGGACTGCTCGAAGCCATCTCCGACGCCGATATCCTGGCCAACGCCGACGCCCAGGCTAAAGCCAAAAACGGCATCGCCGGACGTCCGAATCGGGTGTGGGATGACGCGCAGCAAAAGACCGTTTTGGGGCGCTTTGGCTGGAAAGCCGGGCAACCGAATCTCAATCAGCAAAACGTTCACGCGTTTTCCGGTGATATGGGCCTCACCACCCGTCTGAGACCGTTCGATGATTGCACCCCGGCCCAGACCGACTGCCTGCAGGCGCCTAACGGCAATGGCCCGGATGGCGAGCCGGAAGTCAGCGACAACATCTTGCGCCTGGTGCTGTTCTATAGCCGTAACCTGGCCGTCCCGGCCCGCCGTGACGTCAACGGAGCGCAAGTCCTGGCCGGTAAAAACCTGTTCTATCAGGCCGGTTGCCAGTCCTGCCACACGCCGAAATTCACCACCGCCGCGAATGCCGCAGAACCTGAACTGGCCAATCAACTGATTCGCCCCTACAGCGACCTGCTGTTGCATGACATGGGCGAAGGCCTGGCCGATAACCGTAGCGAATTCCAGGCCTCAGGCCGCGACTGGCGCACCCCGCCGTTGTGGGGCATTGGCCTGACGCAAGCGGTCAGTGGCCACACGCAGTTTCTGCATGACGGCCGCGCTCGCAACCTGCTCGAAGCCGTGCTCTGGCACGGCGGTGAAGCACGCGCGGCGCAGCAGCAGGTTTTAGCGTTCAATGCCGAGCAGCGCGCTGCGTTGCTGGCCTTTTTGAATTCTCTTTGACGCATTTCCCATACGCTTTTGCCCATAAAAAGGGAGCCCGACATGTTCCGCCCCAAGCTGTTGTTCACCAGCCTTGCCGCACTCGTCCTGGGTGCCTGCTCGCCCCAGGACCCTCAAGCCGTCACCTCGGCAGCCATCGCCAAGCAAGTGATCCTGCCGACCTACAGTCGCTGGGTTGAAGCCGACCGCCAATTGGCCGCCAGTGCGCTGGCCTACTGCGAAGGCAAGGCAGACCTTGCAACAGCTCGCGCCGATTTCCTCCATGCACAAAAGGCCTGGGCACAATTGCAACCGCTGCTGGTTGGCCCACTGGCCGAAGGCAATCGCTCCTGGCAGGTGCAGTTCTGGCCGGACAAGAAAAATCTGGTCGGCCGTCAGGTCGAGCAACTGGTCACTGCGCAACCGCAGATCGATGCCGCTGCGCTGGCCAAATCCAGCGTCGTCGTGCAGGGCCTCTCGGCCTATGAGTACATTCTGTTCGACGAAAAAACCAACGTGGCCGACGCCGCGCAAAAAGCCCGTTACTGCCCACTGCTGACGGCCATCGGCGAGCGTCAGAAACAGCTGGCCGAAGAGATCCTCGCGAGCTGGAACAGCACCGACGGCATGCTGGCCCAGATGAGCAAATTCCCGAACCAGCGTTACGCCGATTCCCACGAAGCCATCGCCGATTTGCTCCGCGCTCAAGTGACGGCACTGGATACCCTGAAGAAGAAACTCGGCACGCCGATGGGGCGCCAGACCAAGGGTATTCCACAGCCGTTCCAGGCCGATGCATGGCGCAGTCATTCGTCGCTGCAAAGCATGCAATCGAGTCTGGCTGCCGCGCGGACAGTCTGGGTCGGTGTCGACAACAAGGGCCTGCGTGGCCTGTTGCCGGCCGAGCAAAAGCCGCTGGCGGACAAGATCGATGCCGCCTACGCCGCGTCGTTGAAACTGTTTGAAAGCAGCCAGCGCTCGCTGACCGAAATGCTCACCGACGATGCCGGTCGCCAGCAACTCAACGACCTTTACGACAGCCTCAACGTCGTCCATCGCCTGCACGAAGGTGAACTGGCCAAGGCACTGGGCATCCAACTCGGCTTCAACGCCAACGACGGTGACTGATGAGGGGTAGCGCCATGCTGCGACGTCAGGCTCTGACATTAGGCAGTTTGTTGCTGGGCGCCGTGACGCTGGGCGGCTGGAAGCTGTTCAAGCAAAAGGACCACGGTCCTTTGCTGCTTTCGGCGCGCGACGACAGCGACGGCAAACATTACGCCGTCGGCTATCGGCTGGACGGCACTCGAGTGTTCGCCACCGAAGTCGGCCAACGCTGCCACGACATCATCAACCACCCTGCTCTGCCAATAGCCCTGTTCGTCGCGCGGCGGCCGGGCACCGAGAGTTATCTGGTCGATCTGCGTGACGGTGCGCTGCTGCAAACTGTGGTGTCGCAACCGAACCGGCATTTCTACGGTCACGCGGTTATTCATAAAAGCGGCGACTGGCTCTACGCCACCGAAAACGACACCACCGACCCGGGTCGCGGCCTGCTCGGGGTGTACCGTTTCGAGGGTCAGCGATTGATTCACAGCGGTGAGATTTCCACCCACGGCATCGGCCCGCATCAAGTGTCATGGATGCCCGACGGTGAAACCCTGGTGGTGGCCAACGGCGGGATTCGTACCGAAGCCGAGAGCCGGGTCGAGATGAACCTCGACGCCATGCAACCCAGCCTGGTGCTGATGCAGCGCGATGGCACGCTGCTGAGCAAGGAAACCCTGGCCCAGCAGATGAACAGCGTGCGCCACATGGGGATCGCCAGCGATGGCACCATCGTCACCGGCCAGCAGTTCATGGGCGCCGCCCATGAATCATCCGAGCTGTTGGCGATCAAGCGTCCCGGCCAGCCCTTCGTCGCGTTCCCGGTCGCCGAGCAGCAGTTGCAGGCCATGGGGCACTACACCGCAAGCGTCGCGGTGCACAGTGACTTGCGGCTGGTGGCGCTCACCGCGCCGCGCGGCAACCGTTTTTTCATCTGGGACCTGGACAGCGGCGAAGTGCGCCTCGATGCACCGCTGCCCGACTGCGCCGGTGTCGGGGCAGTGGCCGATGGCTTTGTCGTGACCTCGGGGCAAGGGCGTTGCCGTTTCTATGATTGTCGCCAGACACCGCTGCTGGCCAAGCCCCTCGAACTCCCCGCAGGGCTTTGGGATAACCACCTGCATCTGGTTTGAAACCTGCGCTGCCAAATTGATCGTTCCCACGCTCAATCTGGCCGATACCCCTGTAGCAGCTGGCGCAGCCTGCGTTCGAGCGCGAAGCGGTCGTAAATCCTGCAGCCACGGTTGAGCCTGACACACCGCGGCGCATGATTTTACGACTGCTGCGCCCGAGCGCGGACCGAGCCGAACGCAGCCTTCGCCAGCTGCTACGGGTCAGGTGTGACCGCCGAGAGAATGCTGTCTGGAATCACCTGCATACACGGAGTAATGTCTGGTCTGTCTCGCCTGATTTTTTCCAAGGAAGTGGAATATGCTGCGTCGCCGCATGCTGATCATGTTGGGTGTCGTGCTGTTGATCATCCTGATGCTGGGAGGCTACAAGGCCTTCTCCATCTACAAGATGATCCAGACCTTCGCTGTGCCAAGACCACCGGTGAGCGTTGCCGTGGCCACGGCCACCGAACGGCCCTGGCAATCGCGCTTGCCCACGGTCGGCACACTCAAGGCGCTGCAAGGGGTCAACCTGAGCCTGGAGATTGCCGGTACGGTCAAGGACGTGCAGTTCGAATCCGGGCAGAAGGTCAAGGCCGGCCAACCGCTCGTGCAACTCGACAGCGCCGTTGAAAGCGCCCTGCTGGAAACCGCCCAGGCCGACCTGGGCCTGGCGCAACTCGATTACGGCCGCGGCAGCCAACTGGTCGGCAGTCAGGCGATCTCCAAGGGCGAGTTCGACCGGCTCACCGCGGTGCTCGCCAAGAACAAGGCCACCGTCAATCAGCTCAAGGCTGCGCTGGCAAAGAAACACATCGTTGCGCCCTTCAGCGGCACCATCGGCATTCGTCAGGTGGACGTCGGCGACTTCCTGCCCAGCGGCACGGTCATCGCCACCCTGCAGAACCTGAGTAGCCTTTACGTCGACTTCTTCGTGCCGGAACAAATGGTGCCGAAAATCGCCCTCGGCCAGGCGGTTCAAGTCACGGTCCCGGCCTACCCGACACAGAGCTTCCCCGGTGCCATCAGCGCGATTAACCCCAAGGTCGAAAGCAGCACCCGCAACGTGCAGGTACGTGCCACTCTCGCCAACCCGGACGGCACATTGCTGCCGGGCATGTTCGCCAGCCTGCAGGTCATGTTGCCGGACCCGCAACCCAGAATCGTCGTACCGGAAGGCGCGATCACCTACACCCTCTATGGCAACTCTCTCTACGTGGTCGCCCAGAAGAAGGACGCGAACGGCAACGTCGAGAAAGACGACCAGGGCCAGCCGATCCTGATCGCCGAACGGCGCTTCATCGAAACCGGCGAGCGTCGCGAAGGCCTGGTGACGATCAACAAAGGCTTGCAGAACGGCGAGCAAGTGGTCAGTGCCGGTCAGATCAAACTCGACAACGGCACGCATATTGTCGTCAGCCCCGACAAGAACCTGCCAACTGAACAGACCAGCCAACCGCGCACGAACTGATCAAGGAATTCCCATGGCTTTTACCGATCCGTTCATTCGCCGCCCGGTGCTCGCCACCGTGGTCAGCCTGCTGATTGTGCTGCTGGGTTTCCAGGCCTGGAGCAAACTGCCGCTGCGCCAATATCCGCAAATGGAGAACGCGCTGATCACGGTGACCACGGCCTACCCCGGCGCCAACGCCGAAACCATTCAGGGCTACATCACCCAACCCTTGCAGCAAAGCCTGGCCAGCGCCGAAGGCATCGACTACATGACCTCGGTCAGCCGCCAGAACTTCTCGGTGATTTCGATTTATGCGCGCATCGGCTCCAACAGCGACCGCTTGTTCACCGAGCTGCTGGCCAAAGCCAACGAGGTCAAGAACAAGCTGCCCAAAGACGCTGAAGACCCGGTGCTGAGCAAGGAGGCCGCAGGTGCTTCGGCGCTGATGTACATGAGTTTTTACAGCAAGGAATTGAGCAACCCGCAGATCACCGACTACCTGTCGCGGGTGATCCAGCCCAAGCTCGCCACCCTTCCCGGCATGGCTGAAGCGGCCATTCTCGGCAATCAGGTGTTTGCCATGCGCCTTTGGCTAGACCCGGTAAAACTCGCCGGTTTCGGCTTGAGCGCCAGTGATGTCGGTAACGCAGTGCGCCAGTACAACTTTCTGTCCGCTGCCGGTGAAGTCAAAGGCGAGTACGTCGTCACCAGCATCAATGCCAACACTGAATTGAAGAGCGCCGAAGCCTTCGCCGCCATTCCGCTGAAAATCGACGGCGACAGTCGGGTACTGCTCAGCGACGTGGCGCGCGTGGAAATGGGCGCCGAGAACTACAACTCCGTCAGCTCCTTTGGCGGTACGCCGTCGGTGTACATCGGGATCAAGGCCACACCAGCTGCCAACCCGCTGGACGTGATCAAGGAAGTGCGCAAGCTCATGCCGGAGCTGGAATCCCAGCTGCCCCCGACGCTCAAGGCTGAAATCGCCTACGACGCCACGTTGTTCATTCAGGCCTCGATCAACGAAGTGGTGAAAACCCTCTTCGAAGCCGTGCTGATCGTGATTGTCGTGGTGTTCCTGTTCCTTGGCGCGCTGCGTTCGGTATTGATCCCGGTAGTGACCATTCCGCTGTCGATGATCGGCGTGATGTTCTTCATGCAACTGATGGGCTACTCGATCAACCTGCTGACGTTGCTGGCGATGGTGCTGGCGATCGGCCTGGTGGTGGACGACGCCATCGTCGTGGTCGAAAACATTCACCGACACATAGAAGAAGGTAAATCGCCGCTGAGCGCTGCCCTCGAAGGCGCCCGGGAAATCGCCATGCCGGTGGTCTCGATGACCATCACCCTGGCGGCGGTCTATGCGCCCATCGGCTTTCTGACGGGCCTGACCGGTGCTCTGTTCAAGGAGTTCGCGCTGACCCTGGCCGGCGCCGTGGTGATCTCCGGGATCGTTGCCCTGACGCTGTCGCCGATGATGTGCGCACTGCTTTTGCGTCACGATGAAAACCCGTCCGGCCTGGCCCATCGCCTCGATCTGATTTTCGAAGGGCTCAAGCGTCGTTATCAAAGTGTCCTGCACGGCACGCTCAATACCCGGCCGGTGGTGCTGGTGTTCGCCGTGATCGTGCTGTGCCTGATCCCGGTACTGCTCAAGTTCACCAAGTCGGAATTGGCACCGGATGAAGACCAGGGCGTCATTTTCATGATGGCCAACGCCCCGCAAACGGCCAACCTGGATTACCTGAATACCTACACCGACGAATTCCTCGCGATATTCAAGGTGTTTCCCGAGTACTACTCGTCCTTCCAGATCAACGGATTCAACGGCGTGCAGTCAGGTATTGGCGGTTTCCTGCTCAAACCCTGGAATGAGCGCAAACGAACCCAGATGCAGATTCTGCCTGAGGTGCAGCAAAAGCTTTCGAGCATCGCCGGCCTGCAAATCTTCGGCTTCAACCTGCCCTCTCTTCCGGGCACGGGTGAAGGCTTGCCGTTCCAGTTTGTGATCAACACCGCCAATGACTACGAGCCATTGCTGGAGCTGGTCAATCGGGTGAAGAAGCGTGCCCTGGAGTCCGGCAAGTTCGCGTTCCTCGACATCGACCTGGCCTTCGACAAGCCCGAAGTGGTGGTGGATATCGACCGCGCCAAGGCCGCTCAAATGGGCGTCTCGATGGAGGATCTGGGCGTGACACTGTCGACGTTGCTGGCAGAAGCCGAGATCAACCGCTTCACCATCGAGGGGCGCAGTTACAAGGTCATCGCCCAGGTCGAACGGCCTTACCGGGACAATCCCGAGTGGTTGAGCAGCTACTACGTTAAAAACACCAAGGGTGAACTGTTGCCCCTGTCGACCTTGATCAACATCAGTGACCGCGCACGACCGCGACAGCTGAATCAGTTCCAGCAACTCAACTCAGCGATTCTTTCCGGCGTTTCGACGGTCAGCATGGGTGAGGCAATCGATACCGTGCGCCAGATCGCCAAAGAGGAAGCACCACCGGGTTATGCTTTCGATTACGGCGGCGCCTCGCGGCAGTTCGTTCAGGAAGGCAGCGCCCTGTGGGTGACCTTTGCCTTGGCACTGGCGATCATTTTCCTGGTGCTGGCGGCGCAGTTCGAAAGTTTCCGCGATCCATTGGTGATTCTGGTGACCGTGCCACTGTCGATTTGCGGTGCACTGATCCCGTTGTTCCTGGGCTGGTCGAGCATGAACATCTACACCCAGGTCGGGCTGGTGACCTTGATCGGACTGATCAGCAAACACGGGATCCTGATCGTCCAGTTCGCCAACCAGTTGCGCAGGGACAAGGGCCTGACGCCCCGCGAAGCCGTGGAGCAAGCGGCAGCCATTCGCCTGCGTCCGGTATTGATGACCACGGCCGCCATGGTCTTCGGCATGGTGCCGTTGATCATCGCCACTGGCGCGGGAGCCGTCAGCCGCTACGATATCGGGATGGTGATCGCCACGGGCATGTCGATCGGAACACTGTTCACGCTGTTCGTGCTGCCCTGCATCTACACGCTGCTGGCCAAGCCCGACAAACCGTAAATACGGACTCCGCGCAGGAGATTATGCGTTACGGCGGTTGAGCCATCTCAAAAGCAAAAAGCCTCGCGCATGCGAGGCCTTTGATGTGGGCCGAGGGGTTTCAACTCTGGTGTTTCATTCCCTGAGTCATGCCAAGCATGAACAAGAACAGCTCATCATTTTCGGAGTGGGTCACTCTGGATGACTTCGTAGTCCGTGGTAGCGGGCAATGCACGCCGCCATTCTTTGCACTGAGAACTTGCGTACGTGGCTGCTCCAGGCCGACCACCGCCAATGAAACAACTGCCAAGGCTCCTGCCAAAAATAGCCCCCTAGCAATTTCTAGTTTCATCGCTACAAACCTTTGATAGAGCTGCCAAACACCTTCTTATAAAAATAGATGAGCTTCGCCCAATCCGCCGAGCCCCACGACGAGTGGCGGCGCAGCTGTTTCATGTCATGCGAAGCCGCTTGCTGGCGGGTCCTGAACCCGAAAATCCGCCTGCTTGAACTCCGCTTCTACGGTTACGACCGTGGCATCAGGCGTCCGGCTTGCCCAGTTCGACATGAAAGCGGCAGCCGTTGGGCTCCATGGTGCTGAGACTGACGCTCCAGCCCTGGTTTTCACAAATTCTCTGCACCAGCGACAGGCCCAGCCCAAGCCCGTCCCCACGTTTCTCGCCCCCGCGTACAAACGGCTCGAACATCGCTTCACGCTTCTCTTCGGGAATACCGACACCGCTGTCTTCGACCAGAAAACCGCAGGGCAGAATGGTCAGGCGAATAAACCCGCTGTCGGTGTAGTGCAAGGCATTACGCAACAGGTTCCCCATGACCGCGTGCAGGAATGTCGCGTTATAACGCGTATCCGTCGGGTTGCCGGGTTCATAAAACAGCGTGAGACCCTTGTCTTCGATCGGCTCGCGCCACAGACCGAGCAAGTCCTCGGCCACCTGCCCCAGGGTCTGTTGCGGCGACATGCTGGCATCTTCGCGCTGGGCGCGGGCGAGCATCAGGAAGGTCTGGACCAGTTCGCGCATCTCTTCACAGGCACGAGCGATCCGCTCGACCTGGTTGCGACTGCGCTGATCGAGGTCCGGGTTCTCCAGCAACAGTTCGCAGGAGCTGGCCAATACCATCAACGGGGTGCGCAGTTCGTGACTGACGTCGCTGGTGAACAGCCGTTCGCGACTCAGCGCCTGGCGCAATCGGCCCAGCGTGGCGTCGAAGGCGACGGCCAGTTCACCGACTTCATCGGCGGCATAGTTCGGCGCCAGGGGCGGTGCCAGGCCGAGCAGTTGATCGCGGTGACGCACCTGGCGCGCCAGCCGGACCACCGGCGCCATGACCTTGCGCGCGAGCACCCAGCCAAGGAACACCGCCAATGCCAGACTTAATACAAACCCCACCAGTACCACGGCAAACAGCACTCGCTCGCGCTCTTCGAAATCGCTTTGATCCTGCATCAGGACGTAGCGGCGGCCGTCAACAATCTCGACGAGCGCGTGGTATGAGAGCTGCTCGCGAAATACTTCATGAAAGCCCGCATTCAGATGCCGCAGGTCCCTGGGCAAGTCAAAGTCGCCAGGGCCGCCACTGAAGTAGAACAACTGATCGGGTTCGGGACGATGACTCCAGTCGGCCATGCTGTCCATCAACAGCAAACGCTGTAAATCGCCACCCAGGCCTGAAGAAATCAGCTTTTCTTCGACCAGATGCACGGTCGCCACGATGCCTATGGCGAATGCCCCCGCCACCAACGCACTCATCAAGGCAAAGGCAATAATGATCCGCTGAGCAAGGCTCTGCTTAAACTCCATCACGTCCCTCGGCCAGGCGATAGCCGACGCCGTGCACGGTTTGCAGCAAGGGTTTGGCGAACGGCTTATCGATCACCTGACGCAACTGATGGACGTGACTGCGCAGGCTGTCACTGTCTGGACAGTCGTCACCCCAAAGGGCTTCTTCGAGTATTTCGCGACGCAAGACATGCGGGCTTTTCTGCATCAACACCGCCAGCAGCTTGAGGCCTACCGGGTTGAGTTTCAGCAGGCGACCTTCGCGGGTCACTTCCAGCGTGTCGAGGTCGTAGCTCAGATCGCCAACCTGCAGGGCTCGGCGACCGCCACCCTGGGTACGGCGCATGACCGCCTCGATGCGCGCCGCCAGTTCAGACAGGGCAAACGGTTTGACCAGGTAATCATCGGCACCGGACTTGAAGCCCTGCAGCCGGTCATCCAGTTGGTCACGGGCGGTCAGCATGATCACCGGGGTATCGCGCCGGGCATCTTCACGCAGGCGTTTGCACAGGGTGTAACCATCGATACCGGGCAGCATGATGTCGAGCACGATCAGGTCGTAATGCTCGGTGGCCGCCAGGTGCAGACCTGACAAACCGTCCTGCGCGCAATCCACGGTATAGCCTTTAAGCCCCAGGTAATCGGCCAGATTGGCGAGGATGTCGCGGTTGTCTTCAACCAATAGAATTCGCATGGGCACTTGCTCCGTACACAGTTACGGCCGTCTTGGACCGCGCAGCTTAAGGCCAAGAGTGGCTCAGGGATAGATCTGTTGATCCAAACCCTGTCAGGGACGCAGAGCGTCCCGGGCTGCATTCCCACGCAGAGCGTGGGAACGATCATCTTCACAGAAAATAAAAAACCCCGCTGGCTTACGCCAGCGGGGTTTTTTCGTACAGGGTAAGGCTGGCTTACATCATGCCGCCCATGCCGCCCATACCGCCCATGTCTGGCATGCCGCCGCCAGCTGGTGCGTCTTCCTTGATCTCGGCGATCATGGCTTCGGTGGTGATCATCAGGCTGGCAATCGACGAAGCCGCTTGCAGAGCCGAACGAGTCACTTTAGCCGGGTCCAGGATACCCATTTCGATCATGTCGCCGTATTCGCCGGTAGCAGCGTTGTAACCGTAGTTACCCTTGCCCTGCTTGACCTTGTCGACTACAACGCTTGGCTCGTCGCCGGAGTTGGCAACGATCTGGCGCAGTGGCGCTTCAACAGCGCGACGCAGCAACTGGATGCCGACGTTCTGGTCATCGTTGTCGCCTTTCAGCTCGGAGATCGCTTGCAGAGCGCGAACCAGTGCCACGCCACCGCCAGGTACCACGCCTTCTTCAACGGCTGCACGGGTAGCGTGCAGGGCGTCTTCAACGCGGGCTTTCTTCTCTTTCATTTCAACTTCGGAACCAGCGCCAACCTTGATCACTGCAACGCCGCCGGACAGCTTGGCCAGACGCTCTTGCAGTTTTTCACGGTCGTAGTCGGACGAAGTGTCAGCCACTTGTTGACGGATCTGCACAACGCGAGCCTGGATGTCAGCCTCAACGCCAGCACCGTCGATGATGGTGGTGTTTTCTTTGGACAGGATCACGCGCTTGGCATTACCCAGGTGTTCCAGGGTAGTGCTTTCCAGGCTCAGGCCGATCTCTTCGGAGATAACGGTACCGCCAGTCAGAACAGCGATGTCCTGCAGCATGGCCTTGCGACGGTCGCCGAAGCCCGGGGCTTTGACGGCAGCCACTTTAACGATGCCGCGCATGTTGTTCACAACCAGAGTCGCCAGGGCTTCGCCTTCAACGTCTTCGGCAACGATCAGCAGAGGACGGCCGGCTTTGGCAACGGCTTCCAGTACTGGCAGCATTTCGCGGATGTTCGAGATCTTTTTGTCGACCAGCAGGATCAGCGGACCGTCCAGTTCGGCGGTCATGGTCTCTGGCTTGTTGACGAAGTACGGGGACAGGTAGCCACGGTCGAACTGCATGCCTTCTACAACCGACAGTTCGTTTTCCAGGCCCGAGCCTTCTTCAACGGTGATCACGCCTTCTTTACCGACTTTTTCCATGGCTTCGGCAATGATGTCGCCGATGGAGCTGTCGGAGTTGGCCGAGATGGTGCCGACCTGAGCGATTGCCTTGGTGTCAGCGCATGGCTTGGACAGGGCTTTGAGCTCTTTGACGATAGCGATGGTCGCTTTGTCGATACCGCGCTTCAGGTCCATCGGGTTCATGCCGGCAGCGACGGCTTTCAGGCCTTCGTTGACGATCGATTGAGCCAGAACGGTCGCGGTGGTGGTGCCGTCGCCTGCGTCATCGTTGGCACGGGAGGCAACGTCTTTGACCAGCTGCGCGCCCATGTTTTCGAAACGGTCTTTGAGTTCGATTTCTTTGGCTACGGAAACGCCGTCCTTGGTGATGGTCGGGGCGCCGAAGCTCTTCTCGATGATCACGTTACGGCCTTTAGGGCCCAGGGTCGCTTTTACTGCGTCAGCCAGGACGTTGACACCGGCGAGCATTTTCTTACGGGCGGAATCGCCGAATTTAACTTCTTTAGCAGCCATGATCGATATTCCTTAAATACTTTTGTAGTAGCGGGAAATTGAGCGCAAATCAGCCTTCGATAACAGCGAGAATCTCGTTCTCAGCCATTACCAGCAGGTCTTCACCGTCGACTTTCACAGTGTTGCTGCCGGAGTACGGGCCGAACACAACCTTGTCACCCACTTTCACGGCCAGCGCACGCACTTCACCGTTGTCCAGCACGCGGCCGGTACCTACAGCGAGGACTTCACCGCTGTTGGCTTTTTCGGCAGCCGAACCTGGCAGAACGATACCGCCAGCGGTTTTCTTTTCTTCTTCGCTGCGACGGATGACGACGCGGTCATGCAGAGGACGAAGCTTCATTGTCGATCTCTCCTAATTGTGGTTTTCAGCGGCCGGTGTAATCCCGGCGGGTTAAATTCCGGCGTTGCCGGTTGCGGCTCGTCAAGCGAACCGCGGAAGTCTGTCTGGTGATCTTCACCAGAAACCTTGCGGTGACCGTTACATAAGGGCGCATAAGCTTATTACAAGGGCTGGGCAGTGAAATTTTTTACGGCACCGACCACAGAAACGAACACGGCACCCGAAGGTGCCGTGTCAATGAAACAGTTATTTGGAGTCGCGGTGCTCGAACTCGCCCTCGATCACGTTCGGCTCACGGCCCAACGGTTGACGTGGAGCCGGGCCGCCACGCGGTTGCAGATCATCGGCAAAGGCACGCTGACGAATTGCCTGCTCCTCGGCGCGCTTGCGCATCGCGTTGGCCAGCAACCGACGGGTGATCGGCAAGATCATGATCAGACCGATCACGCTGCTGACGAAACCTGGCAGGATCAACAGACCGCCGCCCAAGGCGAGCATCAGGCCTTCAAGCATGGTCTGCGCAGGCAACTCGCCGCGGTTCAGGCTTTCACGAGCACGCAATGCGGTAGCCAGGCCGGCGATGCGCAGCACGAACACGCCGAACATCGAGCCGAGAATAATCAGCAGCAGTGCCGGGAAAAACCCGATGGCCGCGCTGACCTTGACGAATACGAACAGCTCCAACACCGGGAACAGCAGAAAGAGCAACAAAAAAGGGCGCATCAAATGGTTCCTCAACGCAAGAATGCCTTGCAAGTAGAACGTAGATGACGTCGCCGTTTCGTGATTTCAAGCGTCGGCTGTCGCATTTTTCGGCCATTGCTCGGCGTGAGCCAATAAAACCAAGGCTTCGCGTACTTGTGTCGGCGTATTACACACTTCCGGGAACGGTAACCAGTACAGCCCCTGGCCAATGCGCAGGTGCATGCCTTCGGCGTCGATGCCCGCCAACTGAGCGGGTGCGGTTTTCGGCAGGCCGGCCAGTTCGACGTAATGGGCGATGGCCTTGGCATGGTCGGCGTTCATGTGTTCGATCATGCTCGCTTCGGCCTTGCCGGCGAATGGGTTGGCCAGGGTCAATTGGTCGACCCAGTGAATCGCACCGAAACCGCCGATGTAGCGATGCCGTATCGGTTTGAGTACCCAGAAGTCGAAATCATGCGCCTTGTGATAATTCTGCGAATCCGGGAAATAGCGGTAATAACGCTCGGCGGCGGCATCGATGGCGGCCTGATCCTGGATTTTTTCCGCTTCGGCCAGGTAGGTCAGGCGACCAACGGCCTGTACGTCTTCAGCCTCGCGCTCACCCACCAGCAATGAGCATTTGGGGTCTTTTTGCAGATTGTGGGTGTGCTGGGCGATCCGGCTGATCAGGATCAGCGGCCGGCCCTGCTCGTCCAGGCAATAAGGAACCACTGAGCCGAACGGGAAACCGGGCATTGCCTTGGAGTGCGTCGAGAGCACTCCGCGGTATTCCTTGAGCAACAATTCTCGGGCATGCTTGGCAGCTTCAACGCTCAATTTATGACTCCTTATATAGAATCCGTCAAAAAAACGGACAGGCTCCTGGGACAAAGTTCCAGCAACGCCATCGGGGCAGTTCTCATGTGCAGCCAGGCCACATCAGGTGCAGATCGAGAGGCTCTCTAAAAGGAAACCACTCTGACCTGCCATTTGGGGCATGCGAATGAAACTCACTGACAAAGTAATCATTATCACCGGCGGTTGCCAGGGTTTAGGCCGTTCGATGGCCGAGTATTTCGCCGCCAAGGGCGCAAAACTGGCACTGGTCGATCTCAACCAGGAAAAGCTAGACCAGGCCGTCGCCGCCTGCAAAGCCGCCGGTGTCGAAGCTCGCGCTTATCTGTGCAACGTCGCCAATGAAGAACAGGTGACGCACATGGTCGCCCAGGTTGCCGAAGACTTCGGCGCGATCCACGGCCTGATCAACAACGCCGGGATTCTGCGCGATGGCCTGCTGATCAAGGTCAAGGATGGCGAAATGACCAAAATGAGCCTGGCCCAGTGGCAGGCCGTGATCGACGTCAACCTGACCGGCGTGTTCCTGTGCACCCGGGAAGTGGCGGCGAAAATGATTGAGCTGAAGACCGGCGGCGCGATCGTCAACATCTCCTCGATCTCCCGCGCCGGCAACGTCGGCCAGACCAACTACTCCGCCGCCAAGGCCGGGGTTGCTGCGGCCACCGTGACCTGGGCCAAGGAGCTCGCGCGCTATGGCATTCGCGTGGCCGGTATTGCGCCAGGCTTCATCGAGACCGAAATGACCCTGAGCATGAAGCCTGAAGCCCTGGAGAAAATGACCTCCGGGATTCCGCTCAAGCGCATGGGCAAGCCCGAAGAGATCGCCCATTCGGCGGCGTACATCTTCGAGAACGATTATTACACCGGCCGGATCCTGGAAATGGATGGCGGTTTGCGGATTTAAGACCTGCACAAATCAAATGTGGGAGCGGGCTTGCTCGCGAAAGCGGTGTATCAAACAACATCAACGTTGACTGACGCGCCCTCTTCGCGAGCAAGCCCGCTCCCACATTAAATTGCATTTCAAATGAGCGGCTTTGATAGCCGCTCATTGGTTTCACCTCATCAATCGTCGCTGACAGTGATGTTCGGCATCGCTGGCGTGGCGGCTTCCTGCAAGACAATTCGCGCACCGACGTGACGGGCCAGTTCCTGGTAGACCATGGCGATCTGGCTGTCCGGCTCGGCGATCACCGTTGGCTTGCCGCCGTCAGCCTGCTCGCGGATCAACATCGACAGCGGCAGCGATGCCAGCAGTTCGACGCCATATTGACTGGCCAGCTTCTCGCCGCCGCCTTCACCGAACAGGTGCTCGGCATGACCGCAGTTGGAGCAGATGTGCACGGCCATGTTTTCCACCACGCCGAGCACTGGAATGTTGACCTTGCGGAACATCTCCACGCCTTTGCGGGCGTCCAGCAATGCCAGATCCTGCGGCGTGGTGACGATCACCGCCCCCGCCACCGGGACTTTTTGCGCCAGGGTCAACTGAATGTCACCGGTGCCCGGCGGCATGTCGATCACCAGATAATCCAGATCGCTCCAGGCGGTCTGTGTCACCAGTTGCAGCAAGGCGCCGGAGACCATCGGGCCACGCCAGACCATCGGCGTGTTGTCGTCGGTCAAAAACGCCATGGACATGACTTCAACGCCATGCGACTCGATCGGCACGAACCACTTCTGGTCCTTGATCTTCGGTCGGGTGCCTTCCGGGATGCCGAACATGATGCCCTGGCTCGGGCCGTAGATATCGGCATCGAGGATCCCGACCTTGGCGCCTTCGCGGGCCAGCGCCAGCGCAAGGTTGGCGGCGGTGGTGGATTTGCCCACGCCGCCCTTGCCGGACGCCACCGCGACCACGTTCTTGACGTTGGCCAAACCCGGGATCTGCGCCTGCGCCTTGTGCGCGGCAATCACGGTGCTGATGTCGACTTTGGCCGAGGTCACGCCCTCCAGTCCTTCGATCGCCATTTGCAGCATTTGCGCCCAGCCACTCTTGAACAGGCCGGCGGCGTAGCCCAGTTCCAGCTGAACGCTGACGCGGTCGCCCTGAATGTCGATGCTGCGCAGGCAACCGGCGCTGACCGGATCCTGGTTCAAGTAAGGGTCGGTGTACTGACGAAGGACGGCTTCCACCGCTGCGCGATTGACGGCGCTCATGGGCAACTCCGATAACAAGGCTGGAAAATCAGACGGGTATCCTACGCCGGACACTCATTTGTGGCGAGGGAGCTTGCTCCCGCTCGGGTGCGCAGCAGCCGTAATTTTATTGACGCGGTGGTACTGCCAGCTCGGCGTCGCCTTATATGGGGCGGCTTCGCCACCCAGCGGGAGCAAGCTCCCTCGCCACAGATATTCGCAGCGACGCATCGGGAAACAGGCCTGAAGGGTGAAAAATATGCGCCGGCGCTTTATAGTGGCCGACCTCCGTTTCATCAAGTAGCCGAGCCCCATGTCCGAGCCACGCAAGATCCTCGTCACCAGCGCCCTGCCCTATGCCAATGGTTCAATCCACCTTGGCCATATGCTTGAGTACATCCAGACCGATATGTGGGTGCGCTTCCAGAAGCATCGCGGCAATCAATGCACGTATGTCTGCGCGGACGACGCCCACGGTTCGGCCATCATGCTACGCGCAGAAAAAGAAGGCATCACCCCGGAACAACTGATCGCCAACGTCCAGGCTGAACACAGCGCCGACTTTGCCGAGTTCCTGGTGGACTTCGACAACTTCCACTCCACTCACGCTGAAGAAAACCGTGAGCTGTCGAGCCAGATCTACCTGAAGCTGCGTGACGCCGGGCACATCGCCACGCGCTCGATCACCCAGTATTTCGACCCGGAAAAGAAAATGTTCCTGGCCGACCGCTTCATCAAGGGCACCTGCCCGAAGTGCGGCACTGAAGACCAGTACGGCGACAACTGCGAAAAGTGCGGTGCCACTTACGCGCCGACCGACCTGAAAGATCCGAAGTCGGCGATCTCGGGCGCCACGCCGGTGCTCAAGGATTCCCAACACTTCTTCTTCAAGCTGCCGGACTTCCAGCAGATGCTGCAGGAATGGACCCGCAGCGGCACCCTGCAAGACGCGGTTGCGAACAAGATCGCCGAATGGCTGGATGTCGGCCTGCAACAGTGGGATATCTCCCGCGATGCGCCGTACTTCGGTTTCGAAATCCCCGACGAGCCAGGCAAATACTTCTATGTCTGGCTGGACGCGCCGATCGGCTACATGGCGAGCTTCAAGAACCTCTGCGCACGTCGTCCTGAACTGGATTTCGACGCGTACTGGGCCAAGGACTCTACCGCCGAGCTGTACCACTTCATCGGCAAGGACATCGTCAATTTCCACGCGCTGTTCTGGCCAGCCATGCTCGAAGGTGCGGGCTACCGCAAGCCGACCGGTATCAACGTACACGGCTACCTGACCGTCAATGGCCAGAAAATGTCCAAGTCCCGCGGCACCTTCATCAAGGCCCGGACCTACCTGGACCACCTGTCGCCGGAATACCTGCGCTACTACTACGCCTCCAAGCTCGGCCGTGGCGTCGACGACCTGGACCTGAACCTCGAAGACTTCGTACAGAAGGTCAACTCCGACCTGGTCGGCAAAGTCGTCAACATTGCCAGCCGCTGCGCCGGCTTCATTCACAAAGGCAACGCCGGTGTGCTGGTGGCCGGTAATGCCGCGCCAGAACTGACCGAAGCGTTCCTGGCCGCCGCGCCGAGCATCGCCGAGGCCTATGAGGCTCGCGACTTCGCCCGTGCCATGCGCGAAATCATGGGCCTGGCCGACCGCGCCAACGCCTGGATCGCCGACAAGGCGCCATGGTCGCTGAACAAGCAAGAAGGCAAGCAAGACGAAGTCCAGGCGATCTGCGCCCTGGGCGTCAACCTGTTCCGCCAACTGGTGATCTTCCTCAAGCCTGTGCTGCCGTTGCTCGCCGCCGACGCCGAGGCGTTCCTCAACGTCGCACCGCTGACCTGGAACGATCACGCGACCCTGCTCAGCAACCATCAACTGAACGAGTTCAAACCGCTGATGACCCGTATCGACCCAGTCAAGGTGCAAGCCATGACCGACGCTTCGAAAGAAGACCTGGCCGCCAGCCAGACCGACACCGGTGATGCCGCCCCACAAGGGAATGGCGAACTGGCCAAGGATCCGCTGTCGCCAGAGATCGAGTTCGATACCTTTGCCGCGGTTGACCTGCGGGTGGCGCTGATCCTCAAGGCCGAAGCCGTGGAAGGCGCGGACAAGCTGCTGCGCCTGACCCTGGATATCGGTGACGAGCAACGCAACGTGTTCTCCGGCATCAAGAGCGCATATCCAGACCCGGCCAAGCTTGAAGGTCGTCTGACGATGATGATCGCCAACCTCAAGCCACGCAAAATGCGTTTCGGGATCTCCGAAGGCATGGTCATGGCGGCAGGCCCTGGCGGCGAAGAAATCTACCTGTTGAGCCCGGACAGCGGCGCCAAGCCGGGTCAGCGCATCAAGTAAGTTGCCTGACTGAACCGATCCCACCGTCGCGTTGACTCGCGGCGGTGGGATTTTCATATCTGCTTGCCGGATAATGCCTAATCTTTATGCACAGGCCCGTTCGCTCAACCCGGCACGCCCATGACCGACATTCTGCTCACGCTCATCAGCACCGCCCTGATCAATAACTTCATCGTGCACTGGCCGCTGGGTGTCGATCCGTTGATGCAATCGACGCGTGAGCCTGCCATCGAACGTCGTCAGGTTCATGCCCTGGGCATTGCAACCACCTGCCTGATGTTGCTCAGCGGCGTTCTGGGTTACGCGGCCTATTACTGGTTGCTGATACCGCTCGGGCTGACGTCCTTGTACCTGTTTGTGTTTTTGCCCTTGAGCGTACTGCTGATTACCCCGCTGCTGAATCTGCTGACGCCTGCCCTGCCGCAGTTACCGTTCAACGGCTTGTGGCCGTTATTGCTGGGCAACGCTGGCGTGCTGGGGCTGAGCCTGTTCGGCATGCAGAGTGACAAAGGCTTTGGCTATCACGTAGCGCTATGTCTTGGCGCCGGGCTGGGTTTCTGGCTGGTGCTGAGTCTGTTCAGCGACCTGCGCCAGCGCATTCTCAATAACGATGTGCCCCTGCCCTTTCGTGGCCTGCCGATCGACCTGATCAGCGCCGGACTGATCGCAGTGGCCTTTCTCGGCTTCAGCGGACTGATCAAAACATGAGTCTGATTCAACGTATCGACGCACTCCTGCCGCAGACCCAATGCGGCAAATGCGGCCACCCCGGATGCAAGCCCTACGCTGAAGGCATTGCCAATGGCGAGGCAATCAACAAGTGCCCGCCGGGCGGCAACGAGACCATTTCAGCGTTGGCCGAACTGCTGAAAATCCCGGTGTTGGAACTGGACACCAGCCGTGGCTCGGCACCGGCGCAAATTGCATTTATCCGTGAAGCCGAATGCATCGGCTGCACCAAGTGCATTCAGGCCTGCCCGATAGACGCGATTGTCGGCGCGGCAAAACTGATGCACACGGTGCTGATCGACGAATGCACCGGCTGCGATCTTTGTGTAGCACCCTGCCCGGTGGATTGCATCGAAATGCATCCTTTACCCTCGACCCAGGTGCTGCCGATTATCGGTGGTCTGGCGTTCACGCCCGAAGAACTGCAAGCACGCAACGCCAAACGCGATCACGCAAGGCAGCGCTTCGAACAGCGCAATGCACGCCTGCGTCGTGAGGAAGAGCAAAAGCACGCCGAACGACTGGCCCGCGCGCAAAAAGCCGCTCAACACAGCGATGCCAGCAATACCCCGCTGCAGGACGCCATTGCCCGGGTTCAGGCCCAAAAAGCCGCAGCCGCCGATGCCGCGCTGAAAAAGGCCAAGATCGATGTGGCGATGAGCCGCGCGCAACTGAACAAATCGCTGAAAGCTTTTGGGCATCCTCCGACCTTCGAACAGCAGTCGCAGCTGATCATTTTGCAGCAGCAATTCGAAGCCGCCGAGCAAGCTCTGACGCAGCTCGAAAGCACAGTCCCCTCAGCACCTGTGCAACCGACGGCGCCGGCCAACGATGCCGAACTCAAACGCGCGAAAATCCAGCTGGCGATGCGTCGCGCCGAGCTGAAAAAAGCCCAGGCCAGCGAAGCACCGGCCGAGCAACTGGAAGCGCTCAGCGCGGCCCTCGCTCAAGCGGAGCAGGCGCTGCACGATGCCGAGGGAGCCAGCGAAAAACCGGCACCCGATCTGGTACGCGTCGAAAAACGTCCCATCGACGCTCAACTGCGGCAACTGAAAACCGAGCTGGCTTATGCCCGCGCCGACGTCAGCAAGCTCGAGCGGCGTCCTGATACACCGGCGGAGCTGCTGGCCAAGGCCCGCGAACGGCTCTGCGAAGCCGAGCGCCAGGTAAACGCCTATGTCGCCCCTTGAACCGGTCGATGATCGCCTGCAACAGGCGATGAAGCGGGTTTTACTGGCTACCGTGCCGGGCATGCTGGTGTTGTTCTGGTTATTTGGCTGGGGCGTTCTGATCAATCTGCTGCTGGCCTGCGGCAGCGCATTAGCCGTTGAAGCCTTGGTGTTGCGCTTGCGCAAGTACCCGCTCAAGCCTGCGCTAAGCGACGGCAGCGCGTTGGTCAGCGCCACCTTGCTGGCACTGGCGTTACCACCTTACTGTCCATGGTGGCTGACGGTCAGCGCTGCGGCATTCGCGATGTTTTTCGGCAAGCACCTTTATGGTGGCGTTGGCAAAAACCCGTTCAATCCGGCCATGCTCGGTTTTGCGCTGGTGCTGGTGTGTTTCCCGCGACAGATGACCCACTGGCCGACGTCCCACGGGATGAATCTGCTCGCCGGCCTGCAACAGATTTTCGGTTTCAATTTCAGCGGTGCCGAGCAGCCCGACGCCTGGGTGACGGCCACGGCGCTGGATAGCCTGCGAATCAACAAAAGCCTGACCATGGACGAACTCTTCGCCGGCAACCCGGCGTTTGGCCACATGGGTGGTAAAGGTATCGAATGGGTGAATCTGGCTTTCCTCGCCGGCGGCGCGTTCCTGTTACAGCAGCGGGTGTTCAGCTGGCATGCGCCGGTCGGCATGCTCGGCAGTCTGTTCGTCATCAGCCTGTTGTGCTGGAACGGCTCAGGTTCGGACTCCCACGGCTCCCCGCTCTTTCACTTGCTGACGGGTGCGAGCATGCTCGGGGCATTCTTTATCGTGACCGAACCGGTGTCGGGAGCGAAAAGTCCAAAAGCCCGCCTGATGTTCGGCGCGGGCGTCGGCCTGCTGACCTACCTGATTCGAACCTGGGGCGGCTATCCCGACGGGGTGGCCTTTGCGGTGCTGCTGATGAATCTCTGCGTACCGGCCCTGGAACGCCTCGCTGCTGCACAACCAGAGCCTCGTACACCATGAAGCGGAATTTCAGTGTGCTGATGCTGGTGGTCGTGGCCGGATTGGGCGCAGGCGCTACATTTTTCCTGCAACACGCCACCGCGCCGCAGATCTCGGCTGAACAGCGCTTGATCGAAAGCCGCAAGCTGTTCGACATGCTGCCAGTCGGCAGCTACGACAATCAGCCTTTGGACCAGCCACTCGCGTTCAAGGATATCGCGCTGAGCAACAGCACCTTGCTGGGCGGTTACCTGGCCACAGCAGGCGGAAAACCCAGTGCAGTGATATTACGCAGCCAGGTGACGGGTTACGAAAATGCGATCGAACTGCTGATCGTGATCGACATCAACGGCAAGTTGCTGGGAGTCAAAACCCTCAAGCAATCGGAAACACCAGGGCTGGGCGGGAGAATCGCCGACCAGCCCAATCCCTGGCTTCAGGGCTTTTTCGGCAAGTCGCGCAACGACCCTGGTGACAGTGGCTGGGCGCTGAAAAAAGATCAGGGGCAATTCGACCAGTTGATCGGCGCAACCGTCACTTCCAGGGCGGTGATCAGCGCGATCCATGATGCGTTACGCTATTTCGACGAGCATCAGCCACAACTGATCGGGAGCGGACAATGAACCAGTCCTCGATGCTGCAGAACTCGCTGATATTGACCCCGTTGATCGGCGCCAGTGACTCCTTGGTAAAAGCCTTGGGTCTGTCGCTGTTATCGCTGCTGGTCATTGGTGTTTACGGCCTGAAGATGAGTGTATTGCGGCCGCGAATCGTCCCGTCCATGCAGTTGATCACCTGCATTGCACTCGCCGCCACATTGACCAGCCTGGCAACATTGGCATTACAGGCCTGGGCCTTTGAACTGCATCAGCAACTGGGAATGTATGCCGAACTGATTGCCCTGCAGTGCATTGTGCTGGAGTACAGCGGCTTTTTTACCCAGGCAAGCATGATCGACCGGACTCGCCTGTCCAGCCTGTTTTTTGGGCTGATGGTTGTACTGGGCGTGTTGCGAGAAGCCCTTGGCAATGGGTCATTCGCCAGCCATGTGTCCTGGTTGAGCGGAATTATTGATTCCAGCGGGCAAGGCTGGCTGTTTGCCGCTGATGGCGGCATACGACTGGCCATCCTCGCCCCCGGCGGATTTATCCTGCTGGGACTGCTCATAGCCGCCAAACAAGCCTGGCCCGGCGCCTCGACCTCACACTGACCGCCTTCAAGGAACTGCTCTGCCCATGAATGCTGCAAAACGCCTGGAAATTTTCCGTCGGCTTCACGAAGACAATCCGGAACCAAAAACCGAACTGGCCTACTCGTCGCCCTTCGAATTGCTGATCGCCGTGATCCTTTCCGCGCAGTCCACGGACGTAGGCGTCAATAAGGCCACCGCCAAGCTGTTTCCGGTGGCCAATACTCCGGCAGCGATTTATGCGCTGGGTATAGAAGGATTGTCCGAGTACATCAAGACCATCGGCCTGTACAACAGCAAGGCAAAAAACGTCATAGAAACCTGCCGAATGCTGGTAGAGCTTCATGGCGGCGAAGTACCGCAAACCCGTGAGGAGCTGGAAGCGCTGCCCGGGGTCGGTAGAAAGACCGCGAACGTGGTGCTCAATACGGCTTTTCGCCAGCTGACCATGGCCGTCGACACGCACATTTTCCGGGTCAGCAACCGCACAGGGTTAGCGCCAGGCAAGAATGTCGTCGAGGTGGAAAAAAAACTGATGAAGTTTGTTCCCAAGGAGTATCTGCTCGACTCCCATCACTGGCTGATCCTCCACGGACGCTACGTTTGCCTGGCTCGCAAGCCCCGTTGTGGCAGCTGCCGTATCGAAGACCTGTGCGAATACAAGCAAAAGACCTCCGACGATTGAGGTTCTATTAGATTTATTGATTTACCGATTGAAAAAATCTTTTTTACCCGCCGGGAGAATGTCGATATAAGAAGCGCCAATGGCATTCTTAGCCTGGAGTTAACCTTATGAGCACTGGCAAAGAACAACTGGACACAGAAGACGACTTCATCTCTGTTGAGGCCGATGATGCCGAGCCTGTGGTAGAGGTAGCAAAGACCAACCTGAGCAAACGTCGCACCATCGATAATCTCCTGGAGGAGCGCCGCTTGCAAAAGCAACTGGCCGATTACGACTTTGACCTTTAACACCTGAAAGCCTCCCGAAATGGAGGCTTTTCAGCACTCCCTCAACCGCTGGGCAATGCTCTCTGATTCATCAATGAGTCCGGCGCGGCGGGGACATCAGGGCAAGCCATCCGGCGACTCAAAATCCGATCAGACTCCGCTTACCTTCAGACGCTTTCCATGCACAAAGCACTACTCGCCCCGAGAGATTCAAACCAGACCATTACGCTGCGCAAGCTCGATAAGGTCTACCAGCGAGCGGGCATTGAGCTTCAATAGCAGACGCGTTTTGTAAGTACTCACGGTTTTGTTGCTGAGGAACATTCCATCGGCAATTTCCTTGTTGGTCTTTCCTCGGGCCAACTGTTGTAAAACCATCATCTCCCTTCCTGACAGACGATCCACCATGTCGGCTTCGCTCGCGTTCCCCAAACTTGAGCGAACCGAGTGCAACGCCTGATTCGGAAAGTAGCTATATCCTGACAATACAGCCTTGATTGCACTGAGCAACTCGGTGAGGTCCTGCTGTTTGCAGACATACCCGGCTGCCCCTGCCTGCATACAACGCATTGAAAAGTGACCGGGGGCCTGCGACGTCAAGACCAGCACTTTCAAAGGCATGGTGGTCGAGGTCAAGCGTGCAATAACTTCCAGGCCATCCAGTTTCGGAATACCGATATCCAGTATCACGATATCCGGCATCTGTTCACGGGCAAGTTGCAAGGCATCGACACCATTGTCCGTTTCGGCAATGACTTCGTAGCCATGACGCTCCATTAGCATACGTACAGCAAGACGAATGACGGGGTGATCATCCACGATCAGCACTTTATTCATGGGCAAGTCCAATTTCGCTGTTCGAATTTTTAGAGCCCGCACAATAGCGTAGTCGTTTCGACCTTGGGATGCTGCCCACCCCAACCACCTACACCGAGAGACAATCCCTACAAACAACAGGGATTCCCCCTACAGGATTTCATAAAAAACAATGTCGCTTAAAGTTTATTCGAGGCGTCCCCCCTCTCTGGTCACCGGTATTTTTCTGTGGACATCTAAGAAACCAGCTGACAATACACACTCTATCCCGGCCATTAATTAAACATGCGTCTATTATCAAAAAACAACCCGCTTTCACCCGCTTACATGAATCACGTTAAAACAAGGCTATTGATCCGTTAAAAATAGTGATAAAACTGCAAAGCAGACCGATCCATAAACCCTTTACAAAAACCAATAAATCAATACCGAACCACCACGACCACTTAACATTTTCACCCACAAGGAATCACTATAGATCACTATTTAACGAGTAATAAAAATGACAAAAATTCAAAGAAGAATATCCAACCCGATGACCATAATTGCGATATTTGCGACGCTCTCCGAAACGTCGGCAGCCGTATCGTTGCCCTTTCTCGACAACGAGGAGCGCCAGACGTACATCTGGTTTCTGATCAGCTTCCCCTTTTACCTGCTCTTTTTATTTTTTATCACACTCAACTTTAACTACAAATCACTGTATGCACCTTCTGATTTTCAAAAGAGCAAACAGTTTGTAAAAGTCATCGACGATGCTGCTCGACCAGAAAAAAACAGAAACACCTCCCTCAACGACCCTGCTGAAGAGGAGAATCAACCCAACTCAATCAAAGGACATAAACCCGACTATCTGCTTCAGAGCGCGCCCGCTCCACCCGCCTATATAACCTTCATCACGAACCTTTCGACCCAACAGCCAGTGTCTTTACCGGCGTCGATACATGGCATGCAAATCATTGATGCACGATGGATTCGCAAAAAGAAAGATGTCGGCGGTTTGATGAACGCGCTCTATTCAAGGAAACACCATGACCGTGAAGTGATCGTCTTCCTGACAAGCGGTGAGTCGGAACATTTGATTAACGAAAGAGCACTCAAAAAATCAGGTGCAAGATCCCTGAAGCCCAAAGAGTCTTTTTACATGAGTTATAACTTGAGTACTTTGGCAGTGACCGTCGTCAGCCAGCACTGACACAGACAGAACAGAAGGGGGGTACAGACAATCCAGGAAGTTAACAACCAGGACCTGGTGACGCAGATTCAGGAGACAAACCACACACAAACGCTTCGATCACATTGTGGCCCCGTTACAAACGGGGCCACAATCGTTGATCATACCAACAGCATCAGAACAGCTTGCGGCCTTTGTTTGCGGCAATGCGCATACGCAGAGCGTTCAGCTTGATGAAGCCGGCTGCATCAGCCTGGTTGTAAGCGCCGCCATCTTCTTCGAAGGTAGCAATGTTGGCGTCGAACAACGATTCGTCAGACTTGCGACCGGTAACGATCACGTTGCCTTTGTACAGCTTCAGGCGAACCACACCGTTCACATGCGCCTGGGAAGCATCGATCATCTGTTGCAGCATCAGACGCTCAGGGCTCCACCAGTAACCGGTGTAGATCAGGCTGGCATATTTAGGCATCAGCTCGTCTTTGAGGTGAGCCACTTCACGGTCCAGAGTGATCGACTCGATCGCCCGGTGAGCACGCAGCATGATGGTGCCGCCTGGGGTTTCGTAGCAACCACGGGACTTCATGCCGACGTAACGGTTCTCGACGATGTCCAGACGGCCGATGCCGTGCTCGCCACCGATACGGTTCAGGGTCGCCAGCACGGTAGCCGGAGTCATTTCGACGCCGTCCAGTGCAACGATGTCGCCGTTGCGGTAGGTCAGTTCCAGGTACTGCGGCTTGTCAGGAGCGTTCTCCGGGGAGACGGTCCAGCGCCACATATCTTCTTCGTGCTCGGTCCAGGTGTCTTCCAGCACGCCGCCTTCATAGGAGATGTGCAGCAGGTTGGCGTCCATCGAGTACGGGGATTTTTTCTTGCCGTGACGTTCGATCGGGATCGCGTGCTTCGCCGCATAATCCATCAGCTTCTCGCGGGACAGCAGGTCCCACTCGCGCCAAGGGGCGATCACTTTCACGCCAGGCTTGAGTGCGTAGGCACCCAGTTCAAAACGAACCTGGTCGTTGCCCTTGCCGGTCGCGCCATGGGAAATGGCGTCAGCGCCGGTTTCGTTGGCGATTTCGATCAGGCGTTTGGCGATCAACGGACGAGCGATGGAAGTACCCAGCAGGTACTCGCCTTCGTAAACGGTGTTGGCACGGAACATCGGGAAAACGAAATCACGCACGAATTCTTCGCGCAGATCGTCGATGTAGATTTCTTTTACGCCCATGGCTTGTGCCTTGGCGCGGGCCGGCTCGACCTCTTCACCCTGACCCAGGTCAGCGGTAAAGGTCACCACTTCACAGTTATAAGTATCCTGCAGCCACTTGAGGATCACCGAAGTGTCCAGGCCGCCGGAATACGCCAGAACGACCTTGTTTACGTCCGCCATGCCATCACTCCACGGGGTTCTACGGAAAGCCGAGAAGTCTACCGCTGCGAGCGGATAAATTACAGAGGCGCGACAGCTTATGATGACGAAGCGACAGATTATGTCGAGCGGGCGACGATTTCAGCCGGTTCAGGAGGTCGTCGCGGCACTGCTTGCCGAGCTGACTTGCGGAGCCGGTTTATCGGTGGGTGCAACGCGCTCAAGATGAACGTTGACCCGGCGATTCCTGGCCCGATTGGCGGTGTTGGTGTTAGGGGCCAACGGATAGCGTTCGCCGTGAAAACGCATCGTGATCTGTGATTCCTGAATGCCATTGGCCTTGAAGAAGTCCATCACCGCCAACGCCCTGCGCCGAGACAGATCACGGTTGGTCAGGCGATTGCCGCTGTTATCGGAATGGCCGTCGAGTTCGATGTGATTGACCGTCGGGTCGGCCTTCATGAAGTTCAGCATAACCTGCAGCTTGGCCTTGGCCTGCGCGTCCAGATCGATACCACCGCCCGGAAAACCAACCTCAGCCTGCTTAACCTGCTCGTAATTCATCGGCAGCAACTTGGCGACACACGCCTGATAATCGGCGTAGGCCTTGCTGAAGCTGACCGGTAACAAACGGACTTCCGACACACCGCCATCGCGCGAATAATGGCGAATCAGCGGACTGCGACCGTCCATCAAACCGCCGATAAGGCGTCCGGCCTGGAGTTGCGAGCTGTTGAACAGCACATCACCGCTGCCAACCTTGACCGCCCCCAGATTGATATCGCCGCGCCCCGGCTGCCAAGGCGCAGCGGCGGCCAGCAACGTCGCCGAGCCGCCGCTGATCATCGGGTTGTAGGCCTTCAGACGAAAGGTGGCCTGCTCGCCTGCGCGCCGCACGAACTCGCCCGAACCGAAATCGGTAATCGGCTGGCTCAGGCGACATTCGAACTTGTCGCCTTCGACCGTCCACTCGATGCTCTCCAGACGCGTCTGGAAAGTGAGCGCCATCGCAGGAAGGCTGGCAAACACGCTGAGCAAGGCTAAATAACGCTGGCGCACGGGAGGCTCCACTGGCTTCTACAACAAAAAGACCGATACATATAATTACGGCATACCTTTGTCATATCGGAAGCTTGCTGCAAAACTTGATAGCGAGTGCCTGGATGAGTCTTTTCCGGTAGCATTCCCTTGAGTTTGACCCGCCTGGAATCCCCAATGTCCGACCGCCTGACCCTGC
Organism: Pseudomonas sp. FW306-02-D09B; assembly: GCF_058782685.1. NCBI lineage: Bacteria > Pseudomonadati > Pseudomonadota > Gammaproteobacteria > Pseudomonadales > Pseudomonadaceae > Pseudomonas > Pseudomonas sp. FW306-02-D09B. The sequence goes on from NZ_JBYSXY010000004.1 coordinate 227,980, forward strand.
TGCGTCCCGACGACTGGCATATTCATCTTCGCGATGGTGCTGTGTTGCCCAATACTGTCGCGGATGTCGCGCGCACCTTTGGTCGCGCGATCATCATGCCTAACCTGGTACCACCGGTGCGTAACGCCGCTGAAGCCGACGCCTATCGCCAGCGCATTCTCGCTGCGCGCCCGGCCGGCAGCCGTTTCGAACCGCTGATGGTGCTCTACCTGACCGACCGGACTACACCCGATGAAATTCGCGAGGCCAAGGCCAGCGGTTTCGTTCACGCCGCCAAGCTGTATCCGGCTGGCGCGACCACCAACTCGGACTCCGGTGTTACCAGTATCGACAAGATCTTCCCCGCGATCGAGGCCATGGCCGAGGTCGGGATGCCCTTGTTGATTCACGGTGAAATCACCCGCGGCGACGTCGATGTCTTCGACCGCGAAAAAATCTTCATCGACGAGCACATGCGTCGGGTCGTGGAGCGTTTCCCAACGCTCAAAGTGGTGTTCGAACACATCACCACCAGCGATGCCGTGCAGTTCGTCAACGAGGCTTCGGCCAACGTTGGCGCAACCATCACCGCTCACCACCTGCTGTATAACCGCAACCACATGCTGGTGGGCGGGATTCGTCCGCACTTCTATTGCTTGCCGATTCTCAAGCGCAATACGCATCAGGTCGCCCTGCTTGACGCCGCTACCAGCGGCAGCGAGAAGTTCTTCCTGGGCACGGACTCGGCTCCGCACGCCCAACACGCCAAAGAAGCCGCGTGTGGCTGTGCCGGTTGCTACACCGCTTATGCCGCGATCGAGATGTACGCCGAAGCCTTTGAACAGCGCAATGCGCTGGACAAGCTCGAAGCCTTCGCCAGCCTCAACGGCCCGCGTTTCTACGGCCTGCCGGCGAACACCGACCGCATTACCCTGGTCCGCGAAGAATGGACTGCCCCAACCAGCCTGCCGTTTGGCGAGCTGACTGTCATCCCGCTGCGCGCCGGTGAAAAACTGCGCTGGCGCCTGCTGGAGGAACACGCGTGAGTGAAGACCATTTCGACGACGAACAGGAAAGTTCAGGCGGAGGTGGTTCACGTCACCCGATGGCAGCCAGGTTCCGTGGATACTTGCCCGTTGTCGTCGACGTTGAAACCGGTGGTTTCAACTGTGCCACTGACGCCTTGCTGGAAATTGCCGCCACGACCATCAGCATGGACGAAAAAGGTTTTGTGTACCCCGATCACACCTATTTCTTCCGTGTAGAACCGTTCGAAGGCGCCAACATCGAAGCCGCGGCGCTGGAGTTCACCGGGATCAAGCTCGATCACCCACTGCGCATGGCCGTGAGTGAAGAAGCGGCACTGACCGACATCTTCCGTGGCATACGCAAGGCGCTGAAAGCCAACGGCTGCAAACGGGCGATCCTGGTCGGCCATAACAGCAGCTTTGACCTGGGCTTCCTCAATGCCGCCGTTACGCGCCTGGACATGAAGCGCAATCCGTTTCACCCGTTCTCCAGCTTCGACACCGCGACACTGGCCGGTCTGGCGTATGGTCAAACGGTCCTGGCCAAGGCGTGCCAGGCTGCAGATATCGACTTCGACGGTCGCGAGGCCCACTCGGCTCGCTACGACACCGAGAAGACTGCCGAGCTGTTCTGCGGCATCGTCAATCGCTGGAAACAAATGGGCGGCTGGGAAGATTTCAACGACTGATTCAGTCGCAGGATTTATCCCGCCCATAAAAAAACCGGCCTCAGCGGCCGGTTTTTTTATGCCTGACGCGTGGCTTACAGCTTGCCAGCGTTCTCGGTCAGGTAAGCTGCAACGCCTTCTGGCGAAGCAGTCATGCCCTTGTCGCCTTTTTTCCAGTTGGCCGGGCAAACTTCGCCGTGCTCTTCGTGGAATTGCAGGGCGTCGACCAGGCGAATCAGCTCTTCCATGTTACGGCCCAGTGGCAGGTCGTTGACGATCTGCGAGCGAACAACACCTTTGTCGTCGATCAGGAATGCGCCACGGAAAGCCACGCCGCCTTCAGACTCAACGTCGTAGGCCTTGGCGATGTCGTGCTTCATGTCAGCAGCCATGATGTACTGAACCTGACCGATGCCGCCGGCATTGATCGGGGTGTTGCGCCATGCGTTGTGAGTGAAGTGCGAGTCGATCGAAACAGCGATCACTTCAACGTTGCGAGCCTTGAAGTCAGCCATGCGGTGGTCCAGAGCGATCAGCTCGGACGGGCAGACGAAGGTGAAGTCCAGTGGGTAGAAGAACACCAGGCCGTATTTGCCTTTGATGGCCGAGGACAGGGTGAAGCTGTCAACGATTTCGCCATTGCCGAGTACGGCCGGTACGGTGAAGTCAGGGGCTTGTTTGCCTACGAGTACGCTCATTGGATATCTCCTGGTGTGGTGGCGTGAAGAACGGCATCGAACCAGTCTGTCGCCAATAAACGACAGGTTCATGACTCGAGTGCCCTTCGCAAAGACCGCACATCATACACCGCGTTTTTCGCCTGTCCTTAGCGCTTTTTACAACGACATCAAAAACCTCGGCGCAGGCTTGATGACACTGTCCCGGGCGCATTATGCCGTTCGTCAGGCTGTCGCTGTTCTGGCGCAAAGCGTGCCGAAACCACTTTGACAATCATTCTCGTTAACATTAAGATCCATCGCAACCGAGCCATAACCCACGACGGTTCTCATTTTATGTATGTCTGCCTTTGCACTGGTGTCACCGACGGAAAAATCCGCGATGCGATCTATGAAGGTTGCTGCAGCTACCGCGAGGTACGCCAAGCTACCGGCGTTGCCGGCCAATGTGGAAAATGCGCCTGCCTTGCCAAACAAGTGGTGCGCGAAACCCTGGCCGAATTGCAATTAAGCCAGGCGGCGATCCCCTACCCTGTAGAATTTTCGGCAGCGTAAATAGAACATTTGAAAGAACCGGACTTAGCGTCCGGTTTTTTTATGCCTGTAATTCAATCGCTTAGCGCTAGGATGCGGAACACAAACATTCTTATTCCGATTAATTTTCATATAGTATTCAATAACTTAGGTTTGACACTAACAACTGCCCGGCTCAAACTTCGCCGCTTAATAGGGTAATTAAAGGGCAGGACCCCACATGAAAGGCGACATCACGGTTATCCAGCACCTCAACAAGATTCTTGGCAATGAGCTGGTCGCAATCAATCAGTATTTCCTGCATGCGCGCATGTATGAAGATTGGGGCCTGAACAAGCTCGGCAAGCACGAGTACCACGAATCCATCGACGAGATGAAACACGCGGACAAGCTGATCAAGCGCATCCTGTTCCTCGAAGGCCTGCCAAACGTCCAGGACCTGGGCAAGCTGCACATCGGCGAGCACACCAAGGAAATGCTTGAGTGCGACCTGAGCATCGAGCGTACCGGCCATGCCGACCTCAAAGTGGCTATCGCTCATTGCGAAACCGTCGGGGACTTCGGCAGCCGTGAACTGCTCGAAGATATTCTCGAATCCGAAGAAGAACATATCGACTGGCTGGAAACTCAACTGAGCCTGATCGATAAAGTCGGTCTTGAGAACTATCTGCAATCGCAGATGGGCGACGAATAACTTCTACAGCGCTAATCTCGACTCAATAAAAAGCCCCGCCCTCTTACGAGAGGCGGGGCTTTTTATTACCAGCAGGAGCGGCCGGACGGCCGCTTCTGCCTATAAATCAGGCTTCGGTCTTGCCAGCAGCAGCTTTGGCCGCAGCGTCTTTGATCAGGGCCTGCAACGAACCGTCAGCGGCCATTTCAGTCATGATGTCGCTACCACCGACCAGCTCACCAGCAACCCACAATTGCGGGAAGGTTGGCCAGTTGGCGTACTTTGGCAGGTTGGCACGGATTTCCGGGTTCTGCAGGATGTCCACGTAAGCGAACTTCTCACCACAGCCCATGACGGCCTGAGCGGCTTTCGCGGAGAAGCCACACTGTGGGGCATTCGGCGAGCCTTTCATGTAAAGCAGAATGGTGTTGTTAGCAATCTGCTCTTTAATAGTTTCGATGATATCCATGAAGCACCTCGGCTGAACTTTCCGACTCAGTTGTCGGCACGGTGACGCATTGTAACGGAAAGCCGAGCGCCATGCTCGGTCTCCCCGACAGACACTTACGCTGCCGCGACGGTCACCGGTACACCATTAAGCGCCGCGTTTCCTGACAACTCATCGAGCTGGCGCTCATCGGTCAGGTCATTGGCGCTGGAGCCTGGTTGGCCCATGGCAATGGTCATCTGCACGCCCGGCCGGGCATGGCCCCAACCGTGCGGCAGGCTGACCACGCCTTTCATCATCTCGACGCTGCTCAGCACTTCGACTTCAATCACCCCGACCCGCGAGCTGACCCGTACCCGCTGCCCATCGCTGAGCCCGCGACTGGAAAGATCGTCCGGGTGCATCAGCAACTGATGACGCGGTTTGCCTTTCACCAGACGGTGGTAGTTATGCATCCACGAGTTATTGCTGCGCACATGGCGGCGGCCGATCATCAATAGCTCATCGGCAACCGGTGCCTGCAATGCGGAAAATCGTGCAAGGTCGGCCAGGATCGCCGGTGGCGCCGCCTGCACGCGCTGGTTGGCGGTTTTCAGACGTGGCGCCAGGTTTGCCTGAAGAGCGCCCAGATCGACCCCGTGAGGATGATCGAACAAGGTCGCCACCGACAGTTTGTGCGGCGATGCATCACCAAAGCGCCCGGCTCGCAAACCGAGGTCGATCATCTTCGCCGGGGGCATCGTCGGCTTCAGCTCTTTGCCGGTTTTCGCCGCAAAGGCCTGGGCCAGGCCGACGAAAATCTCCCAATCGTGCAGCGCACCGTCGGGCTTGGGCAGGATTGCCCGGTTGAAACGGCTGACGTTGCGCACCGCGAACATATTGAACGTGGTGTCGTAGTGATCGTTTTCCAGCGCCGAGGTCGACGGCAGAATCAGGTCGGCATAACGCGTGGTCTCGTTGATATACAGGTCGATGCTGAGCATGAATTCCAGCCCGTCCAGCGCCTGCTCCAGTTGTCGGCCATTGGGTGTAGACAACACCGGGTTACCCGCCACGCTAATCAACGCCCGCACCTGCCCCTCACCTTCAGTGAGCATCTCTTCGGCCAGCGCCGAGACCGGCAACTCACCGGCGTATTCCGGACGGCCAGACACGCGGCTTTGCCAGCGATTGAAATGCCCGCCCGAGGTCGACGCTACCAGATCGACCGCAGGCTCGGTGCACAGCGCGCCGCCGACCCGATCCAGGTTGCCGGTAACCAGATTTAGCAGTTGCACCAGCCAATGACACAAAGTGCCGAACGCCTGGGTCGAAACACCCATACGGCCATAACACACGGCAGTTTTCGCGCTGGCGAAGTCTCGCGCCAACTGACGAATCTGCTCGGCCGGCACGGCGCACAGCGGGCTCATGGCCTCGGCACTAAAGGATGCGACGGCCTGACGAACCTCCTCCAGCCCGTCTACTGGCAAATGACTGTCGCGGCTCAAGCCTTCGGCGAACACGGTATTGAGCAACCCGAATAACAGCGCCGCATCACCGCCTGGACGGACAAATATATGTTGATCGGCAATCGCTGCCGTTTCGCTGCGACGCGGATCGACCACCACCACTTTGCCGCCCCGGGCCTGAATCGCCTTCAAGCGCTTTTCGACATCCGGTACGGTCATGATGCTGCCGTTGGAGGCCAATGGATTAGCGCCCAGGATCAGCATGAAATCGGTGTGATCGATGTCCGGAATCGGCAACAGCAAACCATGGCCGTACATCAAATGGCTGGTGAGATGCTGGGGTAACTGATCGACCGAGGTTGCAGAGAAACGGTTGCGGGTTTTCAGCAAGCCAAGGAAGTAATTGCTGTGGGTCATCAACCCATAGTTGTGCACGCTGGGATTGCCCTGATACACCGCGACGGCGTTCTGGCCATGGCGCTCCTGAATCGCCGACAGGCGCTCGGCCACCAGAGCGAAAGCCTCGTCCCAGGCAATCGCCTGCCACTCGCTGCCGACCCGCAGCATCGGCTGTCGCAGGCGGTCGGGATCGTTCTGGATATCTTGCAGCGCCACGGCCTTGGGGCAGATATGACCGCGACTGAAGCTGTCCTGCGGATCACCCTTGATCGAGGTGATTTGCACGCCAGCGTCTTCGGTTGCAGTGGTTTCGATGGTCAAGCCGCAAATGGCTTCACACAGGTGGCAGGCACGGTGATGAAGAGTCTTGGTCATGGCCATTCTCTGTTTTATTCGAGACAACCGGCATCCGGTTGCGGGAACAAAACTATGGGCTGTGACCGAGCGCTGCGCCAGCGACGTTCGTCTTGTGAATCGAGGCCCATCAGGCCCGCCGATATTAGCCTTGGGGAAGCCTGGAGGGCGCTTGAAGCTGGATTTCCTGGATGGTTTCGATCTGTTCCTGGGCAATGTGCACGCCCGTGAGTTCGCCAATCAGGCGCCAGTGCTCGTCGAGCCCGGCGCTGACGGTGGCCATGCGGTCGATCATCCGTCGACCTGCAGCCTTGGTCACCTCATCCTCGCTGCGCATCAACTCAAAGGACATTGAGGTCATGGAAGCGGTCAGGTGAGTCAGGGTGCGTGCCGTGAGGCCCAGCAGCTCTAACAATTGCTGTTCTTTCGATTCCATTCCATAGGCTTCCTGTGTCACTCGTGACTTAGTTATAACCCAGCACTTTGCATTAGCAAATGTTTCAAGCGGAGGCAGGCTGGATCCTGCCTGCAACTACCCTGTCCGACAGGTCAGAAACCGACCGAGACCGTACTTTGCCCGCCCCGCTTGATTGCCAAGGCGCGCGAGGGCAGTGTACAAAGGGGTTGCTACTGTCAGGAAACAGGCTTCAAAAGCGCTACCGCGGTTATCCCGTAGGCTCTCTTAAATCCCCTAAAAACCGTAGCCCTATTGGTAAGACGCGACATTTAATTATAAGATCGCGCCTTCCCCTATTTCGTCGCCTCGTGCGGCTTACGCCGCAGGTCTCGCCCGTTTTTCAGTTAAACAAGGCTTTGAGTATCTGCGGTCTGTTGCAAAAAGGTAGTCAATGATGAGCGCAAGGCACTTTCTCTCCCTGATGGATTGCACGCCCGAAGAGCTGGTCAGCGTGATCCGTCGAGGCATTGAGCTCAAAGACCTGCGTAACCGCGGCGTACTGTTCGAGCCGTTGAAAAATCGCGTACTCGGGATGATCTTCGAGAAATCCTCGACGCGCACCCGGCTGTCGTTTGAAGCCGGCATGATCCAGCTGGGCGGCCAGGCGATTTTCCTGTCACCCCGTGACACCCAACTGGGTCGCGGCGAACCGATCGGCGACTGCGCCATCGTCATGTCGCGCATGCTCGACGCGGTGATGATCCGTACCTTCGCCCACAGCACCCTGACCGAATTCGCCGCCAACTCGCGCGTGCCCGTCATCAACGGCCTGTCCGATGACCTGCACCCGTGCCAGTTGCTGGCCGACATGCAAACCTTCCTCGAACATCGCGGCTCGATCCAGGGCAAGACCGTGGCCTGGATCGGCGACGGCAACAACATGTGCAACAGCTATATAGAAGCCGCCATCCAGTTCGACTTCCAGTTGCGCATCGCCTGCCCTGAAGGCTATGAGCCAAACCCTGAGTTCGTGGCCAAGGCCGGTGATCGGGTGACTATCGTCCGCGATCCTCGGGAAGCGGTACGCGGCGCTCATCTGGTCAGCACCGACGTCTGGACCTCCATGGGCCAGGAAGAGGAAACCGCCAAGCGCCTCAAGCTGTTCGCACCGTTCCAGGTTAATCGTGCCCTGCTCGATCTGGCCGCCGCGGATGTGTTGTTCATGCACTGCCTGCCCGCGCACCGCGGTGAAGAAATCAGCCTCGATCTGCTCGACGACCCGCGTTCGGTTGCCTGGGATCAGGCCGAGAACCGTCTGCATGCGCAAAAAGCCTTGCTCGAGTTTCTCGTTCCGCCTTCATATCACCACGCATGAGTCATTCATTACTGCTGAACCTGCGTAATCTGGCCTGCGGCTATCAAGACCAGCGGGTCGTCCAGAACCTCAACCTGCACCTCAATGCCGGTGACATCGGTTGCCTGCTCGGCTCGTCCGGCTGCGGCAAGACCACCACTCTGCGGGCGATTGCAGGCTTTGAACCGATTCACGAAGGGGAAATCCAGCTGGCCGGTGAAACCATCTCCAGCGCCGGTTTCACCCTCGCGCCGGAAAAACGCCGAATCGGCATGGTGTTCCAGGACTATGCGCTGTTCCCGCACCTGAGCGTGGCCGAGAACATCGCCTTTGGCATTCGCAAGCATCCACAGAAGGATCGGGTCACCGAAGAGATGCTTGAACTGGTCAACCTGAAGCACCTCGGCAAGCGCTTCCCGCACGAGCTTTCCGGCGGCCAGCAACAGCGCGTGGCACTGGCCCGGGCGTTGGCACCGGAGCCGCAACTGCTGTTGCTCGACGAACCGTTCTCCAACCTCGATGGCGAATTACGCCGCAAGCTCAGCCATGAAGTCCGGGACATCCTCAAGGCTCGCGGCACCAGTGCGATTCTGGTGACTCACGACCAGGAAGAAGCCTTTGCCGTCAGCGATCAGGTTGGCGTGTTCAAGGAGGGTCGACTGGAGCAGTGGGACACGCCTTACAACCTCTACCACGAACCGCAAACACCGTTTGTGGCGAGTTTTATCGGTCAGGGTTATTTCATTCGCGGTCAGTTGCAGACCCCGGAATCAGTGCAGACCGAACTGGGTGTGCTGCGCGGTAATCGCGCGTACACCTGGCCTGCCGGTGGCGCGGTGGATGTGTTGCTGCGCCCCGACGATATCGTTTACGCGCCCAACAGCCCTCTGAAGGCACGGATCGTTGGCAAGACCTTCCTCGGTGCATCGACGTTGTATCGCCTGCAGTTACCGACCGGCTGCCAACTGGAATCGATCTTTCCGAGCCATGCCGATCATCTGGTCGGCGCCGATGTCGGCATTCGCGTGGCCGCCGAACACCTGGTGCTGTTCCAGGCCTCAGGCAGCACGGCAGCGCAGATTCCGGCGGTAGAGTCCGGGGTTCGTCGGTACAGCGCTGCCAGTTGAACACTGCGGACTAATGTGGGAGCGGGCTTGCTCGCGAAGACGGCATACCAGTCAACGATGATGTCGACTGACAGTCAGCTTTCGCGAGCAAGCCCGCTCCCACACTGGATTTTTGTTTAGCCGAGCATCAACGTTCCGCTGGCCACCAGCGTCGCGTGTCCCCCGATCTTCACCCGATCCCCTTCCAGGCGGCAAAACAACTCCCCGCCCCGCGCCGAACACTGATACGCCGTCAGGCTCGATTTATCCAAACGCTGCGCCCAGTACGGAATCAGGCTGCAATGAGTCGAGCCAGTGACCGGGTCTTCGTTGATACCGATGGCCGGTGCGAAGTACCGCGAAACGAAGTCATGCCGCGAACCCGGCGCAGTCACGATCGCGCCAGGCCAAGGCAGCTTCGCCAGCGCGGCCATGTCCGGCTGGCAATCGAGCACCGCCTGCTCCGACTCCAGCACCACGAACAATTCGTTGGAACCCAGCACATCAATTGCCTGCACGCCCAGCGCCCGCTGCACATCGAGGGTCACGCCGACTTCGCGCAGTTCAATCGCCGGAAAGTCCAGCCACAGCCGCTCGCCTTCCCGACGCACACTCAAGGGGCCGGACTTGCTGATGAAGTCCAGGCGCTCGACCGGTTCTTTATAGACCTCGAACAACACATAAGCACTGGCCAGCGTCGCATGGCCGCACAACGGTACTTCGGTGGTCGGCGTGAACCAGCGGATACGCCAGCCTTGCGCCTCACGCACCACAAACGCAGTTTCGGCAAGGTTGTGTTCAGCGGCTATTTTTTGCATCAGCTCATCAGCGAGCCAGGCGTCGAGCCGATAGACCATTGCCGGATTGCCACTGAACGGTTGGTCACTGAACGCGTCGACCTGATGAAACGCTAGCTGCATGAGTGTTCTCCTTCTTGTTAGGGCCTGTACGAAAACTCGCCGAACGGCGATCAGGCAAGGCAAAAACAGGCGAGGAACGGCTGGGGTCGCACGCGACTTTAGGCCCCTAAATGAGCATTCCGAGCCTGTTTTTAACGCAGCCTGGTCGACGTGCAGGCAGTTTTCGTACAGGGCCTAGGCGAAGGCGAGCATGCAGCGGCCATTACCCGGCTACCAGAGACAGAACCTGCCGATTTTCACCATACAGCGCGGTGGTCAGGCCCGACCGATATCGGCGAATTTGGCCTGGGTGTGCTCGGCCAGCACCGTCGCTGCCAACTCGACCTCAAGGCCACGCCGGCCAGCGCTGACGTAAATACTCGCGAAAGGCTGCGCACTGTTATCGATGAACGTGCGCAAACGCTTCTTCTGCCCTAACGGGCTGATGCCCCCCAGCAAGTAACCGGTGGCCCGTTGCGCGGCGGCGGGATCAGCCATTTCGAGTTTCTTCACCCCGGCGGCATGCGCCAGCGCTTTTAAGTCCAGACTTCCGACGACCGGTACGACGGCCACCAGCAACTCCCCCTTCTCACTCGCGGCCAACAGCGTTTTGAACACTTGCGCCGGATCCAGCCCGAGCTTTTCCGCTGCCTCCAGACCGTAGGACGCAGCCTTCGGATCATGTTCATAACTGTGCACGCGATGTTCGGCACGAACTTTTTTCAACAGATCCAATGCGGGGGTCATGGCAGCTCCAAGCCTGGCGATAGCAGAAAAATACTGCGCTGGATTCTAGGCCATCACCGAGCAAAAGGCTCTATTACCGGCCCCTACCCGCTCAGGAATAAGCAAACGCAGGACAAAATCCAGCCATCTCCCGAACCCATCCAAATGATCATTCAGCTGACCAATAGTTTAAATATGACCGATGGTTCACTTTCGACCTTTGACATCAGCATTTCTTGTCTATATTTTTTCGAATCTGAATAATGCATAAACGTTTCTGCGTAGTACCTGGCAGCAGACCGAGACCAGGATGGGGATCCTGCCTCGGTGAAAATCGCGCCCTGACCATTTCGAGAAGAGCGCCCAACAACAACAAAAACGAGGTTTTCAATGACAACTGCATCGCAACAACCATCGCTCTCGAGCCAATGCATGGCCGAGTTCCTGGGTACTGCCTTATTGATTTTTTTTGGTACTGGCTGTGTTGCCGCCCTCAAAGTCGCGGGTGCCAGCTTTGGACTTTGGGAAATCAGCATCATCTGGGGGATCGGCGTCAGCATGGCGATCTACCTGACCGCAGGTGTTTCCGGCGCTCACCTGAACCCGGCCGTCAGCATCGCGCTGTGCATATTCGCTGATTTCGAGAAGCGTAAACTGCCGCTCTACATCTTCTCCCAGGTCGCTGGTGCCTTCTGCGCAGCGTTGTTGGTTTACACGCTTTACAGCAACCTGTTCTTCGATTTCGAACAAACTCACCAGATGGTTCGTGGCACACAAGCCAGCCTCGAACTGGCCTCGGTGTTCTCCACCTTCCCGAACCCTGCCCTGTCGACAGCCCAGGCGTTTCTGGTGGAGGTGATCATCACCGCGATCCTGATGGGCGTGATCATGTCCCTGACCGACGACAACAATGGCCTGCCTAAAGGCCCGTTGGCGCCACTGTTGATCGGCTTGCTGATCGCCGTTATTGGTAGCTCGATGGGCCCGCTGACCGGTTTTGCAATGAACCCCGCGCGAGACTTCGGTCCTAAGCTGATGACTTTCTTCGCTGGCTGGGGTGAAATTTCCTTCACTGGCGGCCGTGATATTCCGTACTTCCTGATTCCGGTTTTTGCACCGATCCTGGGTGCCTGCCTCGGCGCTGCGGCCTATCGCGGGCTGATTGCCCGCCATCTACCGATCGCCATACCTGCTACAAAGGATGCAGAACCTGCCATTGACGGCAAAGCACGAATCTCCTGAAAGCGGCGACGCGCGATCCTGCCCACCATTGATCACGCGCCCCAACCCACTCCCTTATTTCGTCCAAGGCAATCGACATGACCGACATTCAGAATAAGAACTACATCATTGCCCTCGATCAGGGTACGACCAGCTCCCGGGCGATCATTTTCGACCGTGACGCCAACGTGGTCTGCACTGCGCAACGTGAATTCGCCCAGCATTACCCGCAGGCCGGCTGGGTCGAACACGACCCGATGGAAATCTTCGCGACCCAAAGCGCCGTGATGGTCGAAGCCCTGGCGCAAGCCGGCCTGCATCACGATCAGGTAGCGGCCATCGGCATCACCAACCAGCGTGAAACCACTGTGGTCTGGGACAAGACCACTGGCCGGCCGATCTACAACGCAATCGTCTGGCAGTGCCGCCGCAGCACCGAAATCTGCCAGCAACTCAAGCGCGACGGCTTTGAGCAGTACATCAGCGAAACCACTGGCCTGGTCACCGACCCGTACTTCTCCGGCACCAAACTCAAGTGGATCCTCGACAACGTCGAAGGCAGCCGCGAACGCGCACGCAAAGGCGAGCTGCTGTTCGGCACCGTCGACAGCTGGCTGATCTGGAAATTTACCGGCGGCAAGACCCACGTCACCGACTACACCAACGCCTCGCGCACCATGCTCTTCAACATCCACACCCTGGAGTGGGACGCGAAGATGCTCGAAGTGCTGGACATCCCGCGTGAGATGCTCCCGGAGGTCAAGTCGTCATCGGAAATCTATGGCCACACCAAAAGCGGCATCGCCATCGGCGGTATTGCCGGTGACCAACAGGCCGCGCTATTCGGCCAGATGTGCGTTGAACCGGGCCAGGCGAAAAACACCTACGGCACCGGCTGCTTCCTGCTGATGAACACCGGCGACAAAGCGGTTAAATCCCGGCACGGCATGCTCACCACCATCGCCTGCGGCCCACGCGGCGAAGTGGCCTACGCACTGGAAGGCGCGGTGTTCAACGGCGGCTCCACCGTTCAGTGGCTGCGCGACGAGCTGAAGATCATCAACGACGCTCACGACACCGAATACTTCGCCAACAAGGTCAAGGACAGCAACGGCGTGTACCTGGTACCCGCCTTCACCGGCCTCGGCGCCCCGTACTGGGACCCGTATGCCCGTGGCGCACTGTTCGGCCTGACTCGCGGCGTACGCGTCGATCACATCATTCGTGCCGCACTGGAGTCGATTGCCTACCAGACCCGCGACGTACTCGATGCCATGCAACACGACTCCGGCGAACGACTCAAGGCTCTGCGCGTAGACGGCGGTGCGGTCGCCAACAACTTCCTGATGCAATTCCAGGCGGACATCCTCGGCACCAAGGTCGAGCGCCCGCAAATGCGTGAAACTACTGCACTGGGCGCCGCCTACCTGGCCGGCCTGGCCTGCGGCTTCTGGGGCAGCCTGGACGAACTGCGCGGCAAGGCAGTGATCGAGCGTGAGTTCGACCCGCAACTGGACGAAACGGCGAAGGAAAAACTCTACGCCGGCTGGAAAAAAGCCGTCAGCCGCACCCGCGACTGGGAACCGCACGAAGGCGCTGAATAAGCCAAGTAGCGGATTCGTATCGGTATGTAACTGGTAGGGAGGTGATTCGTACGGCATCATGGGCAAATTTTGAACGGCAGCCCAAAGGAAGCCCTATGAATCTGCCTCCCCGTCAGCAGCAAATCCTCGAACTGGTCCGCGAACGCGGCTACGTCAGCATCGAGGAAATGGCTCAGCTATTTGTTGTTACACCACAGACCATCCGCCGCGACATCAATCAATTGGCGGAAGTGAATTTGCTGCGTCGCTATCATGGCGGCGCCGCTTACGATTCAAGTGTCGAAAACACCGCCTACGCCATGCGCGCCGATCAGATGCGCGATGAGAAACAGCGCATCGCCGAAGCCATCGCCGCACAAATCCCCGATCACGCCTCGCTGTTCATCAATATCGGTACCACCACCGAATCCATTGCCCGGGCGCTGCTCAATCACAGCCATCTCAAGGTGATCACCAATAACCTGCACGTCGCCTCGATCCTCAGCGCCAAGGATGACTTCGAAGTCCTGCTGGCCGGTGGCAACGTGCGCCGTGATGGCGGCGTAGTCGGTCAGGCCTGCGTCGACTTCATCAACCAGTTCAAGGTCGACTTTGCGCTGGTCGGCATCAGCGGTATCGATGAAGACGGCAGCCTGCTCGACTTTGACTACCAGGAAGTACGGGTCTCCCAGGCGATCATCGCCAACGCCCGGCAAGTCCTGCTGGCAGCAGACTCCAGCAAGTTCGGCCGCAACGCCATGGTCCGCCTGGGACCGATCAGCCTGATCGACTGCCTGGTGACCGACCACGCGCCGGTTCCGGCATTGGCGCAACTGCTGAGCCAGCACAAGATTCGGCTGGAAGTCGTTTAAACCGCGGAACGCGGTTAAACCACTGTAGGAGCACGGCTTGCCGGCGATGGCCTACTCAAGATCGCCATCGCCGGCAAGCCGTGCTCCTACAATATCTGCGACCCACTCCCCATCGCACCTGCTATCAATGTTCGAAAATTTTCCTTTCCCCTCTCTTCGATCAGAATTTTCAATCGAAGCCGACTGGTTGCGCCTGGATTTATGCGCTACTATTTTCGCAAATGAACATTAATGTTCGAATTCAAATATAGAAAGTACCCCGAGGCCAGCCGATGCCCACTTCAACCTTACCTATGCCCCCTCTTGCCGAGGTCTACGATATCGCCGTCATTGGTGGTGGGATAAACGGTGTGGGGATTGCAGCGGATGCCGCCGGTCGCGGTCTTTCGGTGTTCCTTTGCGAAAAGGACGATCTGGCCAGTCATACCTCGTCCGCCAGCAGCAAGCTGATCCACGGCGGCCTGCGCTACCTCGAACACTACGAATTCCGCCTCGTGCGTGAGGCCTTGGCCGAGCGTGAAGTGCTGTTGGCCAAGGCCCCGCACATCGTCAAGCCAATGCGCTTCGTGTTGCCACACCGTCCGCACCTGCGCCCGGCGTGGATGATCCGTGCAGGCCTGTTCCTTTATGACCATCTTGGCAAGCGGGAAAAACTCGCCGGCTCCAAAAGCCTGAAGTTCGGGGCCGACAGCGCGCTGAAAAGCGAAATCACCAAAGGCTTCGAATACTCCGATTGCTGGGTCGACGACGCCCGTCTGGTGGTGCTCAATGCCATGGCTGCCCGCGAAAAAGGCGCCCATGTTCACACCCAGACCCGCTGTGTCAGCGCCCGTCGCAGCAAAGGCCTGTGGGAGTTGAATCTGGAACGCACCGATGGCCGCCTGTTCTCGATCCGCGCCAAAGCACTGGTGAATGCCGCCGGTCCATGGGTCGCCAAGTTCATTCGTGATGACCTGAAGATGGAATCGCCTTACGGCATCCGTCTGATTCAGGGCAGCCATCTGATCGTGCCGAAGCTGTACGAAGGCGAACACGCGCATATCCTGCAGAACGAAGACCAACGCATCGTGTTCACCATTCCATACCTCAATCAATTCACCCTGATTGGTACCACGGACCGTGAGTACACCGGCGATCCAGCGAAAGTCGCCATCACCGAAGGCGAGACCGATTACCTGCTGAAAGTGGTCAACGCGCACTTCAAGAAACAAATCAGCCGCAGCGACATCCTGCACACCTATTCCGGCGTTCGTCCGCTGTGCAACGACGAATCCGACAATCCTTCGGCCGTGACCCGCGATTACACCCTGGCGCTGTCTGGCAGCGCAGAAGAAGCGCCGCTGCTGTCGGTGTTCGGTGGCAAACTGACCACCTACCGCAAACTGGCCGAGTCGGCCATGGCGCAGCTGGCACCGTACTTCAAGGGCATGAAGCCGAGCTGGACCGCGCAAGAGACCCTGCCAGGCGGCGAAGACATGACCACGCCACAGGCCTTGAGCGCGTTGATTCGCGACAAGTTCGACTGGCTGCCGACGGAAATTGCCCGACGCTGGGCCACCACCTATGGCAGCCGCACCTGGCGCCTGCTTGAAGGTGTACAGAGCCTGAAGGACATGGGCGAACACCTCGGTGGCGGTCTCTACACCCGCGAAGTCGATTACCTGTGCAGCGAAGAATGGGCCACCAGTGCTCAGGACATACTCTGGCGTCGCAGCAAATTGGGTTTGTTCACCACCCAGGCAGAGCAAGAGAACGTCCAGCTGTACTTGAACAAGCTCAAGCAGAACCGCAGCAAGATCGAAGCGGCCTGATCGGTAATCCGGCTAAACAAAAGCCCCTGAATCTCACGATTCAGGGGCTGTTTTTTTTAGAAGATGTCTCGACGACATTACAAAATGTTCGAGTAATCCGCTTCGATCCGGTCCAGGCTCAGGTGGTTGAGGAAGTTGGAGAAACACATCCAGGCCGACAAGGCGTTCATGTCACGGAACTGGTCCGGCAGGTACTTGGGTGGTTCCACCAGCCCCTCATCCACCAACTGACGCAGGGTGCGCATGTCTTCCAGGGTGGTCTTGCCGCAAAACAGCAAAGGGATCTGCTCAAGCTTGCCTTTACGCACGGCCAACTGAATGTAGTTGTAAACCATGATAAAGCCCTTGAGGTAGGACAAGTCTTTGGTGAATGGCAGGCCATTGGGTATCGAACCACGGAAAACCCGGCTGGCATTGCTATAGCTTTCAGCCATCTCGAAGCCTTGAGCGCGGAAGAACTCGAAGATCTGCAAGAAGTCCGCGCCCTCCTCGGCCATGTGAATCGCCCGGGTACGGTTGGTCAGTTTGCGCAAGCGACTCGGATAGGACGCAAAGGTGATGATTTCCATCAGGATCGCCAACCCCTCCTGGGTCACGGTCGACGACGGTGGACCTTTGGAAAGGAAAGTGCAGATCGGCTGATTCAGACCGTTAAGCGTGGTGCCGACATGCACCAGCCCTTCATGGACTTCCAGGGCGCGCACGTCACGTTCGTTGAACATCGCGTCAGCGCGGATCTTGATGTAGTCGGCACCAGCCGCCGCATCCGCGACAATACCGTCGGACTCGAACACCCGAATGGTTTCCTCGGCTTCGCCAAAGACTTTGTTCAAACGGGTTTGCAGCAAGTGCACGGCTTCCTTGGCGGTGAGGATCTTCGGTTCGTCCTTGAGGTCGCCCCGGCCATCGATGTTGTTCAGGTAGTCGGACATCATCAGGCCAAGGTCGGCCAGGGTCGGGTCACCGGCGTGGAATGCATCGGACGCCGCGCCGTAAAGCTCCTGGGAGATCAACCCGAAATCTTCGGTGCCACGCGCTTCGAGCATCCGCACCACCATGCGGTATTCCTTGCACATGCGACGCATGATCTGCCCGACCGGGTTGAACTGGCCGAGCTGACGGGTGATGTCGCGCTCGATGTTCTGGAATTCCAGCTTCACTTTGCTGGAGTCAAAGGACAGTGGCCGGTTGAGGTAGTAGTCGCGATCCACCGCCGGCATTTCCTTGCCTTTGGCCTTGAGGAAACCCTTGCGGATGTTGTCGTCCCACTTGACCGCATCGAGTACCCGAATCGGCGTCTGCGCCAGCACTATGCGATCGGACAACGTGCGTATCGTCTGCTGGTATTCGTCCACCCGGTGCTCCTGTTTAAAAGCGTTGGCACAGCAAAAAAAAATACACCAGCCCTGTGGGAGCGGGCTTGCTCGCGAAAGCGGACTGTCAGTCGCAAGTTTGTTGAATGGTACACCGCATTCGCGAGCAAGCCCGCTCCCACAGGGATGCTGCTGATCGTTAGACCGACGCCAGCACCAGGTGCATATATCGCGTCAGAATGCCGAGCATCTCTTGTTCAGCCTCGGGCTCTGCGTCGTTGAGCAGGCCCTGATATTCCATCCGGCCGATAATCGCCGTCAACACTTTGGCATCCTGCTGCGGCTCTCGCGAACCCAATACCTGGAAAAGCTGGCAAGTGCCCTGCAAGAGAATTTGCTGATGCGAGCGCACCAGCAGCGCCAGGCGCGGGTTGAGCAACGCTTCCTGGCGGAAGGCCTGCTCGGCCATCAGGTGCTCGCGGCGGTTGATCAATTGCCGGTGAACATAGTCCGCCATCAGCCGTGCGATGTCGTCAGCCAACTGTGAGCGGCACTCGGGGCTGCCGTCGCCGCTGATGACCATCTCGCGCAACAAGCCTTCGTTATTGGCCCACAACCTGGCCATGTAGGCGGCGCTACGTTCGACGTATTGAGCGAAGGTATCGGTGAGCAGGTCATCGATATCCTTGAAATAGTAAGTGGTCGCCGACAGCGGCACACCCGCTTCGGCGGCCACGGCGCGGTGACGTACCGCACGAACACCGTCGCGTACGACGATGCGCATCGCTGCATCGAGAATTTCCTGTCGACGCTGCTCGCTTCCCTGTCGGCTGGCTTTGCGTCCCTGATACTGAACGCTTTCAGCAACCGCAGTGGCGATGCCAGCTGCTCCTTCTTGAGCCAATGCACGATTCACGACAGATATTCCTCTCTAACGTCAAAAGTAACCAATTGATACGTTTGTACCAGACAGGCAATAAAAAGCCGCCTGTTATAGGCGGCTTTTTAATTGAAACATTTACGCTTGCGGCCGCATGTGCGGGAACAGGATCACATCGCGAATCGACGGTGAGTTGGTCAGCAGCATCACCAGTCGGTCAATACCGATACCTTCACCGGCAGTCGGCGGCATGCCGTACTCCAGCGCGCGTACGAAGTCAGCATCGTAGTGCATGGCTTCGTCGTCACCGGCGTCCTTGTCGGCCACCTGAGCCATGAAGCGCTCGGCCTGGTCTTCCGCGTCGTTCAACTCGGAGTAGGCGTTGGCGATTTCGCGGCCACCGATGAACAGCTCGAAACGGTCGGTGACGTTCGGGTTCTCGTCGTTGCGGCGGGCCAGCGGCGATACTTCAAACGGGTACTGGGTGATGAAGTGCGGCTGCTCCAGCTTGTGCTCGACCAGCTCTTCGAAAATCATTACCTGCAGCTTGCCCAGACCTTCGAAGCCCAGCACTTTGGCGCCGGCCTTCTTGGCGATGGCGCGGGCCTTGTCGATGTCAGTCAGGTCGTCAGCGGTCAGCTCGGGGTTGTACTTGAGGATCGAGTCGAACACCGAGAGACGCACGAACGGCTCGCCGAAGTGGAACACCTTGTCGCCGTACGGCACGTCGGTGCTGCCCAGAACCAGCTGCGCCAGTTCGCGGAACAGTTCTTCGGTCAGGTCCATGTTGTCTTCGTAGTCGGCGTGGGCCTGGTAGAACTCCAACATGGTGAATTCAGGGTTGTGACGAGTCGAAACACCTTCGTTACGGAAGTTGCGGTTGATCTCGAACACTTTCTCGAAACCACCTACCACCAGACGCTTGAGGTACAGCTCCGGCGCGATACGCAAGAACATCTGCATATCCAGCGCATTGTGGTGAGTCTCGAACGGCTTGGCCGCCGCACCGCCAGGGATGGTTTGCAGCATCGGCGTTTCGACTTCCAGGAAGTCACGCTTCATCAGGAAGCTGCGAATGTGCGCAATCACTTGCGAACGCACGCGGAAGGTCTGGCGCACGTCTTCGTTGACGATCAGGTCAACGTAACGCTGGCGGTAGCGCTGCTCGGTGTCGGACAGGCCATGGTGCTTGTCTGGCAACGGGCGCAGGGATTTGGTCAGCAGACGCACGTTGGTCATTTCAACGTACAGGTCGCCCTTGCCGGAACGGGCCAGGGTGCCTTCGGCGGCGATGATGTCGCCCAGGTCCCAGGTTTTCACGGCGGCCAGGGTTTCTTCGGACAGGGTTTTACGGTTGACGTAAACCTGAATGCGCCCGGACATGTCCTGGATCACCATGAACGAGCCACGGTTGAGCATGAGACGACCGGCAACCTTGACCGGAATCGCAGCCTCTGCCAGCTCTTCCTTAGTCTTGTCCGCGTACTGTTTCTGTAAATCTTCGCAGTAGGCGTCGCGGCGGAAGTCGTTGGGGAAGGCCTGGCCCTTGGCGCGCTCGGCAGCAAGCTTTTCCTTGCGCAGGGCGATCAGGGAGTTTTCTTCCTGTTGCAGGGCTTGCGGATCGAGTTCTAGGTCGCTCATGTCTTTAAAAATTCCATCACAGGTTCGTTGCCCCCACCGATGGCAGGGGACTTAAGGTCTTGGCTGGCGGCTTACAAGCCTTGTTTCAGGCTCGCCACCAGATATTCGTCGATGTCGCCGTCGAGCACCTTGTCGCAGTCGCTGCGTTCGACGTTAGTACGCAAATCCTTGATCCGCGACTGGTCGAGCACATACGAGCGAATCTGGTGACCCCAGCCGATGTCCGACTTGGTGTCTTCCAGGGCTTGGGAAGCAGCGTTGCGTTTCTGCACTTCCTGCTCGTACAAGCGCGCCCGCAACATTTTCATCGCGGTGTCTTTGTTGGCGTGCTGGGAACGTTCGTTCTGGCAGCTGACCACGGTGTTGGTCGGTACGTGGGTGATACGTACAGCCGAGTCAGTGGTGTTTACGTGCTGACCACCGGCGCCCGAGGAGCGGTAGGTGTCGATGCGCAGGTCCGACGGGTTGATGTCGATTTCGATGTTGTCATCGATTTCCGGCGACACGAACACGGCCGAGAACGAGGTATGGCGACGGTTACCGGAGTCGTACGGGCTCTTGCGCACCAGACGGTGTACGCCGATCTCGGTCCGCAGCCAGCCAAAGGCGTATTCACCCTTGATGTGCACGGTTGCGCCCTTGATCCCGGCGACTTCACCGGCGGAGAGCTCCATGATGGTCGCGTCGAAACCGCGTTTGTCCGCCCAGCGCAGGTACATGCGCAGCAGGATGTTGGCCCAGTCCTGGGCTTCGGTACCGCCGGAGCCGGCCTGGATATCCAGGTAGGCGTTGTTGGCGTCCATCTCACCGCTGAACATACGGCGGAATTCGAGTTTTTCCAGGGCCTCGCGCAGACGCTCGACTTCGGCAGCGACGTCATCGACGGCGGCCTGGTCTTCTTCCTCTGCGGACATCAGCAGCAGGTCTTTGGCGTCGGCAAGGCCGCTGTGCATCTGGTCGAGGGTTTCGACGATCTGCGCCAGCAGGGACCGCTCACGGCCCAGTTCCTGAGCGTACGACGGGTTGTTCCAGACATTCGGATCTTCAAGCTCGCGATTGACTTCGGTCAGACGCTCATGCTTTTGATCGTAGTCAAAGATACCCCCGAATAGTTTCGGAGCGCTCGGACAGGTCCTTGATACTGTTAAGGATCGGGTTGATTTCCATGGCGGGCAGCACTCGTTGGCGAACTTTTGAAAGCCGGCGAGTATAACGTAATCACGCTGTCACGGCAGCCCGCCTGGCGGCTTTAACGGCGAATGAACGTGCGGGTTCATTCGATGCCGACCTGATTGCGTCCATTGTTCTTCGCCAGGTACAACCCCTTGTCCGCCGCCGAGATCAATTGACGGTAATCACTGCCAGGCTGCGGGGTTATGGTCGAGAGGCCGATGCTGATGGTCAGGCTCGCACCTTCGACCGGAACAACATGCGGGATGTTCATTCCGGCCACGGTCTGCCGGAGTTTTTCCGCGACCAGCCGCGCCCCGCCCGGCGAGGTATTGGGCAATACCAGGACGAACTCTTCGCCGCCATAGCGCGCAGGCAGATCGGATGGACGGCTGCTGGCATCGCGGATCGCCGTGGCGACTTTGCGCAGGGCTTCGTCGCCCTCCAGATGGCCGAAGTTGTCGTTGTACAACTTGAAGTGGTCGACATCGATCATCAACAACGACAGTTGCGCCTGGTCACGCATGGCCCGGCGCCATTCCAGCTCGAGGTATTCATCAAAATGGCGGCGATTCGACAGGCCGGTCAGGCCGTCGGAGTTCATCAGGCGTTGCAGCACCAGGTTGGTGTCGAGCAACTGCTGTTGACTGACCCGCAGCGCCCGATAGGCCGCATCGCGCTGGATCAGGGTCATGTAGGAGCGCGAGTGATAACGAATGCGCGCGACCAGTTCGATGTTGTCCGGCAGCTTGACCAGGTAATCGTTGGCTCCCGCAGCAAACGCTGCGCTCTTGATCAGTGGGTCCTCCTTGGTCGACAGCACAATGATCGGAATGTCCTTGGTCGCCGGGTGGTTGCGGTATTCGCGCACCAGCGACAAGCCGTCCAGCCCCGGCATGACCAGGTCCTGGAGGATCACCGTCGGCTTGATGCGAATCGCCTGGGCGATGGCCTGGTGCGGATCGGCACAGAAATGGAAGTCGATGTTCTCCTCGTTCGCCAGCCCGCGGCGCACGGCTTCGCCAATCATCGCCTGGTCGTCGACCAGCAGCACCATCGCCGCGTTCTCATCGGTTTTAAAGGCGTCGAGCTGTAAATCATCCATGTGCGGGCACCTGAATAAGGCAAGTACAGCTGCAATGATGAGTCATTTTGCAAAGATCTCCAGCAATCGTGGCGCTATCTTGTCCAACGGGTGAATTTCTACAGCGGCGTCGATGGCGGCGGCCGCTTTCGGCATGCCATATACCGCACTGCTGCGCTGATCCTGAGCAATGGTCAAGTAGCCTTGCTGGCGCATCGATTTAAGTCCCTGGGCGCCATCGCGCCCCATGCCGGTCAGCAGCACACCGACTGCATCTCCGTTCCAGTAAGTGGCCACGCTTTCAAAAAAAACGTCGATCGAGGGTCGATAGATCTCGTTGACCGGCTCGGCGGTGTAGGCCAGCGTACCGTTCTTCAATAAACGAATGTGGTGATTGGTGCCCGCCAGCAACACCGTCCCGCTTTGCGGCGGCTCGCCTTCCTGAGCCAGGCGCACGTCCAGACCGCTGGCGCTGCCGAGCCATTCAGCCATACCGGCCGCGAACACCTGGTCAACGTGCTGGACCAGCACGATGGCCGGCGCAAAATCGCGTGGCAGGCCCTTGAGCAAGACTTCCAGCGCCGCCGGCCCGCCGGCAGAAGAACCGATCGCCACCAGGCTCTGGCGTTGCCCGAGAATACGGGGAGGAGCCGGTGCTGATTGCACCCGGTTACCGCGTTCGCCGATCAGCCAGCCGATATTCATGATCTTGCGCAGCAGTGGCGCTGCGGCTTCTTTCGGATCGCCCGCGCCGAGGGCCGGGGTATCGACCACATCCAGCGCGCCGTGGCCCATGGCCTCGAACACCCGATGGACATTCTGCTGCCGGTCCACCGTGACGATAACAATAGCGCACGGGGTCTCTGCCATGATCCGGCGTGTTGCTTCGACGCCATCCATGACCGGCATGATCAGGTCCATCAGGATCAGGTCGGGGGTGAACTCGGCGCAACGTTGCACCGCCTCGGCGCCATTGCGGGCGACCCAGACCACCTCGTGCGCCGGCTCGAATGCCAAGGCTCGACGCAGGGCCTCCACGGCCATGGGCATATCGTTGACGATAGCGATCTTCATGCCCGCGCTCCTCCTATGAGCTCAACCACTGCATCGAGCAGTGCATCGTCATGAAAGCTGGCCTTGGCTAGATAGTAGTCGGCTCCAGCGTCCAGTCCACGACGACGGTCTTCTTCACGATCCTTGTAAGACACCACCATCACCGGCAGCGATTGCAGCCGATTGTCACGGCGCAACAACGAAACCAGTTCGATCCCGTCCATACGCGGCATATCAATATCGGTAATCAGCAGGTCGAAATCCTCGGCACGCAGCGCGTTCCAGCCATCCATGCCGTCAACCGCTACGGCCACGTCATAACCCCGATTGAGCAACAGCTTGCGTTGCAACTCACGAACCGTCAGTGAGTCATCGACCACCAGAATACGTTTGCGTGCAGCGACGGCGGCCTGTTGGCTGTGTCGGGCGATCCGCTCCAGGCGACCGGTATTGAGCAGTTTGTCCACCGAGCGGAGCAGGTCTTCGACGTCGACGATCAACACCACCGACCCGTCATCGAGCAAGGCCCCGGCAGAAATGTCCTGAACCTTGCCCAGCCGCTCATCCAGCGGCAGCACCACCAACGTGCGCTCGCCAATAAACCGCTCGACGGCCACACCGTACACCGTATCGCGGTCACGGATGACCACGACTTTAAGAGTCGCCGGGCTGTTCTGACTCGCCGGGCGATTGAGCAGCTGGCTGGCCGCGACGAGGCCAACGTGTCGACCTTCGTGCCAGAAGTGCTGACGACCTTCAATCTGGACGATTTCGTCCGACGCCAAATCGCACATGCGCTCGATGTGCGCCAGTGGAAAGGCATACGCCTCCTCGCCCACTTCCACCACCAGACTGCGCACCACCGACAATGTCAACGGCACCTCAAGCTGGAAACGACTGCCCTCGCCGGCCTTCTGTTCCAGCACCACAGCGCCGCGTAACTGGCGGACCATGTGCTGAACCGCATCCAGGCCGACGCCACGACCGGACACCTCGGTAACTTTGTCGCGCAGGCTGAAGCCCGGCAGGAAGAGGAACGTCAGCAGCTCTTCTTCGCTCAACTGCGCCGCGGTCTCGGCCGGTGACAGTTGACGCTCGACGATACTGGCGCGCACTTGCTCCAGATCCACGCCATGGCCATCGTCGCTCAATTCCAGCAACAGCAGCCCGGCCTGGTTGGACGCGCGCAAGCGAATCAGCCCTTCGGCAGGCTTGCCGGCCAGCAGGCGTTGTTCGGGTGTTTCGATGCCGTGGTCTACCGCATTGCGCAACAAATGGGTCAGCGGCGCTTCGAGCTTCTCCAACACATCGCGGTCGACCTGGGTCTTTTCACCCTCGATTTCCAGCCGCACTTGCTTGCCCAGACTACGTCCCAGATCGCGAACCATCCGCGCCTGCCCGGTCAGCACATCGGCAAACGGCCGCATGCGACAGGCCAGCGCCGTGTCATACAGCACCTGAGCGCGCTGACTCGCCTGCCAGGCAAACTCATCAAGCTCAGCGGTTTTCTCAGCCAGCAACTGCTGCGATTCGGCCAACAGCCGCCGCGCATCGCCGAGCGCTTCCTGGGCCTCAAGGCTCAGGTCTTGCTCCTTGAGGTGAACATTGAGGTTTTCCAGAGCGCGCAGACTGTTGCTCTGCGTGCGTTTGAGACGCTGCATCGCCGCCAGGTAAGGCTTGAGACGCAGGGTTTCCACCAGCGATTTGCTCGACAGATCGAGCAGGCTATTCAAGCGCTCGGCGGTCACCCGCAACACCCGCTCGCCACCTTCGGTGACGCGTTTGGCTTTACGCGACGCCTCGACCGAAGCCGCCAGCGACGACTCGAGTTCCGACACCAGGTCCGGCGGCTCGACGTGCGGTGCCGGTGGCTCGGGCGGCAATGAGGGCTGTGCCACGGCAGGTGCTGCAACCGCCGCCAATGGATCGAGCAAACGCCCCATCAGCGCCACGTAGGCTTCGATATCGCCCGGCCCCACGTTGGCACTGCCTGGCGTGGCGATGCGCATCAGCAAGTCAGTGCCTTGCAGCAGCGCGTCAATGTGTTCGGGGCGCAGAAAAAGTCGCCCCTCCTGCGCGCTGACCAGGCAATCTTCCATCACATGAGAAACGCTGACTCCGGCATCCACACCAACGATCCGCGCCGCGCCCTTGAGCGAATGCGCGGCGCGCATGCAGGCTTCCAGCTGATCGGCCTGGGTCGGGTCACGTTCCAGCGCCAGCAACCCGGCGCTGAGCACCTGGGTCTGGGCCTCGGCTTCAAGACTGAAGAGCTCCAGCAATGACGCGTCGCGCATTTGATCGGGGGTCATGCCAGGCTCCGGGTCACGGCGGACAATACCTGTTCTTCATCCAGCCAGCGCAGGCTGCGACCTCTGAATTGCAGGACGCCACGGGTGTACTTGGCACTGGCCTGCTCACCTGAGCGGGACGCGGCGTCGAGAATCCGCTCATCAATGGCATGAATCCCGTCCACTTCATCCACCGGCACCACCACCGGGCCGCCGTGAGCAGCAATGATCAACATGCGCGGCATGATCCGCACGCCAGAGGCAACACCGGTGGTCGCTTCCAGCCCGAGCAATTCCACCAGCGACAGGCACGCCACCAGCGCGCCACGCACATTCGCCACCCCCAGCAGCGCTCGCGAACGCTGATGCGGCAGCGAATGAATCGCCTGCATCGGCGCCACTTCCACCAGGCTGCGGGTGGCCAGGGCGAGCCATTCTTCGCCGAGGCGGAACATCAACAGCGAGCGCGTGACCACGTCCGTTTCAACGGCAGTGGACACTTGCGCGCGGTCGTCCTGCTGCAAGGCATAGCGATCCAGCAAACGTGTCGCCGCCGCGGAATACACCGCGCAATTGCGACAGTGAATGTGCTCGATCAGCAGCGGGCAGGACTTGTCGCCGTGGATACCGATACGGTTCCAGCAGTCGTCGATAGCCTGGGCATCTGCATGGGTCACGTTCAGCGAAACAGAACCGGTCATCGTTTACGCTCACTGTCAGCGGTGCGCTCATTACGAGCGGCGCGTTGCTGCAATCGACGGGCGCCGGACGCATCCCCCTGGGACGCCAATAACACCGACAGGTGCATCAGTGCTTCGGGATGCTGCGGTTGCAAATACAGCGCCTTGCGATAAAAACCCTGGGCTTGCAGCACGTTGCCGGCGACATCACTGAGCAGCCCCAGCCAGTAAAACACCTGCGCCACCGGCTCATGGTTGCGCAGGTATTCCTCACAGGCGGCCTGTGCTTCGAGGCTTTTACCTTCGTTAGCCAGGGTTGCAATGCTTGCCAGCAGCGCAGCCGCATCGGTATTCGGTGCTTTCTCAAGGCTCGCACGCGGCGCCGGTGCAACAGCGGCAAAAGGTCGGCTGCGCACTGGCGGTGGTGAAACGCTGCGCAGCGGCAAACTCACCGGCAACGGCGGTGTACTAAACACGGAGGGCGGTGCGGGTTCTGGCTCGCTGTGACGGCTGAAGGCGAAGGATTGTGGGATACCGATCGAACGCATCCCCAGATGCCCCAGCAAACTGCCTTCGGCCGGGCCGATAAACAGCACGCCCTCTACGTGAGTCAGGCGCTTGAGCACCTGGAGAACCTGTTGCTGGGTAGGCTGATCGAAATAGATCAGCAGGTTGCGACAAAACACAAAGTCATAGGCTGGCTCATTGGCCAGCAAGGTCGGGTCCAGCAGGTTGCCCACCTGCAAACGCACCTGTTCGCGCACCCGCTCGCTGACGCGATAGCCGTCGTCTTCGGTGCTGAAGTAGCGCTCGCGGAAATCGGTTTGCTGCCCACGAAAGGAGTTCTTGCCGTACAGCGCACGCTTGGCTCGCTCGACCGACAGCGGACTGACGTCCACCCCGTCGACCTTGAACTGGTGCGGCGCAAGCCCACCATCGAATAACGCCATGGCAATCGAATACGGTTCTTCGCCAGTCGAGCACGGCAGGCTGAGAATCCGCAGCGCGCGCATACCCTTGATCTCCGCCAGGCGCTTGAGCGCCAGCCTGGCCAGCGTGGCAAAGGATTCCGGGTAACGGAAAAACCAGGTTTCCGGGACGATCACGCCTTCGATCAATGCCTGTTGCTCGTCTGCCGAGCCTCGCAGTCGCAGCCAGTACTCATCGGCCGTTTCCACCTGCTGCGCGGTCATGCGCTGGCGCACGGCCCGCTCGATGATCGCCGGGCCGACGGAGTTCACGTCCAGACCGATACGTTCTTTGAGGAAGTCGAAAAAGCGCTGGTCGCTGCTCATGGGCGCTCCTCAAGCATCGCCAGGTCCAGCGGCGGCGACGGGAACAGCAGCGCCCGCACCTGGGCATCCAGCAAGTCTGCGACACGCACCCATTGCAGCAGGCCTTGGGCGTCTTCACGCACCGGCCCCAAATACGGCGCCTGACGGTTATCCAGGCCATAGGGCTGGAAGTCCGCCGGGTTGCAACGCA
This sequence comes from Pseudomonas sp. FW306-02-D09B, assembly GCF_058782685.1. Lineage (NCBI taxonomy): Bacteria > Pseudomonadati > Pseudomonadota > Gammaproteobacteria > Pseudomonadales > Pseudomonadaceae > Pseudomonas > Pseudomonas sp. FW306-02-D09B. The sequence goes on from NZ_JBYSXY010000004.1 coordinate 255,757, forward strand.
GGGTGTCGGTCGCCTGCTCAAGAATCAGCCCGAGCAATTGCCCGGGCGTGGCGTCATCCGGCTGATAATGCACCAGCACCAATCGGGTGCTGGTGCGCGCCTGGGCCGGCTGACCGAACGCCAGCTCGCCGACATCGATTACCGGCACCACCGCGCCGCGATAGGCAAACACCCCCGCGACCCATGAAGGCGTCCCGGCAATCGGTTTGAGCGGCAGGCGCGGCAGCACTTCGGCCACTTCAATGGCTTGCAATGCATAACGCTCGTCACCGATACGAAACACCAGAAACAATGACTGCCTGGGCGCCATGCCTGCGCCGCGTTTCGCCACGAGTTCGCTCATCAGACTTTAAATCGCGAGACGCCGCTGCGTAGCCCAACGGCCACCTGGCTCAGCTCGTCGATGGCGGAACTGGCCTGACGCAAGGACTCGACCGTCTGGCTGCTGGCATCACCCAACTGCACCAGCGCATGGTTGATCTGTTCGGCGCCCGTGGCCTGGGCCTGCATGCCCTCGTTAACCATCAACACCCGCGGCGCCAGCGCCTGAACCTGGTGGATGATCTGCGACAGCTGCTCACCGACCTGCTGCACTTCGGACATGCCACGGCGGACTTCTTCAGAGAATTTGTCCATGCCCATGACGCCGGCCGACACCGCCGACTGGATCTCGCGAACCATCTGCTCGATGTCGTAGGTGGCGACGGCGGTCTGGTCTGCCAGACGTCGAACTTCGGTGGCGACCACGGCAAAACCGCGACCGTATTCACCGGCCTTTTCCGCTTCGATGGCGGCGTTCAGCGACAGCAGGTTGGTCTGGTCCGCGACCTTGACGATGGTCACCACCACCTGATTGATGTTGCCGGCCTTCTCGTTGAGGATCGCCAGTTTGGCATTGACCAGGTCAGCCGCGCCCATCACCGAGTGCATGGTCTCTTCCATCCGCGCCAGCCCCTGCTGACCGGAACCGGCCAGCACCGAGGCCTGATCGGCGGCGGTGGAGACTTCGGTCATGGTCCGCACCAGATCCCGCGAGGTGGCGGCGATTTCACGCGAGGTGGCGCCGATTTCGGTGGTAGTGGCCGCCGTTTCAGTGGCGGTCGCCTGCTGCTGTTTGGAGGTGGCGGCGATTTCGGTCACCGAGGTGGTGACCTGTACCGAGGAACGCTGCGCCTGGGACACCAGCGAGGTCAGCTCGGTCATCATGTCGTTGAAGCCGGTTTCCACCGCGCCGAATTCGTCTTTGCGATCGAGGTTCAAACGGCTGCTGAGATCGCCGGTGCGCATGATGTCGAGGATCTGCACGATGCGGTTCATCGGCGCCATGATCGCGCGCATCAACAGCAGGCCACAGAGGCCGGCAGCGATGACCGCCACCAGCAAAGACACGCCCATGCTGGCTTTTGCCGCAGTAACTGCTTGGCGGATGGCTTCAGTGGCGGCATTGGACTGATCACGATTGCTATCAATCACAACATTCAACTGCTTGCGGCCATCGACCCACGCGGGCGTCAACTCCTGCTCCAGCGCCAGACGAGCCTGTTCGTATTGTTTTTGCTGATACAGACCGACGACTTTAGCCAACGTCTGATTGTACGTTTGATAACGAGCCTCGAATGCTTCGAAATCGACCCGATCCTCGGTGGTGAAGATCGTTTTCCGATAGTTGGCCATCTCGTCTTTCAGGTGCGCCTCGGCGCCCTTGTACAGCTCCAGGTCAGCGGCACTCATGTCGCGATGTTCCGAGAGGCCAACGATCCGTTGGGTCAAGACGTAGCTGTCGACCCAGGCGCCACGAATCATCGAGCTGTAATACAACCCCGGAACGGCATCCGTCTGAACCGTTTCCTCGCTGGATTCAATCTTCAGCAGACTCGAGAACGAGACCATGACCATCAGCAGCATGATGGCGATAATTACCGCAAAGCTCGCCAAAATGCGTTGGCGCAACGTCCAGTTCTTCACAGTCAGTCCTCGGGGCCGTTCAAATGGAGGGGAGTATAGCCGAGGGTACGTTGCGTTTTATAAGCAGTGCATCTCAAGTAGCAACGAAACACCTGTGGCGAGGGAGCTTGCTCCCGCTGGAGCGCGTAGCGCTCCCAATACTGGCGATGACAATTTTTCAGATGGATCTCATTCGCCGGTTTTGGGGCTGCTACGCAGCCCAGCGGGAGCAAGCTCCCTCGCCACACCGTGGTGCTGCTAAGTCTCTGGTTGATCGAAGTTATCCAGTGCGCGATTCACGGCCAACTCGGCCAGCGAGATCATCTGCTGAATTGCCAACGCGGTATTGCGTTTGGGGCCTTCAAGTTCGAACGCCAGATCGCTGGCCATGACATTGACCGACGCGAGCGTCTCGCAGGCATGGGCCAGCAGGGTTTCGCTGTCGATGTCGGGGGCAATGACGAAAATACAGCCGGGGCGGCGGTCGGCCAACAACTGCTTGGTCTCGGGCAGCACCAGGTAATGATCGAGCGCACGGTGCGCGGCGGCGTGGAGTTCTTTCGAGTCGATAGAGGCGTAGGGAGAAACCGGATCGGTTTCGGGTGGATTGGGCGTGGCTTTGAACATGGTGATGCTCCTTTTGCGTTGAGGAGCTGCCGTTTTCGTTTCCAGGCGAAAGGGTGGCAGCTGTACGCGGGCTGGAAAACCGAGGCAAAAGGTACCCGGCAGACCCGAAGGTCTCCCACGCACAGCAGCCATAACGCAGAACTGCGAGCACAAAAAAGCGCCGCAGTATGTCATGTGGCGCGCTGTTGCGCCCTTTTGCTCACGGGTTTCCAGGCCCGGCCGCTGAATAAGCAGCGACCCGGAAACAATAGAGATGGGCAACAAAGCGTACAAGCCGGGGAGTTCTGGTGAAGTTGTAGGCAGCGACGCAAGGCAACGTAGCCTCCGACCGAGGCTTTGGGGAAAGAATAAACAGATCAGAAATTGCGCACTGGTTTGTGGCGAGCGGAGCGTGCCCTCCGTTGGGCTGCGTAACGGTCCAAAAAGATCTTTTCACTTCAAAACCACATCATGCCGCACGGCGGACGACCAGAGGCTTACCGAGAGGTAGGCCTTTTTTGTGCAAAAAATCACCTAATGAAACGTATCAGCTAGCAACAAAAAACCCATAGATTCAAAAAAATGGAATTTTTCCTTGATCTTGAAAATCCACTGACCTACAGTGAAATCACTGTATGGATATACAGTCACTAACGAAGATTCATTTAAATATATTCATGGATGAGGTTCTCCCTATGAAAAGCAACACTGAAAAACTTGGTCAGCTTCCCCACCAACCCAGCTTGTGGACCCGCGCCGACGCGCTAAAAGTTCACGCGGATGATCCGACCACTACCCAGCCTCTGGTCAGTGCGGATTTCCCGGTATTGAGCAACGAGGTGTTCATCTGGGACACCATGCCGCTGCGCGATATCGACGGTAACGTGGCTTCTGTCGACGGCTGGTCGGTCATTTTCACCTTGACGGCAGATCGTCACCCGAATGATCCGGAGTACATCGACGAGAACGGTAATTACGACATCGTCCGAGACTGGAACGATCGTCATGGTCGGGCAAAGATGTACTACTGGTTTTCCCGCACCGGTAAAGACTGGCAGTTTGGTGGTCGCGTGATGGCGCAAGGTGTGTCTCCAACCACGCGTGAATGGGCTGGCTCCCCGATTCTGTTGAACGACCAGGGCGACGTGGATTTGTATTACACCGCCGTCACGCCGGGCGCCACGATCGTCAAGGTGCGTGGCCGCGTGGTCACCACCGAGCATGGCGTCGAGATGGTGGGCTTCAAAAAGGTTACGTCGCTGTTCGAGGCTGACGGCGAGATCTATCAGACCGAAGCGCAGAATCCGTACTGGGGCTTCCGTGATCCATGGCCGTTCCGCGATCCGAAAGACGGCAAGTTGTACATGCTGTTTGAGGGCAACGTGGCCGGTGAGCGTGGTTCGCACAAGGTCGGCGAAGCTGAAATCGGCGACGTACCGCCGGGCTATGAAGATGTCGGTAACTCGCGCTTCCAAACCGCCTGTGTCGGTATCGCCGTAGCGAATGACGAAGATGGCGACGACTGGGAAATGTTGCCGCCACTGCTGACTGCAGTGGGCGTCAATGACCAGACCGAACGTCCACACTTCCTGTTTCAGGACGGCAAATACTATTTGTTCACCATCAGCCATAAATTCACTTATGCCGACGGTGTGACCGGTCCGGACGGGGTGTACGGTTTCGTCGCGGATTCGCTCTTCGGCCCTTACGTGCCACTGAACGGTTCCGGTCTGGTGCTGGGCAACCCCTCTTCCCAGCCATTTCAAACCTATTCACATTACGTGATGCCTAACGGCCTGGTGACTTCGTTCATCGACACCGTACCCACAAAGGAAAGCGACACCGGAATGCAGTACCGGGTCGGCGGCACTGAAGCGCCGACAGTGGGCATCAAGGTGAAAGGGCAGCAGACTTTCGTGGTGGCCGAATATGACTATGGTTACATTCCCCCGATGATTGATGTAACGCTGAAATAGTATCGAAGCAATATAGGGCCTTCAGGCACCGGGTTTGAGTTCGATAACAAACACGTTGGGATATGATCGAGATATCCGCGCCTGACTCACTGCGACTTGATCGGGAGCCGCATTGAACAATGCGTAACATCGACCCTTCGGAACTGGCTGCATGGATGCAGCCAGTAACGGGTCTTCTCCCTCCCCTATCTCTCCCTATCTCTCCCCAACCAAGCCCATGCGAAGGCTGAAGAGAGCCGCACTGACCGAGCAATTTGAGAGTGACTTAAACATCATCCACGAACATTATTGCGTACTGACAAGCGCTTGATTGGATCAACATCCTCTTTGACTCTCCTCGCAAGGACGCGTGAATGCCCCGTCGTACCGTTTTTTCCATTTTCGGCTTGTTTGCCCTGCTGGCACTCACTGCCAACACCTGTATCGCCATGACCCTGGAAGAGCAATTCCTGGGCATGACCAGCTGTAACATCCAAGATGTCTACCTCGATCAAAACACTCAACAACCCGTTGGGTTCGATGATCTATTGCGATCAAGACAGTCAGTCACTTCCCGTTTAAGAGCGATGGATCCTCAATGAACAGTCACGCCTTTCTCAAATACCTGTCACTCACCCTTCTGTGCTTATGGTGCTCGTGGGTGAATGCAAACAACGCCGTTGAACCAACCTGCCCATCCGAGGATTTGCCGACCTTCGTCAAAGCCTTTTCCGTCAGCCCCGAGCTGCAAAAAACCTACACTGCCACGCCAGTGACGGAGCAACTCCCTGCTTACGACGAAAAGTCCTATCCGGTCGTGATCCGCCGCAAGTTATTCGATTTGAAACCCGATGCCCTGGCACTGCTCGATCCCCAAGCGCAGGCCAAGGCCGGCTTGAAAACCTTCTGGGTCGATGAAGTCACGTTGGCGGTCCACGACGAACTGGGCAATGTCTTGCAGGCCTTCGTATTCGAGAAAAACACCTGCTGGAACTTGATGAAAATCGAACAGTGGTCGGTCGAAGGCTTGCTCAATGAGCATGTGCCTGCCAACGAAACACCGCTGGAACGGGAAGTACGCAAAGCCTCGATCTATGAACGCTACGGCTCGCGGGAGGAGTTTCCACTGACCCAGTACTTCTTCGTCCTGGCCCAGCAAATCGACTTGCATGCCGCCGAACAAGGTTCCGTCGCAGGGGCGACTCGGGCCATTGCCTTGAGCTACTCCGAAATGTCACCGGAGATGGAGCCAGCGCTGATCGAAAAGCTGCTGCTGACACACGCAGACAACGATGAGCTGGCAACTATGTTGCTCGCGTCGTTCTATTGTGATCGTGGCGACCCATCGTACAGCGGTCCTTGCCAGGATCTACCAAAGGCTAAAGAAACGCTGGTTCGGGGCGTCAGGAAACTCGACTCGGCGCAACTCTACGCACTCCTGGGTTCCCACTACACCGGCGACACCTGGGGCAAACCCGACATGCCTCGGGGGCTGGCGTGTTATCAGGAAGCCGCAACCAGGCAAGATGCTGAAAGCCTCGGTGTGCTGGCGCGCCTGGCCCAACGTGGAGAAGTGCCGCAACCGGGTGCGACCTGCCTCTGACTGACACCTTCAGCAATGACTCCAGTGGTGGGCATCGGCCCACCTGCTGGAGACACCAACGTATCAAAACTGCGAAACACGGTGCATCGCATCCGCCAGATAGCGCATTGCAATGCGGTCGCTCTCCGATAACTGCCGATACTGCTCGACGAGTTTCGCCTCCTCTGAATTCAGCCGCCGCGACCTTCGCGAGAGGCTCAAGCCAGAGAAAACCCCTAAAAACCCGATGAAGCTTTGCGCTTTTTCCATGGACGATGTCCCTCTGCACGTGAACTGAAACTTCAGATACCTCATCGCCCTGCTCCTTCTTCAGCAGCGACCGGCACCTGCCAGACAGCTGCTGAACGTTCACCGGCCTCAAGGGCAAAGGCCGGTCATGAGCCTAAGAATAGGGACAAAAAAACGTTTGCGAGCTGTTTTTAGAGTAATTAGTCAAATAAATGAAAACGCTTATTTGAAACACCAAGTCGGCTTGAACGACAGCTGAATATCCTCGGGGGGCCAGCTCATGCAATTGCACGCCTGGCGTTGCGAGTAACACGCAGGCCTGGCACGGCCTGTGGGAATTTTCCAGGAAGCGTGCACTATTCATTTTCGAGTTATTTCGAACGCTTTATCTTATTGGGCATCTGTTTAGAATCCGACGCGTTTGGCCGAAGGCTTGTCCGAACCACACATTTTGATCCGTATCGCAGCCAGGAACGCCGCGGGATCGTCCACCACAGGTTGTCCTATGCACCGCAGGAATTTGCTCAAAGCCTCCATTGCCATCGCTGCCTACACCGGCCTTTCGGCCACCGGATTGCTGGCCGCACGGGCCTGGGCCGGGACGGTCGATGGCGAGGCCCAGACCTTCGACTTCGAGGCGTTGCAGGCACAAGCCAAGCAACTGGCCAGCAGTGGTTATGCCGACACCAAGCAGGTGTTGCCACCGACGCTGGCGAACATGACGCCGCAGCAGTTCAACGCGATTCAGTACGACGCCAGACATTCGCTGTGGAATGACCTGAACGGGCAACTCGACGTGCAGTTCTTCCATGTCGGCATGGGCTTTAAGCAACCGGTGCGCATGTACAGCGTAGACCCCAAGACCCGTCAAGCGCGGGAGGTGCATTTCCACCCGTCCCTGTTCAATTACCAGAACAGCGGCGTCGATACCGCGCAGCTCAAGGGTGACCTGGGTTTTGCCGGGTTCAAGCTGTTCAAGGCCCCGGAGCTGGATAAACACGACGTGGTGTCGTTCCTTGGCGCCAGCTACTTCCGTGCGGTGGATAACACTGGCCAGTACGGTTTGTCGGCCCGTGGCCTAGCGATCGACACCTACGCGAAGAAGCGCGAAGAATTTCCGGACTTCACCAAGTTCTGGTTCGAAACCCCGGACAAGGACAGCACCCGTTTCGTAGTCTATGCCCTGCTCGACTCACCGAGTGCCACCGGTGCCTACCGCTTTGACATCGACTGCCAGGCCAATCAGGTGGTGATGGCCATCGATGCACACGTCAATGCGCGCACAGCCATTGAGCAACTCGGCATCGCGCCGATGACCAGCATGTTCAGCTGCGGCACTCACGAGCGGCGCATGTGCGACACCCTTCATCCGCAGATCCACGACTCGGATCGGCTGGCGATGTGGCGTGGCAATGGCGAGTGGATCTGCCGCCCGCTGAATAACCCGGCGACCCTGCAATTCAACGCCTTTGCCGACACGGACCCGAAAGGCTTCGGACTGGTGCAGACCGACCATGAATTCGACAGCTATCAGGACACCGTCGATTGGTACAGCAAGCGCCCGAGCCTGTGGGTCGAGCCGACTACCGCCTGGGGCGAAGGCTCTGTCGACCTGTTGGAAATCCCGACTACAGGCGAAACCCTGGACAACATCGTGGCCTTCTGGACCCCGAAAAAACCGGTGGCCGCAGGCGACTCGCTGAGCTACGGCTACAAGCTCTACTGGAGCGCCCTGCCGCCGGTGGGCACGCCGTTGGCGCGGGTCAATGCCACGCGTTCGGGCATGGGCGGTTTCGTCGAAGGCTGGGCCCCCGGCGAGCACTATCCGAAAGTCTGGGCGCGGCGTTTTGCGGTCGACTTCACCGGCGGCGGACTGGATCGCTTGCCTGAAGGCACCGGCATCGAACCGGTGGTTACGGCGTCGAGCGGTCAGGTCAAGGATTTCAACGTGCTGGCGCTGGATGACATCAAAGGCTATCGAATCACCTTTGACTGGGTCCCGACCGATGACAGCGTGGCGCCGGTGGAACTGCGCTTGTTCATCCGCACCCATGACCGGACGTTGAGCGAAACCTGGCTGTACCAGTATTTCCCGCCTGCGCCGGACAAGCGCAAGTACCCGGATTGGGCGGCGTCATAAGATAAGTGGCGTCTGGACGGGCCCCATCGCGGGCAAGCCTTGCTCCTACGGAATCTACCTCGTCGACCCCGCTCCCCCGTAGGAGCTGAGCTTGCTCGCGATGAGGCCAGTAAAGCCGATAAAAATTTCCGCCAGACAAGCAAGCCCCGGCCAAACAGCCGGGGCTTTTGGTTTTTGCAGCTTCACTCAGTCCCGCAAATCCGACTCATGAATCGGCTGATCGCGGCTCGTCGCCCGTTGATACTGCGCTGGCCAGATGGCTTTGCGTCCGCCCAGGTCATCGTCGGCGTGCAGTGGCCAATAGGGATCGCGCAACAGTTCGCGAGCCAGCAGGATGATGTCGGCCTGACAGGTGCGCAGAATGTGTTCGGCTTGCGCAGGTTCGGTAATCAATCCGACGGTGCCGGTGGCAATCCCTGACTCCTTGCGCACACGCTCGGCAAACCGCGTCTGATAACCCGGCCCAGTCGGGATCTCCGCATTCGCCGCAGTGCCGCCTGATGACACGTCGATCAGATCGACCCCCAACGCTTTCAAGCGCCGCGCCAGTTCCACGGTTTCATCCGGGTTCCAGCCGTCTTCGACCCAATCGGTGGCCGATACCCGAACGAACAAGGGCAACTCTTCAGGCCAGACCGCGCGTACCGCCTCGGTCACTTGCAGCACCAGACGAATGCGGTTTTCGAAAGACCCGCCGTACTGATCACGGCGCTGATTGCTCAACGGCGACAGAAATTGATGCAGCAGATAGCCATGAGCCGCGTGCACTTCGACCACTTTGAAGCCTGCGGTCAGTGCACGCTTGGCCGACTCGACGAACGCCTGAATCACCTCGACGATCTGCGCCTCGGTCAGTGGTGTGGGGGGCGTGTGTTGAGGGTCGAAGGCGATCGGCGAGGGGCCGACCGGGGTCCAGCCGCCATCCGCCGGTTTGACACTGCCATGTTTGCCCAGCCACGGCCGATGGGTGCTGGCCTTGCGTCCGGCGTGGGCCAGTTGAATACCGGCAACGGCGCCTTGGGCGGTGATAAAGCGGGTGATGCGTTGCAGTGGTTCGATCTGTTCATCGTTCCACAGGCCCAGGTCCTGAGCGGTGATCCGTCCCTCGGCGGTGACTGCCGTGGCTTCGGTAAATATCAGGCCGGCCCCACCCACGGCACGGCTACCGAGGTGGACCAGGTGCCAGTCATTGGCCAGTCCATCGACACTGGAGTATTGGCACATCGGCGACACCGCGATGCGGTTGAGCAGGGTCAATTGACGAAGGGTATACGGTTCAAGCAGCAGACTCATGGGGCACCTCTCAAATCAGTGGGCAGGCTCCAGGGTTCTGTTTGAATAGTCGACGAGTGACAGGAAAGGATGCGGCACCCGCCCCCGCGGGTAAAAAATGGACAAAACGTCACAAGGCCAATCAAGCAGTGATTAGAGCCTAGACGACATCGGCGGATCAGGGAGGGTTCAAGAAATGAAAGCGCATAGTCTGAGTACAACATCAAACCTGTGGCGAGGGAGCTTGCTCCCGTCGGCCGGTCCGCGTTCGCGCGCAGCAGTCGTAAAACTATTCACCGACATGCGTCAGACAAAACGCACTTAGGGCCGCTCCGCGCCCCAGCGGGAGCAAGCTCCCTCGCCACAAAGGCCCCATTGAAATTTCTGCTGGAACCGGGCTCAGCGCGGTTCGATGTGGGCAATCATCAGCTGGACGGTTTCCTGGCCGCGGAACTCGTTGACGTCGAGCTTGTAGGCCAGCTCGACCCAGCGAATGGTCGGGTTCGGCCAGACGTCGCGGTCGATGCCAAACGCAATACCGTCGAGCTTCACCGAACCACATTCGCTTTTCAGCACTACCTTGAGGTGGCGTTCACCGACCACTCGCTGCTCGACCAACTGGAACACCCCGTGAAACAGCGGCTCCGGGAAGTGTTGGCCCCAAGGACCGGCATGGCGCAAGGCGCGGGCCAGTTCCAGGTGAAACTCTTCGACTGCCAGGGTGCCATCCGACAGCAAACGCCCGGTCAGGTCCTCTTCACGCATTTGCCGGCGAACTTCAGCGTCGAAGGCTTCGGCAAACAATGGAAAGTTCGCTTCCGGTAACGTCAGACCCGCCGCCATGGCGTGACCACCGTACTTGCTGATCAGTGTCGGATGTTGCGCCGCCACCACACTCAAGGCATCACGAATGTGAAAGCCCTGCACGGAACGTCCCGAGCCCTTGAGCATGCCGTCGCCTGCATCGGCAAAGGCGATGGTCGGACGGAAATAGCGCTCTTTCATACGCGAAGCAAGGATTCCGATGACACCCTGGTGCCACTCGGGATCGAACAGGCACAAGCCAAAAGGCATCGACTCCAGCGGCAAGTCCTTGAGCTGGGCCAACGCTTCGCGCTGCATGCCTTGCTCGATGGACTTGCGGTCCTGATTCATCCCGTCGAGTTGCGCGGCCATTTCCCGGGCCAGCGCCACGTCTTCGGTGAGCAGGCATTCGATGCCCAGGCTCATGTCGTCCAGACGCCCCGCCGCGTTCAGGCGCGGGCCGAGGATGAACCCCAGATCGGTCGAGGTGATACGCGAGTGATCACGCTTGGCCACTTCGAGAATGGCCTTGATGCCCGGCCGAGCCCGACCGGCGCGAATCCGCTCCAGGCCCTGATGCACCAGGATCCGGTTGTTGGCATCCAGTGGCACCACGTCGGCGACGCTGCCCAGCGCCACCAGATCCAGCAATTCTCCGATGTTCGGCTGCGGCCTGCTCTCGTACCAGCCCAGGCTGCGCAAGCGTGCACGCAACGCCATCAGCACATAAAAAATCACCCCGACCCCGGCCAGCGCCTTGCTTGGGAACTCACAACCGGGCTGGTTCGGATTGACGATGGCATCGGCCAACGGCAGCTCGTCACCGGGCAAGTGGTGATCGGTGACCAGGACCTTGAGCCCGGCCTGTTTCGCCGCCGCCACGCCCTCGACGCTGGAAATGCCGTTGTCCACGGTGATCAGCAGTTGTGGCTGGCGCTGCAACGCCACCGCGACGATTTCCGGGGTCAGGCCGTAGCCGTACTCGAAGCGGTTGGGCACCAGATAATCGACGTGAGCCGCGCCCAGCAGGCGCAGTCCCAACAGGCCAACGGTGCTCGCAGTGGCGCCATCGGCATCGAAGTCGCCAACGATCAGAATCCGCTGACGCTGCTCCAGCGCCACCACCAGCAAGTCCACCGCCGCCTCGATACCCTTAAGCTGTTGATACGGGATCAAGCGCGCCAGGCTCTTGTCCAGTTCCGCCTCAGACTGCACACCCCGCGCCGCGTATAAACGGGTCAGCAGGGGTGGAATATCACCGAGGAATGGCAGGGTGTCAGGCAATAGGCGAGGTTCGATGCGCATGGGGTGACAGGTGCTTCTCTTGAATACGTAGGATAAAACCGGGTGATGCGATCCTGCGGCGAAAAATCAGCCGCGCTCGCCGGCCAACCATTGCAGCTGGACTTCGTGTTGACCACGGTCGTCGGTGACGAAGATCGTCCCTTCGCTGATCATCACGTCCCACTTGATAACGCGGGGCATGTCCTTGGCCAGGGTTTCCAGGACTTCCTGAGGCACCGCGGCAATGTTGACGTTTTTCAGGTTTTTGACTGCTGGCACCACTTTGCCTTCCCAAACGCGCAGGCTGCCGTAAGCCAACAGGCTGGTGCGTTCGGTACGACGCGAGCACCAGGTCAGGCGATCGGCATCTGGCTGGCCGACTTCGATCCAGTGCAGAACGCGGTCATCCAGGCTCTTTTCCCACAGGGCCGGCTCGTCCACTTCCGACAGACCACGACCAAAGGACAGCTGCTCGTTGTACCAGAGGGCGTAGGCCAACAGCCGCACGGTCATGCGCTCTTCGGTTTCCGAAGGGTGGCGGGCGATGGTCTGCTTGACGCTCTCGTACACACTGCGGTCGAGGTCGGTAAGGTTCAGTTCAAACTTGTAGGTCGTGGACGGCTGGGCCATGAACGGGCTTCTTGATACGAGGAAAGGCGGCAAGTCTAACCGATGCCGGGGTCAATCAACGAATCATGACGGCCATCAAGCGTGGGCGATGAGCTCCGGCCTATGATAAAACGATCTACTCGCTCAGCCTTTGTCCTACAGGATTGACCATGCCGCTCACCACCAAACCCCTTGCCGGCCTGAAAATCATCGAACTCGGCACTTTGATCGCCGGCCCTTTCGCCTCGCGTATTTGTGCCGAGTTTGGCGCCGAAGTGATCAAGATCGAATCTCCGGACGGCGGCGACCCGTTGCGCAAGTGGCGCAAACTCTACGAGGGCACTTCGCTGTGGTGGTTCGTCCAGGCGCGCAACAAGAAGTCCCTGACGCTGAACCTCAAGCACCCCGACGGCCTGGCAATCCTCAAGCAGTTGCTCGGCGAAGCCGACATCCTGATCGAAAACTTCCGCCCCGGCGTGCTGGAAAAACTCGGCCTGGGCTGGGAGGTGCTGCATGCGCTGAACCCAAAACTGGTGATGGTCCGTCTGTCCGGCTTTGGCCAAACCGGGCCGATGAAGGATCAACCGGGCTTCGGCGCAGTGGGCGAGTCCATGGGCGGTTTGCGTTATATCACCGGGTTCGAGGATCGACCGCCGGTGCGTACCGGGATTTCCATCGGTGACTCGATTGCCGCGCTCTGGGGCGTGATCGGCGCGCTGATGGCCTTGCGTCACCGTGAGGTCAACGGTGGTCTGGGGCAAGTGGTGGACGTGGCGTTGTACGAAGCGATCTTCGCCATGATGGAAAGCATGGTCCCGGAATTCGATGTGTTCGGGTTTATCCGCGAGCGCACCGGCAACATCATGCCCGGCATCACGCCCTCCTCCATCCACACCAGCGCCGACGGCAAACACGTGCAGATCGGCGCCAACGGTGATGCGATCTTCAAGCGCTTCATGCAGACCATTGGCCGCGACGACCTGGCCAACGATCCAGCGCTTGCCAGCAACGATGGCCGCGATAGCCGTCGCGATGAACTGTATGGGGTCATTGATCGCTGGGTCAGTTCGTTGCCGCTGGATGCGGTGATCGAGCAGTTGAACCAGGCCGAAGTGCCGGCCAGCCGGATCTTCAGCGCCGAAGACATGTTCAGCGACCCGCAATTTCTTGCCCGGGAAATGTTCCTGCAAGCCAAGCTGCCCGATGGAAAAGACTTCAAGATGCCGGGCATCGTGCCGAAACTCTCGGAAACACCGGGCGCTTGCGAATGGGTTGGCGCGCAGCTCGGTGAACATAACGTGCAGGTGTTGAGCGAGCTTGGCTATGACGTGGAACAGATCGCGCAACTGCGTGCAGATGGGGCTATCTAAACTGCAAGGGTTGTCAGCCATTCGCAGAGGCGCGGCGCAGTACCTGCGTGTGCTGGGTTTCGGCACAACGCTAGCATGCCTGCTGGCAATCCCCTCGGCCGCTCAAGCCAAGGACACGTTGATCTGGTTGCTGCGCGATCTGCCGCCGCTGACGATTGTCGACGGGCCGCAAAAAAACCAGGGCGTGATCGATCGGTATTTACCGCAATTGATCGCCAGCATGCCCGAGTACCAACACACAACCTTTCAGGTCAACCGTGCGCGCGGCATGCAAATGCTCCTGGAACCCAGCTTCACCTGCGACCCTTCGCTGCTGTGGAGCGCGGAACGGGCGAAACGGATCGTCTATTCCATCGCGGCCTATCGAGTCCCTGGCAACGGCATTGTGATACGCCATGCGGACCGCGAAGCCCTTGCGCCCTTCATCATCGGCAACAGCGTCGATCTGGAGCGCTTGTTGGCTCATCAGGACAAGAAACTGGGAGTGATCGCCGAACGCAGTTACGGTCAGGTCGTTGACCGCCTGCTGCAACAGGCACCGAGCAACAGCCTGGCAGCCCATTACGGTAACGATGCCCTTGGCAGCCTGCTGCAAATGCAGCGCCTGGGTCGTTTGACCGCCCTGCTGGGGTACTGGTCGGAAATTCGTTATCAGGCCCGACAGCAAGGCATTTCGCCCGACGAACTGGAGTTCTTCCCGATTCGCGGCACGGACAAGTACCAGTCGATTCATATTGCTTGCTCGGATACCGAGCAGGGCCGTCAGGCCATCACTCACATCAACAAAATATTGCGCGGACCGGGGCAGATCAGGCTGGTCGAGCTTTACGCACAATGGCTCGACCCGAAAATGCGCAACGAGTATCTGGAAAACGCCAAACAGTTTTTCCAGAATGAGGCACCCTGACCAAACGCCAGGCAAAAGAAACCCCGAGAAGTGGGGAGACGACTCGGGGTTAAACGTGGCCTACAAAGACCCGCCCAACAAGCGACAAGCACCGGAGCACAATGCTCGCTCTTGTTGATACAGGGTCTGACTAACCTGATTGCGCGAAGGTTCCCGCAAAAAACAAATCAGCTTCTGCCAGCCAGATGCTTGTCTTGCGCAACATTGCGCAGAGCCGCAATCACGCTGGGCTCAAGCCGTCCCTCGGCGATCAACAAGTCGCGGTGCAAACCGTCGACAACGTCTGTCAGCAGCCGTTTGTCCGTGAACTGCGCCTGATTGAACTCACGCTCGACCACGATAGCGCCAGCGGTACTCTTCAATGTCACCAGGCATTCGCCATGGGCACCTGACGGGGTCAGTGTTACCTGATACGGGCTCAATGCCTCACCCAGCAATAGGCTGATACTTTCCATCTCGATCACCATTCAATAGTCCGAAAACAAAGTGCCAAGGGCGTGGTAAATGACCACTGGCCCGAGAAGAAAGTTCTGAACTCGACTGACGGTATGTCGCTTTTACCCTGAGTCTTCAGAGCATGCATGGGAAAGATGACAAGAAAAAAACAGCAGGTTAACAGCGTCAGTCAGGCGCATATCGCTACCGACCATGGGTATCGGTCCAGCCGCCCACGACACCTCGCAGCAAACCTTCGGCGCTATAAAACGGCACCGTCCACTGATAAACATCCCTTACACCACTGTTGAACGTCAGTTGACGCTCGGTAAACCGGTTTTTCCGACTGCTGAGTTGATCCATGATTTCCGCGTGCAGAAGCTCGGCCGTCGAGGCAGGCAAAACGTCGACCTCTGTCAGGCGTTTTCCCTGCATCTGGTCGAAGCGGGTCGACAAATGCTCTTCATAGCTCTTGTTGCACATGATCAACCGCCCCTCCAGATCCCGTACAAACACCGGATCGGGCATGGCATCCATCAAGGCATGCTGGAACGCCAATTGATCACCAAGCCCTTGCTCGGCTTTCAGTCGCTGCTTGATCTGCATGCTCAGCCGCTGGTTCCACAGCAGTGAAATCAGCCCGAACAGACTCGCGAAAAATACTCCCCAGCAACCCCACTGATAAAACCGCTGCCACAGCGAGGGTGGCTGACTGGGCACTACGCCGCTGAGCCACTTGGAACGAATGGCTCGCAACTCTGCCGGAGGAAAAGCCTCGAGCGCCTTGTTGAGAATGCTCAACAGCTGTGGCTGCCCTTTGCGCAGGGCGAGATGGTCGGCCTCCCACATACCTTCGATACTGGGGCCGATCGCCAGCCGGCCTGCAGGGTACAGGTGGGCGCCCGTTTCATTTTCAATGGTGACGTCGGCTTCGCCGCTTTCGACCAGGGCGCGTGCCTCGGCGTAGGTTTTCACCGAGCGCAGCTCGATCTGTGGATAGTCACGGCGGATGCCGGCCTCCAGCGCATGCCTGGCCGGTAGCGCCAGAACCTTGCCCGAAAGGTCCTCTAACGAATCGACCGAAGCAGCTCCGGCCCGCCCGACGAACACCCAGCCAGCCCCGCCAAAGGCATGGCTGAAATCCAGAAAGCCTTTGCGTTCATCGTTCACCGACAGTGTCGTGTTCATGTCTGCCTTGCCACTTTCCAGCAGTCCGAGCAGGTGTTCGGTCGAGAACGACTCTTCATGAACAAACTCCAGCCCGGTCATCCGCGAAAGACGTTGGAGAATGTCGTTGTTCAGACCGCTCCATTGACCGTGCTCATCCTTGAACAAGTACAACGGGAACTGCACCGACCCGACGATCACTCGCCGGTGCTCGGCTATCCATTTGAGCTCGTGAGCCTCAAGCTTGAGACCGTCATGACTGTCGGCAGACCTTACGTCCAAAGCACCGAGTTGAGCCGCCAATGCACAATGCCCAAGCCCCATGGCACTCAATAAAAACACCCAGCACAAAGCCGGCTTTAATCCATTAAAAAACCACATGCCTACTTCCTTCACGTCCACTCACCCATCCTTGAGGGGCGAAACGACGACAAGTGTGCCATGCAGAAATGAGAAAGCCCGTCAGGAGACGGGCTTCAAAATGTGACAGGTAAATCCTGTCAGAGTGGCTTACCGCGGTTGCCATGCTGACTGACAAAGGCCTGCACGGCTTTCAGGTCGTTTGGCAAAACTGTGCAGCGCTCATCTCGCTCAAACAAATCAGAAAGATGGGCAGGCAGTTCAAGCGCTTTTCCTACGCCGGCTTTTTCGACGGCTTCAGGGAATTTGACCGGATGGGCCGTTCCCAGAATCACCATCGGAATATCCAGGCTACGACGGCACTCACGCGCAGCCTTGACGCCGATGGCGGTATGCGGATCAAGCAGCTCACCGGTTTGTTCGAAGACTTCAGCGATGGTCTCGCAGGTTTGCGCGTCATCCACGGCCAGCGAGTCGAACAGTTTGCGCGCTTCGGTCCAGCGCTCTTGCTCGACGCTGAAACCGCCACCTTGCTTGAAGGTGTCCATCAGGCCGGCAATCGCCGCACCATTGCGACCGTGCAGGTCGAACAGCAGGCGCTCGAAGTTCGACGAGACCATGATGTCCATCGATGGCGACAGTGTCGCGTGCAGGGTTTCCTTGACGTACTGGTTGCCGCTCATGAAGCGGTGCAGGATGTCGTTGCGGTTGGTGGCGACGATCAACTGGTTGATCGGCAGGCCCATGTTGCGTGCCAGGTAACCGGCGAAGATGTCGCCGAAGTTGCCGGTTGGCACCGAGAACGATACCGAGCGCGCCGGGCCGCCCAACTGCAGGGCTGCGTGGAAGTAGTAGACGATCTGGGCCATGATCCGCGCCCAGTTGATCGAGTTCACCGCCACCAGGCGCGTGCCTTTGAGGAAGCTCTGGTCGGCGAAGCTCGCCTTGACCATTTCCTGGCAGTCATCGAAGTTGCCTTCGATGGCGATGTTGTGGATGTTCTCGCCGAAGATCGTGGTCATCTGCCGACGCTGCACTTCGGACACGCGGTTGTGCGGGTGCAGGATGAAGATGTCGACGTTTTCGCAGTGCTTGCAGCCTTCGATGGCGGCCGAACCGGTATCGCCCGAAGTGGCGCCGACAATCACTACGCGCTCACCGCGTTTTTCCAGCACGTAGTCGAGCAGACGACCGAGCAATTGCAGGGCGAAGTCCTTGAACGCCAGGGTCGGGCCGTGAAACAGCTCCAGCACCCATTCGTTGCTGTTCAGCTGACGCAACGGTGCCACGGCGCTGTGAGAGAACACGCCGTACGTTTCTTCGAGGATTTTCTTGAAGTCGGCATCCGGAATGCTGCCGGTAACAAACGGGCGCATCACCCGGAAAGCCAGCTCGTGATACGGCAGGCCGGCCCAGGAAGCAATTTCCTCCTGGGTGAAACGTGGCAGGTTTTCCGGCACGTACAGGCCGCCGTCACTGGCCAGACCGGCCAGCAGCACGTCTTCGAAATTCAGGGCCGGTGCCTGGCCGCGGGTACTGATATAACGCATGACTGGCTCCACTATTCAGAGTTCGCAAACCCGGGCTCGCGCACGAGCCCGGTGAACAATAACGACTTAGTTCAGGTGCTCGACGCGGATCCGCACCACCGGACCGACCACGTCCGCCAGGGCCTCGAGGGCGGCGATCGCATCGTTCATGCGCTGTTCCTGCACACGGTGGGTCAGCAGGATCATTGGCACCAGGCCGTCGTGTTCTTCGACTTCCTTTTGCATGATCGATTCGATGTTGATACCACGCTGCGACAGAATGCTCGCGACCTGAGCCAGCACGCCCGGATGATCCTTGGCCTGGATGCGCAGGTAGTAAGCGCTTTCGCAGGCTTCGATCGGCAGGATCGGGTGGGCCGACAGCGAATCCGGCTGGAAAGCCAGGTGCGGTACGCGGTTTTCCGGGTCGCTGGTCATGGCGCGAACCACATCCACCAGGTCGGCGATGACCGACGAAGCGGTCGGTTCCATACCGGCGCCCGCACCGTAGAACAGGGTCGAACCGGCAGCGTCGCCGTTGACCATCACCGCGTTCATCACGCCGTTGACGTTGGCGATCAGGCGATCGGCCGGGATCAGCGTCGGGTGCACACGCAGTTCGATGCCGGCAGCGGTGCTACGCGCCACGCCCAGGTGCTTGATGCGATAGCCCAGCGCTTCGGCATAGTTCACGTCAGCGGTGGTCAGCTTGGTGATGCCTTCGGTGTAGGCCTTGTCGAATTGCAGCGGGATACCGAACGCGATGGACGCCAGGATCGTCAGCTTGTGCGCCGCATCGATGCCTTCAACGTCGAACGTCGGATCGGCTTCTGCGTAACCCAGCGCTTGCGCCTCGGCGAGCACATCTTCGAAAGTCCGGCCCTTCTCACGCATTTCGGTGAGGATGAAGTTGCCGGTGCCGTTGATGATCCCGGCGACCCAGTTGATGCGGTTGGCCGACAGGCCTTCACGAATCGCCTTGATCACCGGAATGCCGCCGGCTACCGCTGCCTCGAACGCCACGATCACGCCTTTCTCGCGGGCCTTGGCGAAAATTTCATTACCGTGAACGGCGATCAGTGCCTTGTTCGCGGTGACCACATGCTTGCCATTCTCGATGGCTTTGAGTACCAGCTCGCGGGCAACGGTATAGCCGCCCATCAGCTCTATAACGATGTCGATCTCAGGGTTCGTGGCCACTTCGAAGACATCGTTGGTAATCGCAATACCGGTCGTCTGGAACTGAGGCTTTGGCGTGCGCATGGCAATTTGTGCCACTTCGATTCCACGCCCGGCACGACGAGCAATTTCCTCGGCGTTGCGCTGAAGTACGTTGAAGGTACCGCCACCGACGGTCCCTAACCCACAGATGCCTACTTTGACCGGTTTCACTGTGAACTCCCCATAAAACGGCCGACTCAAGGCCGGCCGTGGAAAACAGCCGCACAGCGTGCGGCTCTCTATTAATGGAGCGTCGACTGCTGCCGCCGCTCCATGATCGTCAAAGGCTTACCGTGACGACGCAGGATTATTTCGCACTCAGCGCCAGTTTGGCGACTTGTGGTGCTGGCTGGTAGCCCGGAATCACTTGGCCATCGGCCAAAACGATAGCCGGTGTACCGTTCACGCCGATCGACTGGCCCAGGGCGAACTGCTTGGAAACCGGGTTGGCGCACTTGGCAGCCTTGATTTCCTTGCCATCGACCATTTTGTCCATCGCCGCTTTTTTGTCAGCAGAGCACCACACGGCTTGCAGTTGCTCATCACCCGGCGAGCCGAGGCCCTGGCGCGGGAAAGCAACATAACGCACTTCGATGCCCATTTTGTTCAATGCAGGCACTTCGGCGTGCAATTTGTGGCAGTACGGGCAGGTGGTGTCGGTGAATACGGTGATGTGGGTCTTGGTTTCGCCAATCGCCGGGTAAACCACGGTTTCAGCAACCGGAATGCCGTTGATCAGTTTGGAGATCCCCAGACGCTCGGCCTTCTCGGTCAGGTTGACCGGTTTGCCGTCCTTGAGCTGGAACACATAGCCCTGAACGATGTACTGGCCGTCGGCGCTCGCGTACAGCACGCGGCTACCCTTGAGTTTGACTTCATAGAGACCGGCCAGCGGACTGGCACTGATGGACTCGATCGGGGTGTCGAGCTGGAGGGTTTCCAGGCTTTTACGAATGGCTTTATCAGCCGCATCATCGGCGATGGCAAAGGTGCTGACCAACGCAATGGCTGCGGCGGCGAAAATCTGGGTCAGACGCATGAGAACTCCTGAAGGCGGGCAAATGGGTCGGCTAGAACACCGGTACTGAAACACCGGGTCATAACCGCCCATCGTGCAAACCCGCAAAGCCTACCACATAAGGCCCGCGTGGCCGAATGCGCCTGACGCAAGTCACTATGCGAAACCTGACTGACGACCATTGTGGCGAGGGGGCTTGCCCCCGTCGGCCGGTCCGCGCTCGGGCGCAGCAGTCGTAAACCGGCTGCTGCGGTTTGTCTGAATAACCGTAGCACTCAGTTTTGGGGCCGCTTCGCGACCCAACGGGGGCAAGCTCCCTCGCCACAAAAGGCGCCCTCAACCACCGGTGTTCCGCTAGCCGCGTGGGTGGTGTTTGGCGTGCAGGTCTTGCAAACGGGCACGCGCAACGTGGGTGTAGATCTGGGTGGTCGAGAGGTCGCTATGGCCGAGCAACATCTGCACCACCCGCAAATCGGCGCCGTGGTTGAGCAGATGTGTGGCGAAAGCGTGGCGCAAGGTGTGCGGCGACAGGGACTTGCCGATCCCGGCGACTTTGGCCTGATGCTTGATGCGATGCCAGAAGGTCTGGCGGGTCATCTGCTCGCCACGCAGGCTCGGAAACAGCACATCGCTGGGCCGTCCCCCCAACAACTCGCTACGCCCGTCACGCAGGTAGCGCTCGACCCAGACAATCGCCTCCTCGCCCATCGGCACCAGTCGCTCCTTGCTGCCCTTGCCCATGACGCGAAGTACGCCTTGGCGCAGATTGATCTGCTCCAGCGTCAGACTGATCAGCTCGGTAACCCGCAAGCCGCAGGCATACAGCACTTCCAGCATGGCGCGATCGCGCTGGCCGATCGCTTCGCTCAGGTCCGGTGCGGCGAGCAAGGCTTCCACATCCGCTTCCGACAACGACTTGGGCAATGGCCGGCCGAGTTGCGGCATGTCGACGCGCAATGTCGGGTCGACGGCAATCAGCTTTTCACGCAGCAAATAGCGATAGAACCCACGCACACCCGAAAGAAACCGCGCAGTAGACCGGGGCTTGTAGTTTTGCTCGAGGCGCCAGGACAGATGATCGAGGATCAGCTCGCGCCCGGCATTGAGCAGTTCCAGGCCCTTCTCCTGCAACCAGCCGTTGAACAGGGCCAGGTCGCTGCGATAGGCGTCACGGGTGTTATCGGACAGGCCCTTCTCCAACCACAGGGCGTCGAGAAACTGGTCTATCAGTGGGTGATCAATGGCAGGCATAAAGGCTCAAGCAAGACAGAAAACAACGAACAGTCTTTCATAGCACGACCGCTCGCGAAACCACTGCACTTTCAGGGAGAGGAATAAATGACGGGCAACAAAAAAGCAGCCCGTAGGCTGCTTTTTTCTGCATCGGAAGCTGGACTTAAACCAGTTTTTCCTTGATGCGAGCTGCTTTACCCGACAGGTCACGCAGGTAGTACAGCTTGGCTTTACGTACGTCACCGCGACGCTTGACAGCCATGCTGTCGATTTGCGGGCTGTAGGTCTGGAAAGTACGTTCTACGCCAACACCGTTAGAGATTTTACGAACAGTGAAAGCACTGTTCACACCACGGTTACGCTTGGCGATTACTACGCCTTCGAACGCTTGCAGACGCGAACGGTCGCCTTCCTTCACTTTCACCTGAACGACAATGGTGTCGCCCGGGGCAAAGGTAGGGATCTCTTTGGTCATCTGCTCTGCTTCGAGTGCAAGGATGATTTTGTTAGTCATGCTGTGCTCCTAAGGTAAATCGTCGGATCTACCATCGATACGTTGTTAACTATCGTCCCGCTCGCGGATGTATTCCTCGAGCAGCTTCTTCTCTTCTCCAGAAAGCGAGCGGCTTTCCAGAAGATCGGCGCGTCGTTCAAAGGTCCTACCAAGGGACTGCTGTAAACGCCAACGCCGGATATGCGCGTGATTGCCACTCAGCAACACGTCGGGAACACGCTGATCCGCATACACCTCAGGTCGGGTGTAGTGCGGGCAATCCAGCAAACCATCCGTAAAGGAATCTTCCTCGGCGGAGTCCGCATGCCCTAAAGCTCCAGGCAGCAGTCGTGTAACCGCATCGATCAGGACCATCGCCGGCAGCTCGCCGCCAGACAGTACATAGTCGCCAATCGACCACTCTTCATCGACATGAGCGTCAATAAAACGCTCGTCAATGCCTTCATAGCGGCCGGCAATCAGGATTAATGCTTCCTCATTCGCCAACTCGCGTACCGCCGACTGAGTCAGTTGACGGCCTTGGGGCGACAGGTAAATTACCTTCGCCGCCTCCCCGGCTGCTGCCTTGGCCTGAACCAGAGCATCTTCCAGGGGCTTGATCTTCATCACCATGCCCGGACCACCGCCAAATGGGCGATCATCCACAGTGTGATGTCGATCCGTTGTGTAGTCTCGCGGATTCCAACAGGTCAGCTGCAAGAGCCCCTGTTTCACCGCACGACTGGTGATGCCGTAGTCGCTGATGGCGGAAAACATCTCGGGAAACAAACTGATCACTTCGACGCGCAAGTTAGCCACGCTTAGAAGTCCGCGTCCCAATCCACCTTCATCTCGCCCGCTGCGAGGTCGACGGCCAACACGCATTGCTCCGTATAGGGCAACAGGCGTTCGCGATCATCCAGGCTGCCAGCGCAAGGCTTGACCACCATGACATCGTTCGAGCCAGTCTCCAGCAGGTGATCGATCTTCCCGAGCAATTGCCCGAGGTGGTCGATGACCTTCAGACCTTCCAGCTGGTACCAGTAGTACTCGCCGTCGGTCAGATCAGGAAACAGGTTACGCGGCACGCAGATTTCAAAACCGGCCAGAAGACGAGCTTCTTCGCGGTCATCGAGACCTTTGAGCTTTGTGACCAGAAACTTGCCGCCTTGTACGCGGCCGCTGACCAGCTCTACCTGCCGTACATCGCCTTCGCGCTTGAGCGTCCAGGTTTTGTAGTCCAACAGGTTTCCAATCGGATCAGTAAAGGAAAAGACCTTCACTTCGCCGCGAACGCCATGAATAGAATAAATCTTGCCGATAACGATCAAATCATCAGCGATTGCTGGCGTCGCGTTCATATCGCTCAGGCCGCAGCCTTAGAAGCGTCCTTCAGCAACTGAGCAACGCGCTCAGAAGGTTGTGCACCAACGCTCAGCCAGTAGGCTACGCGCTCTTGGTTCACGGACAGGCGGACTTCTTGACCACGAGCGATCGGGTTGAAGAAACCAACTTGTTCTTTGTGCGAACCGTCGCGTGGGTTGCGGCTGTCGGTCACGGTCAAGTGGTAAAACGGGCGCTTTTTGGAGCCGCCAAGGGCAAGACGGATTGTTAGCATGTGAACATAGTTCCTGTAGTCGGTGCTGCAAATCTAAATGCACAGCGGGCATAGGTGCCCGAAAGGCCGCATATTCTAAGGAATATCCGGACTTTTGCAAATGTCTTTTTCCGGCACCTGTCAGTGTGCCATCCAGATTTGCTATAGAGCCGTTGCGAACAACGGCGAGTCAGCTCCCGCCAATGCGGGCTTGCTGTGGGTCCCACGTCCGTGTGGGGCCGCGCCGACATGAATGCCGACGCGAATTCTTTACATTTTCGGCATGCCGCCGCCGGGCAACATACCGCCCATGCCGCGCATCATTTTGGCCATTCCGCCTTTGGCGGAGAACTTCTTCATCATCTTCTGCATCTGCTTGTGCTGCTTGATCAAGCGCCCGATGTCCTGCACCTGGGTGCCGGAACCCATGGCGATCCGACGCTTGCGCGAACCGCTGATCAGCTCAGGGTCGCGGCGCTCGGCCGGGGTCATGGAGTTGATGATGGCTTCCATCTGCTTGAATTGCTTCTCTGCCGCACCCTGGGCATTGCCCATTTGCGCCAGATTCACTCCGCCGATGTTCGGCAGTTTGTCCATGAGCCCGCCGAGGCCGCCCATGTTCTTCATCTGTTGCAACTGATCGCGGAAGTCTTCGAGGTCGAAGCCTTTGCCCTTCTTCAGCTTTTTGGCCAGTTTGTCGGCCTTGTCTTTGTCGAGGGTTGCTTCGGCCTGCTCGATCAGGCTGAGCACGTCGCCCATGCCGAGGATACGCGACGCAATACGCTCTGGATGGAACGGTTCGAGGGCTTCGGTCTTCTCGCCCATACCGATGAACTTGATCGGCTTGCCGGTGATCGCACGCACCGACAGCGCGGCACCGCCACGGGCGTCACCGTCGACCTTGGTCAGGATCACACCGGTCAGCGGCAGCGCGTCGCCAAAGGCCTTGGCCGTGATGGCGGCGTCCTGGCCGGTCATGGCGTCGACCACGAACAGCGTTTCGACCGGTTTGATCGCCGCGTGCAGGGCCTTGATCTCGCCCATCATCTCTTCGTCGATGTGCAGGCGACCGGCGGTATCGACGATGACCACGTCGATGAATTTCAGTCTGGCTTCTTTAATAGCCGCTTCGGCGATGTCGACCGGCTTCTGGCTCAGGTCGGACGGGAAGAACGTCACGCCGATGTCGTTGGCCAGGGTTTCCAGCTGCTTGATCGCGGCCGGGCGGTAAACGTCCGCCGACACCACCATGACCGACTTCTTCTTGCGCTCTTTAAGGAAGCGCGCCAGTTTGCCAGCGGTGGTGGTTTTACCGGCACCTTGCAGACCGGCCATCAAAATGACGGCAGGCGGCACGGCGCTCAGGTTCAAATCTTCGTTGGCCGCGCCCATCAGGCTTTCGAGTTCGGCCTGGACGATCTTCACGAAGGCCTGGCCCGGCGTCAGGCTGCGCGACACCTCGGTGCCGACAGCGCGCTCCTTGACCGAGTTGACGAAGTCTTTGACCACCGGCAAGGCGACGTCGGCTTCGAGCAACGCCATACGCACTTCGCGCAGGGTGTCTTTGATATTGTCCTCGGTCAGCTTGGCCTTGCCGGTGACATGGCGCAGCGTCTGCGAGAGACGGTCGGTTAAGTTTTCAAACATGCGCGATCCTTTCAGGCCCTATGGAGACCGAGGTAATGGCGGCCCAGACCGTGAAAAACATGTGCTCGGCGAGCCTGCGGCGTGGGCAGGTCGCGGATTATAGCGAAGACTGCGTCTGGCGCACACCCGCCGTCTGGTTGAGTGGTCTTTCGTGTCATGTCGGTTGTATGCCAAACTCAGCCTCTTTCGGGCTTGCCTAACAGGATTTATGCTCCCTTTGTCACCCAGTTTGCTCAGCACCCTCGCCGCCGCCTGCTTATACGCCGCTGCGACTCTCTATCAAGGCACTCGTCTGGCCCAAGGCGCCAAGGCGAACAAACGCCTGCTGGTCTCGCTCGGCATCCTTGCCGTGCTGGCCCACAGCGCGAGCCTCCTCACCCACCTGATGATGCCGACTGGCCTGGGCCTGGACTTTTTCAGTGCCGCCAGCCTGATCGCCGCGGCCGTTATCGCGCTGACACTGCTGGCCTGCTCACGGATCCCGGTGGAAAACCTGCTGGTGTTGTTGTTCCCGCTGGGGATGACCACGGTGCTGCTGGCGCAGTTCGCGCCTTCGGGCACGGTGCAGGTGATCGACGAAGAACCGGGGATTCTGGCGCATATCCTGCTGTCGATCCTCGCCTACGGCATGTTCACCATCGCGGTGTTCCAGGCCTTGCTGCTGTTGGTCCAGGACCACCAGCTCAAGCACAAGCACCCGTCCGGGCTGATCAAGAACTTCCCGCCGCTGCAAACCATGGAAAGCCTGCTGTTCGGTTTCCTCTGGGCCGGCTGGACCCTGCTGTCACTGTCGCTGATCTCCGGCTGGCTGTTCGTCGAAAACCTGTTCGCCCAGCATCTGGTGCACAAAACCCTGCTGGCATGCCTGGCCTGGATCGTGTTCAGCGTGTTGCTGTGGGGCCGCAATCGTCTTGGCTGGCGCGGCCACAAGGCCATTCGCTGGACCCTCGCCGGTTTCTGCCTGCTGATGCTGGCCTATTTCGGCAGCAAGCTGGTCCGCGAATTCATCCTGCACATCTGACGGGCGCTCGTTATGGATAACCTGCCCATAGGGCCGCTGCTCGCCGTGCTAGCCCTGCTGATCTTGTGGTCAGGGCTGTTCACCGCCATCGAAGCCGCACAGCAACATCTATTGACCCAGCGGACCGCCTCGCGCTCTGGCGACAAGCCGGTGGCGAAACTCAACTTCCCGCTCAACAGCCTGATCTTCTGCAATACCCTGTGCCGCGCACTGGTGGTAGTCATCAGCACGCTGCTGGCGATTTTCGGCTGGGCTGAAAAAGGCCCATGGCTCGCCTGCCTGAGCGCCACTGCTGCGTTACTGGTATTTGCCGATTACCTGCCACGCACCCTTGCCAGCCGTTATCCGGACGCCAT
The DNA here is from genome assembly GCF_058782685.1 of Pseudomonas sp. FW306-02-D09B. Lineage (NCBI taxonomy): Bacteria > Pseudomonadati > Pseudomonadota > Gammaproteobacteria > Pseudomonadales > Pseudomonadaceae > Pseudomonas > Pseudomonas sp. FW306-02-D09B. The sequence goes on from NZ_JBYSXY010000004.1 coordinate 282,556, forward strand.
TCTGGCGCTGGGCAACACCCTGCTCGGCGTGCCGCTGAAAATAATTTACCCGGCCGCCTGGCTGCTCGGCGGCATCAGCCAATTGCTGCTCAAGCCGTTCGCACGCAAGATCAAGGTCGTCCAGCAAAGCGAAGACGAACCACCGGCCCCACAGAACGACGGCACCGACCACGAACACCCGGCCTGCCGCCCACACGCGCTGTCGGGCATTCATGCGCTGGATAACATCACCGTCAACGACATCCTGGTGCCGCGCAGCGAAGTCGACGGGATCAATCTGGACGACTCGATCGAGGAAATCATCGAACAGCTGCGCGCTAACAAACGCACGCGCCTGCCGGTGTTTCACAGTGATATCAACCAGGTCGAAGCGGTGCTCAATACCCGGCAGATCCGCCATTTGCTGCCCGACGCCAGCCTGACCAAAGACGCCTTGCTGGCGGCGTGCCACGAACCTTACTTCGTCCCGGAAAGCACCCCGCTGCAACTGCAATTGCTGAACTTTCACAAGCAGCAGCGCCGCTTGGGCATGGTGGTCGACGAATACGGTGAAGTAGAAGGCATCGTCACCCTGGAAGACATTCTCGAAGAAATCGTCGGCGAATTCGAAAGCCAGCACAGCCTCGACAACCCGCACATTCACCCGCAGGCCGACGGCCGGTTGGTGATCGAGGGCGCGGCCTCGATTCGTGAGCTGAACAAGAGTCTTGGCTGGCACCTGCCGAGCGACGGCCCGAAAACCCTCAACGGGCTGGTCACCGAAGCGCTGGAAACCATTCCAGACAGCGCGGTGTGCCTGAAAATCGGGCGGTATCGCCTGGAAATCCTCGAAACCGAAGACAACCGCGTCAGCCGGGTCTTGATCTGGCACGTAGCCGCTGGCGAGGCCACAAGCCTGCGCTCGATGGCAAAACCGCTGTAGAACCCACATCCCTGGGTGTTCGACCATAATAATTCGCTCCACAGGAGCACTTGACTGTCAGGGATTACCGCATGACTACCAGCACCACTTACAGCGACGCCGTGCCTGCCCAACCGACGAACTCCACCACGCGGGTCGCAACGGCCAGTTTCATTGGCACCGCCATCGAGTTCTACGACTTCTACGTCTACGCCACCGCCGCCGCACTGGTGATCGGCCCGGTGTTCTTTCCGCAGACCTCTGGCACCGCCCAGATGCTTTCGGCCTTCCTGACCTTCGGTATCGCGTTCCTGGCCCGCCCTTTAGGCTCGGCGCTGTTCGGCCACTTCGGCGACCGTATCGGGCGCAAATCCACCCTGGTCGCTTCCTTGTTGCTGATGGGCGTGTGCACCACGCTGATCGGCGTGCTGCCGGGTTACGAGAGCATTGGCGCCTGGGCACCGATCCTGCTTTGCGTGTTGCGCTTCGGCCAGGGCCTTGGGCTGGGCGGCGAATGGGGCGGTGCAGCATTGCTCGCCACCGAAAACGCACCAAAGGGCAAACGCGCCTGGTTCGGCATGTTCCCGCAACTCGGCCCGTCTATCGGTTTTCTTGCGGCGAACGGGCTGTTCCTGACCCTGGCGATGACCCTGAACGACGAGCAGTTTCGCTCCTGGGGCTGGCGGATTCCGTTCCTGCTCAGCGCCGTGCTGGTGATGGTCGGCCTGTACGTGCGCCTGAAACTGCATGAAACACCGGTCTTCGCCAACGCGATGGCGCGTCAGGAACGGGTGAAGATCCCGCTGGTCGAGCTGTTCAGCCAATACTGGGCGCCGATGCTGTTGGGTGCGGCGGCGATGGTGGTCTGCTACGCGCTGTTTTACATCTCGACGGTGTTTTCCCTGAGTTACGGTGTTTCGACCCTGGGTTACAGCCGCGAAACCTTTCTCGGCCTGCTGTGCTTCGCCGTGCTGTTCATGGCTGCAGCCACACCACTGTCGGCCTGGGCCAGTGACCGTTTCGGGCGCAAACCGGTGCTGATCATCGGTGGCGTGCTGGCAATTCTCTCGGGCTTCACCATGGAACCGCTGCTGACCCACGGCACGACCTGGGGCGTGGCGCTGTTCCTGTGCATCGAGCTGTTTCTGATGGGCGTGACGTTCGCCCCGATGGGCGCGCTGCTGCCAGAGCTGTTCCCCACCCGCGTGCGTTATACCGGCGCGTCGGCGGCCTACAACCTGGGTGGCATTGTTGGCGCTTCGGCAGCACCGTTCTTCGCACAGAAGCTGGTGGCAATGGGCGGTTTGAGCTGGGTTGGCGGGTATGTGTCAGCAGCAGCGGTGATCAGCTTGATCGCGGTGCTGTGCCTGAAAGAGACGCGGCATAACGACCTGAATCAGGTTGCCTGAAGTAAAAGCAAAAGCTTCGCGAGCAAGCCCGCTCCCACATTTGACCGATGTGAACACAGATTTTGTGTACCACTGAAATCCAATGTGGGAGCGGGCTTGCTCGCGAATGCCGCGACGCGGTTAGAGCTCTACAACGACAGCCTGAGAGGCACGGGTCGCTTTGGCGCGGGCGGCCTCGATCGACTCGTCACGGGCCAGGGCAACGCCCATGCGGCGCTGACCGTTGACTTCCGGCTTGCCAAACAGGCGCAGCGCCGTATCCGGCTCTGCCAGTGCGGCACCCAGGTTGGCGAAAGCGGTCTGGGTCGACTGCCCTTCCACCAGAATCACTGCCGACGCCGATGGGCCGAACTGACGGATCAACGGGATCGGCAAGCCGAGAATCGCCCGTGCATGCAAGGCGAACTGCGACAGGTCCTGAGAAATCAGGGTCACCAGACCGGTGTCGTGCGGGCGCGGAGAAACTTCGCTGAACCACACCTGATCACCCTTGATGAACAGCTCAACGCCAAACAGACCACGGCCACCCAGGGCTTCGGTCACGGCTTTGGCCACGCGCTCGGACTCCGCCAGCGCAATCGGGCTCATCGCTTGCGGCTGCCAGGATTCTTGATAGTCGCCCTTCTCCTGACGATGGCCGACCGGCGCACAGAACGTGGTGCCGCCGATGTGGCGAACGGTGAGCAAGGTGATTTCGTAGTCGAAGTCGATAAAACCTTCGATGATCACCCGACCTTTACCGGCACGACCGCCTTCCTGCGCGTAATCCCAGGCTTTCTGCACGTCATCGACGCTGCGCAGCAGGCTCTGGCCTTTGCCCGAGGAACTCATGACCGGCTTGACCACGCACGGGAAGCCCAGGTCGTCGACCGCCTTGCGGTAGTCTTCGAAGGTATCGGCGAAGTGGTACGGCGAGGTCGGCAGGTCCAGCTCTTCAGCCGCCAGACGACGGATGCCTTCACGGTTCATGGTCAACTGCGCAGCGCGAGCGGTCGGGATCACGGTGAAGCCTTCGGCTTCCAGCTCAACCAGCGTGGCGGTGGCGATGGCTTCGATTTCCGGCACGATGAAGTGCGGCTTCTCGGCTTCGATCACGGCACGCAGGGCCGCGCCGTCGAGCATGTTGATCACGTGGCTGCGATGCGCCACCTGCATCGCCGGCGCGTTGGCGTAACGATCCACGGCAATCACTTCAACGCCCAGGCGTTGCAGCTCGATCACCACTTCCTTGCCCAACTCACCACAGCCACACATCAATACGCGGGTCGCGGTTGGCGACAATGGAGTTCCGATACGGGTCATCTCAGGTCCTCAAAGGAGCGGATCATCGAGGGATGCGGCGCCAGGCGCGCATCCCTTAGGGAGAAAGCGCGGCATTTTACATGAACCTGAGGGTTTGGCTCAGCTTGCCAGCGCGTTCTTGCGCAAACGCCAGGCCATGGCCAGCCAGACGATGGTCACGCCGGCGAATTTCGAGCCCAGGGCGGTGAGGATCACGCCCGGCGTCAGGGCATCGATCATGCCGAAGAAGATGAAGGTATCCAGCGGAATGCTCAGCGCCGAACTTATCCACAGACGGTCGTGCAACGGACGCTTGGTAATGCTGAATACCAGCCAGTCAATACACTCCGAAACGGCAAAGGCAATGGCGCTGGCCAAGGCGATGGAGGGGTCGGAGGTGAGGTAGGACAACGCCAGCGCCGCCAGCATCGCGACGAGCGCGCCGTGACCGAAACGGGTTTGCACCATGTCGCGCAGCACAAATATCAGGCCACCCCAGGCCGACCAGATGATGTCCAGGTGCGGGGCAGTGGAAAAGGCGTAGTTGATCAGCACGACACTGCTGATGTAAGCAATCAGGAAGAACATGGCGCGCTGGGATACCTGTCAATTTTGTGCACAGGGTACTTCAGGCAAAGAACTCGGCCAAGTTCAGTTCATGAGGTGTACACATCACCTGTGGCGAGGGGGCTTGTCGGAACGCCGCACCACCCCGTTCGGTTGCGCAGCAGCCGCAAAATCAGTAAATGGGTGTGCCTGACAGAGCGCAGTTGCAAGTTTTTGCGCCGCTTCGCAACGCAACGGGGGCAAGCCCCCTCGCCACAAAAGCCCCGGACTCAGGAGCTGGACTTGGAAGGCAACATCCAAAGCACTCCGCTCGATTTGGCCCGCTCATGACACAACCCCAGCACCTTGCGGCGTTCGTCGTTGTCCATGCGGCTCCAGCGGGTAATCTCCTCCACCGTGCGTTGGCAGCCGGTGCAGATGTCGTCCTCATCCAGTGCGCAAATGTTCACGCACGGTGAGCGTACGGGTTTTTCGGTGGCGTTCATTGTTCCTGCTCGACCAGATCGCGGGCATAGCGCTGCGAGTTATGCACATAGTGCGCGGCGCTGGCTTCGAGCATTTTCTTCTGCGGCTCGGTCAGTTCACGTACTACTTTGCCCGGCGAGCCCATGACCAGCGAACCGTCAGGAATTTCCTTGCCTTCGCCGATCAGCGAGTTGGCGCCGATGATGCAGTTCTTGCCGATTTTCGCGCCGTTGAGGATCACCGCGTTGATGCCGATCAGGCTGTAATCGCCCACCGTGCAGCCGTGCAACATGGCGTTATGACCAATGGTTACTCCGGTGCCGATGGTCAACGGATAGCCCATGTCGGTGTGCATCACCGTGCCGTCCTGCACATTACTGTTCTTGCCGATCAGGATCAGCTCGTTGTCGCCGCGCAACACGGCGTTGAACCAGACGTTGGCGCCCTCTTCCAGTTTGACCTTGCCCACCAGCACGGCGTTAGGTGCGACCCAGCTCTGCGGGTGAGTTTCGACGCGGGCGTCGCCCAGGCGGTATTTCATCTTATTGTCCTCAAGGCCAGGCAGGCTCACTTGCAAAGCAGGCTTCACGCCATACGCGCGACGGTTTCAAATATTAATAAAGCTTTTCGGTGGTTGATGCAGGCTGATCTGCGCGTCATAGAGCAGGTTGATCAGCTCGACGATCATGATTGCGGTCAGGCCCCAGATCTTGTATTCGCCGAAACGGTAGCTCGGCACATACCAGCTGCGGCCCTGATAATCGATGCGGTGCGTGTGTTCACGCGGGTCCTTGCGGAAGAACTCCAGCGGTACGCTGAACACTGCGGCAATTTCAGCATCGTTGGCCCGGTACTCGACGAAGTCCGGAATCACCCCGACGTAAGGCGTGACCTTGATCCCGTGCAGGGAGATCAACGGACTCAACGGGCCGATGACTTCCACCAGACCGGGTGGCAGGCCGATTTCTTCTTCGGCTTCGCGCAATGCGGTGAAAATCAGGTCCGGGTCTTCCGGATCGCGTCGCCCGCCGGGGAAGGCCACTTCACCGCCGTGGGTCGAGAGCCCGCTGGCACGCAGGGTCAGAACCAGCTCCGGTTCATCACTGCGGGTGATAGGCACCAGGACCGCGGCCTCCGGAAAACGCAGGTCGGTTTCCAGCGTGCGCGGCGTGTGGTTGCTTACCCGATGCAGTAGCTCGTCCAGCATGAGTGCTCTCGATTTGTTAGCTACCTTGCATCATGCACCAAACACATCGACCGCCCAACCCCCCGAACCATGGCATGTCGCTAAACGACAACTTGCCGACAGACACCACCGCGCGCCAAGATAGGCGCAGCATTTTCGGAAGCCCAGCATGAAATTCTGCAGCCAGTGCGGTAACCCGGTCACCCAACGCATTCCTGAAGGCGACTCGCGCCTGCGGTACGTCTGCGACCAGTGCCAGACCATTCATTATCAGAACCCGAATATTGTCGCTGGCTGCCTGCCAATCTGGGGTACTCAGGTGTTGTTATGCCGGCGCGCCATCGAGCCGCGCCGCGGTTATTGGACCTTGCCGGCCGGTTTCATGGAAAACGGTGAAACCATCGAACAGGCAGCCATTCGCGAAACCGCCGAAGAAGCGTGTGCACGGGTGCGCAACCTGAACATCTATACGCTGATCGATGTGCCGCACATCAGCCAGGTGCACGTATTCTTTCGTGCTGAACTGACGGACCTGGACTTTGCCGCGGGCGAAGAAAGCCTGGAAGTGAGGCTTTTCGATGAAGCCGACATCCCGTGGTCGGAGCTGGCTTTCCGCACGGTCGGCCGTACCCTAGAATGCTTCTTCGCTGACCGCCGGGTAGAACATTTTCCTGTGCGTTCCGAATCAATTCCTCCGCTCGCTCAGCCTGCGATCATTTAAACTATAAAAATACGCCGTACTCTCAGGGATATCGTTTTAATGCGCTGGTTGCTTGCCGCTTTCTGCCTGTCGTTTGTCATGGTTTCCCACGCTGCCACCACGGAGACCCTGGACGGCAAAATCATCGAAAAAGTGTTGGTGCTCAAATCTGCCCATCAGTTGCAGCTGATCAATGATGGCAAGCCACTGCGGACCTATCGCATCTCGCTGGGCAAAAACCCCAAGGGCCCGAAACTGATGGAGGGTGATCGACGCACTCCAGAAGGTTTGTATTGGCTGGACTGGCGCAAGGTCAGCGACCGCTTCAACCTGGCCATGCACATTTCCTACCCGAACATCAGCGATTCCGTCCGCTCGCGCCGCGAAGGTGTGCAGCCCGGTGGCATGATCATGATCCATGGCACCCCGGACACTGAAGAAAACCCTGAAGAGCTGTTCCACACCCTGGACTGGACCGACGGCTGCATTGGTATGCGCAACGTCGACATGCGCGAAGTCTGGGGCCTGGTCAAAGACGGCACGATGATCGAAATCCGCCCATAGCCCTCCCCCCCCCAATACCTGTGGCGAGGGGGCTTGCCCCCGTTGCGCTGCGAAGCAGTGCTAAAACCTGCGACCCCGCTCCATCGGGCTTACCGCGCGTGCCGACTTTACGACTGCTACGCAGCCGAACGGGGCGGTGCGGCGTTCCGACAAGCCCCCTCGCCACAAAAGCCTACCGACCGCATGACTTTCAGCCGTAATCAAAAATAAATAAAAAAAATCACAGCCCTCGTACGCACCAAGGTTGAATACCACTTCACACCACAGGCACTGACGCAGACTGCTATTTCTGCTGCTGCATCCCCCTCCCCTAATACCACTTAAAACCCAATACCGCCGCGCCCTCCAGCGCAGCGCTTACTCGCTCGCCCCTAGTGGACCACTGGCGTTGACATGGTATTTAAGTGGTATTAGTTTTGCGCCATGACCGGGGCAACAACACTCCACTCTCCCCATCGGACCTACACCCATGAACCACATCCTGGCCCTGCGCCCTGACGACACCCAGCCAACGCCGTTGTACCTGCAACTGGCGCGCAACCTGGAAGCGGCGATTCATGCCGGCCAGTGGAAAGCCGAGCAGGCATTGCCGTCGGAACGCAACCTCAGCGAAATGCTGAACATCTCCCGCGTGACCGCCCGCAAGGCGCTGGAAGTGCTGTTCGAACAAGGCTTGATCCGTCGCAGCCAAGGCTCCGGCACCTTCATCACTCCGCGCCTCGAACAACCGCTGTCGCGACTGTCCGGCTTCAGCGAAATGCTCCGCCTCAAAGGTTTCGTGCCGAGTTCGCAATGGCTGGAGCGGGAAATCACCCAGCCGACCCACGAAGAACTGATCCGCCTTGCGCTCTCGCCCTACGACAAGGTCGCGCGCCTCAAGCGTTTGCGTAAAGCCGACGACACCGTGATGGCCATCGAGATGAGCACCCTGCCCGCCTCGATCATTGCCCAGCCGCAAGCGGTCGGGGATTCGCTTTACGAATATCTCGACGGCATTGGCAAACCGGTGGTGCGTGCCCTGCAACACATTCAGGCGATCAACGCCTCGGACGAATTCGCCGCGCTGGTCGGCATCGCCCCCGGCACCGCCATGCTGCTGATGACCCGGGTCGGTTACCTCGAAGACAACACCCCGATCGAAGTCACCGACACCTATTGCCGCAACGACTACTACGACTTTGTCGCAGAGCTGCGTCGCTGAGCCCTGTGTCATTGAAGCCGGAGAACCACTGATGTCCGAAGACAACATCCTCACCGCCCAAGGCTGGATCCGCGGCCGCTTGATCCATGAACACGGCAAGATCGTGCGTATCGAAGGTCAGCTCTGCGACCCGGCGGACAACGACCTGCCTTACCTGCTGCCGGGTTTCATCGACCTGCACGTTCACGGCGGTGGCGGCAAGGACATCATGGAAGGCACGCCGGCCTTCGACACCATCACCAAAACCCACGTGCGTTTCGGCACCACCTCGCTGCTGGCCACCACCATGACCGCGCCACCGGAAGAGATTTCCCGGGTGCTGGCCGAGGTCGGCGAGTTCTGCGAACAGCGCCCGAAAGGCTGCGCCCGGGTACTCGGCGTGCACCTCGAAGGACCGTACATCAACCCTGGAAAACTCGGTGCACAACCGAACTTTGCCCACACCGCGCTGATGGCCGAAGTCGAAGCCTACCTGGCACTGGCGCCGATCCGGGTGATCACCATTGCCCCGGAAATCGCCGGACACGACAAACTGATTCGCGCCCTCAGCGATCGCGGCATTCGCATGCAGATCGGCCACACCCTGGGCAGCTACGAAGAAGGTGTCGCGGCGCTGGAGGCCGGCGCCAGCAGTTTCACCCACCTTTATAACGCCATGAGCCCGCTGCATCACCGCGAACCGGGAATCGTCGGCGCGGCACTGGCCCACGCCAAGTACGCGGAACTGATTCCCGACCTGCTGCACGTGCATCCCGGCGCCATCCGCGTAGCCCTGCGATCGATCCCGTGCCTGTATTGCGTCACCGATTCCACCGCCGCCGCCGGCATGCCGGACGGCGAATACAAGCTCGGCAGCCACACCGTGACCAAATGCCTGGGCGGCGTGCGCCTGCCCGACGGCACGCTGGCTGGCAGCACCCTGACCATGGATCAGGCGCTGCGCAACCTGGTGAAGATCGGCCTGCCACTGGCCGAGGCCTCGCAACGGCTGTCGCAATTCCCTGCCGATTATCTCGGCATCCATGAGCGCGGCCGCCTGCAACCCGGCGCCTGGGCTGACTGCGTGCGTCTGGATCGCTCACTCACACTGACCGCCGTAACGGTCGAAGGAGAAGACATTGACTTCAAAAATGCTTGAAGAGGCGCTGTCCTCGTACAAGGCGGTCGACGCTCAGTTGCAGCAACTGGACCCGCAGATGATCGAGATTGCCGGACGCCTGAACCGTCAGCCGCCGCAAGTGGCGATGACGGTCGCCCGTGGCAGTTCCGATCACGCCGCCAGCTACTTTGCCTACCTGACCATGCAGCACGTCGGTATTCCGGTGGCATCGCTGCCGATGTCGGTGGTGACCATGCAGCAAGCGCCGCTGAAGGTCAGTGGTCAGGCGGTATTCGCGTTCTCGCAGTCCGGGCAAAGTCCGGACCTGGTCAACAGCCTGCGTCTGCTGCGCAAACGTGGCGCCCTGAGCATTTCGATGGTCAATGCCGAGAACTCGCCACTGGAGGCCGCCTGTGAATTCAGCCTGCCGCTGTGCGCCGGTACCGAAAGCAGCGTCGCCGCGACCAAAAGTTTCATCGCCACCCTCAGCGCCAGCGCGCGGCTGATCGCCCACTGGAAGCACGACGCCGAATTGCTGCAAGCAGGCCTCGCGCTGCCAGAAGGATTGCGCGACGCCGCCACGCAGGACTGGAGCTTGGCGGTCAACGTACTGCGTGACTGCCAACGCTTGATGGTCATCGGCCGTGGTGCCGGGTTCGCGATTGCTCAGGAAGCGGCACTGAAACTCAAGGAAACCTCGGCGATCCAGGCCGAAGCCTTCAGCAGCGCCGAAGTCAAACACGGGCCAATGGCACTCATCGACGACAACTACCCCCTGCTGGTGTTCGCCCCGCGCGGCGCCGAACAGGCTGGCTTGCTGAGCCTCGCCGCCGAGATGCGTCAGCGCGGTGCCCGCGTGTTGCTGGCCGCCCCGGATGACGTCAGCGAACGCGACCTGACGCTGAGCCGCGCCGAGCACCCGGCGCTGGACCCGATACTCGCCATCCAGAGTTTCTACGTCATGGCGGCCGGCCTCGCAGTCGCCCGCGGCATGGACCCGGACCAGCCGCGTCACTTGAGCAAAGTGACCCGGACCCATTAACACGCCAGATTCGAGTACCGAGCCATGCATAACAACAATAAAGACCTGACCCTCAGCGCCCCGCTCAGCGGCCCGGTGCTCACGCTCGCCAAGGTTCCCGACCCGGTGTTCGCCAGCGGCGCCATGGGCGACGGGATTGCCATCGACCCGCTGAACAACACCCTGCACGCACCGTGTGCCGGGGTGGTGGTGCATGTTGCCCGCACCGGCCATGCCGTGACCCTGCGCGCCGACAATGGCGCCGAACTGCTGCTGCACCTGGGCCTGGACACCGTCGAGCTGCAAGGCGAAGGGTTCTCGATGCTGGTCAAGGAAGGCACCCGCGTCAGTAATGGCCAGGCGCTGCTGCGCTTTGATCTGGACCAGGTCGCGCAAGGCTGCAAAAGCCTGGTCAGCCTGTTGATCCTGACCAACAGCGAAGACTTCCAGGTGCTGCCGATCACCCTCAAATCGGTCAAGGTCGGCGAGCCGTTGCTGCACATCGTGCCAAGAACCACCCACAGCGCACAGGTCGAGGCAGACAGCTCAGGTGCCGAGGTTCACGGGCACATTCGCATCATCCATCGCGGCGGTCTGCATGCACGACCAGCGGCGCTGATCCGCCAGACCGCGCACCTGTTCAACAGCAAATCACAGCTGCATTTCGCCGGTAAATCGGCGTCGTGCGACAGCCTGATCGGGCTAATGGGCCTGGGGATTGGCGAGCAGGACGAGGTTCAAGTCAGTTGCAAGGGCGCGGACGCCAAGGCGGCGCTGCAAGCCTTGTTGAACGCCTTGTCCACGGCGGTCAACGACGACAGCCACGCGGCCGCACCGACACCGATTGCCCTGCGTACCCGTACCGCCGAAGCCGGCGTGCTCAATGGTGTCTGTGCAGCGCCGGGCCTGGTCGGCGGCCCGCTGTTCCAACTGGCGGCCATCCCTCTACCGGAAGACACCGGCAAGCATAACGCCGAAGAACAACTGCAAGCCCTCGACCGTGCGCTGGAACAGGTTCGCTGCGAAATCCGCGAAACGCTGTCCCACGCCAAAAAGCACAAACACACCGAAGAGGAACAGATTTTCGCCGCCCACCTGGCGCTGCTCGAAGACCCGGCGCTGCTTGAAGCGGCCATCCAGTCGATCGATCAGGGCAGCGCCGCCACCCACGCCTGGAGCCAGTCGATCGAGGTGCAATGCGAGGTGTTGCAACAGCTCGGCAACCCACTGCTGGCCGAACGCGCCAACGACCTGCGCGACCTCAGGCAACGGGTACTGCGCGCCTTGCTCGGTCAGGACTGGCACTACGACGTACCGGCCGGCGCTATCGTCGCCGCACATGAACTGACCCCTTCCGATTTGCTGCAACTGAGCCAGCAAGGCGTCGCCGGGCTGTGCATGGCCGAAGGTGGCGCGACCTCCCACGTGGCGATTCTTGCCCGTGGCAAAGGCCTGCCGTGCCTGGTTGCCCTCAGCGCCTCACTGCTCCATCTACCGCAAGGCCAATCGGTGGTGCTGGACGCCGATGGTGGACGCCTGGAGCTGACGCCCGACAGCCAACGCCTGGAGCAAGTCGCCCAGGCCCAGCGTGAACATCTGCAACGCCGCGAACACCAACAAGCGCAAGCCCACACCCCGGCACACACCCGTGATGGTCTGCGGATCGAAGTCGCGGCCAACGTGGCCTCCAGCAATGAGGCGGCTGATGCGTTGAAAGGCGGCGCCGATGGCGTTGGCCTGCTGCGCACCGAGTTTCTGTTCGTCGATCGCCAGACCGCACCGGATGAACAGGAACAGCGCCAGGCCTATCAAGCGGTGCTGGATGCCATGGGCGACAAGTCGGTGATCATCCGCACCATCGACGTCGGCGGCGACAAACAACTCGACTACCTGCCGCTGCCGGCCGAAGCCAACCCGGTGCTCGGCCTGCGCGGCATCCGCATGGCGCAGGTGCGCCCGGAGCTGCTCGACCAACAATTGCGCGCACTGCTGCAAGTTAGCCCGTTGCAGCGCTGCCGGATTTTGCTGCCGATGGTCACCGAGGTCGACGAATTGCTGTACATCCGCCAACGCCTCGATGCCTTGTGCGCCGAGCTTGCGCTCACGCAGCGTCCAGAACTGGGGGTGATGATCGAAGTCCCGGCCGCGGCGCTGCTCGCCGAGCAATTGGCGGAACACGCGGACTTCCTGTCCATTGGCACCAACGACCTGTCCCAATACACCCTGGCCATGGACCGCGACCATGCCGGTCTCGCCGCACGGGTCGATGCCCTGCACCCGGCGCTGCTGCGGTTGATCGCCCAGACCTGCATCGGTGCCGCCAAGCATCAGCGTTGGGTCGGTGTTTGCGGCGCGCTGGCCTCCGATCCGCTGGCGACCCCGGTGCTGATTGGCCTGGGTATCAGCGAGCTGTCCGTCAGCCCGCCGCAAGTCGGTGAAATCAAGGAGCGCGTCCGCCAACTGGACGCCGCCGACTGCCGACGCTTCAGCGCCACCCTGCTCAACCTGAGCAGCGCCACGGCGGTGCGTCACGCCTGTCATCAACATTGGCCTCTGAGCTAAAAACAACAAGAACACAGGGAGATACGCCATGTACCAACTCTTCATCGAAGGCTTGCAGCGCCTCGGACGGGCGCTGATGCTGCCCATCGCGATCCTGCCGATTGCCGGCCTGTTGCTGCGTCTGGGCGACACCGACCTTTTGAACATCGCGATCATCCACGACGCCGGGCAAGTGATCTTCGCCAACCTGGCGCTGATCTTCGCCATCGGCATCGCAGTCGGGTTCGCCCGGGACAATAACGGCACCGCCGGGCTGGCCGGGGCGATTGGTTACCTGGTGATGGTCTCGACGCTCAAGGTGCTGGATACGAGCATCAACATGGGCATGCTCGCCGGGATCATCAGCGGCTTGATGGCCGGCGCGCTGTACAACCGCTTCAAGGACATCAAGCTACCGGAATACCTGGCGTTCTTCGGCGGCCGGCGCTTCGTGCCGATTGCCACCGGGTTCAGCGCCGTTGGCCTAGGCGTAATCTTCGGTTTGATCTGGCCGCCGATCCAGCACGGCATCAACAGCTTCGGCCAACTGCTGCTGGAAAGCGGCAGCATCGGTGCCTTCGTCTTCGGCGTGTTCAACCGCTTGCTGATCATCACCGGCCTGCACCACATCCTCAACAACATGGCGTGGTTCATCTTCGGCAGCTTCACCGACCCGACCACCGGCGCCATCGTCACCGGCGACCTGGCACGCTATTTTGCCGGCGACCCGAAGGGCGGCCAGTTCATGACCGGGATGTTCCCGATGATGATCTTCGGTCTGCCCGCCGCCTGCCTGGCGATGTACCGCAACGCCCTGCCGGAACGCCGCAAAGTCATGGGCGGGATCTTCCTGTCGATGGCCCTGACCTCGTTCCTGACCGGCGTCACCGAGCCAATCGAATTCGCCTTCATGTTCCTCGCACCGCTGCTGTATTTGCTGCACGCGCTGCTGACAGGCATGGCGATGGCCATCACCAACGCGCTGAACATCCATTTGGGCTTCACCTTCTCCGGCGGCGCCATCGACATGGCACTGGGCTGGGGCAAGTCCACTAACGGCTGGCTGGTGTTCCCGGTAGGCCTGGCGTACGCGGTGATCTACTACGTGGTGTTCGACTTCTGCATCCGTCGCTTCAACCTGAAGACACCGGGGCGTGAAGGTGTCGTCGTCGGTGAAAAGGTGGTGCTGAGCGAAAATCAACGCGCCGGAGCCTACATTCAAGCCTTGGGCGGTGCTGAAAACCTGATCACCGTCGGCGCTTGCACCACGCGCTTGCGCCTGGAAATGGTCGACCGCAACAAAGCCTCCGACAGCGAATTGAAAGCCCTCGGCGCCATGGCCGTGGTTCGCCCCGGCAAAGGCGGCAGCTTGCAGGTAGTGGTCGGGCCGCTGGCGGACAGCATCGCCGATGAAATTCGCCAGGCGATGCCGACTGCTGGTTCAGCTTTGGTAGCCGCTGTAGTGGTGACCGAAGAAGCGCCGAAAGCAGCACCCGTGGAGACACCAGAAGCGCAGAAATGGCTTATCGCCGTGGGTGGCAGCGACAACGTGCTGCAACTGGATTGCGTGGCCATGACCCGGATTCGCCTGCAACTGGCGGATGGGAAAGCGCTGTCGGAATGTCAGCTGAAGGACCTGGGTTGCCAGGGTGTCAGCGCGTTGGACGGTGGCGTGTGGCACCTATTGATTGGCGACAAGGCGTTGAGTTTGAGTGAGGCGCTGGAGGGCTTGGTGAATCGTAGTGAGGTCAGCGCCAAAGTCTGAAAATCGACACAACTCCTGTGGCGAGGGAGCTTGCTCCCGCTGGAGTGCGGAGCACTCCCAAAACCGGGCAACCCATATTTCCAGAAACAACGCTTAGCCGATTTTACGACTGCTTCGCAGCCGAGCGGGAGCAAGCTCCCTCGCCACAAAGTACATCCGAACCTCGACGTTCCCCGCCCAACAAAAAACCGCTGACCGTTTCCGGCTCAGCGGTTTTTTCGTTTTGTGGCGCATGAATGACCTGCTGCGCCGCTATTCCTTGACGTAAAACTGATCCGACTCCGACGGGTTGTAGTCATCCAGCGCCTTGTCCACCAACAGCAGAGCGCCATCGACCATCCGGCAAATCGCCAGCGCCACGCTGCGTCGCGAACCCTCGATCTCGAATGCCAGGTCGGCGGCCATGACCTTGACCGACGCCAGATCTTCCGAGGCATTGGCCAACAGGCTTTCGAGGCCCACGTCGGGCGCAACGCTGAACAGGCGGTCTGAGCGCAGATCGCTGAAGCGCAGTTTGGCGAGCGTGGGTTTCAGGTAGTGATCGAGGGCACGGTGGGCGGCGTCGTGGAGCTTTTTTGAATCGAGGGATTCGTAGGGGGAGACGTCGTCGTGTTCTGGGGGGGTGGAGTTGTCTTTGATCATTGTGGAGCTCCTGAGAAATTATTGGAGCGACCGGCATCAGTTGTAGATGCGGCGCCTGTAAGCGCCTAACAAATTATCGGCGGGCTTGCAGTCCCGGTCGCTGAATTGGCAGCGACATTCAAAGGCTAGAGGCCGTGCTTCCGAGGGGCAACCTTAAAGACTTGTCAGAGATTTCTGCGTTGTCCGTGATGCTGTCGTCGAGTTCCTGCCTCGTCCTACGGGTATTACACAAATGATCGTTCCCATGCTCCGCGTCAGCTCGTGAATCGTGACGCAGAGCGTGGGAACGATCTAATGCCGTTCGCGCACTTACCACTCAGGCCGGCCGGTAGGCCGCCGTGCTTTGCTGTTGATCTTGATCCACCCGCCCCTATCGGGAGGCCGAGTGGAGGTGTTCATCAGGGGGTGGGCGCGCAGCGCCGTACGGCGCAGCCGGACACATCGAGAGGAGGTCGTCGCGCAGCAGACCGTAGGCGATGCCCCCTGATGGACACCGGAGCGAGGGAACGCCGAGCCTAGGCGAGGTGCCGTACGCTTGGGGCGAAGCGTTTTGCTTACTTTTGGGCGTCTGCAAAAGTGAGTCGCTGTAAGAGCGAAACCGTAAGTGGCCGTTACCGCAGGAATGGATATGTACACCTGCAAGAGGTTGGTCGGCTGTCAGGCCGTCATCGCGAGCAGGCTCGCTCCCACAATGGATTGGTGTACATCTGCAGGAGATAGGCCGGCTGTCAGGCCGCCATCGCAGGCAAGCCAGCTCCCACAGGTTTGATTGGGGTACATCTGCGAGAGATTGGTCGGCTGTCAGGGCGCCTTCGCGAGCAAGCCCGCTCCCACAGTTTGGATTGGGGTACATCTGCGAGAGATAGGTCGGCTGTCAGGCCGCCTTTGCAGGCAAGCCAGCTGTCACACTTTTGATTGGTGTACATCTGCGGGAGATGGGTCGGCTATCAGGCCGTTATCGCGAGCAGGCTCGCTCCCACAGTGGAATGAGTGCATTCATTGAATCCCGGGCAATAAGAAACCCGCTGACGAATCAGCGGGTTTCTCATTTCAACGGCAGGAAGATCAGAAATCCTCCAACCGCCATACCTCGTAAGCCGGCGTCTCATAGGGATGACTCTGCTTCAGAGCCGCCACCACAACACCAATCAACTCATCGCTGACCACCAGCTCAACCTTCCATTCCTCAACCTGCTCGACCAGCCCCGCCTGACCAATAAACGGCTGACTACCGTCCAAAGGCCGAAACTGACCCAACCCAAGCACCTGCCACGAACAGTGATCATAAGCACCGATCCGCCCACCACCGGCAGCGAACACAGCCCCCTTGACCACCTCAACATGGCTCTGAGGAACAAAAAAACTGAGCTTGTACACAGCGCTTAGTTCACCCACACACGAGCGTTACGGAACATACGCATCCACGGCGCGTCTTCGTTCCACTCTTCCGAGCGCCACGAGTTCTGCACGGCGCGGAACACCCGCTCCGGGTGCGGCATCATGATGGTCACGCGACCGTCACGGCTGGTCAAACCGGTGATCCCGCGCGGCGAGCCGTTCGGGTTGGCCGGGTAGCGCTCGGTAACCTTGCCGTGGTTGTCGACGAAACGCATCGCCACGCAACCCGACAGATCGGCTTGCAGCAACGCTTCTTCGCTGGCGAATTCAGCATGACCTTCACCGTGAGCGATGGCGATCGGCATACGCGAACCGGCCATGCCCTGCAGGAAGATCGAGTTCGATTCCTGAACCTGAACCATCGCCACGCGCGCTTCGAACTGCTCGGAACGGTTACGCACGAAGTGCGGCCAGAACTCGCTGCCCGGGATCAGCTCGTGCAGGTTGGACATCATCTGGCAACCGTTGCACACGCCGAGAGTGAAGCTGTCGGTACGTTCGAAGAAGCCCTGGAACGCATCGCGAGCACGGCTGTTGAACAGCGCCGATTTCGCCCAGCCTTCACCGGCACCCAGTACGTCACCGTAGGAGAAGCCACCGCACGCCACCAGACCTTTGAACTCGTTCAGGTCGACACGGCCAGCGAGGATGTCGCTCATGTGCACGTCGATCGCGTTGAAACCGGCGCGGTCGAACGCTGCGGCCATTTCCACCTGACCGTTGACGCCCTGCTCACGCAGTACGGCAACCTGTGGGCGAATGCCTTTCTTGATGTAAGGCGCGGCAACGTCCTGGTTCACGTCGTAGCTCAGCTTGACGCTCAGGCCCGGGTTGTCTTCTTCCAGCAGCACGTCGAACTCTTGTTCGGCGCAGTCGGCGTTGTCACGCAGACGCTGGATTTGATAGCTGGTTTCAGCCCACTGACGTTGCAGCAGACGACGCTGGCCTTCGAACACGGTGTCGCCGTTGAAAGTGATGCTGATCTCGCCGTTGTTCATCGGCTGGCCGATCACCGACACGCAGTCACCCAGACCTGCGGCGCTGAATTGAGCAAGGATGTCCGGTGTCGAGTCCTGACGAACCTGGATGACAGCACCCAGTTCTTCGTTGAACAGGATCGCGGCGATGTCGGCAGAAGTTTCTGCCAGACCGTCGAGGTTCAGGCTCAGACCGCAGTGGCCGGCAAAGGCCATTTCCACCACGCTGGTCAGCAGACCACCGTCGGAACGGTCGTGGTAAGCCAGCAGGTGACTGTCGGCATTGAGGCCCTGGATCACTGCGAAGAAGGCTTTCAGGTCTTCGGCGTCATCGACGTCCGGTGCCTGCTTGCCGAGCTTGCCGTGAACCTGAGCCAGGATCGAAGCGCCCATGCGGTTCTGGCCACGACCCAGGTCGATCAGGATCAGGTCGGTGGTGCCCTTGTCCATGCGCAGTTGCGGGGTCAGGGTCTGACGGATGTCAGTCACTGGCGCGAAACCGGTCACGATCAGGGACATTGGCGAAGTCACCGTCTTGTCGACGCCTTCGTCATTCCAGCGCGTGGCCATGGACATCGAGTCCTTGCCCACCGGAATGGTAATGCCCAGCTCCGGGCACAGTTCCATGCCGACCGCTTTGACGGTGTCGTACAGACGCGCGTCTTCGCCCGGGTGACCGGCAGCCGACATCCAGTTCGCCGACAGTTTGATGTCGGAGATCTTGCCGATGCGCGAAGCAGCGATGTTGGTCAGGGTTTCGCCGATGGCCATGCGGCCCGACGCCGGAGCGTCCAGCAGTGCCAGCGGAGTGCGCTCGCCCATGGCCATGGCTTCACCGGTGTAGACGTCGAAGCTGGTAGCGGTGACGGCAACGTCAGCCACTGGAACCTGCCACGGGCCAACCATCTGATCACGGGCCACAAGGCCGGTGATGGTGCGGTCGCCGATGGTGATCAGGAAGCTTTTGCTGGCCACGGCCGGGTGATGCAGAACGCGCTCGACGCAGTCGGCAATGGCCAGGGTCGATGGATCGAAATCGTCGCCCAGTTCGGTTTCGCGAACAGCCGAACGGTGCATGCGCGGGGCTTTGCCCAGCAGCACTTCGAGCGGCATATCCACCGGGCTATTGCCGAAGTGGCTGTCGGTCACGGTCAGTTGCGGCTCGGCAGTCGCTTCGCCGACAACGGCGAACGGGCAACGCTCACGTTCGCAGATCGCCTTGAAACGTTCGAAGTCGGCCGGGCCGACCGCCAGGACGTAGCGTTCCTGGGATTCGTTACTCCAGATTTCGTGCGGGGCCATGCCCGGCTCGTCGTTTGGAATGTTGCGCAGTTCGAAGCGGCCGCCGCGGTCGCCATCGTTGACCAGTTCCGGGAAGGCGTTGGACAGACCGCCCGCGCCGACGTCGTGGATAAAGCTGATCGGGTTGCGTTCACCCAACTGCCAGCAACGGTCGATGACTTCCTGGCAACGACGCTCCATCTCAGGGTTTTCACGCTGTACGGAAGCGAAGTCCAGGTCCGCCGAGCTGGTGCCGGTGGCCATGGAGGAAGCCGCGCCGCCACCCAGACCAATCAGCATCGCCGGGCCACCGAGCACGATCAGCTTGGAGCCCACGAGGATTTCGCCTTTCTTGACGTGTTCCTCACGGATGTTGCCCATGCCGCCGGCCAACATGATTGGCTTGTGGTAACCGCGCACTTCATCGCCACGCGGGGTGGTGATCGATTGTTCGAAGGTACGGAAGTAACCGGTCAGCGCCGGACGGCCGAATTCGTTGTTGAATGCCGCGCCGCCCAATGGGCCTTCGATCATGATGTCCAGCGCGGTAACGATGCGCTCGGGTTTGCCGTACGGCACTTCCCATGGCTGTTCGAAGCCCGGGATTTGCAAGTTGGACACGGTGAAACCGGTCAGGCCAGCCTTTGGCTTGGCGCCGCGACCGGTCGCGCCTTCGTCGCGGATCTCGCCACCGGAACCGGTGGATGCGCCCGGGAACGGGGCAATCGCGGTCGGGTGGTTGTGCGTCTCGACCTTCATCAGGATGTGCACCGGTTCCTGCACCGCGCCGTACTGGCGGGTCTCAGGGTCCGGGAAGAAACGCCCGGCGACAGAGCCGACGATCACCGAAGCGTTGTCCTTGTAAGCCGACAGAACGCCTTCGCTGTGCATCACGTAGGTGTTCTTGATCATGCCGAACAGGCTTTTTTCCTGGCTCTCGCCGTCGATGTCCCAACTGGCGTTGAAGATCTTGTGACGGCAGTGCTCGGAGTTCGCCTGGGCGAACATCATCAGTTCGATGTCGTGTGGGTTGCGCTTCAAGCCAATAAAGGCGTTGACCAGGTAGTCGATCTCGTCTTCCGCCAGGGCCAGGCCCAGCTCGACGTTAGCGGTTTCCAGTGCGGCGCGACCGCCACCCAGAACGTCGATCGCCGTCAACGGCTTCGGTTCGGAGTGACTGAACAGGCCAGCAGCCTGTTCGAGGTTTTCCAGCACGATCTGGGTCATGCGGTCGTGCAGACCGTCGGCAATCAGCTGTGCTTGTGCGTCGGTGAATTCACCGGTCACGTAGAAAGCGATACCGCGCTCCAGGCGCTGGATTTTCGCAAGGCCACAGTTGCGGGCGATATCGCTGGCCTTGCTCGACCAGGGCGAGATGGTGCCGAAACGCGGCAACACCAGGAACAGACGGCCGGTCGGCTCTTGTACCGGAACACTAGGACCGTACTTCAGAAGGCGCGCTAGCACCTGCTGTTCGTCGCCGGTCAGGACGCCGGTGACTTCGGCGAAGTGAGCGAATTCAGCATATAAGCCACTGACAGCCGGGACCTTCTGGCTCAGTTGCTCAAGGAGTTTGCTGTGGCGAAAGGCAGAAAGGGCAGGAGCGCCGCGCAGGATCAACATCTTCGGGACAGCCTCGGAAGGGGGTGTGCTTTGAGGCCGTGCATTCTAGCCTAAACCGCCCGCGACAGCACCCGAAACGCTACACCCGGTATTGTCCGAACGTCGGCCCGGGGCTCAAAGCCTGTAACCCATGCGCATCAAGGGGTGCGCCGGGGGTTATTTTTGTTGTCACAATCAGGCCCGAGCGCCTGTTCTTGCGGGCTTTTGCCGATTTTTGAACGCTCTAGCAGACAAGCCCTTTACTGTCGAGATATGGCGGCCGTGGTCCTTTGCGTATACTGCGCAGATGTTTTCCCCAACGGCTTTGCGTCCGCGATTCGCCAAATGGCTCATCGCAACCGGACTCTTCCTGATGCTCAGTGGCTGTGTTGATAAACCCAACACACTGGAGCGCGTAAAGGAGGATGGCGTGCTGCGTGTGGTTACCCGCAACAGCCCCGCTACCTACTTTCAGGATCGCAACGGTGAAACCGGCTTCGAATACGAGCTGGTGAAGCGCTTCGCCGACGATCTGGGCGTGAAACTCAAGATCGAAACCGCAGACAACCTCGACGACCTGTACGGTCAGTTAGGCAAACCTGGCGGCCCGGTGCTGGCTGCCGCCGGTCTGGTCGGTAGCGACAAACGCAAACAGCAAGTGCGGTTTTCCCACTCGTATCTGGAAGTCACCCCACAGATCATCTACCGCAACGGTCAGTCTCGGCCGACCTCGGCAGCCGATCTGGTCGGCAAGACAATCATGGTGCTCAAGGGCAGCACCCACGCCGACCAACTGGCCGCGCTGAAAAAGAAATATCCCGGCATTGAATACGAAGAATCCGACGCGGTTGAGGTCGTTGACCTGCTGCGCATGGTTGATGAAGGTCAGATCGACCTGACACTGGTCGACTCCAACGAAGTCGCGATGAACCAGGTGTACTTCACTAATGCGCGAGTCGCCTTCGACCTGGGCGACGCCAGCAACCAGAGCTGGGCGGTGGCCGCCGGTGACGACAACAGCCTGCTCAACGAGATCAACGACTTCCTCGACAAGGCGCAGAAAAATGGCACCCTGCAACGGCTGAAAGACCGCTATTACGGGCATGTCGATGTACTCGGCTACATGGGCGCCTACACCTTCGCCGAGCACTTGCAACAACGACTGCCCAAGTACGAGAAGCACTTCAAGGCCTCGGCCAAGGAAGAGAAAGTCGACTGGCGACTGCTCGCCGCAATCGGTTATCAGGAATCGCTGTGGCAACCGGCGGTCACCTCGAAAACCGGCGTTCGCGGCCTGATGATGCTGACCCAGAACACCGCGCAGGCCATGGGCGTGTCCAATCGCCTGGACGCCAAGCAAAGCATCATGGGCGGCGCGAAGTACCTGGCTTACACGAAGGATCAACTCGACGATTCGATCCAGGAGCCGGATCGCACATGGTTTGCGCTGGCGGCCTACAACGTCGGCAGCGGTCACCTGGATGACGCGCGCAAACTTGCAGCCAAGGAAGGACTGAATCCGGACAAGTGGCTGGACGTGAAAAAGATCCTGCCGCGCCTGTCGCAGAAACAGTGGTACAGCAAAACCCGCTATGGCTCTACGCCCGGGGCGGTGAGCCGGTGCATTTTGTGGCGAACATCCGGCGTTACTACGACATTCTGACGTGGGTCACGCAGCCGCAGCTTGAGGGCGATCAGGTCACCCAAGGCAACCTGCATGTGCCGGGCATCGACAAAACCAAACCGCCCGAAGAAAACCCACCGCTCTAGGCACACCCCTCCCCGCCCCTGTAGGAGCAAGGCTTGCCCGCGATAGCATCGCCGCGGTCCGCCAGAATCACCGCGGCGATACTATCGCGGGCAAGCCTTGCTCCTACAGGGTATGGGGTTGAGCGTCAGGCTTTTGCTGCGGCGAGGATCAGCGCTTTCATCTCTGAAACAGCCGACTTGAACCCGACGAACAGCGCATGGGCCACCAGCGCGTGGCCGATGTTCAGTTCGTTGATGCCTTTGATCGCCGCAACTGCTTCGACGTTGTGGTAGTGCAGACCGTGGCCGGCGTTGACGATCAGGCCTTGCGTCAGGCCAAACGCCACGCCATCCGCCACACGCTTCAGCTCTTCAGCCACCGCAGTCGGCGTCTCGGCGTCCGCATAACGGCCGGTGTGCAATTCGATGGCCGGTGCGCCAACACGTTTCGAGGCTTCGATCTGGCGCTCGTCGGCATCAATGAACAGTGACACTTCGCAGCCGATTTTCGCCAGACGATCCACCGCCGCCTTGATCCGCGCTTCCTGCCCTGCCACATCCAGACCGCCTTCGGTGGTCAGTTCCTGACGGGTTTCCGGGACCAGGCAAATGTGCGCCGGACGAATGCGTTCGGCGAACGCCATCATTTCCTCGGTGACGCCCATCTCGAAGTTCATCCGGGTTTGCAGCACGTCCTTGAGCAACAACACGTCGCGCTCTTGAATGTGCCGGCGGTCTTCACGCAAGTGCACGGTGATGCCATCAGCGCCTGCCTCTTCCGCGTCCAGCGCTGCTTTCACAGGGTCAGGGTAACGCGTACCCCGGGCCTGACGCAGGGTGGCAACGTGGTCGATGTTCACGCCAAGAAGAATGCGATTGCTGGTGGTCACGGAAGCGCTCCAGAAGAAGAGAAAGTTCGGTGCACAGCATACGGGTTGATCAGGGCTTGCGAAACAATTCGCGACTGACCAGTGGGCGTCCGCCCAGGTGAACGGCCAACGCCTGACGCATCAAGCGCTTGGCGGCGGACAAGGCACCCGGTGCGCTCCAGTCGGCGTCGGCCATGGCCAACAGTTCGGTACCGTTGAACAGACCAGGCTGCAGCAGGTAAACCCGCTCCAGACCTGCATCGACCTGCAAGCGATACAGGCCGTCGGGCGCGATAGGTTCGCCGTGGATATCCGCGTTCAGCGCAAAGCCGTAGCCCAGGTCATCGAGCAGCCGCCATTCAAATGAGCGCAACAAAGGCTCCAACGGACGCCCTTCGGCCAGCGCCAGCAAGGTCGCGGCGTAATGATCGAATACCGCAGGATGAGGATCTTCGGACGGCAGCAGGCGGATCAGCAGTTCGTTGAGGTAGAGACCACTGAACAGCGCCTCACCATTGAGCCAGGTCGAGACACCGGCGCTTTCCATGCGACCGACGTTCTTCAGCTCGCCCCGACCACGGAACTCGACTTCCAGCGGCACGAATGGCCGCGCCAGCGTTCCGGCCTTGCCCCGCGCACTGCGCAACACCGCCCGCAGCCGACCTTGCGGCGTGAGGAAATCCACCAACGCGCTATTTTCGCGGTAGGCACGACTATGGAGCACGTAGGCGGATTGGCCGGTTGGCGCGGTGGTCGACATCAGAGTCCAAATCTCAGAGGAGATCAACTGTGGCGAGGGAGCTTGCTCCCTCGCCACAAAGGCCAGCACAAGGCCTTGAACCTTGTGCCGATCCTGATTACAGGTCGCCGTAACCCAGCGAACGCAGGGCGCGTTCGTCGTCGGACCAGCCGCCTTTCACTTTCACCCAAAGGTTGAGCATGATCTTGGAGTCGAACAGCAGCTCCATGTCCTTGCGTGCTTCGGTGCCGATGCGTTTGATCCGCTCGCCCTTGTCGCCAATGATGATTTTCTTCTGACCGTCACGTTCGACGAGGATCAACGCATGGATGTGCAGGGTTTTCCCCTGCTGCTTGAACTCTTCGATTTCCACGGTGATCTGGTATGGCAGCTCGGCGCCCATCTGGCGCATGATTTTCTCGCGCACCAGTTCGGCGGCGAGGAAACGGCTGCTGCGGTCGGTGATCTGGTCTTCCGGGAAGAAGTGATCGTTTTCCGGCAAGTGACCGGCGATCACCCGCTCCAGCGCATCGAGGTTGTGCCCGTGCTGCGCCGAAATCGGAATGATCTGCGCGTTCGGCAGCTGTTCCTGCAACCAGCTCAGGTGCGGCATCAGCTCGGCTTTGTCTTCGATGCGGTCGGTCTTGTTCAGCGCCACGATCAACGGGCCCGTCACGTACTGAACGCGCTCGAGCACCATCTGGTCTTCTTCGGTCCACTTGGTGCGATCAACCACGAAGATCACCACGTCGACGTCTTTCAACGCGGCCGAAGCGGTCTTGTTCATGTAGCGGTTGAGGGCTTTCTCGCCACCTTTGTGCATGCCGGGGGTGTCGACGTAGATCGCCTGCACATCGCCTTCGGTCTTGATACCGAGCATGTTGTGACGGGTGGTTTGCGGTTTGCGCGAGGTGATCGCCAGCTTCTGACCCAGGATGTGGTTCAGCAGCGTGGATTTGCCCACGTTCGGACGGCCGACGATGGCGACATAGCCACAGCGAGTTGCAGTTGAATCAGTCATGGCCATTCTCCACGCCCAGGGCAATCAGTGCTGCGGCGGCCGCTACCTGTTCGGCAATACGACGACTCACACCCTGACCTCGGCTTTTTTCGTTCAGTAAGGTGATTTCGCATTCGACGAAGAACGTCCGGCAATGCGGCTCACCCTGGATATCCACCACTTCGTAACGCGGCAGTTCACAGGCACGCGACTGCAAGAACTCCTGCAGGCGGGTCTTTGGATCTTTGTTGGTGTCGACCAGCGTCAGGCTGTCGAACTCGGACGTCAGCCAGGCCAGCACGCGTTCGCGCGCCATGTCCATGCCGGCATCCAGGTAGATCGCACCGATCAGCGCTTCGAGGGCATCGGCGAGGATCGATTCACGGCGGAACCCACCGCTCTTCAACTCACCGGACCCCAGGCGCAGGTACTCGCCAAGATCGAAACCACGCGCCAATACGGCCAGCGTCTCACCTTTGACCAGGCGTGCGCGCAAACGCGACAGCTGGCCTTCGCGAGCCAGCGGAAAGCGGTCGAACAGCGCTTCACCGGCAACGAAGTTGAGAATGGCATCACCGAGGAATTCCAGGCGCTCGTTGTTGCGCCCGGCAAAGCTGCGATGTGTCAGGGCCAGGACCATCAGTTCCTGGTCCTTGAAGGTATAACCGAGCTGACGCTCGAGACGGCTTAAAGAGACGCTCACGGTTTACCCACGCTGAGTTCGTGGTCGACGTCCATCACAGCAACGCTGCTAGGCTCTTGGACAATTAACGCTGTGTTCAAAAATTACATCCTGAATATCGTTGGCTTCATGCATCTGCGGTGACCTTCTGCAGGCTCCAGAAATGCATTCGGCGCTGTGTTCAACAGCGCCGTGGGTGATTACTTGATCAGGCCAACCCGCGAGAAATTCGGCAGGTGACTGAGTTTGGGTTCCGGCCAGCTCATCCAGACGGCGAAGGCCTTGCCGACGATATTCTTGTCGGGAACCATGCCCAGCAGATCCTTGGGAATAGTTGGATCATCCCAGTAGCGACTGTCGTTGGAGTTGTCGCGGTTGTCGCCCATCATGAAGTAGTGCCCGGCAGGCACGGTCCATTGATGGTCCGGGGTTGCGCGGTAGCGGCTCATTTCCTTGCGGATCAGGTGCTCGGCGGCGCCGAGTTTTTCCTTGTAGAGCTCGGCACTGCCCAGCGTACCCGGCTCGGAGCCGACCAGCTGCTCTGCGATCGACTCACCGTTGACGAACAGACGCTTGTCGGCGGTGTAACGAATCTGATCACCCGGCAAGCCCACTACACGCTTGATGTAGTTGACGTTCGGGTCGCTTGGGTAGCGGAACACCATCACATCGCCACGCTGCGGATCACCCACCTGGATGACTTTCGTATCGAGCACCGGCAAGCGGATCCCGTAAGAAAACTTGTTCACCAGAATGAAGTCGCCAACGTCCAGGGTCGGCTTCATCGAACCAGACGGAATCTGGAACGGTTCCACCAGGAACGAACGCAAGACCAGCACGATGAACAGCACTGGAAAGAACGATTTGCCGTATTCAACCAGCATCGGTTCTTTGTTCAGTTTCTCGACCACCATCATGTCTGGCTCAGTGACGCTACCCTGATAAGAGCTAATGGCGGCACGCCGACGCGGCGCCAGAAAGATCAGGTCGAGCAACCCCAACAGACCGCAAACGAAAACGGCGATGACCAGCAACAGCGGGAAATTTAGTGACATAGGACCTAACTATCCAACCTGAGCACAGCGAGGAAGGCTTCTTGTGGAATTTCCACGTTGCCGACCTGCTTCATGCGTTTTTTACCGGCCTTCTGCTTTTCCAACAGCTTGCGCTTACGGCTAACGTCACCACCGTAGCATTTGGCCAATACGTTCTTTCTGAGTGCCTTGACGGTTGTCCGCGCCACAATCTGTCCGCCAATGGCGGCCTGGATTGCCACGTCGAACATCTGCCGCGGAATCAGTTCTTTCATCTTCTCGGTCAACGCACGACCTTTGTAGTGCGCGTTGTCACGGTGCACGATCAACGCCAGGGCGTCGACTTTTTCACCGTTGATCAATACATCCAGCTTCACCAGATTAGCTGATTGATAACGATCGAAATGGTAATCCAGCGAAGCATAGCCGCGACTGGTGGATTTCAGACGATCGAAGAAGTCCAGGACCACTTCGTTCATCGGCAAATCGTAGGTCACCTGGACCTGGCTACCGAGGAACAGCATATCGTGTTGAATGCCACGCTTCTCGATGCACAGGGTAATGACGTTGCCCAGGTGCTCCTGCGGCACAAGAATATTTGCCCGAACGATTGGCTCGCGCATGTCTTCAATAGACGACAGGTCCGGTAGCTTGGACGGGTTGTCGACGTAAATCGTTTCACCGGTTTTCAGCAACAGCTCGAAAATAACCGTCGGCGCCGTGGTGATCAGGTCCAGGTCGTACTCGCGCTCCAGGCGCTCCTGGATGATCTCCATGTGCAGCATGCCGAGGAACCCGCAACGGAAGCCGAAGCCCAGGGCGTCGGAGCTTTCCGGGGTGTATTGCAGCGACGAGTCGTTCAGCGTGAGCTTTTGCAGCGCTTCGCGGAAGTCTTCGAAGTCGTCGGAGCTGACCGGGAACAGACCGGCATACACCTGCGGCTGAATGCGTTTGAAACCTGGCAGCACGTCAACGTCCGGCGTCGAGCTCAAGGTCAGGGTGTCACCTACCGGCGCACCGTGAATGTCCTTGATGCCGGCGATGATGAAGCCTACTTCACCGGCTTTCAGATCAACGGTGGCGGTGTGCTTCGGATTGAACACACCGACGCTGTCGACCAGGTGGATCTTGCCGGTGGACTTCACCAGAATCTTGTCGCCCTTTTTCACGCGGCCGTGGCGCACGCGAACCAGGGAAACAACGCCCAGGTAGTTGTCGAACCAGGAGTCGATGATCAACGCTTGCAGCGGATCTTCGATGTTGCCGGTCGGCGCAGGAATGGTGTGTACCAGACGCTCGAGCACTTCATCGACGCCCAGGCCGGTCTTGGCACTGCACTCGACCGCATCGGTGGCATCGATGCCGATGATTTTTTCGATTTCTTCTTTTACGCGGTCCGGATCAGCCTGTGGCAGGTCGATCTTGTTCAGGACCGGCATCACTTCCAGGCCCTGCTCGATTGCCGTGTAGCAGTTGGCAACCGATTGCGCCTCGACACCCTGACCGGCATCGACCACCAACAAGGCACCTTCACAGGCCGCCAGCGACCGGCTGACTTCGTAGGTGAAGTCAACGTGGCCGGGGGTGTCAATGAAGTTCAGTTGGTACTTGATACCATCACGGGCGGTGTAATACAGGGTAACGCTGTGAGCCTTGATGGTGATCCCGCGTTCACGCTCAAGGTCCATGGAGTCCAGTACCTGGGCTTCCATTTCACGCTCGGCCAGGCCGCCGCACATCTGGATGAAGCGATCGGCCAGAGTCGACTTGCCATGGTCAATGTGGGCGATGATGGAGAAATTGCGGATATGACTCAAATCACTCACGGATCAACACTCAAAAAGGCTGCAGGCATAGCCCGCCGAAAAATAGCCGGGAATTGTACCTGATACACGACGCAAGCGTCACGTTCACAGGTCAACGGTATTGGATACAAAAACGCCCCGCTCTTGCGAACGGGGCGTTTGACTGTCAACCGGGGCAGGAAATACCCGCGATCAACCGGCTCGGCGCAGCATCCAGAGACCGGCCACCCCACAGATACCAGCTGGAACCAGCACCGCGAACAATGGCGAGAAGCCGAAGACCAGGCTTGAAGGCCCGAGCAAATCCTGAGCGATACGGAAGGTAAAGCCGACCAGTACCCCTGTAAACACACGCTGGCCCAGGGTCACCGAGCGCAGCGGGCCGAAGATAAAGGAAATCGCCATCAACACCAGGGCAACAGTGACCAGTGGCTGCAACACCTTGACCCAAAACGCCAGCCAGTAACGGCCATTGTTCAGACCCTGATCCGCCAGATAGTGGATGTAACCCCACAAACCGCTGATCGACAACGATTCCGGCGCCATGATCACGGTGTTCAGCAGTTGCGGGCTCAACGGAACGTCCCAGCGTTCTAGCGGGGTCGTGACCACTTCGGTACTGCCGTCATGGAACACCGTGGTGGTGACGTCATTGAGCTGCCAATGATCCGTTTCGAACTGCGCACGCTTGGAGAAGCTCGAGGTCAGCATGTGACGCTCGCGGTCAAAACGATAGCGAGTCACACCGTACAGAATGCCATCCGGCTGCACCGAGTTGATGTGAATGAACTCATCACCCTGGCGGTGCCACATACCGTGCTTGGCGCTCTGCGCATCACCGATGCCCTGAGCCAGGGAGCGATTGGCCTGGGCCACGTTTTCCGCAACGGGCGCAACGTACTCGCCGACCAGTACACCTGCCAGCATCAACACCAGCATCGGCTTCATCACCGCCCAGACGATACGGCCGATGGACACACCCGCGGCGCGCATGATGGTCAATTCACTGCTGCTGGCCAGGCTGCCCAGGCCGATCAGGCAACCGATCAGTGCCGCCATCGGCAGCATGTCATAGACCCGACGCGGCGCTGTCAGCGCCACGTAGCTCAATACGTCGGTGAGGGTGTAGGTATCCGTGACATCACTCATCTCGTCGATGAAGGCAAACAAGGTCGCAAGGCCCAGAATGATCCCCAGTACCGCCAGGATCGCCATGAAAACACTGCCACCAATGTAGCGATCGAGCTTAACCACGGGTCACCTCCAGCGCACTGCGGCGACTCGCCATTTTCAAGCGCAACGGCTCCCAATAGAGCAGTCCCAGGCCAATGGCCAGGAATATTGCGTGAACCCACCACAGCCCCAGTGCCGGGGGGATCTTGCCTTTCTCCAAAGCACCGCGTGCGGCGATCAGGATCGTCAGATAAGCCATATAAAGAAGAATCGCCGGCAACAACTTGAGGAAACGTCCCTGGCGCGGATTGACCCGCGACAACGGCACCGCCATCAACGTCACGATAAACACCAGCAACGGCAGCGACAGACGCCATTCGAGCTCAGCGCGTGCACGAATATCCGGACTATCCAGCAGGGTACGGGTCGGCATCGCATCGCGATCGGTCACCTCGTCGCTGACATCCGGTTTGGGCAGCAGTACACCGTAGGTGTCGTACTTGATGGCCCGGTAGTCGGCCAGCCCCGGGTTACCGTCGTAACGGTAGCCATTGTCGAGAATCAGGTAACGGTTGCCGTCTTCCTTGATTTCCTGACGACCCTTTTCGGCCACCAGTACGGAAATACCGCGATCCTTCTGATCGGCGGAAAGACGCTTTTCCGAGATGAAGACGCCGCCCAGATTGATCCGGTCATCGGACAGCTGCTCGGTGTAGGTCACCCGCGAACCATCGCGCAACGCCTGAAAACGGCCCGGCACCAGCGTGTCGAACTCGGTCATGGCATCCTGCTTGTTCAGCAGCAACTGGAACTGATTGGCGCCTTGCGGTGCCAGGCTCAGGCTCAGCCAGGCCACGATCACGGCAACCAGCGCAGCCGGAAACAGGGTCATGCCCAGCAGACGCTGCTGGCTCATGCCGGTCGCGGAGAGCACGGTCATTTCACTTTCAAGGTACAGGCGACCGTAGGCCAGCAGGATCCCGAGAAACAGCCCCAAAGGCAGAATCAGTTGCAGGAAACCCGGCAGACGAAAGCCCATGATCAGGAACAGCGAGCCTGGGTCCAGGGCGCCCGAGGCGGCCTGGGCCAGGAACTTGATGAAGCGCCCACTCATGATGATGACCAGCAGCACAGCGCTGACGGCGCTCAAGGTCAACAGGACTTCGCGGGACAGATAACGGAAGACAATCAAACCAGACACTCCAGGGTTGTCAGGCTAAGGCGGCCAAACAAGCAAACATATCGGGCGGCCCACAGGGCTGAGCCGCCGAAAAAGATGGCGCATTATCCTGTGATTGAACGCGCCTGTCACTGCGCACGCTCAAGCAGCCGCGCAATGGTGTAAAGATCACCTGCGCGAGGGTTGTCAGGCGCACGGAGCGAGGTTCAAACTGCGGCCTTTGTCGCTGGCCTGCACCAGCGTCTTTCTATAGATAGGCAAACGTGTGCGCGCATCGCGTAACACGCTGCACTTTGACCATTTATTCAGGGACCCGGACATGGAACTGGTTGTAAAAAGCGTTAGCCCAGAAACGTTGAAAACCGCCACTCTGGTGGTCGCCGTCGGCGAAGACCGCAAACTCGGCACGGTCGCCAAGCAGCTCGACGAGCTCTGCGGCGGCGCGATCAGCGCAGTCCTCAAACGCGGCGATCTGGCCGGTAAAGTGGGTCAGAGCCTGTTGCTGCACAGCCTGCCAAACCTCAAGGCCGAACGCGTGTTGCTGGTCGGCGTGGGTAAAGACGCCGAACTGGGCGACCGTCCATTCCGCAAAATCATCGCCGGCGTACTGAACACCCTCAAAGGCCTGGGTGGCAGCGAAGCCGCTCTGGCGCTGGACGAAGTCGCGGTCAAAGGGCGTGACAGCTACGGCAAGACCCGCCTGCTGGCCGAGACCCTGGTCGACGGCGAATACACCTTCGAGCAGTTCAAGAGCCAGAAGGCTGATCCGCGCGCCCTGAAGAAAATCACCCTGCTGACCATCAAGGCCGCACAGGCTGAAGTCGAGCGCGCCGTGACTCACGCCACTGCAATCGCCAACGGCATGTCCTTCACCCGTGACCTGGGCAACCTGCCGCCGAACATCTGCCATCCAAGCTTCCTCGCCGAACAGGCCAAGAGCCTGGGCAAGGCCAACAAGGGCCTGAAGGTCGAGATCCTCGATGAGAAGAAGATCAAGGAACTGGGCATGGGCGCGTTCTACGCCGTGGGCCAGGGTAGCGATCAACCGCCACGCCTGATCGTCATGCAATACCACGGCGCCAAGAAATCCGAGAAGCCTTACGTGCTGGTCGGCAAGGGCATCACCTTCGACACCGGCGGCATCAGCCTCAAGCCGGGTGCCGGCATGGATGAAATGAAGTACGACATGGGCGGCTCGGCCAGCGTCTTCGGCACCCTGCACGCTGTGCTCGAATTGAAACTGCCAATCAACCTGGTGTGCATCCTGGCCTGCGCCGAGAACATGCCAAGCGGCGGCGCGACCCGTCCTGGCGACATCGTCACCACCATGAGCGGCCAGACCGTGGAAATCCTCAACACCGACGCCGAAGGCCGCCTGGTGCTGTGCGACGCCCTGACCTACGCCGAACGCTTCAAGCCACAGGCAGTGATCGACATCGCGACCCTGACCGGTGCCTGCGTCGTCGCCCTCGGCGCCCACACCTCGGGCCTGCTGGGCAACAACGACGAACTGATCGGCCAACTGCTGAGCGCAGGCCAACAGGCTGACGACCGCGCCTGGCAACTGCCGCTGTTCGATGAGTACCAGGAACAGCTGGACAGCCCGTTCGCCGACATCGCCAACATCGGCGGCCCGAAAGCCGGCACCATCACGGCGGCCTGCTTCCTGTCGCGCTTCACCAAGAACCTGAAGTGGGCGCACCTGGACATCGCCGGCACGGCCTGGACCAGCGGCGGCAAGGACAAGGGCGCCACTGGCCGTCCGGTTCCATTGCTGACCCAATACCTGCTGGACCGCGCCAAAGCCTGAAACTGAAGATCCTGAACGGCGTCATCCGCGGATGACGCCGCGCAGGCATCAGGAACCGCAATGACCAAAGTCGACTTCTATATCCTGCCCAGCGCCGATCCTTCAGCGCGGCTGGATTTTGCCTGCAAGCTCACCGAAAAAGCCTGGCGCATGGGCCACCGCATCTACCTGAATTGCAGCGATGCCGCCCAACGCGACGATCTCGATGCACGCCTGTGGGCGTTCAAAGGCGAAAGCTTCGTGCCTCACGGCCCCGCCGAAAACGAACCGGACGGTTTAGTGGTGCTTGGTCTGGGAGACGATCCAGGACAACACCAGGACTTGCTGGTCAATCTTGACCTCAAAGTCCCGTCTTTTGCCCAGCGCTTTGCCCGTGTGGCCGAAGTGGTGGTTGAAGACCCGGCTATTCGTCAGGCCGCGCGGGAGAGTTTCCGTTTCTACCGCGAACAGGGCTATCCTCTGCAAGATCACCGTTTACAGCGACTCTGAGCACATGATGGACACGTCAAACCAGCTGCAAAAGTCCGCACACCTGCTGGACGACCTCGAGTCGATCCGCCAGTTGCTCGGCGATGACAACCTGCAACCACCGCTGCTGACCGACACCGTCGAGCAAGTCAGTGATGAAGGCCAGATTCCGATGTTGTTCGATCAGGTCGGCGGCAAACCGCAGGCTGAAATCATCGAACCACCTGCCCCACCACCGACACCCGCGCCTGCGCCTGTCGCGGCTCCAGCTCCGGCTCCGACCTCATCTGTCCAGCAAGGCGCCGATGTCATGCTGCACCTGAACGACGAACTGCGCGCCGCCGCGCAATTGATCATGCAAGACGTGATCGACGACTTCGCCCCGCACATCGAAACCGAGATCAAGCGTCGGCTGGATGCACGGATGGAGCGGTTGCTCAGCCAGTACGAATCCTGAAACTGCGGCGCGACCATCGCGGGCAAGCCTTACTCCTACAGGTTCCTACTGCCCGTAGGAGCAAGGCTTGCCCGCGATGGCGTCATCATTGCCGATAAAAATCTCACCTCATTGCACAATTTTCAGGCACCCGCCATCACCTCGCTCTACGCGCACGGGAACATCCCCGCTATACTTCCCGGCTTTTCCTGAATAAATGCCAATAGGGTCCCGCCGCGCATGGATAAGACCTACCAGCCGCACGCCATTGAAACTTCCTGGTACAACACCTGGGAGTCAGAGAATTACTTCGCCCCGCAAGGCGCGGGCGAGTCCTACACCATCATGATCCCGCCGCCGAACGTCACCGGCAGCCTGCACATGGGTCACGGATTCAACAACGCGATCATGGACGCCCTGATCCGTTTCCGCCGCATGCAGGGTCGCAACACCCTGTGGCAGCCGGGCACCGACCACGCCGGTATCGCCACGCAAATGCTGGTGGAGCGTCAACTCGAAGCCAAGGGTCAGAATCGCCACGATCTGGGCCGTGAAAAATTCCTCGAGAAAGTCTGGGAGTGGAAGGATGAGTCCGGCGGCAACATCAGCCGTCAAATCCGCCGCCTCGGCTCGTCTGTCGACTGGAGCCGCGAGCGCTTCACCATGGACGACGGCCTCTCGGAAGCGGTCAAGGAAGCCTTCGTGCGCCTGCACGAAGACGGTCTGATCTACCGCGGCAAGCGTCTGGTCAACTGGGACACCAAGCTGCACACGGCGATTTCCGACCTCGAAGTGGAAAACCACGACGAAAAAGGTTTCCTGTGGAACCTGAAGTACCCGCTGGCCGACGGCGCCAAGACCGCTGAAGGCAACGATTACCTGATCGTCGCGACCACTCGCCCGGAAACCATGCTCGGCGATGCTGCCGTGGCGGTTAACCCGAACGATGAACGCTACAAAGCCCTGATCGGCAAATTTGTCGTGTTGCCACTGGTTGGCCGCCGCATCCCGATCATCGCGGACGATTACTGCGACCCTGAATTCGGCACCGGCTGCGTGAAAATCACCCCGGCCCACGATTTCAATGACTACGAAGTCGGCAAGCGCCACAACCTGCCGCTGCTGAACATCTTCGACAAGAACGCCGAGGTGCTGCCAGCAGCCCAGGTCTTCAACCTCGATGGCAGCGTCAACGAAGAGATCGACGGCACGCTGCCCGCCGAATACGCCGGCCTCAACCGTTTCCAGGCCCGCAAGGAAATCGTTGCCGCGTTCGAAGCCGCCGGCCTGCTGGTCAGCGTCGACGATCACGCGCTGAAAGTACCGAAAGGCGACCGCTCCGGCACCATCATCGAGCCGTGGCTGACCGACCAATGGTACGTTTCCACCAAACCGCTGGCCGAGCCTGCGATTGCTGCCGTTGAAGACGGCCGCATCCAGTTCGTGCCCAAGCAGTACGAAAACATGTACTTCTCGTGGATGCGCGACATCCAGGACTGGTGCATCAGCCGTCAGCTGTGGTGGGGCCACCGGATTCCGGCCTGGTATGACGAGTCGGGCAAAGTCTACGTCGGTCGCGACGAAGCCGAAGTGCGTGCCAAGCACAACCTCGGCCCGGACGTTGCGCTGCAACAGGACAACGACGTGCTCGACACCTGGTTCAGCTCGGGCCTGTGGACGTTCTCCACCCTCGGCTGGCCGCAGCAAACTGAATTCCTGAAGAAGTTCCACTCCACCGACGTGCTGGTGACCGGCTTCGACATCATTTTCTTCTGGGTTGCCCGGATGATCATGCTCACCATGCATTTGGTGAAAAACGAAGATGGCACGCCTCAGGTTCCGTTCAAGACTGTGTATGTGCATGGTCTGGTGCGTGATGGCCAGGGCCAGAAGATGTCCAAGTCCAAGGGCAACGTCCTGGACCCGCTGGACATCATCGACGGCATCGAGCTGGAAGAATTGGTGCAGAAACGCACCTCGGGCCTGATGCAGCCGAAACTGGCGAAGAAGATCGAGAAGCAGACCCGCGACGAGTTCGCCGACGGCATCGCCAGTTATGGCACTGACGCCCTGCGCTTCACCTTCTGCTCGCTGGCCTCGACCGGTCGCGACATCAAGTTCGACATGGGCCGCGTCGAAGGCTATCGCAACTTCTGCAACAAGATCTGGAACGCTGCGCGCTACGTGCTGGACAAGGGCGAAGACTGCGGCCAGAACGGCGAGGCCTACGAGCTGTCGCTG
Source organism: Pseudomonas sp. FW306-02-D09B (assembly GCF_058782685.1). NCBI lineage: Bacteria > Pseudomonadati > Pseudomonadota > Gammaproteobacteria > Pseudomonadales > Pseudomonadaceae > Pseudomonas > Pseudomonas sp. FW306-02-D09B. The sequence continues at coordinate 318,342 of NZ_JBYSXY010000004.1, forward strand.
GCGGATCGCTGGATCATTTCGCAGCTGCAACGCACCGAAGCCGAAGTGACCCGCCAACTCGACCAGTTCCGTTTCGACCTGGCGGCACAAGCCTTGTACGAGTTTATCTGGAACCAGTATTGCGACTGGTACCTGGAACTCTCCAAGCCGGTGCTGTGGGACGAAAACGCAGCCGTAGAGCGTCAACGCGGCACCCGCCGCACGCTGGTCCGCGTGCTGGAAGTCGCCTTGCGTCTGGCTCACCCGTTCATGCCGTTCATCACCGAAGAAATCTGGCAGCGCATTACGCCGCTGGCCGGTGTTCAAGGCAAGACGATCATGCTGCAACCTTGGCCAGTGGCCGTTGAGGCACGCATCGATCAGGCCGCCGAAGACGATATCGAATGGCTCAAGGGCCTGATGCTCGGCACGCGTAACATTCGTGGCGAGATGAACATCGGCCCGGGCAAGCCACTGCCGTTGTTCCTGAAGAACGTCAATGCCGAAGACCAGCGTCGCCTCACCGAGAACGAAGTCCTGCTGAAGAAGCTGGCCAAGCTCGAGTCGATCACCGTGTTGGCAGCAGGCGAAGAAGCACCACTGTCTGCCACCGCGCTGGTGGGAGAAATGGAAGTGCTGGTGCCGATGGCCGGCCTGATCGACAAAAACGCCGAACTGGCGCGTCTGGACAAGGAAATCCAGCGCCTGCAAGGTGAAGTACAGCGTGTCGGCGGCAAGCTGTCCAACGCCGGTTTCGTTGACAAGGCCCCGGCCGACGTTATCGAGAAAGAACGCGCCAAACTGGCCGAAGCCGAACAGGCTCTGGGCAGACTGGCCGAGCAGCATGCGCGGATTGCCAGTTTGTAACGGTAAATCGTACTGAAAGAGGGAGACCCGAGTGGTCTCCCTTTTTTATTTTCATTGTCCCAAAACACCGAAACTCCGCTTTCTTGTAGGAGCAAGGCTTGCCCGCGATGAACGATAACGCGGTGCATCTGTTACACCGCATCGCGATTCTCGCGGGCAAGCCTTGCTCCTACGGGATCCCCGCGCGACCATCGTCTGTGGGACAATGCCCGTCACTTTTAGCCATACCCGAATCGACCTCGCCCATGAACGCCCCCCGCACACCAAGACCTGCGCGCCAAAAGCCAAAACCCGCGACCCCGGCCAAAGCCGTCGAGCCGCGCGAGAAGGCCAGCCTGCATCCACGCAACCGCCACCAGGGTCGCTACGACTTCCCGGCGCTGATCAAGACCACACCTGAGCTGGCGAAGTTCGTGATCATCAATCCCTACGGCAAAGAGAGCATCGACTTCGCCAGCCCGGATGCGGTGCGGGTGTTCAACCGGGCACTGCTCAAGTCGTTCTACGGCATTGCCCATTGGGATATTCCAGCCGATTACCTGTGCCCGCCAGTGCCGGGGCGTGCCGACTATGTGCACTTCCTGGCTGACTTGCTGGCCAGCGTCAACGACGGCGAAATCCCGCGCGGCGCACCGGTCAAGGTGCTCGATATCGGCATGGGCGCCAACTGCGTCTATCCGTTGATCGGCTACAGCGACTATCGCTGGCACTTCCTCGGCTCGGAAATCGACCCGACCGCCGTGGCCGCCGCCAAAGCCATCGTGCAGTCCAATGGGTTGAACAAAGCCATTCAGTTGCGCCAGCAAAGCAATCCCAAGCACATTTTGCTGGGCCTGCTCGAACCCGGTGAACGCTTTGACCTGACCATGTGCAACCCGCCGTTCCACGCCTCGATGGACGAGGCTACCAAGGGCAGCGAGCGTAAATGGCGCGCACTGGGCCGCGCCGACCCGAAGCGCAAGCTGCCGGTGCTGAACTTTGGTGGCCAATCGGCCGAACTGTGGTGTGAAGGTGGCGAAGCACGGTTTGTGACGCAACTGATTGCCGAGAGCGCGCACTTCCAGCACAAAGTGCTGTGGTTCAGCACTCTGGTCTCGAAAGCCTCAAACCTGCCTGCCATCCAGACCGCACTGAAAAAGGCCGGCGTACTGGAGAGCCAGGTCGTGGAAATGTCTCAGGGGCAGAAGCAAAGCCGTTTTGTCGCCTGGACCTTCCAGACTAAATCCGAACAGCAGGTCTGGCGCGAACGCTGGGTTCGCAAGAGCTGAGTAACTGACCAACGCAGATCAACTGTGGGGAGGGCCGGGCGACGTTCGCTTGCTCGCTCCCACATTGGCTTGCAGCATTTGCTGAATAGCGGATACAAAAAAACCGTGCCCGGGTTGTCCCGGCGCACGGTTTTTTTTACTGCGGTCTTACTTGTTAACAGCGTCAGTCAGGCCTTTAGCCACGACCAGCTTGATAACTTTCTTGGCAGCGATTTCGATGGCAGCGCCAGTCGAAGGGTTGCGGCCGGTACGGGCAGGACGCTCGGTCACTTTCAGCTTGCCGATACCTGGCAGAGTGATTTCGCCGCCGTTTTCCAGTTGATCAGCAACGATTTGGCCCAGTTGGTCCAGAGCGTTACGCGCGGTGGTTTTTGGCGCGTCGATAGCTTCAGCGATATCGGCGATCAGTTGGTCTTTAGTAAGAGCCATGTGGTGTTCCTTCCCTATCAAATTCATATGGATTGCAGAGTGCAGTGTCAGCCATCGAGCCCGATCTTCTGGATCTGGCACCCTCGGCTACAACACCGACGGGTCGGGGTTATAGATGCCGAAATCAGGGTTTGGTTCGACCTGACAAATGCTGAATGCACGCTTAACGCAGTGACTTCGCGTAAGACCGGGCAAAACTAGCACAGAGACGGGGAAATATCCGCCTCTACCTACCCATTTGGTCAGCTTTATTGCTCTAAATCCGGAAAAAAGCGCATAAGCCCGGTCAGACACGCCTCGAACACCCTTCAAGCACCGCCAAAACCAGCAGGTGCGGTACACTGGGCACTTTTTTAGGGGAGCACGCCCTCCTCTCTTCAATCAGCCGAGAAGCCCATGCCGATCCGTCATTGCATCGTCCACCTGATCGACAAAAAACCCGACGGCACTCCTGCAGTTCTCCACGCCCGCGACTCCGAACTTGCTGAGTCCACGGCCATCGAGAATATGCTCGCCGACCTCAACGAAAGCTATAACGCCAAACAAGGCAAGGCCTGGGGTTTGTTCCATGCCGAGTCCGGCGCGCACCCGTTCAGCGGCTGGCTGAAGGAATACCTCGACGGCGGCAAGGACTTCACGGCGTTCAGTCGCGTTGCCGTGGAACACCTGCAAAAGTTGATGGAAGAATCCAACCTGTCGACCGGCGGCCACGTGCTGTTTGCGCACTATCAGCAAGGCATGACCGACTACCTGGCTATCGCACTGCTGCACCACAGCGAAGGCGTGGCGGTGACTGACCAGCTCGACGTGACGCCGTCCCGCCACCTGGATCTTGGCCAGTTGCACTTGGCAGCGCGAATCAACGTGTCCGAGTGGCAGAACAACAAGCAGTCCAAGCAGTACATTTCGTTCATCAAGGGCAAGAACGGCAAGAAGGTTTCGGAGTATTTCCGCGACTTCATCGGCTGCCAGGAAGGCGTCGACGGTCCGGGCGAAACCCGCACCCTGCTCAAGGCGTTCAGTGACTTCGTCGAAAGCGAAGACCTGCCGGAAGAGTCCGCCCGCGAGAAGACCAAGACCCTGGTCGACTACGCCAGCAGCCAGGCAAAACTCGGCGAACCGATGGGCCTCGAAGAGTTGTCCGAGCTGATCGACGAAGAACGCCCGAAAGCTTTCTACGATCACATCCGCAACAAGGATTACGGCCTGTCGCCAGAGATCCCGGCAGACAAACGCACCCTGAATCAGTTCCGCCGCTTCACCGGTCGCGCCGAAGGCCTGTCCATCAGCTTCGAAGCGCACCTGCTGGGCTCGAAGATCGAATACGACGAAGAAGCCGGCACGCTGATCATCAAGGGGCTGCCGACCCAGCTGACCGATCAGCTGAAGCGCCGCAACTGATGCTGAACGGCGTACTGAAGAAATTCCTGCTGATCCTGCTGGTGGTTGTGGCCTACCAGAACTGGGGCAAGATCGAGCGGGTGTTCAATCCTTCGCAAGTGGTGTCCGAGCAGACCCAGGCCAATGCCAGGGTCGTGCTCTACGCCACCGACTGGTGCGGTTACTGCAAACTGACCCGGCGCTTTCTCGACCAGAAAGGCATTCCTTACCGCGAATTCGACATCGAGAAAGATGCCGAAGCACGCAAGACTTATGAAGCGCTGGGTGGACGCGGGATTCCGATGCTGGACGTGAACGGCACATTGATTCGCGGTTATGAGCCTGAGGCGATCCTCACTGCCCTGAAATAACCCACCCGAGCTAGCACAATCCCTGTGGCGAGGGGGCTTGCCCCCGTTGGGTCGCGAAGCGCCCCCAGCATTTCAATGGGTAAACCGCGCTCGCAGGATTTACGACTGCGGTGCAGCCGAACGTGGCGGTGCGGCGTTCCGACAAGCCCCCTCGCCACAAATGCCCATTCGCAATTCATGTCTCGTCAGCGTGCCTCGATGCGAAAGCCAAACCGCGGGAAGTGCACATGCACCAGCCCGCCCCGCTCATCTTCGCGGCGCAGGATCAGTTCTTCGCGCCCTGCAAACAGCAACTCACCTACGACCGGATCAACGCCATAGTCAGTCGCCGCAATGACTACTTGCTGGCCGGCCTTGAAGCCGTTGGGTTCATCGAACTGCTCATCCGGCAAAGCCGCTGGTGTTGAATGACGCGAAACCTCCAGCGCCTCTTCAGAGGTCATTTCGCTGAATGCACCATGCCCGAAGCCCATGACCCGAACCAGCCATGCCGACACCGCCGGATAAACATCGACCAACGGTGCCGTCACCGGTGTGTCCTTGAGGAACCACAACGGGTGAGCCATGGCGAAGTCGGCAATCGAAGGTTCACCAAACAGGTAATCACCGTCCTCGCGCTGCAATTGCTGCTCAAGCCGCGCCATGATCGTCGGCCATTGATGCCTGGCCTGCTCGGCCGACAACCGCGTAGCGCTGCCACCGCTGAACAACCCGGCACGGTCAGCGACAAATGCCTTGATCGCTTCTGGAGACAACTTGGCAAAACGCACCGCCACCGATTCTGGCTGGAACACCAGGCTCACCGCATGCTGAAACACCACCGAATCAGCCCAGGCGGCAAAGCTCGCAGTGATCATCTCCCGACCTTCCGGGAACAATGCAGGCGAAGCCTTTTCCTGTTCCAGACGGCGGGCAATCAACGCTGTGTCGCAGTAGATATCGGCGCCAATCTGCAACACTGGGGTCTTGCGGTAACCACCGGTCAGTGCGGTCAAATCGGGTTTTGGCATCATTCGCGGGATCATCACGGAACGCCAGGACAAGCCTTTGAAACCGAGCAACAGTCGGGTTTTCTCCGCAAAGGGGGAAGTTGGGTAATGGTGAAGAATCAACTCTGGCATGCTGGGCCCGCCGCTGGTGTTAGATGTCAGCAGCTTAGCGCGCAATCGAATAGCGGCCTACCCATCTGCCTGATGGGCACTTATCAGTCAGATTGATAAGCCCGCGGCAGCGCTCGCCACCAGGCACTCCTTGGCGCTTTTCTTGAGTTTTTTGATCAGGCGTTCCTGACGTAGTGCTTCGCTTTTATCGCGGCAGACTTCGGTGTACACCAAGGCAACAGCCGGGCTTGAGAGGAAGAAACGCGCCCCCTTGCCACTTTGATGAGTGGCAAAACGCCGGACAGGGTCGTCACTGATCCCGCAGTACAGCGAACCGTTGGCCGCACGAACCAGATAGACGAACCAGGGTTTGCTCTGCGCGGGTGGGGTTGCAAGGTCGCTGACGGAGACTTCGCTCAAGGTGTTCACGTGACGATCAAGGCTTGTAGGAAACAAGCCGCGATCTTATCAGCGACTGGCCTGGAACGCCTTCAAGCCTTTCAAGGCCTGCGCGCGCACAGCGTTGCCCACCAATGGTGTCCAGCCCAGCAACAGACCTTTGAAACCCAATGCCTGACGCGACCAGCGCCACAGATCGAAATGGTCGTGGTGCTCGCAGATCTTGCCGTCACGGAAAACAAATCGCGCCTGAATGTCGTTGACCACCGTGTTGCCGGTCTGGCTGAACAGGTAGGTCGCCACCCAATGCGCACCGCCCGTACGCTCATCGGCGCGGACGTTATCGAAGGTCAGGGAAAAGTCTTTGGCGCGAGTCGTGAGCATGCGCCACATGTCGCCGGCATCGCGCCCACGCAGTTCGCCGAACGCCGGATCACTGAACACCACGTCGTCGGTGTAGCAGGCGCTCATGGCCTCGGCATCCAGCCGCTGGAAGGCTTGATAGAACTGGGTGATCAAGGCGCGGTTGGCATCACTCATGGGCAGGCTCCCTGCATTGGCAAAAACGGCTTCGAAAGATCCCTGCACGATAATCTGCCAATGCTGGGAAAACTACCGACATTCGCATCAGGAATATCGGCACTGCGCAGGCTTCAAACGCGTTCGCTTTCGACCTGTACGTACAGCGAACGCCCGGCACCGAGACCGGCGATGATCGCGCCGAGGCCAATAACCCCGAAGATCCAGCCCAGCGCGGTCCAGCCGCCGGTCCAGTCATGTACCAAACCGACCGCAAAAGGTCCCATTGAGGCCAACGTATAGCCGAACCCCTGGGCCATGCTCGACAGGTTGGCCGCCACATGGGCATCGCGCGAACGCAGCACGATCAGGGTCAGCGCCAGGCTGAACGTACCGCCCTGCCCCAGTCCGAGCAGAATCGCCCAGCCCCACAGGCCTTCGATCGGCGCATAGAGGCAGCCGAACAGACCGCCGAGGGTCAGGAGCATGACGACGACGATCGCCAGTCGCTGATCTTTACCGCGAGTCGCCAGCCATGGCGCGGCCAATGAGCTGGCCAACTGGATGATCACCGAACCGGACAGCACCAGCCCGGCTTGGGTCGGGGTCAGGCCGCGGCCGATCAGGATCGAAGGCAACCAACCGAAGACAATGTAGGCCAGCGAGGATTGCAGGCCCATGTAAAGGGTCACTTGCCAGGCCAGCGGATCACGCAGCAAACCGCGCACCCGATACGCCACATTGTGCGCGCCGTGTTTCTGGCCAACTTGCGGCAACCAGAACATCGCCGCGACCAGCGCCGGGATCACCCAGAAGCCCAGGCCCAGCGCCCAGCTTTCGTCGAAATGCTGGCTCAAAGGCACCGTCGCACCGGCCGCCATGGCCGCGCCAAGGCACAGGGCCATGGTGTAAACGCCGGTCATGGTGCCCGCGTGTTTGGCAAAATCACGCTTGACGATGCCCGGCAGCAGCACACCGATTACGCCAATGCTCGCGCCGGCCAGAATGCTGCCGGCAAACAGCCCGACTTCACCGAACGAACTGCGCAGAATGATCCCGCCAGCCAGCGCCAGCAAAATCCCCAGCACCACTCGCTCGGCGCCAAAGCGCCGCGCCAGCAGCGGTGCCAGCGGCGCGAACAGCCCAAGGCAAAGCACCGGCAAGGTGGTCAGCAAACCGGCCTGGGCCGCCGACAGCCCGAGGCTTTTCGACACCTCGCTGAGCAGCGGCGCCATGCTCGACAGCGCCGGGCGCAGGTTCAGCGCCACCAGAATCAGCCCCAGCAACAACAACCACGGGCGACGTAAAACCGAATGGCTTTGCTGGACCTGTTCGTCATCGGCCTCGGCATCGATCAATAGCTCTTCGAGCTCAGCCGTGCGTTTGAGTTGGGTCGTGCTGCTGGTATTCGCCTGCTGGCTGGACATGAGGTTCTCGGTTTCAAGGTTCATTGATCAACTGCCTGGAAATGGCTTTGGCCCGTTCCGGATCGCGCTGCTCGACGGCATCGAGCAGTTCGATATGCAGATCGAACACCTCCTGACGTCTGGGAGTGATGTTGAGGGTCTGACGCAATTGCGCGCCGATGATGCTGGAGAAATAGCGATACAACTCGCTGAGCGTCGGGTTATGCGCGGCGTCCACCAAACGCCGGTGGAACACCAGGTCGCAGGCAATGTAGCTATCGAGATCGCCGTGGTAGTGACTGCCGCTGACCCCCAGGGCTTCACGCAGTGCGATGAGGTCTTCATCGGTACGACGCAACGCCGCCAGACCGATGGCCTCGACCTCGAGGATGTGTCGGGTTTCCCGGGCCTGCTCGTGGGAGCAACGGGACAAGGCTTTCATCGTGTCGAGCGGGTCGACGACCGCCCGCAGGTAACTGCCGTCGCCCTGCCGGATCTCGATCAACCCGGAAAACGCCAACACCCGCATGGCTTCGCGCACGGTGTTGCGGCTGATACCCAGCTCGGTCGCCAGTTCAGGTTCAGTGGGCAGGCGCTGACCGACTGACCAGGTGCCGTTGTTGATGCGCAGGCGCAACTGCTCAAGGGCCTGATCGACCAGAGAACGCTTCACCAGTGGGGATGTGTCTGTCATTGAATTCGCCCTTTCATCCAATCATAGGATGAATTTTCTGACATGTTAGTCAGCTTCGTCCGAGAGGACAAGCTCCTAGGGTTAGGGGGCAGGAAAGGGAGTGGAATTTTCGATTGTCAAAATTACCCTTAAAGGGTAATTTATATCTCAAGGTGCTAGGTGTCTTATGGAAAAGAACACACCTCATTACGACCTGTCCGCGGTCAAGGCGGAGGTTGTCAGGCTAGGTTCCAAAGCGTTTACCGGTAGTGCACGGGAAGGAGGCCGAAGGCTCGATTTGAGTCTTGCCCAGATGCAGCAGATCGTCTGCGCCCTGGAGCAGAGGATGTTCTACAAATCCATGACAACTTACGCGGACTATCAGATCTGGCAGGACGTGTACCACGCAAAAATTCGTGATAGGGAGATTTACCTCAAGGTGACCTACCGCCCAGGCGGTGGTCCGCCGGTAATCTCCTTCAAGGAGAGAGACACATGAAAACACGGCAATGCTTCAGCTGCGGTACCCAGGACGGGATGCAGCATTTCGACGGGCGAAGCTTCACCATCGACTTCAGACAGTTGACGCGTCAGGTGCACGACATTTCCGGATGGGAATGCCAGGCCTGTAGTGAAATCGAATTCGACGACGGCAGTGCAGAACGTTACTCCGATGCGAGTGATCAATTGCTCGAGGACTCCCGGCAGCTCATGGCAGCCGAGATGAAACGCATCCGCCGCAAACTGCACCTTACGCAAAAAGAGGCAGTGAAATTGCTGTCGGGCGGTGGGCACAATGCATTTTCCCGCTACGAGCGTGGCGAAATCGCTCCTCCTCAACCGCTGTTCATGCTGATGCGTCTGCTTGATCGTCACCCTCACCTGATGGCTGAAGTGCAATCGCTGAACGAAGGCCTGGATCTGCGCCAACGTCTGGAAATAAAGGATCAAGAACACGAAGGTGTTACCACGCCTTAAACCCCGGACAAAAATAAACCCGGAACAGGTCCGGGTTTATTTCACTGCCTGGCTTCGATCAATGCAGGATCTGGCTCAGGAACAGCTTGGTGCGTTCGTTCTGCGGATTGTCGAAGAAGTCGTTCGGCGCAGCCTGTTCGACGATTTCGCCCTTGTCCATGAAGATCACGCGGTTGGCCACGGTCCGGGCGAAGCCCATTTCGTGGGTCACGCAGAGCATGGTCATGCCGTCTTCGGCCAAACCGATCATGGTGTCCAGAACCTCTTTCACCATCTCTGGATCGAGTGCCGAAGTCGGTTCGTCGAACAGCATGATTTTCGGCTTCATGCACAGCGCGCGGGCAATCGCCACACGCTGTTGCTGACCACCGGACAATTGCCCCGGATACTTGTGCGCCTGCTCTGGAATGCGTACGCGTTCCAGGTAATGCATGGCAATTTCTTCCGCCTTGCGCTTGGGCATCTTGCGCACCCACATCGGTGCCAGCGTGCAGTTCTGCAGGATGGTCAGGTGCGGGAACAGGTTGAAGTGCTGGAACACCATGCCGACTTCGCGACGAATCGCTTCGATCTGTTTCAGGTCGTTGGTCAGTTCCACGCCATCGACCACGATGCGGCCCTGCTGGTGCTCTTCCAGACGGTTGAGACAGCGAATGGTGGTCGACTTGCCCGAACCGGACGGCCCGCACAGAACGATACGCTCGCCTTGCTTGACGTTCAGGTTGATGTCTTTCAATACGTGGAACTGGCCGTACCACTTGTTCACGCCCTGCATCTGAATAATGCCTTCAGGGCTCACAGGCTGTTTGATCGCTTCACTCATCACAAAACTCCTAACGCTTGTGGCCAGTGTCCAGCTTGCGTTCCAAATGCATGGAATAGCGGGACATACCAAAACAGAAAATCCAGAACACCAGGGCCGCGAATACATAACCTTCAGTGGCCATGCCCAGCCATTTCGGGTCGGCGGCGGCTTGTTTGACGCTGTTGAGCAAGTCGAACAGGCCGATGATGATCACCAGGCTCGTGTCCTTGAACAGCGCAATGAAGGTGTTGACGATGCCCGGAATCACCAGCTTCAGGGCTTGCGGCAGAATCACCAGGCCCATGCTGCGCCAGTAACCGAGCCCCATCGCGGCTGCGGCTTCGTACTGACCTTTGGGTATCGCTTGCAGACCACCGCGCACCACTTCGGCCACGTAGGCCGACTGGAACAGGATCACCCCGATCAAGGCCCGCAGCAACTTGTCGAAGTTCATGCCTTCTGGCAGGAACAACGGCAGCATCACCGAGGACATGAACAGCACCGTGATCAACGGCACGCCGCGCCAGAACTCGATGAAGGTCACGCAGACCACGCGAATCGCCGGCAAGTTCGAGCGACGCCCCAGCGCCAGCATGATCCCCAGCGGCAACGCACCGACAATACCGACCGTGGCGATCACCAGGGTCAGCATCAGGCCGCCCCATTGGCTGGTCGCAACGTTGGTCAGGCCAAGAATGTCACCGTGCAGCAGGATGTAGGCAACGATCGGATAGAGCACCAGAAAGCTCAGCCCGTACACCGCTTTACGCGGGAAGCGCGAGATGAACAACGGTGCCACGCCAATGACCGCCAACCACACGGTCAGGTCGACACGCCAGCGCAGTTCGGGCGGGTAATACCCGTACATGAACTGGCCAAAACGCTGCTGAATGAACACCCAGCAAGCGCCTTCCTTGGTGCAGTCGGCGCGCGTGGTGCCCACCCAGTTGGCATCCAGTATCGCCCAGTGCAGGATCGGCGGCACTACCAGATAAATCAGGTAGAACGCGAACAGCGTGAGCAGCGTGTTGATCCAACTGGAAAACATGTGCTCGCGCATCCACGCCAGGATACCGATTCTGGTGCCTGGCGGTGGCATGTCAGGTTTGAAAATATGAGTCGTCATGCGCTTTTCCTCACCGCTCGATCAGCGCAATGCGCTTGTTGTACCAGTTCATCAGCAGGGAAATGCTGATACTGATCGCCAGGTACACGCTCATGGTGATGGCGATGACTTCGATCGCTTGCCCGGTCTGGTTCAGCACCGTGCCGGCAAACAGCGAAACCATTTCCGGGTAACCGATACCGGCGGCCAGCGAGGAGTTCTTCGCCAGGTTCAGGTATTGGCTGGTCAGCGGCGGAATGATCACCCGCAGGGCTTGCGGGATGATGACCTTGCGCAGGGTTGGGCCGTTGCGCAGCCCCAGCGAACGTGCCGCTTCGGTCTGACCGTGGCTGACCGAGTTGATCCCGGAACGCACGATCTCGGCGATGAACGCCGCGGTGTACACCGTCAGGGCCAGGGTCAGGGCCAGCAGTTCCGGAATCAGCACCCAGCCGCCGACAAAGTTGAAGCCTTGCAGCTTCGGCATTTCCCAATGCAGTGGCACACCGAAGATCAGCGCGCACAAGGCTGGAATCAGCAGAAACAGTGCCAGGCCGACCCAGAACTTGTGGAACGGCACGCCGGTCGCTTCAAAACGCTTGTTGGCCCAACGGCACATCAGCACGATGGCGACGATCGCCACCACGATGCTGATCACAAACGCCCAGAACCCGTTGGCCATCTGCGCGGCCGGCATGTTCAGGCCGCGGCTGCTGACAAAGAAGGTGTCGGCGAAGTTATGGCTATTGCGTGGCCCTGGCATGGTCAGGAACACCGCAAAGTACCAGAACAGGATTTGCAGCAGCGGCGGAATGTTACGGAAAGTCTCAACGTAAACTGTTGCCAGCTTGTTGATGATCCAGTTCTTCGACAGCCGTGCCACGCCAACGATGAACCCCAGAATCGTCGCCAGGATCACGCCGATAAAGGTCACCAGCAAGGTGTTGAGCAAGCCGATGACAAACACCCGGGCATAGCTGTCCGATTCGGTGTAGTCAATCAGGTGTTGCGCGATACCGAACCCGGCGCTGCGCTCCAGAAAGCTGAAACCGGAGGTAATGCCCCGGTGTTGCAAGTTGGTTTGAGTGTTGTTGAACAGGTACCAACCCATCGAGATCACCGCGACAATCGTGATGATCTGAAACAGCCACGCACGCACTCGCGGATCGCTGAGGCTGAGCCTCTGCTTTGGTGCGCCGATTGAATTTTGCATGAAGTGCCCCAGAAATAATGGAACAGAACATCACCCGGTGGTTGGCCCACCGGGTGATAGAACCATCAGCGCACTGGTGGTGCGTATTGAATGCCGCCGTTGGTCCACAGCGCATTCAGGCCACGGTCGATTTCCAGCGGAGTGCTCTTGCCGAGGTTTTTCTCGAAGACTTCGCCGTAGTTACCGACCTGCTTGACGATTTTCACCACCCAGTCTTTCGGCAGCTTCAGATCTTTACCGTACTCACCGTCAGTGCCCAGCAGACGGGCAACGTCCGGGTTCTTGGTCGACTTGGCTTCAGCCTCGACGTTTTTCGAGGTGATACCGGCCTCTTCGGCGTTGAGCATGGCGTAGCCAACCCAACGAACGATCGCCAGCCACTCATCGTCGCCGTTACGCACGACTGGACCCAGAGGCTCTTTGGAGATGGTTTCCGGCAGAACTACGTAATCTTTAGGCGAAGCCAGTTTGCTGCGCTGTGCATACAACTGGGACTTGTCGGAGGTCAGCACGTCGCAACGACCGGATTCCAGCGACTTGGCGCTTTCATCGGAGGTGTCGAAAGTAATCGGGGTGTACTTCAGGCCGTTGGCACGGAAGTAGTCGGACACGTTCAGCTCGGTGGTGGTACCGGCTTGAATACAGATGGTCGCACCATCCAGTTCCTTGGCACTTTTCACGCCCAGCTTGCTGTTGGCCAGGAAGCCTACGCCGTCGTAATAAGTAATGAAGCCAGGAAACTTCAGGCCCATGCCCGCGTCACGGGAACTGGTCATGGTGGAGTTACGCGACAGCATGTCGATTTCGCCGGATTGAAGCGCGGTGAAACGCTCCTTGGCATTCAACTGGCTGAATTTCACCTTGGTCGCGTCGCCGAATACGGCAGCGGCAACGGCGCGGCAGTAATCAGCATCGATACCGACGATCTTGCCGGTGGAGTCCGGAACCGAAAAACCTGGCAAACCGTCGCTCACGCCACATTGCACAAAGCCTTTCTTCTGCACCGCATCCAGGGTTGCACCCGCCTGAGCGAACCCACTGACACCGAGTACTGCGGCCGCAGTCACGACTGCCAGGGTGGATTTCAACATCTTCATTCAAACCTCCAGTTTTGCTCTTGTTGTGTCGGAGCTTGAGTCCTGCCGCACCCTTATGAGGCGCTGTTAACCCGTGTTGGCATTTCTTTGGGTCAAGCGGCGTAAGACCTTAGCTATGAGTCTAGTAGGAGAAAATCCACATAATGGAAAACTCACTTCTCACCAATCGGCCGAACGGGCTGTAGCCCTTTTACGTTCGCGAAGCCCGTAGCGGCCACTGGCGAACATCCATCACCGGATTCTTGCTATCCCACAGCCGACAGTGACTGATAGTGTTACCGCCGTGGCTGAGAGCAATCACTTCGTCTTCCCCATAGCAAGGCCCGTACCATAGTTGTGGCTTAAGCGTTTCAGCCATGGATCAATAGAAAAACTTATAGAATCACGACATTTTATTAACCAACAAACCAGTCGCGCCCTATCTTCTCGCACTGCCCGGGAGTACGCGCACCACAATGGAGCAACCATGACCGAGCCCTTGATTCTTCAGCCCAGCAAGCCTGTCGATGCCTGCGTTATATGGCTGCACGGCCTGGGCGCCGACCGCTATGACTTCCTGCCGGTGGCCGAAGCCCTGCAGGAAAGCCTGTTGACTACCCGCTTCGTCCTGCCCCAGGCGCCGACCCGCGCGGTGACCATCAACGGTGGTTACGAGATGCCGAGCTGGTACGACATCAAGGCCATGAGCCCCGCCCGGAGCATCAATCACGAAGAGCTGGAGGTGTCGGCCCAAACTGTCATAACGCTGATTGAAGAGCAGCGAGCCAGCGGAATAGACGCCTCGCGGATATTTCTTGCAGGGTTTTCCCAAGGCGGCGCCGTCGTGCTGCACAGCGCTTTCCTGAAATGGCAGGGACCGCTGGGTGGCGTACTGGCCCTCTCGACCTATGCGCCGACATTCAGCGATGAACTGGAGCTTTCAGCCAGCCAACAGCGGATCCCGGTGCTGTGCCTGCATGGCCAATACGACGATGTCGTGCAGAACTCCATGGGACGCAGTGCGTACGAGCATTTGAAGACCCGTGGTGTCACCGCGACATGGCAGGAATACCCAATGGGTCACGAAGTGTTACCCGAAGAAATTCGTGATGTTGGCGTCTGGCTCGCGGATCGCTTGCGCTAATACAGAAACTTCCTGTAGCTGTATGAGCAACACACTACGCCGCGCCGGTTTCTTGCATTACACTGGCCGGCGTACATTCCTTAACCAATTGATGAGATGACCGTGCTCAAAGCACTCAAGAAAATGTTCGGTAAAAGCGAGGCTGAGCAGCTCGCGCCCAGCTCCAGCGCACCTTCCCACACACCCAGCAGCCGCACCGACGGTCATCAGCCTGGCCGGACCGTAGCTGTCGCGGCACCGAAACATACGCCCGCGAACACACCGGCCACCGAGCCTGTTGCGGAAAAACCGCGTAGCGAGACGCCAAAACCTGCGCAACCGCGCCGCGAACGTGCGCCGAAACCGCCCGTAGTCGCCTGGAAACTCGAAGATTTCGTCGTTGAACCCCAGGAAGGCAAAACCCGTTTCCATGATTTCAAGTTGGCCCCGGAACTGATGCACGCCATCCAGGACCTGGGTTTCCCGTACTGCACACCGATCCAGGCGCAAGTATTGGGTTTTACCCTGGCCGGCAAAGACGCCATCGGTCGCGCTCAGACCGGCACCGGCAAAACCGCCGCATTCCTGATCTCGATCATCACCCAACTGCTGCAAACCCCGCCGCCAAAAGAGCGCTACATGGGCGAGCCACGGGCGCTGATCATTGCACCGACCCGTGAACTGGTGGTGCAGATCGCCAAGGATGCGGCCGACCTGACCAAGTACACCGGTCTCAACGTCATGACCTTCGTTGGCGGCATGGACTTCGACAAGCAACTCAAGCACCTCGAGGCCCGCCACTGCGACATCCTCGTCGCGACCCCGGGCCGCCTGCTGGACTTCAACCAGCGCGGCGACGTGCACCTGGACATGATTGAAGTGATGGTGCTCGACGAAGCCGACCGGATGCTCGACATGGGTTTCATCCCTCAAGTGCGTCAGATCATTCGCCAGACCCCACCGAAAAGCGAACGTCAGACCCTGCTGTTCTCCGCCACCTTCACCGAAGACGTGATGAACCTGGCCAAGCAATGGACCACCGACCCGTCCATCGTTGAGATCGAATCCGAGAACGTTGCCAGCGAAAACGTCGAACAGCACATCTACGCCGTTGCCGGCGCCGATAAATACAAGCTGCTCTACAACCTGATCACCGACAACGGCTGGGAACGGGTGATGGTCTTCGCCAACCGCAAGGATGAAGTGCGGCGCATCGAAGAACGCCTGGTGCGAGACGGCGTCAACGCGGCCCAACTGTCGGGTGACGTTCCGCAGCACAAGCGCATCAAGACCCTGGAAGGATTCCGCGAAGGCAAGATCCGCGTGCTGGTGGCCACCGATGTTGCCGGTCGCGGGATTCACATCGACGGTATCAGCCACGTGATCAACTTCACCCTGCCGGAAGTGCCAGACGATTACGTACACCGCATCGGTCGTACCGGTCGTGCTGGCGCCGAGGGCGTGTCCATCAGCTTTGCCGGTGAAGACGACTCCTACCAGCTACCGTCCATCGAGGCGTTGCTGGGTCGCAAGATCAGTTGTGAAACCCCGCCGACTCATCTGTTGCGAGCGGTTGAACGCAAACGCCCTTAAACTCGCGTCGCAACGACAAAGCGCAGCCGGAAACGGACTGCGCTTTTTTTGCGCCTGGATATTGCCAAACGGAACAATAAGTCCAGAATGGACAAATTAGTTTATTTGCGAATCCACGGAGCATCCGCATGCCCAGCACACCTTATGTGATCGCCAAACCCCAGGCCCGCGAACTGCTTGATCAAGTCGACGTGCCGAAGATCCTGCGCAAGCTGTTCCGCGATCTGGCCGCGGGTCAGGCCGTGCAACCGGCCCAGCAATGGGTGGAGTTTCCGCAAGGCGCCGGTGACTTCATCAACTACCTCGGGGTGTTGGCCGAAGACGGTGTATACGGCGTGAAAACCTCGCCCTACATCGTGCGCCAGGACGGTCCGCTGGTGACTGCCTGGACGCTGCTGATGTCGATGCACACCGGCCAGCCGTTGCTGCTCTGCGATGCTGGTGAACTGACCACCGCGCGCACCGCCGCGACCACTGCTGTCGCCATTGATGCACTCGCCCTGCCGAACGCCACGCGCCTGGCAATCATCGGCAGCGGACCGGTCGCCCAGGCTCACCTGCATTACGCGAGGAGCGTGCGGCAATGGCAAAGCATCAATCTTTATTCACCGAATCTGGCGAACCGGGATCCGCAATTGCTCGCACAACTGACGGCCATCGACTCGCGCCTGAAGGTGTTCGATAACCGCGAAGCCGCGATCCAGGACGCCGATGTGATCATGCTCTGCACCTCCTCTGCCGGTCCCGTCATCGACCCACGGACCCTGAGCAAACCGACACTGATTACCTCCATCAGTACCAACGCAGTGCGTGCCCACGAGGTGCCGCCTGCAACACTCAGCGAGATGCAGGTCTATTGCGACTATCGCCTGACCACTCCGGACTCCGCCGGCGAAATGCTGATTGCCAGTGAACAGCATGGCTGGGACAAAAGTGCGATTGCGGGCGACCTGGCCGAACTGCTGAGCGAACAGACGCCACGTCCGGCTTATGATCGCCATGTATTCTTCCGTTCCATCGGTCTGGGTCTGGAAGACATCGCTCTGGCCAATGCCCTTTACCATTTGCTGAAGTAACACCCCCCCTTTGGCTGCTCCTACAGGGGCATCTATACCATTGGCATTTACGCCCATCAGGAGACGTTCATGACCCAGGCAGACTTCATCATCATCGGCGGTGGTATCGCCGGTGCTTCCAGCGGTTTTTGGCTGTCGCAACACGGTCGGGTAATCGTGCTCGAACGCGAAACCCACCCGGCCTATCACTCCACCGGGCGATCGGCCGCTTTGTACTCCGCCGCTTACGGTACGCCGCAAGTGCGCGCACTGACCCAGGCCAGCCGGGACTTCTTCGATGCGCCGCCCGCTGGTTTTTGCGAACACCCGCTGCTGACCCCGCGTGGCGAGATGACGGTCGACTTCACTGGCGACCCGGACGAGTTGAACAATCAGTACCTGAGCGCCAAGGCGACCGTGCCGCAGATGCAACTGCTCAGCGCCGAAGAAGCCTGTGCCCGCATCCCGATCCTGCGTCGCGAGAAAGTTCACGGAGCGATCTACGACCCTACCGCCACGGACATCGACACCGATGCCCTGCATCAAGGCTACCTGCGCGGCATCCGCCGCAACCAGGGCGAAGTGCACACCGATAGCGAAGTGCTGAGCCTGACGCGCGATGCTGACAATCTCTGGCACGTGAAAACCGCCCAGCAGACTTTCAGCGCACCGATCATCATCAATGCGGCCGGCGCCTGGGCCGACCAACTCGGTGAGATGGCCGGCGCCAAACCTCTGGGCCTGGTCCCCAAACGTCGTGCAGCCTTCATCTTCGCCGGCCCCGAAGGTGTGGATATCCACGACTGGCCGATGCTGGTCAGCCTCGACGAATCGTTCTACATGAAGCCCGATGCCGGAATGTTCCTCGGTTCGCCGGCCAATGCCGACCCGGTCGAGCCGCATGACGTGCAGCCCGAAGAGCTGGACATCGCCATGGGCATTTACCAGATCGAAGAAGCCACCACCCTGACCATCCGTCGACCAACCCGCACCTGGGCGGGTTTACGCAGTTTTGTCGGCGACGGTGATCTGATCAGCGGCTTCGATCCGCATGTACCGGGGCTATTCTGGGTCGCTGCGCAGGGCGGTTACGGCATTCAAACCTCGCCCGCCATGGGCCAGGCCAGTGCCGCGTTGGTTCGTGGCGAAGCCTTGCCGGAAGAGCTCAGTCGCTTTGGCCTCAGCGCCGCGATGCTCTCCCCTTCCCGCCTTGGCTGAACCTGCCTGCGGGGTGACGTCTGCCCCCGATTACGGCAAACTCCCAGCGCCCTTTTTCTACAGGGCGCTGATTGCCTGGAGCAACACCCATGACCCCACCTCTTCAAGATCCCGCACTGGATAACTACCGGGCGATCGCCGACGCCATTGCCACGCTGTTTTTCCCCCACGCCGAGGTGGTGCTGCACGACCTGCGCACGCAGAAAATCGACTACATCGCCAACAACCTGTCCAAACGTGAAGTCGGTGACGATGCCGCACTGGAAGACATGCTCAGCGAAGAAGTCAGCGAGCGGAATATCGGACCGTACGAAAAGCTCAATTGGGATGGGCAAAAGATCCGCAGCCTCAGCAGCGTGCTGCGCGACAGTGAAGGGCGTCCGATTGCCGTGCTGTGCATCAACCTGAATATTTCGCTGTTTGAAAACGCCAAGGCCGCGCTGGATCTGTTTCTCTCACCGAGCAAGTTGATCCCGCAACCTGACGCACTGTTTCGCGATGACTGGCAGGAGCGCATCAACACCTTCCTGCATAACTGGCTGCGAGAGCGGCAATTGGGGCTGAATATGCTGACTCGCGAGCACAAACGCGAGCTGGTGCTGGCGTTGCATGCCGAAGGCGCCTTCAAAGGCAAAAGCGCCTCCAACTATGTAGCCAACGTGCTGAACATGGGACGGGCGACGGTGTACAAGCATTTGAAAGAGTTGAAAGGCTGAGATTAGCCATGTGGCGAGGGAGCTTGCTCCCGCTCGGCTGCGAAGCAGTCGTGAAGCCGGCAAACGCTTTGTACCTGACAAAGCGCACTGCCTGAGTTCAGGGCCGCTTCGCGCCCCAGCGGGAGCAAGCTCCCTCGCCACAGATCAATCAATCGCCGTAGATATCCGACTTGAAGTACTTGGCTTCAATCTTCTGGTATTCGCCATTGGCGCGAATCCCATCGATGGCATTGTTCAGTTGGCTAACCAATTCGGTGTTGCCCTTGCGCACCGCAATCCCGGCGCCCTCACCCACATATTTCGGGTCCTTGAGCTCCGGCCCGACAAAGGCGTAGCCCTTGCCGCGTGGCATCGACAGGAAGTCGCTCAGCGGAATGGTATCGGCGAAAATGGCATCCAGACGCCCGGCGGCCAGGTCCATGTAGATCTCCTCATTGTTGCTGTAGCGCGCCACCTTGATGCCCTTGGGTTCGAAGACTTCCGTGGCGTAACGGTCGGTGGTGGTTGCCCGTTGCACACCAATGGCCTTGCCCTTGAGGCTTGCGTACTGGTCATCAACCACCGCACCGTCTTTCATCACCAGCCGCGATGAGGTGAAGTAGTACTTGTGGGTGAAGTCCACCGACTTTTTACGGTCTTCGTTAATGGTCATGGACGACAGCGCAGCGTCGATTTTCTTCACCTTGAGCGAAGGAATCAAACCATCGAACTCGCCCTCGACCCACTCGCACTTGACCTTCATCTGGGCGCACAACGCGTTGCCGATGTCGTAGTCGAAACCGGTGATTTTTCCATCCGAAGTCTTGGAGGCAAACGGCGGATACGCCGCTTCGATACCAATGCGCAGGGTTTTCTCGGCGGCAAACAGACTGCTGCACGCCAACAGGCTCAGGGCCAGGCCACCGATCAGGGGGAGCTTCTTCATGTTCGTTTTCTCGCGGGTTGTTGTTGGTTTGGCAAGACAGAAGAAAGTGAAACGGGAAACGCCTTTTTTGTACTTATAATTCCATACTGGACTTTTATGTATTTTCCGTCAATCGGGCGTGCGCAGTTCTTTCAGCCTCTGGTCGGGCGCTGAATTTGAGATGAATCAGGGAGAGGTGCAACGAAGCTGATGGCCCTTTCGCGAGCAAGCCCGCTCCCACAGTTGATCTCCATCAGACACAAACTTTGTGGACGACGAAGATTCACTGTGGGAGCGGGCTTGCTCCGGGCGGCAATCCGACGAAGACGGACTAACCGTCAACGAAGAAACAACGGATGCTCACTTCTTCCAGCGATCAGCCGCCGCATGATCACTATCACGCCCTTCCACCCAGCGCGGGCCGTCGTTGGTGGTTTCTTTTTTCCAGAACGGTGCGCGGGTTTTCAGGTAGTCCATGACAAAGGCGCAGGCGTCGAATGCCGCCTGGCGATGGGCACTCGCCGCACCGACGAAGACGATCGGTTCGCCCGGCTCCAATGCGCCGACGCGATGCAGCACTTCCAGTTTGAGCAACGGCCAGCGTTGCTCGGCCTCGACGACAATCTTGCCGAGGGCCTTTTCGGTCATGCCCGGGTAGTGCTCAAGAAACATCCCGGCCACATCGAGCCCATCGTTGAAGTCGCGGACATAACCGACAAAACTCACCACCGCACCGACACCGACATTCGCCGCATGCATCGCATTGACTTCAGCACCAGGGTCGAACGCCGTGGACTGCACGCGAATCGCCATCGATCAGCCTCCGGTAACGGTGGGGAAAAACGCCACTTCATCGCCATCGACGAGCGGTTCGTCGAGCTGGCACAAGTCTTCATTACGCGCACACATCAGGTTCTGCTCGCTCAGCACCTCGGCGCCCTCGCGTTGCGCCAGCAGCAAACGCACATCGTCGACCGAAGAGAATTCACCTTCGACGCTCAACGAATCAACACCCAGCGCCTCGCGGTAACGGGCAAAAAACTTCACGGTCAGCTTCATTGATCGGCCACCTGATAGTGCCCGCTCTTACCGCCGAGCTTCTCCAGCAGGCGCACGGTTTCGATGACCATGCCTCGGTCCACGGCCTTGCACATATCGTAGATCGTCAATGCGGCGACACTGGCCGCGGTCAGTGCTTCCATTTCAACCCCGGTCTGTCCGGACAGTTTGCAGCGGGCGACGATGCGCACCGCATCGAGGCCTTCGGCACTCAGTTCGACCTTGACGCTGGTGAGCATCAGCGGATGGCACAGCGGGATCAAATCGGAGGTTTTCTTCGCCGCCTGAATACCGGCAATGCGCGCCACGGCAAACACGTCACCTTTGGGGTGACCACCGCTGACAATCATTTGCAGGGTTTCAGGGAGCATACGCACAAGCGCTTCGGCCGTGGCTTCACGGAACGTCACGGCTTTTTCGGTGACGTCGACCATATTGGCGCGACCTTGGGAATCGAGATGAGTCAGCACAGCCTTACTCCTGATCAGGAGCACCGATTGTAAACCCGTGGGTCAAATTTTCGCGAGCTTGATTGCAGGGCCACCACAAACCAATGTGGGAGCGGGCTTGCTCGCGAAGGCGGTGTGTCAATCAACGTAAATATTGGATGTTAAGCCGCCTTCGCGAGCAAGCCCGCTCCCACAGGGGTTAAGTTTCAGGCATAAAAAAACGGGTGCCCTGGAGGGCACCCGGTTCTGGTGGGACATTTACAAATGCGATTCGGCGTATTCGGCCAGAATCGAACGTGGCACCCCTTGCAGGGTGATGTGCACCCCGTTAGGGAAGTCTTTGAAGCGTTCAGTCAGGTAAGTCAGCCCGGAGCTGGTCGCGGACAGGTAAGGGGTGTCGATCTGCGCCAGGTTGCCCAGGCACACCACTTTGGAACCGGCGCCGGCACGGGTGATGATGGTTTTCATCTGGTGCGGCGTGAGGTTCTGGCATTCGTCGATCAGGATCAGGCTTTGCTGGAAGCTGCGGCCCCGGATGTAGTTGAGGGATTTGAACTGCAACGGCACTTTGCTGAGGATGTAGTCGACGCTGCCATGGGTGCTTTCGTCATCCATGTGCAAGGCTTCGAGGTTGTCGGTAATAGCACCCAGCCAAGGCTCCATTTTTTCCGCTTCGGTGCCTGGCAGGAAACCGATCTCCTGGTCCAGCCCCTGCACGCTACGGGTGGCGATGATGCGCCGGTAGCGTTTGCTGACCATGGTCTGCTCGATTGCCGCAGCCAGCGCCAGGATGGTTTTACCCGAACCCGCAGCACCCGACAGGTTGACCAGGTGAATGTCCGGGTCGAGCAAGGCGTACAGCGCCAGGCTCTGATAGATGTCGCGTGGTTTCAGGCCCCAGGCTTCCTGGTGCAACAGGGGTTCCTGATGCAGGTCGAGGATCAGCAGCTTATCGACCTGGATTTCCTTGATCCAGCCGACAAAGCCCTGTTCGTCGATGATGAACTCGTTGATATGCACGGCCGGCAGGTTGTCGATCAGTTGCACCTGGTGCCAGGTGCGGCCATGGTCCTGACGGGTTTCGACCTTGCTCACACGGTCCCAGAACGAGCCCGTCATGTTGTGATAACCGTTGGGCAGCAACGACACGTCGTCAACCAACTGGTCAGTGCTGTAGTCCTCGGCCGCAATCCCGCAGGCCCGGGCCTTGAGGCGCATGTTGATGTCTTTGGTCACCAGCACCACGCGCAGTTCCTTGTCCCGCGCGTGCAGGTCGATCAACTGGTTGATGATGATGTTGTCGTTCAGGTGTTCGGGCAGAACGATGTTCGGCTCGGTACGCTTGCTCATCAGAATCGACAGCAAACCCTTGGGCCCGCTTTTTCCGCGCTGGATCGGTACACCCTGTTCAACGTCTTCGGGAGAGGCGTCGCCCAGTGTGTTGTCGATCAGCCGAATGGCCTGACGACATTCGGCCGCAACGCTGTGATGGCCGCTCTTGAGCTTGTCCAGCTCTTCAAGGACGGTCATCGGGATGGCAACGTGGTGTTCTTCGAAGTTCAGGAGCGCGTTTGGATCGTGGATCAATACGTTGGTATCGAGTACATAAAGGATTGGCAGGTTGGAGGGGCTACGTCCGTGATCATCCATACTCGGTCACCTTTGTGGGAGCCAGTCGACGCAATACCATGACAGTGCTGCGCCTCGAAGTGGCCACCGAATTCACCTGCCGTACTGAAATGAACTGCACGACTCAAGTGAACTGCACACACGGGGTCTTGGAAGACGCCACCTGTGTTGCAGGTTTCGGCGGTCTGTCTTCGTAATACTCCAAAACCCATGACAGAAAAAAGCACTTTGACGCTTTTTTGAAGTTTATTTTTCAGAGTGACGAAAAGCCCTTGGCGCGCCGCGCCGGCACCGTTAAAGTCGGAAGTCCGTCTGTATCGAAATCCCTTCTGAAATTCCCCCTGCCCCACTGTTTACTGGGTTCCGCGTTTCAGCGAAAAGCCTCCTGACAATCTTCCCAGCCGATCCCGCTTTGCGCGGTGTGCATCAGCAGCCAGGGCATTGCCGTTTTCACCACATCCTGTTTGGCGTTGAAATTGATCACCCCGTGGCGCCACAGCAGCATCAATGTCAGCACCCGCTGTGCGCTCTGCTCAGCCGTGAGCTGACGACTGCCGTCCGCAGGATCGATGTCCCACAGCGCAACCTGCACCCCCTGAGCCTTGAAGAAACCCTGCGCATCGGCGCGACGCTGGCCATTCGGCGGGCGGAACAACGGCACGAAGTTTTCCGGCAGTTTGCTCTTCACCAGTTCGACGCTGCGAGTCACTGAATACTGCCAATCCTGCCAATGGCTGTGGGAGCGGAATTCCCAGCCCTGCACCCCGATGCATTGCTTTGAGTACAACGTTTGCAGCTCGGCCACCGAATGCTGTGCCAAGCGGTTTTGGATATCGCTGCCCAGTACAAAAAAGGTCCCGCTCAGGTTCGCCTTGCGCAGGTACTCGGCCAGCCACGCTGTGTTGTCCGGCGCAAGGTTGGCGGCGCTATCGAAACTCAGCACAAACAGCCGATCGTTGAGTTCATCGCCGTTACGCTCGTAGTCGCCAAACAGTTCGACTTCGCTACTGGTCTGCGGAAACAGCGCGGCCTTGCGCAATTGTTCGTCCAGATAGCGCTCGTGAAAACGCCGGCTCGGCTCGGCCCAGCGGGCGTAATAGGACTCTTCGCCGAGTTCGAACTTGGCGGCCTGCTCGCGCAGGGTGTCCATGTCTTCGACCAGAAAACAGAAGGACGCATCCTGATCGCAGCTCTGCTGGGCAAAGTTATAGTTGGCAAGCAAACGCTTCCACATACGCGCGCGCAGCGTGTTGATCGACTCGAGGTTGATCATGCGCAACCCCAGGCGCTGCTTTAAAGCAGCTTCATCCAGCGCTTCACTGGCGAGCAAGGCCCGGGCGAAGGTGAGAATTTCCGCGCGTGAGGCGACATCGAACAGGGTCGGGCTGCCCAGTTGCTCCGGCCAGGTGCTGCGGTCCAGCGTGGCAGGGTCGTTGGGCGCGGCATAGGCACTCACGCTGAACAACCAGGCACAAAACAGTAAAGCGATACGCAAAGGGATGTCTCCATAACAAAACCCGCGCGGCACTATAGCTGATCTTGCGACCCTCCCTGCTGCGCCTGCGCACCCAATGTGGCGAGGGAGCTTGCTCCCGCTCGATCGCGAAGCGGTCGCAAAGCCTGCGACCGCGATTTGCCTGAAATGATGAAGTTGCAAATTTCAGGGCCGCTTCGCAGCCCAACGGGAGCAAGCTCCCTCGCCACAAAGGACTCGACACCACCGATCAGCTATCACTTCCATAGCTGGAGTCAACCGGGACAACCCCCTAGAATCCCCGCACGATTAAAGGAGACGACTTCATGCTGATGGTGATTTCCCCCGCCAAGACCCTCGATTACGAAACACCGCCGGCCACCCAGCGTTTCACTCAACCGCAATACCTGGACCATTCCCAGGAGCTGATCCTGCAATTGCGCGAACTGAGCCCGGCACAGATCAGCGAGTTGATGCACGTTTCCGACAAGATCGGCGGCCTCAACGCTGCACGCTTCGGCAGCTGGACCCCGGCGTTTACGCCAGCCAATGCCAAGCAGGCGCTGCTGGCGTTCAAGGGTGACGTGTACACCGGCATGAATGCCCAGACCTTCAGCGAAGCCGATTTCGACTACGCCCAGCAACACTTGCGCATGCTCTCGGGCCTCTACGGCCTGCTGCGCCCGCTGGACCTGATGCAACCGTATCGGCTGGAGATGGGCACCAGACTGGCCAATGCCCGCGGCAAGGATCTGTACGCCTTCTGGGGCACGCAAATCAGCGAATGGCTGAACGAAGCCCTGGCCGAGCAAGGCGATGACGTGCTGCTCAACCTCGCCTCCAACGAGTACTTCTCGGCGGTCAAACGCAGTGCCTTGAACGCCCGGATCATCAACACCGAGTTCAAGGACCTGAAGAACGGCCAGTACAAGATCATCAGCTTCTACGCGAAGAAAGCCCGCGGGATGATGAGCCGTTTCGTGATCCAGGAACGCATCAACGACCCGGCTGCGCTCAAGCAATTTGACGTGCAGGGTTACCGTTACAGCGCCGAACAGTCGAAACCCGACAACCTGGTTTTCCTGCGCGACCACGCCCCCGAATAAAGCATCACGATGGCGCACGACATTGATCAATGTGCGTGCGCCGAAACGTGGTTTCCCCTACATCTCCCCCGCCTAATTCGTCATTTTTCTGGCGCCAAAAACACATCAATTCCATTTATGAAATTTCTTTCACTCGACAAGCGTGAATTTTTTCAGTAGTGGCACGCATTTTTTTCAAGCGTAGTGGCAAAAAACTATTCACGCTAATTAACTCCCCATTAATAAAGGTCGAAACGGCAAGTGCTATCAATATGAGAGCAGTGCCATCTTTTGCAATATTTCAGGAAATTTCAAAATTCGGGATAAGCCGCCATGAACTATCTGAAAATACACCGCTCATACCACCGGTAACGATTATCTCTGAGCGTGTACGAGATAACTTACACAGCGTGCAGGCCCTATCGCCAAGTTGTCATATTCAACTTTGCTTTCAGGCCACTTATTTGCAATAGCAGGAGATAACGCACCATTACTATCCCCTACAAGGCCAAGGCTGCCCCCCTGTAAACGTGCTCACCTGAGCACCTGAGTGCTTGATATTGCTGGCTTTATGCCAACTTTCAAGTACCACCAGCCTTTTGCACCACGGTATTCAAAAGAAATGCCGGCTGCAGTTCAGGGCACGCCTTCACTATCAGGCCAAGTTTCGCACACCTTGAGTGCACTTATTTAGACACTCGGAATTGAGTATGCCTGCACACGGTATTGTGGCGCCTGCCGTCCACACTTCCGAGTGCACTTCGACCGCTGAACACTATTAACTTCGCGCCTTTAATGGCGTGATCAATACAGAGGTAATTGCGATGCGCATCAGCATATTTGGTTTGGGTTACGTCGGCGCAGTCTGTGCCGGTTGCCTGTCTGCACGAGGCCACGACGTGGTTGGCGTGGACATTTCCAAAGACAAGATCGACCTGATCAATGCCGGTAAATCTCCGATCGTTGAACCGGGTCTCGGCGAGCTGCTGACCCAGGGCATTCAGACCGGTCGTCTGCGCGGCACCACCAACTTCGCAGAAGCCATCCGCGACACCGACCTGTCGATGATCTGCGTCGGTACACCGAGCAAGAAGAACGGCGATCTGGAACTCAACTACATCGAATCGGTGTGCCGCGAGATCGGCTTTGTCCTGCGTGACAAAACCACCCGCCACACCATCGTGGTCCGCAGCACCGTGTTGCCGGGCACCGTGAAAAACGTGGTGATTCCGATCCTCGAAGACTGCTCGGGCAAAAAGGCCGGCGTCGATTTCGGCGTTGCCGTGAACCCCGAGTTCCTGCGTGAAAGCACCGCGATCAAGGACTACGACCTGCCACCCATGACGGTCATCGGTGAGTTCGACAAAGCCAGCGGTGACGTTCTGCAATCGCTGTACGAAGAGCTCGACGCGCCGATCATCCGCAAGGACATCGAAGTCGCCGAGATGATCAAGTACACCTGCAACGTCTGGCACGCCACCAAAGTGACCTTCGCCAACGAGATCGGCAACATCGCCAAAGCGGTCGGTGTCGATGGTCGCGAAGTGATGGAAGTGGTCTGCCAGGACAAGACCCTCAACCTGTCCCAGTACTACATGCGCCCGGGCTTCGCATTTGGTGGCTCGTGCCTGCCGAAGGACGTGCGCGCCCTGACCTACCGCGCAAGCTCCCTGGACATCGAAGCGCCGCTGCTCAACTCGCTGATGCGCAGTAACGAATCCCAGGTGCAGAACGCCTTCGACATCGTTTCCAGCCACGACAAACGCAAAGTCGCCCTGCTCGGCCTGAGCTTCAAGGCCGGCACCGATGACCTGCGCGAAAGCCCGCTGGTGGAGCTGGCGGAAATGCTGATCGGCAAGGGTTACGACCTGAGCATCTATGACAGCAACGTCGAATACGCCCGCGTCCACGGTGCGAACAAGGATTACATCGAGTCGAAGATTCCTCACGTCTCGTCCTTGCTCAACTCGGACTTCGACTCGGTGATCGACAACTCCGACGTGATCATCCTCGGCAACCGCGACGAGAAGTTCCGCGCCCTGGCCGAGACCGCGCCGCACGGCAAGCAAGTGGTCGACCTGGTCGGCTTCATGTCCAAAGCCACCAGCGTCAGTGGCCGCACCGAAGGTATCTGCTGGTAACCGCCGTTCCCCGTAGGCGCTGGTTCTGCCAGCGCCTACGACTGCTCATCGCCGAAACACAATGGATGCAGATTATGCACAGGCTAAAGCACCGCCTACTTCAGGCTGCCGGTTGGCTGTTTTACCTCAGTTTATTGATGGGCATCGCCATGGCGCTGCCTGTGAGCACTTTCGACTCGCAGTCCAAGGACTTCATTTTCCTGATTGGCGCCGTTGGTATCTGGCGCTATTCGATGGGTGCCACGCACTTTCTGCGCGGCATGCTGTTTCTCTACGTGGTCTACCCGCACCTGCGGCGCAAAGTGCGCAAGCTCGGCAAGGCGGCAGACCCGTCCCACGTGTTTTTGATGGTCACCAGTTTTCGTATCGACGCGCTGACCACCGCCCAGGTCTACAGCTCGGTGATTCGCGAAGCGATCGAGTGCGAGCTTCCGACCACCGTGGTCTGCTCGATCGTGGAAATGTCCGATGAGCTGTTGGTGAAAAGCCTCTGGGCCAAAATGAACCCGCCGGACCGGGTCAAGCTCGACTTCGTGCGCATCCCCGGCACCGGCAAACGCGATGGCCTGGCCTTCGGTTTCCGCGCCATCTCGCGCCACCTGCCGGACGACCGCGCGGTCGTGGCGGTGATCGATGGCGACACCGTGCTTGCCGAAGGCGTAGTACGTAAAACCGTGCCGTGGTTCCAGCTGTTCGGCAATGTCGGCGGCCTGACCACCAACGAGTTTTGCGAAGTGCGCGGCGGCTACATCATGAGCGAATGGCACAAGCTGCGCTTCGCCCAGCGTCACATCAACATGTGCTCGATGGCCCTGTCCAAGCGCGTGCTGACCATGACCGGGCGCATGTCGGTATTTCGCGCCAGCGTGGTCACCGACCCGGACTTCATCGCCGACGTCGAAAGCGACTCGCTGCAACACTGGCGCCTGGGCCGTTTCAAGTTTCTCACCGGCGACGACAAGTCCAGCTGGTTCAGCCTGATGCGCCTGGGTTACGACACCTTCTACGTGCCTGACGCTGCGATCAACACCGTTGAACACCCGCCGGAAAAGAGCTTCATCAAGGCCAGCCGCAAGCTGATGTTCCGCTGGTACGGCAACAACCTGCGGCAGAACTCCCGGGCACTGGGCCTGGGGATGAAACGCCTGGGCCTGTTCACCTCGGTGGTGCTGTTCGACCAACGCGTGTCGATGTGGACCTCGCTGCTGGGCCTGACCGTGGCACTGATCGCCAGCTTCAAATACGGCACTGCGTTCATCCTCGTGTACCTGCTGTGGATCGGCATCACCCGCCTGATCCTGACCCTGTTGCTCTCCTGCTCGGGACACAAGATCGGCCCGGCCTACCCGGCGATTCTTTATTACAACCAGATCGTTGGCGCGCTGGTGAAGATCTACGTGTTCTTCCGCCTCGACCAACAGTCCTGGACCCGTCAGGACACCAAATTGACCCGTGATCTGGCCAGCTTTCAACGTTGGTTCAACACCTGGTCGTCTCGGACCATGACCTTCTCCGCCGGCAGCATCTTCGTCGCCGTGCTGCTGTTGATGGTCTGACCTGCCTTGCCTGAATTAACGAGGAAATACCCCCTATGAATACCGCCGCGAACATCAACGTAGTGCATGAATCCGAAGCCCAACGCCAACACGCCCGGGTGAAAATCCCGGCCAAGTTGCGCTTCTTCGGACCCGACCGTACGCCTGTGGACGCACGCCTCATCGACCTGTCCGCCGGTGGCCTGAGCTTCAATGCCGGCCAAGTACTGCTCAAGGTCGGGGATGTGTACAAGGGCCGACTGCAATTCTTGATCGACAACCTCGGCCTGGCCATGGACGTCGAGATACAGATTCGCTCGTTCGACCGCCAGACCGGCCGCACCGGTTGCCAGTTCCAGAACCTCGAACCGCAGGACATCTCGACCCTGCGCCAGCTGATCACGTCGCACCTGTCCGGTGACATCGTGACCATGGGCGATGTGCTGGCGACCCTGCAACGCGACAACTTCACCAAGGCGCGCAAGCTCAAGGACGGTGGCCACGGCATGAGCGCTTTCGGGCGCTTGCGGGCAGTGACCTTCAGCCTGGGGATTTTCGTCGTCGGCCTCGCAGCGTTCGGCTTCGTTCTCAAATCGGTGTACGGCATGTACTTCGTCAGCCACGCCCAGGCCGGCCTGGTCAGCGTTTCCGGCATGAACGTCACCATGCCTCGCGACGGCACCGTACAAAGCCTGATCAAAACCGATGGCGTTGCGGCCAAGGGCGCGCCGCTGGCGACGTTCAGCACCAGCATGCTCGATGTACTTAAAGGGCATCTGGACGAAAACCAGTTGCAGCCGGCCAAGGTTGAAGAGCTGTTCGGCAAGCAGATGACCGGCACCCTCACCTCGCCGTGCGATTGCACCGTGGCCCAACAAATGGTCGCCGACGGTCAGTACGCCAGCAAAGGCGACGTGATCTTCAAACTGGTGCCGCAGGGCAGCCAGGCCAGTGTCGAAGCACGCTTCTCCTATCGCCAGTTCGCTGACGTGCGTCCGGGTACGAAAGTGAGCTTCCAGATCGCCGGCGAAGACGCTACGCGCACCGGCACCATCGTCAGCAGCACCAGCCTGAAAAGCGAAGACCTGTCGTCCGACATCCGCGTGCAGATCAAGCCTGACGCGCCGCTGGACAGCACCTTCGCCGGTCGCCCGGCAGAAGTCAGCAGCAACCGCGGCCCGTCCTTGAACTGGCTGATCGACAAAGCCATGGCCGCGGGTCTTTAAGCGGAGGACATGCCTGTGACCACCACAAAAATCTTGAACACGCCGCAGCCCCTGTGGGAGCGGGCTTGCTCGCGAAGGGATCAGCGCGGTTTGCCTGATGCACCGCAGCGACTGCTTCGCGAGCAAGCCCGCTCCCACATGGGTCATGCGTTCTGCGCACTGGCGTTGGCAGTCAGCCTCAGCGGTTGCGCCGGCCTGCCCGACCAGCGTCTGGCCAATGAAGCCCTGAAGCGCGGCGACACCGCGCTCGCGCAGCAGAACTACAAACAACTGGCCGACCTGGGTTACAGCGAAGCACAGGTCGGGCTGGCCGATATCCAGGTGGAAAGCCGCGACCCGGCGCAGATCAAAGCCGCCGAAGCCACCTACCGCGCCGCCGCCGATACCTCGCCGCGAGCACAAGCGCGCCTGGGTCGTCTGCTGGTGGCCAAACCGGGATCGACCGAAGCCGAGCAACACGAGGCCGAAGGTCTGCTGAAGAAAGCCTTTGCCAATGGCGAGGGCAACACCCTGATCCCGTTGGCCATGCTGTACCTGCAATATCCCCACAGTTTCCCGAACATCAACGCCCAGCAGCAGATCAACCAATGGCGCGCCGCCCACTATCCGGAAGCCGGTCTGGCGCAAGTGCTGCTGTATCGCACGCAAGGTACTTACGACCAGCACCTGGATGACGTCGAGCGCATCTGCAAAGCGTCGCTGAACACAACCGACATCTGCTACGTCGAGCTGGCCACGGTCTATCAGAAACGAGCCCAACCGGAACAACAGGCGCAACTGCTCAAGCAACTGCAAGCCGGTTACAGCCTTGGCAAAGTTTCCGCCCAACGCATGGACAGCGTGGCCCGCGTGCTCGGCGATGCCAGCCTTGGCAAACCGGACGAAAAAACCGCGCAGGCCATGCTCGAGCAAATCGCCCCCGGCTACCCGGCGTCCTGGGTCAGCCTGGCGCAGTTGCTCTACGACTTCCCCGAACTGGGTGACGTCGCCAAGATGATGGAATACCTCGAAAACGGCCGAGCCGCCGATCAGCCGCGCGCCGAACTGTTGCTGGGCAAACTCTACTACGAAGGCAAGTGGCTGCCGGCCGACGCCAAGGTCGCCGAAGCACATTTCCAGAAAGCCGTGGGCAAGGAAGTCGCCGCCGATTACTACCTCGGCCAGATCTACCGCCGTGGCTACCTGGGCAAGGTCTATTCGCAAAAAGCCCTGGACCACTTGCTGACCGCTGCGCGCAACGGCCAGAACAGTGCCGACTTCGCCATCGCCCAGTTGTTTTCCCAAGGCAAGGGCACCAAGCCCAACCCGCTCAACGCCTATGTCTTCAGCCAGTTGGCCAAGACACAAAACACCCCGCAAGCCACTGAGCTGGCGCAAACACTCGAAACCCAATTGCCGCCTGCGCAGCTGGCCGAGGCCCAACGTCTGTTGAAACAGGAACAGGCCACACGTGGCGCCTCGAGCCATAGCACGTTGCAAGTCGAGGCCCTGCAAGAAAAAGACGGCGAGGAATCCCTATGAAGCTCAATCCATTCGTTCAAGCCGGAATCGGCCTGACCTTCGCCCTGTTGTGGTCCTGCCCGACATTGGCCGCGATGACTGACACCAAGAACTACGGCCTGGAAGTGAAAGTCACCGGCCAGTCCGAAGACGACAGCGACCTTGGCACCAAGCCCGGCGGCGACGTCAACGGCGTTGCCCTGGACCTGCGTCCATGGGTCTACGGTGAAAGCGGCAACTGGAGCGCCTACGCGATGGGCCAGGCGGTGACTGCGACCGACATCATCGAAACCGACACCTTGCAGTCCGATACGCAAGGCGCCCAGAGCAGCGGCAACAACGGCCGCCAGAGCAAGAAAAACTACCTGGCAATGCGTGAGTTCTGGATCGGTTACAGCGGCCTGACGCCCTACCCCGGCGAGCAGCTGAAACTCGGTCGCCAACGCCTGCGCAACGACGACGGCCAATGGCGCGACACCAACATCGAAGCGCTGAACTGGACCTTCGACACCACTCTGTTGCGGGCCAACGTCGGTGTCGCCGAACGCTTCAGCGAGTACCGCACCGACCTCACCGAACTGGCGCCCAAGGACAAGGATCGCCTGCACGTGTTCGGCGATATCGCAACCCAATGGACGCCCGGTCAGTGGGTCGGGCTGCGTGCCCATCACACCCATGATGACGGCAAGCTCGACTTCCCGACACCCGGCGAAGCCCCTGACTCGCTCGCCAAGAAACAGAACGGCGACCTGAGCTGGCTCGGCGTCGAAGCCAACAGCGATGCCTACAACTGGCGCAACACCAACACCGTCAACTACTGGGCCAGCCTCACCGGCATGAGCGGCAACCGTGACACCGTCAATCCATTGAATACCGATGGCAGCCGCCCGATCGATGCCTCGAAAAACGGCGACGTCAGCGGCTGGGCCACCGACCTCGGCGTGCGTCTGCGCCTCGATCCGCAATGGCAAGTCGGCGCGGCCTACGCCCGTGCCAGCGCCGATTACGAGCAAAACGGTTTACAGAGTAACCGCTCGAACTACACCGGTACGCGCTCGCGGGTTCACCGTTTTGGCGAGGCCTTCCGTAGTGACATGAACAACATGCAGAGCGCCACGCTGTTCGGCTCCTGGATGCTGCAGGACGATTACGACGCCAGCCTGGTCTACCACAAGTTCTGGCGTGTCGACGGCAACAAGCCGGTCGGCAGCAACGGCATCAACGCGGTGGAGAACAACTACGACGACGTCACCGGCGCGCTGCTGTCCAGCACCTCGTTGCCGCTGGTGGATGGCAAGACCGACCTCGGCCAGGAAGTGGATCTGGTGGTCACCAAGTACTTCAAGCAAGGCCTGCTGCCGGCCGGTTTGAGTCAGTCAATCGATGAGCCCTCGGCGCTGGTGCGCTTTCGTGGCGGTGTGTTCAAGCCGGGCGATGCCTACGGCAAACAGGTCGACTCGTACATGCACCGTGCGTTCATCGACGTGATCTGGCGCTTCTGATGCGAGCCGCCAAGGGAGTGCCCCAGATGAACAACCCTGCGCTCAAAGGCTCGCTCAGCCTGCTGGTCGGCGCGATGCTGCTGACCAGCTCAGCGGTGTTCGCCAGCGTTGAGCCGGCAGCTCCTGCCCCAAAAGGGCAGCAAGCGATCGTGGCCAAAGGACTGCAACAGGCCAAGACCTATACCGTCAGCAGCGCTCCGACCGCATCACTGGAACTGGCGGCACCAAAACTGCCCGACCTGTCCGGCTACACCGCGCAAGCCGTCGCGGCGAAGATCGTGCGCAGCAAGGCCGGCAAAGTCAGCGTGCGCCGGATGATGCAGGAAGACGCCTTGAAGGACTTCATCGGTGGCGATAACAAGATGGCTGAGTGGGTAGTGCGTCAACACGGCATTCCTCAGGCGATCTTCATCGACGACGGTTACGTCAACCTCAAGGACCTGGCTCAGAAGCTGCCCAAGCAGTACTTCAGCGAGACCTCACCCGGCGTGTTCCTCGCCAGGCTGCCGATTGTAGTCGGGCATAAAGGCATCCTCGAAATCGACCAACAGACCCAGGAGTTGCGCCTGTCCGAAGAAGCCGGTTCGTTCATGGTCAACGACGGCCAGCTGTTTGTGCGTGACAGCAAAATCACTGGCTGGCGCGAGAAGGACAATGGCCCGGCGACCTTCCGCTCGCCCAAGGATTTCCGTCCGTTCCTGCTGTCCTGGGGCGGCACGCAGACCTACATCGTCAACAGCAAGCTGGCCAGTTTCGGTTACTCCAACAGTAAGTCCTACGGCGTGAGTATTTCCCAGTACACGCCGAACATGGCCAAGGTACTCAAGCGCCCGGAACCGACCGGCTGGATCATCGGCTCCGAGTTCTCGGACATGTGGTACGGCTTCTACTGCTATGAAACCCGCGACTTCGTGGTCAAGGGCAACACCTACCGCGACAACATCGTCTACGGCATCGACCCCCACGACCGTTCACACGGCTTGATCATCGCCGACAACACGGTGCATGGAACGAAGAAGAAGCACGGCATCATCATTTCCCGCGAAGTGAACGACAGCTTCATCTTCAACAACCGCAGTTACGACAACCACCTCTCGGGGCTGGTGATCGACCGTAACAGCGTCAACAACCTGATCGCCTACAACGAGATCTACCGCAACCACACCGACGGCATCACCCTCTACGAGAGCGCCGACAACCTGCTGTGGGGCAACAAGGTGATCAGCAACCAGCGCCACGGCATCCGGATTCGTAACAGCGTGAACATTCGCCTCTACGAAAACGTCGCCATGAACAACGGCCTGACCGGGGTCTACGGGCACATCAAGGACCTCACCGACACCGACCGCGACATCAAGCTCGACCCGTTCGATGCCGAGGTCTCGCTGATCGTCGTCGGCGGCGAACTGGCGGCCAATGGCAGCGGACCGCTGTCCATCGACTCGCCATTGAGCGTCGAGCTGTACCGGGTGTCGATGCTCGCCCCGACCAAATCCAGTGGCATCAGCTTCTCGGGAATCCTTGGCGAACGCCAGGACGAAATCCTCGACCTGCTGGTGCGCCAACAGAAAGCCGTGCTGATCGACCCCGTCGAACGCCAGACCGAAATGCGCGACTGAGGATGACTTTCATGAAACCCCATTTGATCAAACTGTTCAGCCTCGCCGGCCTGACTGCCGCGATGTCTGCCGTAAGCTTTACGGCGAGTGCAGACGACGCCAAGACACCGAACTTCAGCGCCGAACCCTGCTGCAACCTATGCCCGGAAGCGCACGACGCGAAGAACTACACCACGCGTTATCAGCAAAACTTCACCACCCTGGTGCAAGCGCAAGGCGACTGGTTGTTCCGCACCCAGGAAGACCTGCGCACCGAATTCAACACCACGCCCGAAGGCTATCGCCGGCTCAAGCAACTGCACGACGCCTTCAAGAGCAAAGGTGTTGAACTGGTGGTGGTGTATCAGCCGACCCGTGGTCTGGTGAACCGCAATAAGCTCAACCCGCAAGAAAAAGCCGCGTTCGATTACGACAAGGCGCTGAAAAACTACCAGGGCATGCTCGGGCGTTTTGCCGAGATGGGCTATGTGGTGCCTGACCTGTCGCCGCTGACCAACGAATCGCTGCCGGACACCCTGCCCGCCCACGATTTCTACTTCCGTGGCGACCAGCACTGGACGCCTTACGGTGCCCAGCGCACGGCGAAAATCGTCGCCGAGAAGGTCAAGCAGCTCCCGGCCTTCGCCGGCATTCCCAAGCGCGAATTCGAGACCAAGCGGTCCGGGCGCATGGGCAAGACCGGCACCCTGCACAACATGGCCGGGCAGCTCTGCGGTACCAGTTACGCGATCCAGTACATGGACCAGTTCACCACCGAGCCTAAAGGTGAAGCGGCAGACGGCGACCTGTTCGGCGATTCCGGCAACCCGGAAATTACCCTGGTCGGCACCAGCCACAGCGGCAAGAACTACAACTTCGCCGGGTTCCTCGAAGAGGCCATCGGTGCCGACATTCTCAACGTCGCTTTCCCCGGCGGTGGCCTGGAAGGTTCGATGCTGCAGTACCTGGGCAGTGACGACTTCCAGAAGAAGCCGCCGAAGATCCTCATCTGGGAATTCTCGCCGCTCTATCGCCTCGACCAGCAAACCATCTACCGCCAGATGATGGCGCTGCTCGATAACGGCTGCGAAGGCAAAGAGGCACGGATGTCCGGCAGCGCCACGCTCAAGCCGGGCAAAAACGAGTTGATGGTCAACAGCAAGAACATCGACCTGCGCAACAGCGACCATCAGGTCGACATCCGCTTCGCCGATCCATCGGTGAAAACCCTGCAAGCCACCCTCTGGTACATGAACGGTCGCCACGAGGACATCAAGATCGACAAACCCCACACCGCAGATACCGACGGGCGTTTCGCCTTTGAATTGCGCACCGATGAAGACTGGGCCACGCAGAACCTGCTGGCCGTCGAAATCCAGGGCCCGGAAGCGGGTGCTGCGCCACAAAAAGTCGAAGCGAAAATCTGCAAACGCAACGTGTTCCCAGGCGCCGAGCAACGTACCGCTCAGGTCGGGCAATGAGGTCTGTTATGCGAAATCAGAAACTGAAAACCCTGCTTGCACCTACGCTCTTGAGCCTGGCGATGTTCGCCGGGGCGACCCACGCAGCCGCGCCACTGCGTCCGCCGCAGGGCTATTTTGCGCCTGTGGATAAATTCAAGAACGGCGACGACAGCGGAAGTTGCGATGCGATGCCGACGCCGTACACCGGCGCCCTGCAATTTCGCAGCAAATACGAAGGCTCCGACAAGGCACGTTCGACCCTCAACGTCGCGTCGGAAAAAGCCTTCCGCGACACCACCGCCGACATCACCACACTCGAACGCGGCACCAGCAAACGGGTGATGCAGTTTATGCGCGACGGTCGCCCGGAACAGCTGGAATGCACGCTCAACTGGCTTACCGCCTGGGCCAAGGCCGATGCGTTGATGTCCAGGGACTTCAACCACACCGGCAAGTCGATGCGCAAATGGGCGCTGGGCAGCATGGCCTCGGCCTACATCCACCTGAAGTTCTCCGACTCCCATCCGCTGGCAACGCATCAGCAGGAAGCCCAAGTGATCGAGGCGTGGTTCAGCAAGATGGCCGATCAGGTGGTCAGCGACTGGGACAACCTGCCGCTCGAACAAACCAACAACCACTCGTACTGGGCCGCCTGGTCGGTGATGGCAACGTCGGTCGCGACCAACCGCCACGACCTGTTCGACTGGGCCGTGAAGGAATACAAGGTCGGTGCCAATCAGGTCGACGCCCAGGGCTTCTTGCCCAACGAACTCAAGCGTCAGCAACGGGCGCTGGCCTATCACAACTACGCCCTGCCACCGCTGGCGATGATCGCCAGTTTCGCTCAGGCCAACGGTGTGGACTTGCGCCAGGAAAACAACGGCGCACTGAAACGCCTCGGTGACCGGGTGCTCGCCGGGGTGAAAGACCCGCAAACGTTCGAGCAGAAGAACGGCAAGGAACAGGACATGACCGACCTCAAAGTCGACTCGAAATTCGCCTGGCTCGAACCCTTCTGCACGCTCTACACCTGCCCGGCGGACGTGCTGGAACGCAAGCATGCGATGCAGCCGTTCAAGAGCTTTCGACTGGGTGGGGATTTGACCAAGGTCTACGACCCAAGCCATGAAAAGGGCAACAAAGGTTCATAAGCCGAGACGCAAAACCCGTAGGAGCAAGGCTTGCCCGCGTTGCGGCCATCGCGGGCAAGCCTTGCTCCTACGGGGGGCGTGACGGGATCGAATGCAATACAACCTTCCGGTTTTTCACGGGGGGTTTGGGGGGGCCGTTGGCCCTTGACTGTTGGTTACACAAGGAGAGATCAGGATGGTGTTTTCATCCAATGTG
Organism: Pseudomonas sp. FW306-02-D09B; assembly: GCF_058782685.1. Lineage (NCBI taxonomy): Bacteria > Pseudomonadati > Pseudomonadota > Gammaproteobacteria > Pseudomonadales > Pseudomonadaceae > Pseudomonas > Pseudomonas sp. FW306-02-D09B. Next base: position 356,527 of record NZ_JBYSXY010000004.1, read on the forward strand.
TTCCTGTTTTTGTTCTTGCCGATCTTTCTCGGCTTGTACTACTTGAGCGGGCAACGCTATCGCAACCTGCTGCTACTGATCGCCAGCTATGTGTTTTATGCCTGGTGGCGCGTGGACTTCCTGGCACTGTTCGCTGGCGTCACGCTGTGGAACTACTGGATCGGCCTGAAAGTCGGGGCGGCCGGCGTGCGGAGCAAACCGGCGCAGCGCTGGCTGTTGCTCGGCGTGGCGGTGGACCTGTGCATCCTCGGCTATTTCAAGTACGCCAACTTCGGGGTCGACAGCATCAACGCGATCATGAGCTCCATGGGCCTGTCGCCGTTCATCCTGACCCACGTGCTGTTGCCGATCGGTATCTCGTTCTACATCTTCGAGTCCATCAGCTACATCATCGACGTCTACCGCGGCGATACCCCGGCGACCCGCAACCTGATCGACTTCGCGGCGTTCGTGGCGATCTTCCCGCACCTGATCGCCGGCCCCGTGTTGCGCTTTCGCGACCTGGCCGATCAGTTCAACAACCGCACCCACACCCTCGACAAATTCTCCGAGGGCGCGACGCGGTTCATGCAGGGTTTCATCAAGAAGGTGTTCATCGCCGACACCCTGGCGGTGGTCGCCGACCATTGCTTCGCCCTGCAAAACCCGACCACGGGCGATGCCTGGCTCGGTGCCCTCGCCTACACCGCGCAGCTGTATTTCGACTTCTCCGGCTACAGCGACATGGCCATCGGCCTGGGCTTGATGATGGGTTTCCGCTTCATGGAAAACTTCAAGCAGCCGTACATCAGCCAGTCGATCACCGAGTTCTGGCGCCGCTGGCACATCAGCCTGTCGACCTGGCTGCGTGACTACCTCTACATCACGCTGGGCGGTAACCGCAAAGGCACGCTGATCACCTACCGCAACCTGTTCCTGACCATGTTGCTCGGTGGTTTGTGGCACGGCGCGAACATCACCTACATCGTCTGGGGTGCGTGGCACGGCATGTGGCTGGCGATTGAAAAAGCCATCGGTCTGAACACCTCGCCCCGCAGTTTCAACCCGATCCGCTGGGCGCTGACTTTCCTGCTGGTGGTGATGGGCTGGGTGATTTTCCGTGCGGAAAACCTGCACGTTGCCGCTCGCATGTATGGCGCGATGTTCAGCTTCAGCGAGTGGTCGCTGTCGGAACTCAACCGCGCCAGCCTCACCGGTCTGCAAGTCGCGACCCTGGCAGTGGCATACGCCACGCTGGCGTTCTTCGGCCTGCGGGACTTTTACCGCAACCGGCCTGCGGCGCGGCTCGACGCCACGGCGAACAACCCTGTCAGCGGCGACGCCCAGGTGTTGGCGGCCAGTTGGGTCGCGGACTGGCCGCGTTACGCCATGCGCGCGCTGGTGCTGCTGCTGTTCATCGCGTCAATCCTGAAACTCTCGGCGCAAAGCTTCTCGCCATTCCTTTACTTCCAGTTCTGAGGGATCTGACCATGACCCGCTCATTACGTCTGTTCTACATCGCCCTGTTCCTGGTGACCCTGTTGGTCCTGGGCCTGTGGTCGATGCGCAGCTTCTTTGGTTTCAACACCAACGCCGACGCAACCGTGCTCAACGGTCGCTGGAGCAAAGCCGTGGAGACCCACTACGACGACCATTTCCCGATCAAACGCCTGGGCACCAACCTCTGGGCTCTGCTTGATTTCAAACTGTTCAACGAAGGTCGTCCAGGCGTGGTGCTCGGTCGCGATCAGTGGTTGTACAGCGATGAAGAATTCAACCCGGTGGTCAATGAAGAGCTGAACCTGCAAGGCAACTACGCGCTGGTCGAAGGCGTACGCCAAACCCTGAAGGCCAAGGGTGTGCAGCTGGTAATGGCAATAGTCCCGGCCAAGACTCGCCTGTACCCGGAACACCTGGGTGAAGTGAAACCGGCGCGCATCCACGCCGACCTCTACAAGGATTTCCACGCCCGTGTCGCCGCCGACAAAATCCTCGCCCCCGACCTGCTCGGCCCGCTGCAAAAAGCCAAGCAGAACGGCCAGCAAGTGTTCCTGCGCACCGACACGCACTGGACGCCAGAGGGCGCGCAAATTGCCGCCGAACAACTGGCCAAAACCATCGCCGACAAATCCCCGCTCAGCGGCCAGCCGCAGCGCTTTGTCACCGAGCCGGCGGAGCAAGTCAGCCACAAGGGCGACCTGAGACTGTTCCTGCCGCTGGACCCGCTGTTCGAAAACCTGATGCCGGCGCCAGAGCCCCTGCAAAAGCGCAACACCCACGCGGTTGAGAACCAGCCTGCCGGTGACGATGCCTTGTTCGCCAACAACGAAGTGCCGGTGGCGCTGATCGGCACCAGCTACAGCGCCAACCCGAACTGGAACTTCGTCGGCGCGCTCAAGCAAGCGCTGCACAGCGACGTGGTCAATTACGCCGAAGACGGCCATGGCCCGATCCTGCCGATGCTCAGCTACCTGAACAGCGATGCCTTCAAGAACAGCCCGCCACGAGTGCTGATCTGGGAGTTTCCTGAACGTTATCTGCCTGTGAACAACGAAATCGGCGACGCCGACCCGCAGTGGGTCGCAGAGCTCAAACAAGCCGGTGCCCGCCAGCAAAACGTAGCAATTAACCGCAAATCCGAGACGCCCGACCGGGCGCAAAACTGAAAGAGGTAACTCCTATGACTTTCACCAAAACTCCTCGTCGTCTCGCCAAGACCTTCGTCCTCGTAGCAGGTATGGGTCTGCTGTCCCAGGCCTTCGCTGGCGGCGACGCGGCGCTCTACGGCCCAGTCGCACCGAAAGGTTCGACCTTTGTGCGGATCTACAACGCCAGTAACGCCGAAGTCAGCGCCAGCGTCGGCAGCACCGCCATCAGCGATGTTGCGCCACTGGGCAGCAGTGACTTCAGCTTCATGCCCGGTGGCGACTACAGCGCCAAGGTCGGCAATCAGAGCCTGCCCCTGAGACTCGCCGCCGACCACTATTACACCCTGGTCAACAACGCCAGCGGCCAGCCGCAACTGATCGAAGAACCACCGTTCAAGAACAAGCAGAAATCCCTGGTCCGCGTGCAGAACCTCAGTGACAAGGCACTGACCCTCAAGACCGCCGACGGCAAGACCGAAGTGGTCCAGGCCGTCGCGGCCAAGAGCCGTGGCGAGCGTGAAATCAACCCGGTGAAAGTCAGCCTGGCGCTGTTCGAAGGCGACAAGAAAGTCAGCGACGTGAAGCCGGTCGCCCTGGAACGCGGTGAAGCGGCAGTGCTCTACGTCACTGGCAACAGCAGCAGCCTGTCGCCGGTCTGGGTAAAACGCCCGGTCTCGACGCGTTAATGAATTTGCCCGGAATGCCTGCCGATCATCCTAGGTATCGAGTCAAGTGAAGTACTTGTGGCGAGCGGGCTTGCCCGCGCTGGAGCGCCCAGCGGTCCCAAATCTGGCGATCGCGGTGTGCCAGATCGAACGCGCGCAGCGGTTTTACGACTGCTATGCAGCCGAGCGCGGGCAAGCCCGCTCGCCACAGTCTTTGGACCGACCGGCATTGTGGTCACCCCAAAAAGGTGACCGACACGAAATAAGAACAAGAGTGAAACGACAAAACCTCGTCGCTCTAACCCATTACGATTTTTAAGGAGTAACACCATGATTCCAGTGATCTTGTCAGGTGGTAGCGGCTCACGTCTTTGGCCGCTTTCGCGCAAACAGTTCCCCAAGCAATTTCTCGCCCTGACGGGGGAACAAACGCTGTTCCAGCAAACCCTCGAACGCCTGGTGTTCGAAGGCATGGACAGCCCCATCGTGGTCTGCAACAAGGACCACCGCTTCATCGTCAACGAGCAGTTGAGCAACCGTAAACTGGAAGCCCAGCGCATCCTCATGGAACCCTTCGGCCGTAACACCGCACCTGCGGTGGCCATGACCGCGATGATGCTGGTCAATGAAGGTCGTGACGAACTGATGCTGGTGTTGCCGGCCGACCACGTACTGGAAGACCAGAAAGCCCTGCAACGCGCCCTGGCCCTGGCGACTGTAGCCGCCGAGCGCGGTGAAATGGTGCTGTTCGGCGTACCGGCAACCAAACCGGAAACCGGTTACGGCTATATCAAGTCCGCCAACGATGCGTTGCTGCCTGAAGGCGTCAGCCGGGTCTCGCACTTCGTCGAAAAACCCGACGTGAAACGCGCCACCGAGTTCGTCGAAGCCGGCGGTTATTTCTGGAACAGCGGCATGTTCCTGTTCCGCGCCAGCCGCTTCCTCGAAGAGCTGAAAAAACACGACCCGGACATCTACGACACCTGCCTGCTGACCCTGGAACGTAGCGAACAGGACGCCGACACCATCACTTTCGACGAAGCCACCTTCGCCTGCTGCCCGGACAACTCCATCGACTACGCGGTGATGGAAAAAACCCGACGCGCCTGTGTGGTGCCGTTGTCGGCTGGCTGGAGCGATGTCGGTTGCTGGTCGTCGCTGTGGGACGTGCATGAAAAAGACGCCAACGGCAACGTCACCAAAGGCGACGTGGTGATCCAGGACAGCCGCAACTGCATGATCCACGGCAACGGCAAACTGGTGTCGGTGATTGGCCTTGAGAACATCGTGGTGGTCGAAACCAAGGACGCCATGATGATCGCCCACAAGGACAAGGTCCAAGGCGTCAAGCAGATGGTCAACACCCTCAACGAACAGGGTCGCAGCGAAACCCAGAACCACTGCGAGGTCTACCGTCCGTGGGGTTCCTACGATTCGGTGGACATGGGCGGGCGTTTCCAGGTCAAGCACATCTCGGTCAAGCCGGGCGCCTGCCTGTCATTGCAGATGCACCACCACCGCGCCGAACACTGGATCGTGGTCAGCGGCACCGCCGAAGTGACCTGCGACGAAAACGTGTTCCTGCTCTGTGAAAACCAGTCGACCTACATCCCGATCGCCTCGGTCCATCGCCTGCGCAACCCGGGCAAGATCCCGCTGGAAATCATCGAAGTGCAATCGGGCAGCTATCTGGGCGAAGACGATATCGAGCGCTTTGAAGATATCTACGGTCGCTCTACCCCGATTGAACGTGGCGTGTCGGTGAAAACCATCGCCCAGTGATTGATCGGTAAAACAAGTAGCCTCCGTCCAGCCGACTGCGCGCCCTATCCGCAGTGGGTTGGGTGGGGGCTTTTTACTGGGAGCTTCAAATCCCCCTAGGCTGGCATGGCGCGCCCAACGGAACTGGATCTGCTCCGTTTGCGTACGGCTACTTGAGGTTCTTCGGCCTTAACCATCACAGGTACGGATTCAGCAGCAGGCGAGTTGAACTCGGCAGCCAGTAAACGAAGTGCCAGAGAACTGGGCAAGCTCGCCGGCAATGCGGCGGTATCGGACAATGGAACCTCGGAAGCTGCTAAAAAGCTCGCTGTCGGTCGATCAACTGTAAATGCCGTCCGCCCTCCTGCAGAGAGGCCCTCGACTGTCAGGGCTTTAATATTGCTTTGTTGCCTGGAGTTCATTTGCGCTTGAGCATCAGACACCTCCAACAACTTCCCCGCCATTTCCATAGTACTCCCGATAGCACCGACCAACGGGTGCCTGGAATACGAAACGTACTTGCCGGTAACCTGAATGACGTTGGCCACTGTATCCCTTCGCTCAGCAAGCACTTGCGGGAGTGCCACAGGAAATTCCGCGCCGCGTGTATTCGCAGGGGCAAAGCGACCACCGTCCTCGGTTTGTTGATTCGGCGTGGGTACCCGACCATCTGCATCACGATAGAACAGCGGATTGTTGCGCATGGCCCGGTATCGATTCGGGCCGTCGATGGCGCCCCCGGGGTCAGGGTTGATCCACCGCTGGAGCCACGCGGCGTAATACCTTAATCCGTAATAGTGGAGTCCAGTCGCATCTCGCTCCTTGCCCGCATAGCGAAGGGTTTTATGACGGTCTATGCCCTCGCTCCAGGCGGTCTCGCCATACGAATAAAAGACCTCCTGGCTGATCACGCTGCCGTCGCCAGCGAGCTCAATGGTGCACGAACCCTGATGGTCGGCAAGGCTGTAGCGGTATTGAACGTTGGCAATGCCTCGCGGCGCTGCTGACGGCCAATGCAATACCCGCACGCTAATGAGCCCGGCCTGGAGGGTAATCACATCCAGCACTTCTCCAGTGCCCGAGTCGATACGTAACTCCAGCCCCAATAGATAACGCACCTCGTAAACAACGGTGCGGGCATTGGTTTGCAGTGAGCGAACCTTGCGAACACGCTGCCTGTCTCCGTCGTAGCCATAGACCATGTAATCGTTCTGTTCGACATCACGCTCCACGGGCGACACGGACAGCAACTGATTACGCCGATCCCACGTCATGACGCCAGCGGGACTCAACTCCAGCAAGTTACCGTTGGCATCAAAAGCGGCTGCGATTTGTTCCTGCGTGGGTGGCTGGCCGTCCGGGCGAAAAGGCAGACAGCGGTTGCTGTATAGCGCGGCGGTCATTTCCAGCCCTAGGCTTCGAGCACCGACATGAGTGCGTTTGAGCAGGTTGCCGCCAGCGTCGTGTCTGTAACGCTGCTGGTAATTGCATGTGGCTGCTGGATCGTTCAACGCCGGTACTTGTGGCCCTTTGTTAAGGGTATTCGCCTCCCAGCCGAATGCCTCAATCAATTGGTATAGGCTGTCATAGCGATACCTCCGGACGGGATCGATGCGCTGATTGGCAAAGTAACGTACGGGCATTGCCGCATCGGTAATGCTCAACACATTGCCCATTCGGTCATAGTCATGGATCAGCCATTGCAACACCTTGCCGTTGCGATCCTTGCGCTCCATCAGCCAACCGTCTTCGGGTCGGTACTTTTGGGTCGTTACCACGCCATTACCGGCCACCTGTCGCTCGATTTTGCCCTCGGCGGTGTACTCGATCGCGCTGACAACGGTGTGCCAATCGCTTTCACCGTTCAGTTTCCAACGGCTTTCGCGCACGCGGCCGTCAAGGGTGTAACGGTGCTGCTGACGATTACCTTTGGCATCGCGCTGCTCGTGTAAATCGTCAAGGGGGTTGAAACGCCGCAGGGTTTCATAGGACTGCGACTCCAGCAGTGGCTCGCGGTCGTCGGGCAATAGCGGCCAGTCAGGTTGAACGGGATCAACGGTAAATCGTCGGGCCTGCCGGATGCAGTTGCCGCGAATGTCGAACTCAGTGGAGAGAAGCGTTCCCGCCGGGTCGTCGTGACGAATCAGCTGACCGCACTGATTGCGCTCGCGACTGGCGTCATCCGGTCCAGCGTATTCGAAGCATTCCACGAAAAGGTCTTGTTCAAGCACAGCCAACGGTCGCAACAGGCGATCGTATCGAGTCTCCTGTCGAGTGCAGCGACTGTCCCAGCTTCGCAACAGCTCATCGGCAAGCCCCAACAACTGCACGCGCATCCCGGCGTCGACACTGAGGGTTTTCAAAGCCTTGGTAGAAAGTGAGTAAACCGTTGTCTGATTGGCCGGAGTCTTGGGATCATCCTTTTGCAGGTCCCAGAGCCGCGGATCCCACTGTTCGATGGCACGTCCTGCCTTATCGAACACGCTACGACTAATTCGGGCTTGCGCCGCTACGCTTTCTTCAGCGCGATAGTAATCCACCGTGCGCACAGACAAGCCCCGCGGATCACTGACCATGAGTCGGGGTGTCTTGAAATGCATGCCGCTGGTCCAAGCCTGCACAACGCAACCTCCTTCTTGTTTGTCTGCAAGATGTAGCTCACTCCAGACAACAACGGCTACTGTCAGAAATTACAGTGCCGACCAACGGCATCCAATGCATTGCGCCGATGTCCAGAAGTGCAGGCCTTCGGTAGGATGATAACCATGCACCCTGGGAGGGTTTGAAGCATGTTCATCGGCGTCCTGCTGGTCATCACCTGGTTGATCCTGTTGCTACGCTACCCGGCCAAGGCCTTGCCGGTGTCTCTGGCGGCGGCCATCGGGCTGGGGTTGGTCGCAACCTGGGTCATGTGGCTGGACAACCGCGAGATCAAGCAACTCGCGCGGCTGGAGTTGCGCATCACCTACGCACCGGAACACTGCCCGGCGGATCGTCCGCTGGAACTGAAGCTGAACAACGGCAACGACGTGCCGCTGACCGAGTTGCGCTGGCGGGTCGCCGCCTACGCGCCGGGCGATACGGTCAATCTGGCGGACAATCAATACGCCGCGCCGCGCTACCGTGGCCCCGGCGAATTACAGGCCGGCGCCACCTGGGAAGACTGCTTGCCGATGCCGCCGCTGCGTCCGGGCTATCGCCCGCAAACCCTGGAGTTTCGCGCCGAGCATTTGCAAGGTAGTTTCTCTGACTGATCCTTTTCTCCACCCTTCTCCTTGCACAAGGACCGCGCCATGCCCGTCGCATTAATCACCGGTTGTTCCAGCGGCATTGGCCGCGCCCTGGCTGACGCCTTCAAAAACGCCGGGTTCGAGGTCTTGGCCACCGCGCGCAAGGCTGAAGATGTAGCGATACTCGCCGCAGCCGGGTTCACCGCCGTGCAACTGGACGTCAACGACGGGCCGGCGCTTGAGCAATTGAGTGAGCGGATCAACCAGCAACACGGCGGCCTTGACGTTCTGATCAACAACGCCGGTTACGGCGCCATGGGGCCACTGCTCGACGGCGGTGTCGCGGCGATGCAACGGCAGTTCGAAACCAATGTGTTTGCCGTGGTCGGTGTCACCCGCGCGCTGTTTCCCGTGCTGCGTCGCGCCAAGGGATTAGTGGTGAATATCGGCAGCGTCTCCGGCGTTTTGGTCACACCATTCGCCGGTGCCTATTGCGCCTCGAAAGCCGCGGTGCATGCCTTGAGCGACGCACTGCGCATGGAACTGGCGCCCTTCGGCATCCGGGTGATGGAAGTCCAGCCCGGCGCCATCGCCTCCAGTTTCGCGAAGAACGCAGGCGTTGAAGCCGAACTGTTGATCAGCGAACAATCGCCCTGGTGGCCGCTGCGCGAGGGTATTCGTGCTCGGGCCAAGGCCTCTCAGAACAACCCGACCCCGGCGAGCAAATTTGCCGACGATCTGCTCAAAGCCGTACAGCTACCAAAACCACCGCGCTTGCTGCGTCTGGGCAATGGCAGCCGGGTGTTGCCGCTGCTGGCGGGGTTGCTGCCCAAAGGCTTGCTGGAAAGCGGGTTGATGAAGCGGTTCGGGTTGCGCGGGCAGTTGTAAGCAAATAAAGCCTGCACCTGATAAAACGCTGAGGGAGTGCCATAATCGCCGCCTTCGAATCAACCGACTGACCCCAAAAGGGTAACGTGATGGAAATCAAAAAAATCCGACTGAACAACGTCGGCCGTTTTACCGACCTGGAGGTCGCCTTTGCACCCACCGAAAAACACACCTCAAATGTGACGGTGTTTGTGGGTAATAACGGTGCCGGTAAAACCACCATTTTGAAGTCACTGGCAACGTCGCTCAGTTGGTTGGTGGCGAGGATCCGGACGGAGAATGGAAGTGGGAGTCCAATCACGGACGACTCTGTCAGCAATGATTCATTGGGAGCATCAATCCAGATTGAAGTTCATGACTCATCCCAACCGGCCAATCCGAACATAAACCAGTTCAGCTGGACACTTGCGAGATCCCGCAAAGGACGCAATTCGGGCTTGAGCAGTGAGTTAACAGGTGTCACTCAACTTGCAGGATTCTACAAGTACCATCTTTCCTTGGTGGACGATGAAGCCTCATTACCTCTCGTTGCCTACTACCCAGTGGAACGCTCAGTAGTAGAAATACCTCTGAGAGTAAAAGCCCGGCACGCATTTGGGCAGTTGGACGGATACGACAACTCATTGAATAGGGGGGTCGACTTCAGACGGTTTTTTGAATGGTTCCGCGAGCGAGAAGATAGCGAGAATGAATCTGGCTTCTCTACGGAGTCTCTCAACCGATTACGGAAAGAGTTCGGAGGCTCGAATAAAAAACTTCTGGAGAAGTTTGAGCAACTGCATGCTTCATCGCGTGACAGACAGCTGACGGCGGTGCGCTCTGCCATTTCTGCATTCATGCCTGGCTTCGATAATCTCAGGGTTCAGCGCAGGCCCCACTTGCACATGGCAATCGATAAAGCAGGAAAAACTCTCAACGTCGCACAACTGTCCCAGGGTGAAAAATCCATGATGGCGCTCGTTGGAGACATTGCCAGACGGTTAGCCCTAATGAATCCCTCACTGGACAACCCCTTGAAAGGTGACGGCGTTGTACTGATCGATGAAGTCGATCTTCACTTGCATCCCCAATGGCAGCGGCGCCTGACCCATCAGTTGACCGAAACCTTTCCCAACTGCCAGTTCATCCTCACCACCCATTCCCCATTGGTTATCAGCGATACCAAAGACATTCTGTGCTACGTCCTGGACGACGGGGAGCTGGAAGAGAAAAGCAGCTTGTACGGGCTGGACGCCAATCAGGTGCTTATCAACGTAATGAACACAGAAGTACGTAACAGTGAGGTTCAAGAACGCCTTGATCGGCTGCTCGACCTTTTGCAGGACAGTCAACTGAAAGCAGCAAAATTACTGTTTCAGGAGCTATCCAACGAACTGCCATCCGGGCATATCGAGCTAACCAAGGCGTCCTTGTTGATCCGCAAGTTGGAGTTGCGTGGTGCGTAAAATCCGAAAAGGCCAAGAGCCAGAATCATTGGGGCAATGGAAGCGAGTCAATCCTCAGCAACGCTACAATAACCTCCCCCCCACGGAGCGCCAATCGATTCGCGCTGCCTGCCTCGAAGAACAATATGGTTTGTGTGCCTATTGCTGTCATGGCATCACCGTCGACAGCGCTCACAATGAACATGTCGAAGCGCAAGACTCGGCCCCGAATCGAACGCTGGATTTTTCAAACATCGTTGCCAGTTGCAACCATTCAAAACAATGTGGCGACGCTCACAAGTCCCAGTTCTTGCCGCTGAGCGCTCTAATGGATGAATGCGAAACCGAGCTGAAGTTCTACCTCTCGGGCGCAGTGGAAGGGCTTACCGCTAGAGCGCAAAAAACTATCACCGTGCTCAATCTCGGTGATACGCGAACCAATAATCTTGCGCTGTTCAATGCTCGTAAAACGCTGATTGAGTCATTGCTTTTCACCCAAGGTATCGAACCCTCTGAACTCGGACTTGAAAGCGACGATGTACTGTCGCTCTTGCTTGACGAGCTGCAACAACCAGACGAAAACAATCGCCTTCAACCCTTTGCACCTGTGCTCGTCAACGTTCTTCGTCAAATTCAGCGCTGAGCATGTTGGTGACACCTTATTTGGAAGGAATCCATGACGGACTATCGCGAATACTTCAACGAAGTGACCCAGACCCTTGCCGACATCGAGCAATGGTTTTCCGGCAGCGCCGACAAAGGCCTACTGACGCAGTTGCTGGCACGTTTCTCGCCGCAGTTTTCGATGATCATGCCCGGCGGCAATATGCTGGATTATCCGGGTTTGAGCGAGCTGTTCGATAAACTCGGCGGCGCCCGCCCGGGCTTGAAAATCGGCCTGAGCGAATGGCGTGGGATTGACCAACACGCAAACGGCGCCACCGTCAGCTACCGCGAACTGCAATCCGATGCGAGCGGCGTGCTGAACGATCGGCGGGCGACGGCGGTGATTGAAAAGCTGCCATCAGGTGCGTTGCTGTGGCGGCATTTGCATGAGACGTATTGCCAGGATTGAACAATAAACAAGGGTGTTTATGTCGCGTAGCTTTTTGAAGGACAATGGCCTGCGCTTCTGAGGACGGTTCCGACACGTTTTGACGGTTGCGCCGGGCCATGAGGGACGGATAACCTTTTCGGGTCGCTGCCAATTCAGCGATCGGGTGTGGTAGCCCGGATTTCTCATAGACCCAGAACGCCTCAGGGCGTTTTTTTATGCTGGCTGCTTTATGGCGGCTGTGCATGGGAGGCTTCGGCCTGCCGGGTTCCTATGACCGGTCTACCACCCTGTGTACAGTCGCCTCCTTATCTGCGTGGTAGCTGATGTGGAGGGACTTCACCCATAGGAGCATCATCATGTTCAAAGCCACTCCCAATCCCCCTGATACCGACAGCACCTCCCCCTACGCCTCCCTCGATTCAAAAGAACTTCACGCCGCCGCGCACCGTGCGCTCGATCACTACCTGGTACTGCCCGAGACCAAGGCATTGTTAACTGATCGACGCCCCGGCTGCATTTTCGTCATAGCCCCCGACGTCGACAGCGAAACCCTGCTGGCCCACGCCTGCGAAACCCTCGCCTCGGTGAATGTCATGGCCAGCGATCTGGCGTTTGAACTCGAAGGCCCCAAACGCAATACCGCGCTGGCGATTCAGCAGATGATTTCACTGGCCGAGTTGGCCGTGAATCGGGCGCTGGATCACCTTGATCCACCGGATTCACCGCAGTAGCCAATCCGGCGTCAGTCATTGTGGCGAGGGGGCTTGCCCCCGTTGGGTCGCGAAGCGGCCCTAAAATCGATGATCGTATTGCGTCAGAGAGAACGCATCTGTCGGTTTTACGACTGCTTCGCAGCCGAACGGGGGCAAGCCCCCTCGCCACAGGGTTACTCCACGCTGTCCTGCTTCACCACCACCGTGCACGTAATCCCCGCCGCCAACAGCACCCCGTCCGGCACTTCATCAATGTGAATCCGCACCGGCACCCGTTGTGCCAAACGCACCCAGTTAAAGGTCGGATTTACGTCGGCGATCAGCTCGCGGCTTTCCGGGTTATCGCGGTCGTAGATGCCGCGCGAAATGCTTTCGACATGCCCCTTGAGCACCTCGCCGCTCATCAATTGCATGTCGGCCTGATCGCCGACCTTCACATGCGGCAGTTTGGTTTCTTCGAAGAAGCCGTAGACCCAGAACGAGTTCATATCGACCACGGCCATTTTCGCTTCGCCGATGCGCGCGTAGTCGCCGCGATGGACGTTGAGGTTGGTGACATAACCGTCCACCGCCGCCAGTACTTTGGTGCGCTTGAGGTTCAACTCTGCGGCCTCAAGCTGTGCCTGGGCCTGTTGGTAATCGGCCAGCGCCGAGTCGGCAATGTTGCTGGCGTCGTCGCGGTTTTCCTTGGAGATCACCAGGTTGTCGAGGTCGGCGCGGCGGTGCGCGTTGACCTTGCGCATCTCCCAGGTGGCTTTGCGCGAAGCGACCAGCGATTGCGCCTGTTTCACCGCGATCTGGTAGTGCTCGGGATCGATCTGCATCAGCAGGTCGCCCTTTTTTACCAACTGGTTGTCACGCACCGGCACGTCGATCACTTCGCCGGTGACGTCGGCGGCGACGTTGATGATGTCGGCGCGCACCCGGCCATCACGGGTCCACGGAGTGTCCATGTAATGCACCCAAAGGGTCCGGCCGATCCACAGCGCGAGGGCCAGTACCAACAAGGTCGCGAGCAGGCTGAAGAGTTTTTTCATCGAATCGGTCTCAAGAGTAAACAGTCAGCGCAAGAGCGCCGAACAAACAGGTGAAGAGGCTCAGGCGCAGCAGCGCCGGGTGCCAGAAGAAGCGGTACAGATCAAACCCGGACAAAAACCGGTCGAGTGCCCAGGCCACTGCCGCAGCGATGAAAAACATCAGGGTCATGGTCGGCATGTACACGCCGTGGAAGGCGATTTCACGAGGCATGGTCAGGTCCTTGCGGGGCAGCGAGCGCTGCCAGCGGTGATTGCGGGTCGAGCAACGAAGTGCGGATGAAATGCAGGTAGCTCTTCACCCGGCGCAAGGCCGAGGTGTCGAAGTGCGGGGCGAAGGGTTCGTCGGTGGCCTGGACGCGGCTGATGGCGTGGTCGACCGCCACCAGGCTGCGCTCCAGATTGCTTTGGCTCGGTTGCAGAAATAGCCGCACCAGCGAGCGGCCCATGACCCGGATCGCCTGGCGCCACGGTTGGGTTTCGGCATACGCCGGGTGCACCGGCAAGATCGCCTGTTCCTTGCGCAACTCGATGATCGCGTGGCCGACTTCCAGCACCACGAACATCCAGCGCAGCAGATCGCGCTGCACCTTAGGCTGTCCGGTGGCCAGGCCATAAGCCTGGTGCACCAGATCGCGGGTGCTGCTTTCAAAACCCGATGCCAACCCCTTGAGCTTGCCGCTGATAGCGAACACCACTTGCCCGCGCAAGTCCTGCTCCAGTCGCCGCCACAACCAGCGACTATTGGGCGGCAGGATGATCGCCCCGGCCGCCGCGCACACCAGCATGCCCATGATCATCGCGATGTAGTCGTTGATGAAGGTGTAGGGGTTGTAGACCGTCAGGTTGTCCGGCACTGAACCGGTGCTGAAAAAGATCAGCAATCCCAGACCGACACCGGCGTACTGCGGCCGTGAGGTGAGGAACGAGCCGAGCACGATCACCGGCGCCAGCATCACGCACAACAGTGGGAAACCGTCGATCCACGGGAAGATGAAAAACATCTCGACGAAGCCGATCAGCGCCCCGAGCAACGTCCCGCAGGCCATCTGGAACGCCATGCGCTTGGGGTTTGGCGTGGCCGCCGAGAGACCGACCGTGGCAGCAGCAATCAAGGTCATGGTCGCGCCGCTCGGCCACGCGGTGGCGACCCAGTAACTGCCCAGCACAATCAGAATGAACGACGCCCGAATGCCTGCCGCGGTCGACGCCAGCCAGTTGGTTTTCGGGGTGTAGGGCTCATCCCATTGCTCGCGTTCGTGGCGGTGCTCGGCCAGCGAGGCGTGGGTCTGTGCATAACTGTGCACTTCGTCGACGAAGCGGTAGAGCAACTCGTAGGCGGTGTGGAAATCCAGTTGCTCGGCGTCGCTCGGTTCGCTCTGCTGAAAGCTCGCCCGCAAGCTGCGCACCCGCGCCGGCAGCCCTTCTTTATAGGCGGCCAATTGCGCTGCCAGACGCGCTGCGTCGGCATGCGTCAGCGCACGACCCGAGAAGCCATCGAGCACTTCGGCGAGGTCCTGCAACCCGGGTTTGATCGCCGCCACTACCTGTTCGGTGCCGCTGCTGCGCAAGCGTTCGAGCAATTGGTGCAAGGCGTTGAACCGGGTGGTGATGCCCATGAACTCGCTGTTCAAGCGACTGAGCCGACCATTGCGCCGACGCATGTGCGGGTCTTCGAACACGGTGACGCTGCGCAAGCCTTCCAGGCCCACGGCTTCGGCGATAAAGCGCACGTTGCCGGCTTCGAACGCCTCGCGTTGGCTGCGCCCGCGCAAGCCATCGGTGACGAACAGCGCAAACACTCCGAAGCGCTGATACAAAGCGTTGCGCATCGCCGCGCTGGCGGTTTGCGGGAGAATCGCGGCGCTGACCAGGGTCGAGCAGAGAATCCCCAGGGAGATTTCCAGCACCCGCCAGACTGCCGCCATGAACGCGCCGTCCGGGTGCGCCAGCGCCGGCAAGCCGACCATCGCCGCCGTATAACCGGCGAGCACAAACCCGTAGGCGCGGAAGTTGCGATAACGCGCGGCACCGGCCGTGCAGATGCCGACCCAGATCGCCAGCGAACCGAGGAACAGTTCGGTGTTCTGGGCGAACAAGGCAATCAGCGCAACCATCACCGCCGAGCCAGCCAGCGTACCGAGGAAGCGATAGAAGCTCTTGGCGAACACCTGACCGCTCTGCGGCTGCATGACGATGAACACGGTGATCATCGCCGTACGCGGTTGCGGCAGTTCCAGGCGCATGGCCAGCCAGAGGGTCAGGAACGCGGCGGTCAGCACCTTGAGGATGTAGACCCAGGTCACGCCGTCACTGCGTGCCCAGTCGAAAAAACCCCGGCGCCATTCAAGGGAATACAGCCAGCGCAGCGGTGCAGGCAAGGGAGTCATGGTGTCCTGTTCAGTGGTCGAGGGCAGAGAGAATGGCTGGGGTTTTCGGCGCCTGGACTTTGCCGTCGGGCGGCACGTCGTTACCGGCGCCGAGCCCGCCACCAAGGGCAGTGACCAGTTCGGCATGGGCGCTCAAACGCGCGGCCTGAACCTGTTGTTGCACTTGCTGCTGCTTGAACAGCAGGCTTTGGGCATTCAGCACGTTGAGGTAATCAGTGAGCCCGCGCTGATAGGCGATCATCGCGATGTCGTAGGTTTTCTGCGCCGCCGCCACCGACTCCTCGGCGAACGCTTGCTGCTTGTCCATGGACTCGCGGCGGATCAACTGATCGGAGATGCTTTTGAGCGCATCGACCAGGGTCTGGTTGTACTTGGCCACGGCGATGTCATAGCCGGCCGAGGCTTCGCCCAACTCCGAGCGCAAGCGCCCACCGTCAAAGATCGGCAGGGAGATCGCCGGCCCGACGTTGTAGTTGAGCTTCTTGCCGGTCAGGAACTCCAGCGCCCCGCCACCGGTGGCCATGTAACCAAGGCTGCCGACCAGATCGACGTTGGGGTAGAAGCCAGCGTGCGCCACCTCGATTCCGCGCGCCTGGGCCGCGACTTGCCAGCGACTGGCGACCACGTCCGGGCGTTGGCCGAGCAATTGCGCGGGCAATGCCGAAGGCAGTTTCAGTGCGGTGCCAAGGGACAGCGTCGGACGCTGCAACTGTGCGCCCTCCCCTGGTCCTTTGCCTGCCAATGCTGCAAGTTGATTGCGACTCAGGGCGATTTCTTCGTCCAGTGCATCCAGTTGTCGATGGGTTTCCGGCAACGGGGTTTGTGCCTGGCTGACTTCGAAATGGGTGCCGATGCCGCCATCCAGGCGCTTTTGTGCAAGGTCGAGAATCTGCTGTTGCTGCTTGAGGGTCGCGACCACGATGTCCCGCTGCGCGTAATGCAGCGACAGCTGGATGTAGGCGCGGACCACGTTGTTCTGCAATTCGAGCTGAGCCATGCGCGCTTCGGCGGCGCTCATGTGGGCCATGTCGACGGCGCGTTCGGTGGCATTGCTTTCGCGGCCCCAAAGGTCGAGGGCGTAGCTAAAGCCGAGGGCGGCGTTGTTGTCCCAAGTGGTGGTGTTGGCCAGTTCGCCCGGACCGTAAAACTGATCGGTGGGCCAGTTATGGCGCTTGAGGGTGGATTGGCCATTGACCTGCAACGACTCGGCCGATTCGGCAACACCGGCCATGGACTTGGCCTGACGCACACGGGCAGCGGCCATGGCCATGCTCGGGCTGCCTTGCACGGCGAGATCGATCCAGTGATTGAGTTGCGGGTCGCCATAGGCCTGCCACCACTGCGCGGTAGGCCAGTGAGCGTCCTTGGCGGCGCTTTGGATTGCCTCGTCGGTGGCCAATGTGTTGGCATCGAATGCCTTGCCCTGTGGGGCAATACCTCCGGTTCCGATGCAGCCGCTGATTGCTAACGATAAAGCCCAAACACTGAGAGTCTTCAGCTCTCTGCTGATGCGACGCGGCACTGCTGCAAATTCCTGAGGTGGGGAGGACGTCCCGTAAGAGATGGGCGCAATTCTAGGGGTGGGCTTGAGCAGCGATAAGCCGGGAATCCTGTGAATCTTTGTTACCGTTCACGAGATAATCCCTTGGTCGGGGTCACAGCATTCCGTAACTTCGTGTCACAATTTGTCATCGCACCCGAGAGCACCCCATGGACACTTTGCAAAACATGCGCGCCTTCAGCTGTGTCGCCGAAGCCGGCAGCTTCACTGCCGCTGCCGTGCAGCTCGATACCACGACAGCCAACGTCTCGCGCGCGGTCTCCAACCTGGAAGCCCACCTGCAAACCCGGTTGCTCAACCGCACCACCCGCCGCATCGCCCTGACCGAGGCCGGTAAACGTTATTTGCTGCGCTGCGGGCAGATCCTCGCCTATGTCGAGGAAGCCGAAGCCGAGGCCAGCGACGCCCATGCGCGCCCGGCCGGGCAGCTCAAGGTGCACACCATGACCGGGATCGGTCAGCACTTCGTGATCGATGCAATCGCCCGCTATCGCAAGTCCCACCCGGACGTGACCTTCGACCTGACCATGGCCAACCGCGTACCGGATTTGCTGGACGAGGGCTACGACGTATCGATCGTGCTGGCCAGCGAACTGCCTGACTCGGGTTTCGTTTCGCAACGGCTGGGCATCACCTACAGCATCGTTTGCGCATCACCCGCTTATGTAAAAGCCAACGGCTGCGCGCAGAAGCCCAGCGACCTGCTGAACCACGCTTGCCTGCGCCTGGTCAGCCCGGTGATTCCGCTGGAGAAATGGCTGTTCGACGGCCCGGAAGGCCAGGAAATGGTCACCATCAACAGCTCACCGTTTCTGGTGAACTCCGCCGACGCGATGAAAACCGCGATCATCAGTGGCATGGGCGTCGGTGTGTTGCCGGTCTATGCCGCCATCGAAGGCCTGCGCAACGGTAGCCTGGTGCGGGTCATGCCCAACTACCGCTCGCAAGAGCTGAACCTGTACGCCATCTACCCGTCGCGCCAGTACCTGGATGCGAAGATCAAGACCTGGGTCGAGTACCTGCGCGGCTCGCTGCCGGAGATCCTCGCGGCGCATCAGGCGGAATTGGCGGCGTATGAGTTGAGCGGGAGTCTGGGCGGGGCTCGGGTGGCCAATTGATCCTAAGGATTGAAGCGATCCAGTGTGGCGAGGGAGCTTGCTCCCGCTCGAGTGCGCAGCGCTCGCAATCGTGTCAATGAGCTAATTCAGGTAAGTCGAGATTGGAAGGCTGACGACTGCTGCGCAGCCGAGCGGGAGCAAGCTCCCTCGCCACAGGGTTTGTGTTCGCCCACAGCCTGTGGCTCTCGCATGGCGGCGTATGAGTTGAGCGGGAGTCTGGGTGGAGCTCGGGTGGCCAATTGATCCTAAGGATTGAAGCGATCCAGTGTGGCGAGGGAGCTTGCTCCCGCTCGAGTGCGCAG
>NZ_JBYSXY010000005.1:0-357500 GCF_058782685.1 Pseudomonas sp. FW306-02-D09B
GGCGGTGTGTCAGTCACCATCAGTATTGCCTATTCCACCGCTTTCGCGAGCAAGCCCGCTCCCACATTAGGTTTTGTGGCGTGGTTTAAAGCGCTTATTTGATCGGTCGCCAGGTGAAGGGGTAACGGTAAGCCACGCCCTCATTCGCCTTGACGCCGCCAATGATGGTCAGCACCACCGCAGCGATCACCAGCAAGCCGAACAGCGGGATGCCGATCAATAGGAACATCAGCGGGATACAGATCGTGGCCGCTACCGCCACGGTGATCTGGAAATTCAGCGCTTCCTTGCCCTGCGCGTCGATGAACGGGTCCTGCTCGCGCTTCATCTGCCACAGGATCAGCGGCCCGATCAGGCTGCCGAACGGAAACCAGTAGCCAAGAAACGCCGACAAATGACAGAACATCGCCCATTGCCTGACTTCCTGGCTCGGTGCGGGTGCGGGTAGCTGGTCGTCATTCATGGCGCTCTCCTTATCCTGGAATGAATTCGAATAGTCAGTCGGCCAACGCAGCGTTCTGCAGATCGAAAATATCGTTCATGCCTTTCTTCGCCAGCTCCAGCATCGCGTTCAGCTCTTCAGGCTGGAACGGCGCGCCTTCAGCGGTGCCCTGCACTTCGATGAAACCACCGGTGCTGGTCATCACCACGTTCAGGTCGGTCTCGGCAGCCGAGTCTTCCAGGTAGTCCAGATCCAGCACTGGCTCACCCTGGTACATGCCCACGGACACAGCAGCAATCATCTGCTTGAGCGGGTCACCGCCTTTCAGGCCGCCGCGCTTCTTGATCACTTTCAAGGCGTCGACCAGCGCAACCATGGCGCCAGTGATCGAGGCGGTACGCGTACCGCCGTCGGCCTGGATCACGTCGCAGTCGACGTACAAGGTCACATCGCCCAGCTTGGACATGTCCAGCGCAGCGCGCAGGGAACGACCGATCAGACGCTGGATCTCCAGCGTACGGCCGCCTTGCTTGCCGCGACTCGCTTCACGCTGGTTACGCTCGCCAGTGGCGCGCGGCAGCATGCCGTATTCAGCGGTCAGCCAGCCTTGGCCCTGACCCTTGAGGAAGCGTGGCACACCGTTTTCGACGCTGACGGTGCAGATCACCTTGGTATCACCGAACTCGACCAGTACAGATCCCTCGGCGTGTTTGGTGTAGTTGCGGGTAATGCGGATCGAGCGGAGCTGATCGGCAGCGCGACCACTTGGACGTTTCATAGAGGAACACCTGTACGGAGGACGGAAATCTGCCGAGCATTATAGGGCGACCAGGCGCGCCTGGGCACTTCTAAAAAAAACGGGCGACGAGCGAGGGCTCTGAACCGGGCTCTGCGACGACCTGCTGCGCTTTGTCACACGCGCCATTTGGGAGCATCCGCCGCACTGCGCTACAATCCTGCGCCTTTGCAGCCTGTGGGCTTTAATTCATCTAATCAGGTCCGTTGAGCCCGCGGGGTTCGGCGCCGGCCTGAATCGCGAGGTACCTCCATGGTGCACAGCATGACCGCCTTCGCCCGCGTCGAAAAAGCCGGCAGCCAGGGCACCCTGAGCTGGGAGCTGCGTTCGGTCAACAGCCGTTACCTGGAACCGCACCTGCGCCTGCCAGAGTCCTTTCGCGACCTCGAAGGCAACGTGCGCGAAGCGCTGCGTCAGGGCCTGTCGCGCGGCAAGCTCGAATGCACGCTGCGCTTCACCGAAGAAACCGCCGGCAAACCGCTGCAAGTCGACCGCGAACGCGCCGCGCAACTGGTCGCCGCCGCCGAGACCGTCGCCAGCCTGATAAAGAATCCTTCAGCCCTCAACCCGCTGGAAGTGTTGGCCTGGCCTGGCGTGCTGGTTGCCGACGCTAGCGACCCGCAAGCGCTCAACGCCGAGGCGCTGGCCCTGTTCAATGACGGTCTCAAGGAACTCAAGGCCGGCCGCGAGCGCGAAGGTGCGGAGCTGGCCCGACTGATCAACGAACGCCTGACGTCGATTGAAGAAGACGTGGTGACCCTGCGCGAACTGGTTCCGCAGATGCTCGCCACCCAGCGTCAGAAGGTGCTCGACCGCTTTGCCGACATGAAGGCCGAGCTCGACCCGCAGCGCCTGGAACAGGAAATGGTCATGCTCGCGCAAAAAAGCGACGTCGCCGAAGAACTGGACCGCCTGAGCACCCACATCATTGAAGTTCGCCGCGTACTCAAGTCCGGCGGCGCTGCCGGCCGACGCCTCGACTTCCTGATGCAGGAGCTCAACCGCGAAGCCAATACACTGGGCTCCAAAGCCTTCGACCCGCGCAGCACCCAGGCTGCGGTCAACCTCAAAGTGTTGATCGAGCAGATGCGCGAACAAGTGCAGAACATTGAGTAAGGCTACCCCGACATGACCCACAGCACTGGCACCCTGTACATCATTTCCGCCCCGTCCGGCGCTGGCAAAACCAGCCTGGTCAAGGACCTGATCAACGATCTTCCACAGATCCGTCTTTCGATCTCGCACACCACCCGCGCCATGCGCCAGGGCGAAGTGGACGGAGTGAACTACCACTTTGTCGACCGCACCCAGTTCGTGAAGATGATCGAGCACGGCGACTTCCTGGAGCGCGCCGAAGTGTTCGGCAACCTCTATGGCACCTCGCAAAGCCACCTGCAGCAGACCCTGGATGAAGGCCACGACCTGATCCTGGAAATCGACTGGCAAGGTGCCGAACAGGTGCGCAAGTTGATGCCGCATGCGCGCTCGATCTTCATTCTGCCGCCCTCCCAGGAGGCCTTGCGCCAACGCCTGCACGGCCGTGGCCAGGACAGCCACGAGATCATTGAAGGCCGGATGCGTGAAGCGGTCAGCGAGATGAGCCACTACGTCGACTACGACTACCTGATCATCAACGATGATTTCAACCAGGCGCTGGAAGACCTGAAAGCGATTTTCCGCGCCAATCAGCTGCATCAGAAACGTCAGCAACAGCGTTTCGGTAAATTACTTGCCGAATTGCTGGGCTGAATCAGCTCTTCCCAAAACCGCTGCAAGGGCTTTACATTGGTACTTGCAGCGCGTTGAAGGGCTTGGTTAAAAAAACAGCGCTTCCCTAATCGCTGGTGATTTTTTAAACTGTTGAGTCCGCTCGCCCAACCGGGCAGCGCGCATATTGCATTCGCTCCGAGGAATACCATGGCCCGCGTAACCGTTGAAGACTGCCTAGAACACGTGGAAAACCGCTTTGAGCTGGTCATGCTCTCTACCAAGCGTGCCCGTCAACTGGCCACCGGCGGCAAAGAGCCTCTGGTCCAGTGGGAAAACGACAAACCTACCGTTGTGGCCCTGCGTGAAATCGCTGAAGGCCTGATGAGCTACGAGTTCATCGCCAATGCTGAAATCGTCGAAGACGAACCGCTGTTCGCAGCGTTCGAGGACGAGTCCAACGAGGCCGTCTAAGTCCATGCCTGGTCGACGTAGTACGGCGCGGGGTCACAGCCATCGGCAGGAGTCATCATGCCGAGCATAGACGCCCTCGCCGAACGCTTATCGACCTACCTCGGCACCGACCAGGTCAACCTGGTCCGCCGAGCGTACTTCTACGCCGAACAAGCCCACGATGGCCAGCGCCGCCGCAGCGGCGAGGCGTACGTCACGCACCCGTTAGCGGTCGCGAACATTCTTGCCGACATGCACATGGACCATCAGAGTTTGATGGCCGCGATGCTGCATGACGTGATCGAAGACACCGGTATTGCCAAGGAAGCGCTCTCTGCGCAGTTTGGCGAAACCGTGGCCGAACTGGTCGACGGGGTCAGCAAACTGACCCAGATGAACTTCGAGACCAAAGCCGAAGCCCAAGCCGAAAACTTCCAGAAAATGGCCATGGCCATGGCGCGCGACATTCGCGTGATCCTGGTCAAACTGGCCGACCGCCTGCACAACATGCGCACACTGGAAGTCCTGTCCGGTGAAAAGCGCCGGCGGATCGCCAAGGAAACCCTGGAAATCTACGCGCCCATCGCCAACCGGCTGGGCATGCATGCCATCCGCGTAGAATTCGAAGACCTGGGCTTCAAGGCCATGCACCCGATGCGTTCCGCGCGGATCTACCAGGCGGTCAAGCGCGCCCGGGGCAATCGCAAGGAAATCGTCAACAAGATCGAAGAATCCCTCAGCCACTGCCTGGCCATCGACGGCATTCAGGGCGAGGTCAGCGGTCGCCAGAAACACCTCTACGGCATCTACACGAAAATGCGCGGCAAGCGCCGGGCCTTCAACGAGATCATGGACGTCTACGCGTTCCGGATCATCGTCGACAAGGTCGATACCTGCTACCGCGTGCTCGGTGCTGTGCATAATTTGTACAAACCGTTGCCGGGTCGCTTCAAGGATTACATCGCGATTCCCAAGGCCAACGGCTATCAGTCGCTGCACACCACGCTCTTCGGCATGCACGGCGTACCGATCGAAATCCAGATCCGCACCCGTGAAATGGAAGAGATGGCCAATAACGGCATCGCCGCCCATTGGCTGTACAAATCCAGCGGCGACGAGCAGCCAAAAGGCACTCACGCCCGCGCCCGCCAGTGGGTCAAGGGCGTGCTGGAAATGCAGCAACGCGCCGGTAACTCGCTGGAGTTCATTGAAAGCGTGAAGATCGACCTGTTCCCGGACGAGGTCTACGTGTTCACGCCAAAAGGCCGGATCATGGAGCTGCCAAAAGGCTCCACGGCGGTCGACTTCGCTTACGCGGTGCACACTGACGTCGGCAACAGTTGCATCGCCTGCCGGATCAACCGCCGCCTGGCGCCGCTGTCCGAACCGCTGCAAAGCGGCTCGACGGTCGAAATCGTCAGCGCTCCGGGCGCACGGCCGAACCCGGCGTGGCTCAACTTCGTGGTCACCGGCAAGGCCCGCACGCATATTCGTCACGCGCTGAAACTGCAGCGCCGCTCCGAGTCCATCAGTCTCGGCGAACGCCTGCTGAACAAGGTGCTCAACGGCTTCGACAGCTCGCTGGAAAAAGTCCCGGCCGAGCGCATCAAGGCGATGCTCAACGAATACCGCCTCGAACTGATCGAAGACCTGCTCGAAGACATCGGCCTGGGCAATCGCATGGCCTACGTCGTCGCCCGCCGCCTGCTTGGCGAAGGCGAACAGTTGCCAAGCCCGGAAGGTCCGCTGGCGATTCGCGGCACCGAAGGCCTGGTACTCAGTTACGCCAAGTGCTGCACGCCGATCCCGGGCGACCCGATTGTCGGCCACCTGTCTGCCGGCAAAGGCATGGTCGTGCACCTGGACAACTGCCGCAACATCAGCGAAATCCGCCACAACCCGGAAAAATGCATCCAGCTCTCGTGGGCCAAGGATGTCACCGGCGAATTCAATGTCGAACTGCGCGTCGAGCTGGAACACCAGCGCGGCCTGATTGCCTTGCTGGCCAGCAGCGTCAACGCTGCCGACGGCAACATCGAAAAAATCAGCATGGACGAACGCGACGGTCGTATCAGCGTGGTCCAACTGGTGGTCAGCGTACACGACCGTGTACACCTGGCCCGCGTGATCAAGAAACTGCGCGCCCTGACCGGGGTGATTCGCATCACCCGCATGCGTGCCTAGCTCGTCCATCCAGCACCCCATTACAAGGAGTCATACATGACCAAGACTGTTATCACCAGCGACAAGGCCCCGGCCGCCATCGGCACTTACTCCCAAGCGATCAAGGCTGGCAACACTGTCTACATGTCCGGCCAGATCCCTCTCGATCCAAAAACCATGGAACTGGTCGAAGGCTTCGAAGCCCAGACCGTCCAGGTGTTCGAGAACCTGAAAGCCGTGGCTGAAGCCGCTGGCGGTTCGTTCAAGGACATCGTCAAACTGAACATCTTCCTCACCGACCTGAGCCACTTCGCCAAGGTCAACGAGATCATGGGCAAATACTTCGACCAGCCTTACCCAGCGCGCGCCGCCATCGGCGTGGCCGCCCTGCCAAAGGGTTCGCAGGTTGAAATGGATGCCATCCTGGTCATCGAGTAATACGCACGGCGCAGCCCCTCGGGCTGCGCCGACTTCGTTCTGTAAGGATCTCCTCATGCGCAAAGCGCTAGCTCTCTCGTTGCTCGCGGTGTTTCTCGGTGGCTGTGCCAGCAACCCTGCCGACCGCGACATCAGTGGCACCTGGATCAACCAGTCGGCAATCAATGCGGCGGCCAAGGGCGGCCCGCTGCGCGAAGCACTGCAAGCCTATGGCCCGAACCTGGAGTGGGACGTCAACACCAAGGCCGGCCAGGCGCGCTACACAAACGGCTTCGAGAACGTCGAAGGCAAAATGCTCGGCGAGAAATCCGACGCCTGGAAAGTCGAGTTTTATGGCAGCGCTGCCACCGAATTGAAGCGCGACGGCAAACAGTTACACCAAGTGGCCAACGACAACGAGCCTGAGCAACTGTTTGACCGCGCCAAAGACATCGCCCCCGAAGGCGCGCCGATTGGTGCCAGCTTCGAGCGTGCGCTGTACTCAGCCTATCTGGGCGGTAGCTGGAAGATCGTCAACGGTCCTGGCGAAGGCAGCACCGTGCAGTTCCAGGCCGATGGCGCCGTTCAAGGTCTGCCCGGTGCTGACCGCTACGCGCTGTGCCTGGCGGGCGACTGCGCGTCCATGAGCGGCGGCCACGACACCGTCTGGCTGCAACTGAGCGGCCAAGGCAACCCATGGATCTTCACCCGCAACGGCAAACAGATGGAGATCTTCCAGGCAGTCAATGGCGCCCAGGCGGACGAAGTCCCTTCGTTCACCCCTGGCAATCGCCAATGGACACTGGAAAAACAGTGATCCTGCTCTAACTGCAACGAAGATCCAATGTGTGCGGGCTTGCTCGCGAAGGCGGTGTAACAGTCAACCAAGATGTTGAATGTTATGACCTCTTCGCGAGCAAGCGAACGTCGCCCGGCCCTTCCCACAGTTGTTTTGTGGTGTGTGAAAGTCAGCTGCGACCTTCGAGAATCGCCGCATAGCCTTCGCGGTAGCTCGGATAACGCGGCGTCCAGCCCAACGCTTTAGCGCGAGCGTTGCTGCAACGCTTGCTGCCCGTACGGCGCACGCTGGCATCCTCCGACCATTCGGTCACCCCAAGGTACTCGCGCAACCAGCCCACCACCTCCGCCAACGGCGCGGGCGCGTCGTCGACGCCGATATAGCAGTCATCCAGCGCCTCGTCGCGTTCGGCACGCAGCAACAGGAACGCCAACAACCCGGCCGCGTCATCCACATGAATCCGGTTGGCATACAGCGGCGGATCAACCGCGACGCGATAGCCTTGCCGCACTTGGCTCAACAGCCACTCACGGCCCGGGCCGTAAATCCCGGTCAGGCGCACCAGACTCGCAGGAATGCCGCTGTTTGATGCGATCTGCTCGGCTTCCAGCATCACTCGCCCGGAATAGCCGGCCGCTTGAGTCGGCGACGTTTCATCGATCCATTCACCGTTCTGCTGCCCGTACACGCTGCTGCTGGAGACAAACAGCAAGCGTTTCGGTTCCTGACCGTAGTCGTTCAGCCATTCCAGCACATGCTGCAAGCCCTGGACATAAGCGGCGCGGTAACCGGCTTCATCGTGATCGGTGGCGGCCGCGCAATACACCAGGTAATCCACCGCACCAACGGGCCAGGTCGCCGGGCAGTCTTCATTGAACAAGTCGCCGGCAACGCCAATAACGCCCTCGGGCAAGCGCGAGATGTCACGCCGCAAGCCATGAACCTCCCACCCCGAGGCCAACAGTTGAGTGGCCAGACGGCCGCCGACATCGCCACAACCGGCAATCAAAACAGAAGGCGCGGACATCAAAATTCTCCCATCAGAAAGGTACAGGCTAGCCTTGGTATTGGACACGCGGCTAGCAATCAAAGAAAAAAAGAGACTCTATTACTTTTGTTAACAAGAATTACTTGCAATAATGCCCGCCACTTTTGTTCTCGGCCCACGAGGCCTGGAAGGACATTAAACCCTCTTCTTCTCTTAGGTCCGGCCAGCATGACACGTAATTCACTCTCCGCTTCGCCAACCACGCTTGCTCGTCCCACTCGCGCCCTGAGCGCGGTCGCCGCGCTGCTGTTCAGCCTGCTGCTGGCCCCGACCGCTACCTTCGCCGTCGAGCCCACCGCCACTGCACCGGCTGCAACAGCCTCCGCGCCCGCCGCTGCTGATCACGCTGATCACGCAGCCCCGGTCGTGACGCCTGTCGCCACCAACCCGGCACTGGCCACCGAAGACGCCGCCACTGACGCACCCGAAGTCCTCGAAGCCGACAACTCCCTGGGCATGGCCCATGACCTGTCGCCGTGGGGCATGTACCAGAACGCCGACATCATCGTGAAAATCGTGATGATCGGCCTGGCCATCGCCTCGATCATCACCTGGACGATCTGGATCGCCAAGGGCCTTGAGCTGCTGGGCGCCAAGCGTCGTCTACGCGGTGAAATCGCCAGCCTGAAAAAAGCCACCACCCTTAAAGAAGCCAGCGCCAGTGCGGCCAAGGAAGGCACCCTCGCCAACCTGCTGGTCCACGACGCCCTCGAAGAAATGCGCCTCTCGGCCAACAGCCGTGAAAAAGAAGGCATCAAGGAACGCGTCAGCTTCCGCCTCGAGCGTCTGGTGGCCGCCTGCGGCCGCAACATGAGCAGCGGCACCGGCGTGCTGGCCACCATCGGCTCCACCGCGCCGTTCGTGGGTCTTTTCGGCACCGTGTGGGGCATCATGAACAGCTTCATCGGCATCGCCAAAACCCAGACCACCAACCTCGCCGTCGTCGCCCCCGGCATCGCCGAAGCCCTGCTGGCTACCGCGCTGGGCCTGGTGGCGGCGATTCCTGCGGTGGTCATCTACAACGTCTTCGCCCGTTCCATCGCCGGCTACAAGGCCCAGGTGTCCGATGCTTCGGCGCAAGTCCTGCTGCTGGTCAGCCGCGACCTCGACCACCTGCCGCCCGAGCGCATCCCTTCGCAACCGCACATGGTCAAAGTAGGGTAATCCGCCATGGGCTTGCATTTAAAGGAAGGCGCAGACGACGATCTCGCCGAGAACCACGAAATCAACGTCACGCCGTTCATCGACGTGATGCTGGTGCTGCTGATCATCTTCATGGTCGCCGCCCCGCTGGCCACCGTGGACATCAAGGTTGACCTCCCCGCCTCGACCGCCAAACCGGCACCGCGGCCAGAGAAACCGGTGTTCCTCAGCGTCAAGGCCGACCAACGCTTGTACCTGGGCGAAGACGAAGTCAACGCCGAAACCCTCGGCGCGACCCTCGACGCGCGAACCCACGGCAAGAAGGACACGACCATCTTCTTCCAGGCCGACAAAGGCGTGGACTACGGCGACCTGATGCACGTGATGGATGCCCTGCGGGCCGCCGGCTACCTGAAAGTCGGTCTGGTCGGACTTGAGACGGCAGCCAAGAAATGATCACGACGCGCCAAAAGCTGACGCGTTACGGCGCTAGCCTGGTCGTGGTGCTGGGCGTCCACGCGGTCGCGATTTTGCTCGCGCTCAACTGGAAGTCCTCGCCGCCGGTCGAGTTGCCGCCGATGGCGATGATGGTCGAGTTGGCGCCGCTTCCGGCACCGCCACCACCGGCACCGCCCAAGATCGTAACGCCGCCGCAACCACCGACCCCGGTCGAAGAGCTGCCGCTGCCGAAACTCGCGGAAGCGCCAAAGCCGACGATCTCGGTGCCCAAGCCGGTCAAACCCAAGCCCAAGCCTCAACCGCCCAAGCCGGTGGAGAAAAATCCCGAGCCGCCGAAGGAAAAACCGGCCGAGGAAAAACCCAGCGACACACCGCCGACCAACACTCCGACGGAGAAATCCGCGCAACCTGCCCCAGGCCCGACGCTGGCGCAGTCTGCGGCCAAGGAAAGTTGGCAAGGCACACTGCTGGCGCACCTGGCCAAGTACAAGAAGTACCCGCCGGCTGCTCAATCGCGTGGCAAGGAAGGCTTGAACCGTCTGCGCTTCGTGGTCGACGCTCAAGGCAACGTGCTGTCTTACGAGCTGGTCGGTCGCTCCGGCAACGCCGATCTGGACCGGGCCACCCTGGAAATGATCCGCCGCGCCCAGCCACTGCCCAAGCCACCGGCCGACATGCTGAAGAACGGCTCGATCGAAATCGTCGCACCGTTCGTGTACTCCCTGGAAAAAGGCCGCCGCTAAGTACAAATGCAAAACCCTTGTAGGAGCCGAGCTTGCTCGCGATAGCGGTGTGTCAGTCAACAGAGATACTGAACATGATGGCCTCATCGCGAGCAAGCTCGGCTCCTACAGGTTCTGCGGCGGCCAGAGAATCTGCAAAAGGCACCGAAAGGTGCCTTTTGCATATCCGCCAGCGCCAAACATGCATTGCCCAGTGTCGCTCTCCGCCCTCTGTCTGATAACGTGCGTCTATCGATTGCAGCCGGTATGCTTGGCCGCATCATCATGGACGCCCGCTATGACCCTCACAGAATTACGCTACATCGTCACCCTCGCCCAAGAGCAGCATTTCGGTCACGCGGCCGAGCGTTGCCACGTCAGTCAGCCGACCCTGTCGGTGGGCGTGAAAAAACTTGAAGACGAACTCGGTGTGCTGATTTTCGAGCGCAGCAAAAGCGCGGTGCGCCTGACCCCGGTTGGCGAAGGCATCGTCGCCCAGGCCCAGAAAGTCCTTGAACAAGCCCAAGGCATTCGTGAACTGGCCCAGGCTGGCAAAAACCAGCTGACCGCCCCGCTGAAAGTCGGCGCGATCTACACCGTCGGCCCGTACCTGTTCCCGCACCTGATTCCACAACTGCACCGGGTCGCCCCGCAGATGCCGTTGTACATCGAAGAAAACTTCACCCACGTGCTGCGCGACAAACTGCGCAACGGCGAGCTGGACGCGATCATCATCGCCCTGCCGTTCAACGAAGCCGACGTGCTGACCCTGCAACTCTACGACGAACCGTTCTACGTCCTGATGCCGGCCCAGCACCCGTGGACCGAAAAAGAATCCATCGACGCCAGCCTGCTCAACGACAAGAGCCTGCTGCTGCTCGGCGAAGGTCATTGCTTCCGCGATCAGGTGCTCGAAGCCTGCCCGACCCTGGCCAAAGGCAACGACGGCGCCAAACACACCACCGTCGAATCCAGCTCGCTGGAAACCATTCGGCACATGGTCGCCTCCGGCCTGGGCATCTCGATCCTGCCGCTCTCGGCCGTCGACAGTCACCACTACTCGCCCGGCGTGCTCGAAGTGCGCCCACTGTCGCCGCCCGTGCCGTTCCGCACCGTCGCCATCGCCTGGCGCGCCAGCTTCCCGCGGCCGAAAGCGATTGAAATCCTCGCGGACTCGATCCGCCTGTGCTCGGTGGCCAAGCCGCCAGCGGTTGCGGGGTAAGCAGTAGCAATGGCTGAGCTGTCGCAAGTGTCGGTCACGGCACTCAAGGGTGTCGGCGAAGCCATGGCCGAAAAACTCGCCAAGGTCGGCCTGGAAAACCTTCAGGACGTACTGTTCCACCTGCCGCTGCGTTATCAGGATCGCACCCGCGTGGTGCCGATCGGCCACTTGCGGCCGGGTCAGGACGCGGTGATCGAAGGCACCGTCAGCGGCGCCGACGTAGTGATGGGCCGGCGCCGCAGCCTGGTCGTGCGCCTGCAGGACGGTACCGGCGGGCTCAGCCTGCGCTTCTACCATTTCAGCAACGCGCAAAAGGAAGGCCTGAAACGCGGCACCCGCGTGCGTTGCTACGGCGAGGCCCGGCCCGGTGCGTCGGGGCTGGAAATCTACCACCCGGAATACCGCGCCATCACCGGCGACGAACCGCCGCCGGTGGATGAAACCCTGACGCCGGTCTACCCACTCACCGAAGGCCTGACCCAACAGCGGCTGCGCCAACTGTGCATGCAAACCCTGACCCTGCTCGGCCCCAGCAGCCTGCCCGACTGGCTACCGCAAGAACTGGCGCGGGACTACCAACTGGCACCACTGGCCGACGCGATCCGCTATTTGCATCACCCGCCCGCCGATGCCGATGTCGACGAACTCGCCCTCGGTCATCACTGGGCGCAACACCGTCTGGCTTTCGAAGAACTGCTGACCCATCAGCTGTCGCAACAACGCCTGCGTGAAAGCATGCGCGCGCTGCGAGCGCCGGCCATGCCCAAAGCCACCCGGCTGCCGGCTCAATACCTGGCCAACCTCGGCTTTCCGCCGACCGGCGCGCAGCAACGGGTGGGCAATGAAATCGCTTACGACATGAGCCAGCACGAACCGATGCTGCGGCTGATTCAGGGCGACGTCGGCGCCGGTAAAACCGTGGTCGCCGCCCTCGCCGCCTTGCAAGCACTGGAGGCCGGTTATCAAGTGGCGCTGATGGCGCCCACCGAAATCCTCGCCGAGCAGCACTTCATCACCTTCAAGCGCTGGCTCGAACCGCTGGGTCTGGAAGTCGCCTGGCTGGCCGGCAAGCTCAAGGGCAAGAACCGCGTCGCCGCGCTGGAACAAATCGCCAGCGGCACGCCGATGGTGGTCGGCACTCACGCCTTGTTCCAGGACGAAGTGCAGTTCAAGAACCTCGCGCTGGTGATCATCGACGAACAACACCGCTTCGGCGTCCAGCAACGGCTGGCGCTGCGGCAGAAAGGCGTGGGCGGGCGGATGTGCCCGCACCAGTTGATCATGACCGCCACGCCGATTCCGCGCACCTTGGCGATGAGCGCCTACGCCGACCTCGACACCTCGATCCTCGACGAACTGCCGCCCGGCCGAACCCCGGTCAACACCGTGCTGGTCACCGACACGCGCCGGGTTGAAGTCATCGAGCGAGTGCGCGCCGCGTGCGCCGAAGGGCGGCAGGCGTATTGGGTGTGCACGCTGATCGAAGAGTCGGAAGAGCTCACCTGCCAGGCCGCCGAAACCACCTATGAAGACCTCACCGCCGCCCTCGGCGAGCTGAAGGTCGGCCTGATTCACGGGCGCATGAAACCCGCCGAGAAAGCCGACGTCATGGCCCAGTTCAAGGCCGGCGCATTGCAGTTGCTGGTGGCGACCACGGTGATCGAAGTCGGCGTCGACGTGCCCAACGCCAGCCTGATGATCATCGAAAACCCCGAACGCCTGGGCCTGGCGCAACTGCACCAGTTACGCGGTCGCGTGGGCCGGGGCAGCGCCGCCAGTCACTGCGTGTTGCTCTACCATCCGCCGCTGTCACAGATCGGCCGGCAACGCCTCGGTATCATGCGTGAAACCAACGACGGTTTTGTGATCGCCGAAAAAGACCTCGAACTGCGCGGCCCCGGCGAAATGCTCGGCACCCGCCAGACCGGCCTGCTGCAATTCAAGGTCGCCGACCTGATGCGCGACGCCGACCTGCTGCCGGCCGTGCGCGACGCGGCCCAGGCATTGCTGGAGCGTTGGCCGCATCACGTCAGCCCGTTGCTCGACCGCTGGCTACGACATGGGCAGCAATACGGCCAAGTGTGAGCAGTGTCTCAGTTTCTGGGCGATGGTTTTAAACAAGCTGGTTATACTCCTGCAATTGTTTGAAAACGGACACATACCATGACCGAAGTTGCCCTCGCACCCGAAGCCCCGCACGCCCCGTCTGTTATCCGGATGCTGCTCGGCAAGCTGGGCATCAGCTACGCCGAAGTGCTCGACCGCCCGGGCCTCAACCCCGCCCGCAAGGTGCAAGCGGTGTTGGTCGATGACGCTGTCGGCGCGCTCATGGTGCTGTTCCCGCAGAGCCAGTTGCTGGACCTCAACCGCCTCGCCGAACTCACCGGCCGCCGGCTCACCGCCGTGCCGACCGAACGCCTGGAGCGCATGCTCGGCAAACACAACCTGAGTTTTCTGCCCGGCCTGCCGGCGCTCACCAGCTCGCCGTGCCTGTATGAAGAAAGCCTGCTGCGCGAACCGCAGTTGCTGATCAACTCGGGTGAGACAGGCGTGCTGCTGGAAATCACCAGCGAAGACTTCAAGAGCATGCTGACCAAGGCCAGCGCCGCGAACTTCGGCGAAGCCCTGAGCAGCATTCGCCCGAACCTCGACCGCCCCGACGATGACCGCGAGGAAATCACCCAAGCGGTGCAGGCCTTCACGGCGCGACGCATCCAGCAACGCCTGGAAGCGACCATAGAGATTCCGCCGCTGGCCGAAACCGCACAAAAAATCATCAAGCTGCGGGTCGACCCCAACGCCACCATCGACGACATCACCGGCGTCGTCGAAACCGACCCGGCGCTGGCCGCGCAAGTGGTGAGCTGGGCGGCGTCGCCGTACTACGCGTCGCCGGGCAAGATTCGTTCAGTGGAAGACGCGATTGTCCGCGTGCTGGGTTTCGATCTGGTGATCAACCTGGCGCTGGGCCTGGCCCTGGGCAAAACCCTGAGCCTGCCCAAGGACCACCCGCAACACACCACGCCGTACTGGCACCAATCGATCTACACCGCCGCCGTCATCGAAGGCCTGACCCGCGCCATGCCGCGCGCCCAGCGCCCGGAAGCCGGCCTGACCTACCTCGCCGGCCTGCTGCACAACTTTGGCTACTTGCTGCTGGCCCACGTCTTCCCGCCACACTTCTCGCTGATCTGCCGCCACCTGGAGGTCAACCCGCACCTGTGCCACAGCTTTGTCGAGCAGCACCTGCTGGGCATCAGCCGCGAACAGATCGGCGCGTGGCTGATGCGCTACTGGGACATGCCGGATGAACTGGCCACCGCGCTGCGCTTCCAGCACGACCCGAGCTACGACGGCGACTACGCCGAATACCCGAACCTCGTCTGCCTGGCCGTGCGCCTACTGCGCAGCCGTGGCATCGGCTCCGGCCCCGACGAAGAAATCCCCGACGCCCTGCTCGACCGCCTCGGCCTCTCCCGCGACAAAGCCGACGACGTCGTCAGCAAAGTCCTCGAAGCCGAAGTCCTGCTGCGCGAACTGGCCTCGCAGTTCACCCAGTCCTAAAAAAACCCGCCTGACATTCAATCCAGTGTCGGGCGGGCTTTGATGAGATATCTCAGTGACAAACTTTTGTGGCGAGGGGGCTTGCCCCCGTTCGGCTGCGAAGCAGTCGCAAACCCAGAAAGCACGTTGTGCCTGACACTACATGGTTTCAGGTTTTAGGGCCGCTACGCAGCCCAACGGGGCGATGCGGCGTTCCGACAAGCCCCCTCGCCACAGTAAATCCCATCGCCACACAGGTTCACACCCACCTCACGCCTTAGCCTTCCTCGGCTTCAAATACTTGGTCAACCCCTGGAACCACATCACCAGCGCCGGGTTGCCCTTGATCTGAATCGACTTGTCCTGAATCCCGGTCATGAACGCCAACTGCTTGTTCTTTGCCTGCATCGTGGCAAAGCCGTAAGCAGCATCTTTAAAGGCAATCGCAAACGCCGGCTCGGCATACACCCCAGCCTTACTGGTAATGCGCTGATCCTTCACCACGAAGTGCCGCGCCACCTTGCCGTCCAGCGTCTGCAACTGGAACACCAATTCTTTATCACCCAACTGCTGCTGAAACGCCGGATTGGTCCGACTGGCCTTTCGCATCAGCAAGCCCATCACCCAGAGAAGAAAACGAAATTTCATGCTCAAGCCCCAAAAGAAAAATGAACGCTGGCGCAGTGTAGCGGCTTAAACCCAGAACGCCACCGTTGCGCAGCGTTGACAGAAGATGAAGCGCTTTTTAAGCACGATGACCACCAAGTCACACTTATCAAAGCCCACCACATCCCCCCTGTAGCAGCTGCCGAAGGCGGCGTTCGGTCTGGGCCGCATCCGGACGCAGCGGTCGTAAAACCAGACAACCCGATCTCGGCTTCATCCCCGCCCCAATTGGCCTCGGACATTTCCTTCAAGTTGTAGCGGTGTTCGGTAACTACCCGGGCCTGCGGGTCAGGGCTAGTCTCACCCTGTCACCAAAAAACGGTGACACGGACGTGCAAGTCCGGGATCGGCACACAATCGGTTATGGCTATTCATCGAGCGTTTTCTTATGCTCGCGAATCGTTATGGCGGCTGTGTGTGGGAGGCCTTCGGGTCTGCCGGTTTGCCGATTCCGGTCTTGCACACCTATACACAGCTGCCACCTCATTCGAAGTGCGAGCGAAATGGTGTTAGCTCCTAATATCGGTACTAATCCAATGTTCAAACAAACACCAAATCCACCAGAAGACCCAACCACCTCCCCCTACGAATCCATCGATTCGAAAAAACTCCACGAAGCCGCCGAACGCGCCCTCGACCATCACCTGGGCACGCCCCCGCCCAAAATCCACCTGGCCGACGCCCGCAAAGGCCAACTCTTCATCGTCGCACCCGGCGTCGACACCGACAGCCTCCTGGCCAACGCCTCCGAAGACATCGCCTCCATCAAAGCCATCGCCGGCGACCTCGCCTTCGAAATCGAAGGCTCCCGCCGCAACGTCGCCCTGGCGATCTACCGCATGGCCGAAGGCGCCCAACTGCTGATCGACCGCGCCATGGACAACCTCGACCCGCCGAATCCGGTGGAGTATCGGGTTAAGGTGTAAGCCTACCGAGGGGCACGACAACACTGGCGCGCCCCTCGGTGCCTCGCTAAATCGCGAAATCCGAAACCTCACTGAGCATCCAGCATTTACCACGCACGAATCGATACTCAACCAAGTAGTCGGTATCAGGCTTATTCAATATGGCCGTAGCGTGATCCCCACTCAGTTCTTTCACGCTTAACGCCAGACCCTCAGCCTCTCGGTGGGCGCGATCAGGCAAGAGCGGAAATTTAATCTGCTCTCCTCCCAATGCGCGCTTTTCCTGTCGCGGCTCGGGCTCAGCATCTACCGTCACCACAAATTGCAGAGGTCGCTGAGTAAAGGCTTTCTGAACAGCCGGGCTCTCCGAAAAAGAAGTGAGGAACACATTGAAGTCCGTAGAAGGGCAAGCAACCTCCGCCGTAGTAGTCCGAACGAACAGACCACATAGCAAACCCGCCAACAGCATCGCGAAATTACGGCTGCCCATAGGTGATCCTTTTCGCATCAGCATTCTGCTCTCGCAACGCCTTCGCAGTAACGCCGTAAGCCTCGATCAGTTCGCGATCAGAGCCCTTGGAACCGAACGAGCGAACGTTATTGCTGTAGGAGTAACTAACCAACTTTCCCGCCGTCGAGTAATAACCAAACCATTCAGGACAAGCACCGCACCCGCCGTACCCACCGATGAACACCAGGCTGCCCTTTGTCCCTTTCATACAGGCCATGGCTACCACAACGTTTGCCAACATCCGCGTACTTTTCCCGTCAGTGGTCAGCTGTGACACCCGCCCCACATCACGTCGCAGCACTTTGCCGTTGATGTTGATCGTCTGGTCAGAGCAGACCGGCAGGGGTTGAGCTTCGCCCTCTTCGACCGCAACAGATCGACAAGAAGAGACCAGCTCCACATCGACGCCGCCACACTGCAGAACATCATGCTGGGTATAGGCATCACTGGCAGCCAAAGCCCAGAGCGAGACCATTGCCAATGCACCGCCCACGAGAAAGCGCTTCACCATCAAACGCCGTCTCTTGGAATCCACGCGCCCATAGAAATCATTGCTCATTTGCATCACCAGCCTTGGCCATCCACATTGTCCTTGCTCAACGTCCGAACACCTTGAAACCCTACGTCGCCAACGATCAGGAGCCCTCGACCTTCAACAACCGAAATTAGTTGTTCGTAAACTCGTAATAGCGAACCCGATTACCCCTGACCATAGGCTTCCCGCTCACATCCACTTCAGTGTCAGCGGTAACTTTTTACACCAAAAGAGGACGCGTTTATTTACGATAAGGTAGCACTTCAATAAATCTCCTTTTACATTCACCTCGATTGATAATTCCTTCGCTCTGCGTGGGAATTCAGCCCGTGACGCTCTGCGTCACAAGAATTCGTAACCCGAACACATCATCACGACACACACTCAAGCGCCAGGACACACCTTCGGCTCGTCCATGTTCATGGGGTAGTTGTAGGGGTAACCGGGATAGCCCGGTGTGATGCCCGTGGCTGAGACACGCACCTGATCACAAGGCAGAAAGTGCACTTTCAAACTGCCTGGGTCATCGTATTGCGGGATATCCACAACGACTTTGTGACGCGTGTATTGCTTCTTCTGTTCCTCCATGCGTTTGGACCAAGCATCTGAGTAAGGACGTTCGGTCCAGGTTGCTGATGAGTAAGGATCAGGATCCTTCTCCCACTCAACAATCGCCCTCAACCCCGGCACCCAATGACGCGGGACCATGCCACAGCACACCTCACTGCCTCCACCCTGATGCGGCCCCACATTCCCACCACCGGCACCATTGACGCTAAACCAATTGATCGCCGCCGAGGTGTGGTTGTACCCCGTCACCGGCGCGGCCAGCATCTTCGACGGAGTGTTGCAGGCTGTCAGCGCCAGCAGGCTAAGCAGCAACGCTGCGTGTCTCATCAAGAAACCAGAAATATCGTCGACTCCTTCCCCTGATAGCAGGCCTCGTCTCGAGAACCTGAAGGTACACATGCAAAGAGCGACTCATCCAGAGCCGCCCTTTACATGTTGTGATTACACGTTCTTTTCAGACGACTTCAACTTGCCCGCCTGATCGGCCACCATGTCCAGCCAGCCACCGGGCTTGTCCTCGTCGTTCGCCGCTTTCGCCACCAAACCGGCCAGCGCGCCAACGTCCTTCTTGCGGGCCGCTTCCACTGCCTCGAGCGCCTGATGCGCAGCCAGGATCTTCTGCAACGCCGGGGTATTGGCCGTACTGGCCGTCAACGGTTTCAACGGTGGCAAGGCGGCAACCTTGGCCGTCATATCCCCCGGCGCCTTGGTGAATGACCGCAAAGAGTCGAGGTTGTCGAGCATCGGCAATGCGATACCGGTGAGCGGGTCGAAGGCGCTGATCTCTGGCAAATCCGACATACCGACTTTACCGCTGAGCACTGGCAGGGCCAGGGATGGCAAGAACAACCCCAACAGCATGCGCGGGTCCTTCTTCTTGATGCTCAGGCCAACGCTGGCCACGGCAATCCCCAGCCCCAGTACTCGACCGGCATTAGCCAGCAGCGACAGTTGCTTGTTCGACTCGTTGTCGAAGTGCACCAAACGGATGCGGAAGTAGTCGGTAAAAGGCTCACGCGGCACAATCCCGGAGGTGTTCATGAACCAGGCACGTGAGTCGTGAACCTGATCATCGAACAGGGCCACGATATCTTCCTGCC
The DNA here is from genome assembly GCF_058782685.1 of Pseudomonas sp. FW306-02-D09B. Lineage (NCBI taxonomy): Bacteria > Pseudomonadati > Pseudomonadota > Gammaproteobacteria > Pseudomonadales > Pseudomonadaceae > Pseudomonas > Pseudomonas sp. FW306-02-D09B. The sequence continues at coordinate 19,202 of NZ_JBYSXY010000005.1, forward strand.
CTGGCTTCGGCTTGTTCGGCGCAGAGAACATTTTCTCGTAACGCAAAGTGCCCTCTTTGTGGAGGTAGGCGTACTCCTCTGCCTCGTCCTCTTCGTTGATCAGGTACACCGTTCCGCCAAGCAGCATGTCGATTACAGCCACACTCGTATGACCATCACCCACCAAACCCCACTCGCGGCGGTAATCGTGTCGGAATTCTGCGGCGGCACCAAGCAATTGACTTTGGTCGAGCGGCGGCTCAAAAGCCTTTTCCCAACGCGCTTTGTCGTACTTTTCCTGGCCGACGATTTGGATGTTCAGCTGATGTTCTTTTTCCTCGGCCTCGGTGTAAGTCGGCGCAGGTTTGCCCTCCGCAGCCGCCGTCGCTTCAGCTGTATGACGTTTTTCCAATGCTTTCCAGGCGTCCTGCTTGGCTTCAGGCATGTCCGGGGACACGTTTTTGAAGAAGTCACGCTGTGCGAGGCCACCAGCGTAGCGATCGATACGCCAGGCAGTAATGAGCGCCTGTTGCTTCTTGATCATGTCCTCAAGCGGACCGGCTTGGCTCGCGGCATCGCTCTGCCAGGCATTGAAGCGTTTGATGAGGTCGTCGGATACACTGAACTCATCGAATGTTTCAGCACTCATTGCCCGCCATGTTTCATGGACATCAGGCTGTAGTGCTAGTTGGGGTACCTGCAACGGCGCTCCCGCCATAAACGCTTCGGCGTACAGATGCTGCAAAGGAATCTGAGATAACAAATGGTCGGTACCGGCCATCGCTTTGCCTTGATCACCGGGCGGGTATCCACCACCCACATCCGAGTGCATACCAGGATAGAGATATTCGACGGTACCGCTGCGGTAGCTGGAAGGCTTACTTGTATCCCGCTGACCATCGGCGTTTTTTGGTCTACGGCGGATAGAGTCCAACGGAAAGCTGGCCCGCTGCTCATGCGCAGACACTAAGTGCACGCAGCGCTTCAGGAAGTGGCAGTCATCTGACAGGGATGTGTCCATACCCTGTTCTGCTGCCTCGTCGGGCAAGCGCATGGTGCCGTCAGCCCAGTCCATGTGCCCGGCAGCGAACGGAGCACTGTCTGCAAGCCCCACCGCCGCCACGGTGTCGCAGATACCGAGGAATTCAATGGAGATAGGCAACCCGGCGAAGCGATATTCCATCTTGCAATTACTGCCTTGGCAACGCGTAAGTGCCTGAAGCCAGTTGGCGAAAGCACGTGCCTCAGCAGCACCTCGAGAGAATCCATAAACGTACAAACGCATAGCCAAAATACGCGGCTTCTCGTCAGCATCACGGCGTTGGTTTAGGATTTTTTCCAGATCATCCATGTACGGACGCATGCCGGCTTCACGTTTTTTTTCGCCATTCTCCAGCAGGCCTGCGGTCACAACATTGCCGTACCAACAAGTAGCCATGGTATCTACCAGCGCTCGGGTATCGTCCAGTGAAAGAGGGTCTTGTCCCGGGATCGAGTCCTTTAACGCTGCAATCAACCGTGTTAGCCCCCAGTTGATTCGGTTCTCACCGCCGCTGGCACCAATCAGGCCACTATTTTTTGGTGTGAACTCGCGGATGTCGGGGAATACCGTTCCCACCCCAGGGCAGTAAAAACGATAGAAACCCTCTGCCTGGATAGTTGGATCGTCCCCCAAACTTGCATGAAAGATCCGCGCAATATTGCTGCACGATGACGGTATCGAGGCACTGTCAGCTTTATCGTTATTGTTGGTTCCATCGAACGCTAGCGTGATATGCAAAGTTTTACTACAGGGTGTCCCACTGTGCGTATCGCCCTTGGCCTCGAGTAGCTTACGTTGTTGGTTACCAAATGCAGTTCCGTCACGTTTCTGGCGCTTGATGTTTTCCGCAAGCTGTTTGGGATCTGTAGGCAGTCGCCTGCTTTGAGGAAAAGATGGAGCAACTTTTGCAACATCAGAGCTGGGTTTCCCTCCACTATTCATGGGTTCGGACATACCTTCGGCTCCTCCATATTCATCGGGTAGTTGTAGGGGTAACGGGGATCCCCCCGCTTGATATTGTCTGCAGAAACACGCACTTGGTCACACGGAAGAAAGTGGACTTTCAAGCTACCCGCTATATCGTATTTGGGGATATCAACAACAACCTTGTGACGTGAGTACTGTTTTTTATGTTCTTCCATGCGCGCTTTCCAAGCGTCGGAATAAGGTCGCTCGGTCCACTTACCATAGGAATATGGATCAGGATCTTTTTCCCACTCGACAATTGCCCTCAACCCTGGAGTCCAGTTACGCGGAACGATGCCGCAGCAGACTTCACTACCACCACCTTGATGAGGCCCAACGTTAGGTCCGCCAGCTCCATTGACTGTAAAGCGATTGATGGCCGCGGATGTATGGTTGTACCCAGTCACAGGTGCAGACAACATCTTCGATTCAGCCTGACAGGCACTCAATGTCAGCACGCCAATGAGTAACAGAAGAGCACGTACGCAACGCAAGTCTCGATAACCAGCAACTTCTGACAGATATCGCGTGGGCAAGCGTCGCTCCCACGAAAACTTGATTGGCCTCAACGCCGCGAAAAATCGCGCCTTGATGCCGGTATTTATGAGTGTGGACATACCTTCGGTTCCTCCATGTTCATCGGGTAGTTATAGGGGTAGCCCGGGGTACCGGGTTTTATGTTGCCCGCAGAAACACGTATTTGATCACACGGCAAAAAGTGCACTTTCAGGGTTCCTGCTACTGTGTATTGGGGAATTTCCACATCAACCTTGTGATGCGAGTACTGCTGTTTCTGCGCCTCCATCCGCTTCCTCCAAGCATCGGAGTAAGGACGTTCGGTCCACTTACTGGATGAATATGGATCAGGGTCCTTCTCCCACTCGACAATGGCCCTGAATCCTGGCGTCCAATTACGAGGAGCGACACCACAGCAGGTTTGCTTGCCACCACCTTGATGGGGTCCCAAATTCGGCCCGCCCGCCCCATTTACCGAAAACCGATTGATCGCCGCAGAGGTATGGTTGTAACCCGTCACCGGTGCGCCCAGCATCTTCGACGGTGCACTGCTACAAGCGCCCGGTGTCAGCAAACTCATGAGCAATACCAATCCACAAACACCCACAAATCCCATGCGGGCCATGTACCCGATCAAAGAGCCGGACATATCGTCGACTCCTTCATCTGGAAATACGCCCTATCGGGGTACTTGGGATTTGAAGGGGTGTAACAGGTCGTCGAAACACGCACCTGATCGCATGGCAGGAAGTGGACCTGCAACGCGCAGACCTTTTCGGTGTATTGAGGAATGTCGACAATTGCTTTGTGCCATGTGTATTTGGCGGCGTGAGCCCGATAGGCCTCTCGATAAGCATCGCTTCCAATTCGTGGCCAGTTGACCGACGCCCCACTATTCGGATCTTTCTCCCATTCAACGACGGCTTTCAGACCCGGAGTCCAAACACGAGGCAGCATGCCACAGCAAACTTCCGCCCCGCCGCCTAAGTACGGCCCCAAATTCGGCCCACCCGCCCCATTCACCGAAAACCGATTGATCGCCGCCGAGGTATGGTTGTAACCCGTCACCGATGCGCCCAGCATCTTCGACGGTGCACTGCTACAAGCGCCCAGCGTCAGCAAACTCACGAGCAATACAAATCCACAAACACCCACAAATCCCATGCGGGCCATAACGCTGATCAAAGAACCGGACATGTCGCCGACTCCTTCATCTGGAAATACGCCCTATCGGGGTACTTGGGATTTGAGGGTGTGTAACAGGTCGTCGAAACACGCACTTGATCGCACGGCAGGAAGTGGACCTGCAACGCGCATACTTTTTCTGCGTACATTGGAATTTCGACAGTTTCTTTATGATGAGAGTAACCAGAAGAATGGCGCTTATAGTCTTCTCTATCAATTTGACCATACTGATCACGCTTGAGTGACTCTCGTGGATTAGGGTCTTTGTCCCACTCGATAATCGTTCTAAGTCCCGAACTCCACTGAACAGGAATAACGCCGCAGCAGACCTCACTTCCTCCGCCTTGATGTGGTGGAATTCGAGGGCCGCCAGCACCGTTGATACTAAACCTGGTAATTTCGGCAGAGGTATGGTTGTAGCCAGTTACAGGTGCAGACACCATTTCAGGGCCAGCATGGCAAGCGCTCAGGCCCATCATGCTGACTAGTACAACCAATAACCGAACATGCTTCTTCAGCTTGCTGACTTGCTGCTTAATATTCAGCGTTGACGTGACCAGCATCTTCAAGGGCCCGCGATTAAATGCGCTCAACATCAGCGGCCTCACGAGCGATGCACATCCACGGGCACCAATAGTACTCACGTACACCACGTACTTGATCAAAGAACCGGACATGTCGTCGACTCCTTCATCTCGAAATACGCCCTATCGGGGTACTTGGGATTTGAAGGGGTGTAACAGGTCGTCGAAACACGCACCTGATCGCATGGCAGGAAGTGGACCTGCAACGCGCAGACGTTTTCGCCGTATTGGGGAATGTCGACAACGGCCTTATGACGCGAGTACGTTTGTGTGTGCTCGTTCATGCGCTTTGTCCACGCATCGGAGTAAGGGCGCTCACTCCATTTGCCGTAGGAGTAAGGGTCAGGATCCTTCTCCCACTCGACAATGGCCCTGAGGTCCGGTGTCCAAACACGAGGCAGCATGCCACAGCAAACTTCCGCCCCGCCGCCTAAGTACGGTCCCAAATTCGGCCCACCCGCCCCATTCACCGAAAACCGATTGATCGCCGCAGATGTATGGTTGTAACCCGTCACCGGTGCGCCCAGCATCTTCGACGGTGCACTGCTACAAGCGCCCAGCGTCAGCAAACTCACGAGCAATACAAATCCACAAACACCCACAAATCCCATGCGGGCCATAACGCTGATCAAAGAACCGGACATGTCGCCGACTCCTTCATCTGGAAATACGCCCTATCGGGGTACTTGGGATTTGAGGGTGTGTAACAGGTCGTCGAAACACGCACTTGATCGCACGGCAGGAAGTGGACCTGCAACGCACAGACCTCTTCGGTGTATTGAGGAATCTCAACGATTACCTTATGTCGTGAGTAATTGGCGGCGTGACGTTTGTAGTCTTCACTATCAAGCCGACCATATCGGTCACGTTTGATATATCCGTCAGGATCCGGATCCTTCTCCCACTCCACAATTGCCCTCAATCCTGGATTCCAAACACGAGGCAGCACGCCACAGCAAACTTCCGCTCCTCCACCTACGTACGGTCCCAGGTTCGGTCCACCGGCCCCATTCACCGAAAACCAATTGATCACCGCAGAGGTATGGTTGTAACCCGTCACAGGTGCGCCCAGCATCTCACTCCTCGTCGAGCATCCGCCCACCATCAACACGCCCAGCAAAACCCACCCACGCGCCCACCATGAAGGCAATTCCTTCCCGGCCAACGCAGCGAGTTCATGACCACGGATAAGCTTCATATCAACGGCCTCGGCGGCTCATCAATAACGAACGGCGAGTTGTCGCGCAGCCATTGTTCGATGAAGGGTTGGCGTTGTTCCGGTTCCTTGAGGCCTTTCTGGTTGGCGGCCAGTTGGCTGTGGAACAGGTGGCGGATCAGGCCTTCCTTGCGGCTCATGCCGTAGTCTTGTGGCATGGCGCAGCGGTCGATGCGGTAGCTGTCGGCTTCGGTCCAGGCCAGCAGGTTGGCGACTTGTGGGTGGTCGAACATGATGACCTGGGTAGCCGGCGGCGGTGTGTGGCGCACGTAGTTGCCGGGCAGGCTTTGTGTTTGCTGGTCGCGGTCCAGCCAGTGCCAGGCGATGGCCGGGGCGTGGAAGGCCTGGCTCTGTGCCGGGGTGAGGGTTTCGCACACGGGCACAAACATCCGCGGTTCGTAGTAGCGCAACACGCCTTCAGAACGGCCCTGGTTCCACTGCGCCTGGGTGCAGCCGCGCAGGTGTTCGCTGAGCACGTCAAAGTCCCAAGGGCTGAACAACGCGAGCACATGTTGATTGCAGTCGATGGCGTTGAAGAAGGTTTTCAGCCAGGGCTTTTGGACCTTGTCCACGCGCAGCAGCAACGGCCCGAAATCGGCAATCGCGACCTCCGGGGTGTTGTCGAACAGCTTCGCCAGTTTCGGTGCATCGGGCAGGCTCGCCAGCTCTTCCAGCAGCGGGTAGTCGAGGCTGGTGGCGTCGATCAAGAGGTCAAGGTGGTTGTGGCCCAACTGCTCGGCGTCGACCCACAGTTGGTCATGCCACTGCGCATTGCTTGCGTACATGAAAGCGTCCTTTATCGTGCCGCCAGGGCTTGACTATTACGTTTGGCCCGGGCCAGGCATTCCTTGCAAACCGGCGGTGGCGGCATGGGCGTGTTGCCCAGCGCCTGCACCGGCGGCGCACCGGCAAGGTCTTTGTCTGCGGCGCCCGGCAAGCGCGGCGGCTTGATCCCAATCCCCGTCCCACTCCCCGCCGAGCCCCCGGCATTAACCTTCACCAGCGGCCCAACCACCGTCACACCCCCCGCATCCAGCTTGATAAAGCTCCCACCCCCCTTGATGGTCAGTTCCGATCCGGCCTCGATGACCATTTTGTCGCCGGCCTTGAGATGGATTTCTCTTCCGACGCTGGTCAGCTGTGCGGTGCCGATTTTGATGTGTTGGCTCTGGCCGATGGTCAGGTGGTCGTCCATCCGCGCTTCAACTTTGCGGTCGGCAAGGGTGGTGCGGTGTTCTTCAGCTTTGAGTTCGGTGTAGGTGTTTTTTTCGACGGTGTCGTGGCGTTCGTTGCCGACGCGGATTTTCTGGTCGTGTTCGATGTTTTCATCCCAGTCGCGCTGGGCGTGGATGAAGATTTGTTCGGCGCCTTTTTTGTCTTCGATGCGCAGTTCGTTGAAGCCGCCGCCACCAGGGGAGCTGAGGGTTTTGAAGACGCTGCGGGTTTTGTTCGCCGGCAAGGCGTATGGCACCTGGTTTTCCTTGTGGTACAGGCAGCCGGTCACCAGCGGTTGGTCGGGGTCGCCTTCGAGGAAGGTGACGAGTACTTCCATGCCGACGCGCGGGATGGCGATGGCGCCGTAGCGGTCGCCAGCCCAGCTGCTGGAGACGCGCAGCCAGCAGCTGGTTTTGTCGTCGGCCGCACCGATGCGGTCCCAGTGGAATTGCACTTTCACGCGGCCGTATTGATCGCAGTGTATTTCTTCACTTTTGGGGCCGGTGACTTGCGCGGTCTGGCTGCCGAGCACGCGGGGTTTGGGGTGCAGCAACGCCGGGCGGTAGAACACGTCCCACGGAGTGGCGAGGAAACGGTTGCGGTAGCCCTGGTGGAAGTCGTCCTTGTTGGCGGTGGTGTCGCTGGTCACCGACTCTTCGAGGACTTGTGGTTGCTTGCCTTCGTGGATGACTTCGGTCAGCAGCCAGAGGTCGTTCCACTCGCTGCGCGGGTGATCGGAGATCTCCAGGAAGTGGCCGCTGACCAGGGCGGTCTGGTCGCCATGGCCTTCGGCTTGCTGGTAGTCGGCGCGGTGGCGTTCCAGCGCCCGCTGGCTGAGGAACTTGCCGCGTGGGCGCTCGGTGAAGCGGCCCGGGTAGTCGTAGTCTTCCAGGTCCGGCTCGTCACGTTTGCCGTCGGGTTTGTAGGCCGCCTCCAGTTGCAGGCGCGGCTTTTCAAAATCGTAGTCGCGGCGCGTGGTGCGGCTGGTGCGGGTTTCCAGGCGCAGCGTGAAGCCTTTGATCACCGGCTCGTCGGCGACCATGCCGCTGCCCTGCACATAGGCGGTGGGCTGGTCGAGTTTCGGGAACACGGTCTGGTCGTCGCCGAACACCAGTTTGTGGCCGGAGGCCGAGTGCTGGAAGTGGTAGTGAATGCCCTCTTCCTCGCACAGCCGCTGGACGAAATGCAGGTCGGTTTCGTCGTACTGCACGCAGTACTCGCGATCCGGGCACGGCTGGCTCAGCTTGAAGCTGTAGGCGTTGCCCTTGATGCCGTGTTCTTCGAGGATCAGCGCGATGATTTTCGGCGCCGACATCTGCTGGTAAATGCGCTGGTTGGTGCGATGGCGCAGGTATTCGAGTTGCGGCACTAGCGACACTTTGTAGCGGGCCAGGCGCTTGCCGGCATCGCCTTGGGCGACACGATAGATCTGCCCGTGAATGCCACTGCCTCCGCTTTTGGAAGAAGCCGCATCGAAGGCGAGAAATGCCTGCTTGTGCAGCAGCGTCTCAAGGTCCAGATCGTGGTTTTCGCTGACCAGTTCCAAGTCGAAACGAAAGGTCTTGCTGATGCCTTCGGTGCCAGTGAACGACAGCACTTGCAGGTCACCCCGGAAGTCAGCCACGGTCAGGCTGAAATGGGTTTCGTTAGAAGGGTTGAACATTGCTTGCTCCCTGTTCGGTAGTCATCCGTTGCGCCGATGCAGCCAGCGTTGCAGCCAGGAGGAAGTGGCGCCTAGGGCGTCACGCAGTTGTACGGCGGTGATGGTGCGTTGCGCCGCATCGAAAGCCAGCGCCGTGCGCAGCGCCGGCCAGCAGTGTTTCGGAAGGTGTTTGGGCGCTTGCAGTTCACGGTCCAGGCGTTCGTCACGAGCCTGGGTCGACGGCAAGCGGCGGAACGGGTGCTTACCGCCCGCCAGTTCATAGATCACGCAGGCCACCGCGAAGAGGTCGGCGCTGGCGGTCAGCGGCGCGCCTTCCAGCAGTTCCGGCGCGGCGTAGCCCGGCGTCCAGGCGTTGAAACGGCTGCGGCTCAAATGCGGCAGGCCGGGCAATACGCCCTCCTCGGCCTGGCCGAGGCCGAAGTCGAACAGGCGCACGCCCTCCTCGCTGAGCATCACGTTGCTCGGTTTCAAATCACCGTGCAGCACGCCGCGACCGTGGGCATAGGTCAACGCATCAAGCAGCGGCAGCGCGATGTCAGGCAATTCTTGCCACGGCAGGCCCAGAGGCCTTTCGCAGAGCAGTTTGTCCAGGGTCAGCCCGCGCATCAGTTCCATGGTGATGAAGGCGCGCTGGCACTCGGTGTCCACTTCAAAGCTGTGCAAACGCACCACGTTGGCATGGCGCAGGCGTCGGGTCAGGGCGAACTCGCTGTAGAGCAAGGCGCTGGCGTCCGGCGATTCGGCAAATTCTTCGCTGAGGATTTTCAGCGCTATATACGGGTTGGGGTCGCCGAACTGTTCGTGCAGCAGGTCCCGTGCGCGATACACCGCGCCCATGCCACCGGCACCGAGCAAACGCTCGATGCGGTAACGCCCCGCCAACACGTCCGGCAACGCGCCAACGCTGGCCCGGGTCGGCGCCACGGCACGCGGTGCTGCATGGGATTTGGCGAAGGCGAAGTAGGTCAGGTTGGCAGCTTCTTCGTCGCTGACCAGCAGCTCGTCGAGCACAGGATTGAGTTCACTCATTGGCGGATCACCACGGCAGTCAGGTTGTCCCGTGCAGAGCCGCGCAACGCGCTGTCGAACAAACGCTCCAGCGCCACCTGCGGCGCGGTCAGGCTCAAGGCGTTGCCCAGCGCGTCGCTGCTCAAGCCCTGGTACAAACCGTCGCTGCACAGCAGAAACGCGTCACCGGGATAAACCTCGAGTTCGAGCACGTCCAGGGTCAATTGCTCGCTGGCCCCAACCGCACGGGTCAAGGCGCTGGCGGTCGGATGAGCCCGGGCTTGCTCGACGCCCATCTGTTGTTCGTCGATCAGTTGTTGCATCAGCGAATGGTCTTTGGACAGCTGATACAAACGCTGCCCACGCCACAGGTAACAACGGCTGTCACCGGCCCAGATGCAGGCCGCGCGATTACCGTCCACCAACAACGCCACCACGGTGCTGCCCATGATGCTGTCATGGCGCCCGGCGGTGACGGTCAATTCCTGGCCCAAGCGACGGTTGAGCCAGTGCAGGCACTGGCGCACGCCTTTGAGCCGCTCGTCGAAGCTGTCTTCGATGGGCAATTCCGCCAGGCTGGCGACGATCAACTGGCTGGCGATGTCGCCCCCCTGATGACCGCCCATGCCGTCCGCGACCACCCACAATCCCTGCTGTGGGCTGTTGAGGAAGGCATCTTCGTTGCGCGCCCGAACCTTGCCCGGATCGGTACGCGCCGCGCTGCGCCAGGGGCTGGCAACCAGCATCAGAGCTGCACCGGCATACGGAAGGTGCGCAACACGCCCATGTCGAACGGGTTCGGCGTGCGCTGGCTCATCAGCAGGTAGTTGGCACGCAGGCCGCCCACATCAGCCTTGAGCACCAGCACGTCGCGACCGCTCAGGTATTCGGTCTGCATCAAATCGAACAGACGGAACAGCGACCATGGGCCGGTGTTTTTCTCGATGCCGATCGGGCGGCCGGCCATTTTTTCGAGGACCAGGCTGGTGCGGCCATCTTGCGCGTCGGTTGGCCATTTGAAGGCCACCGGCACGATCGGGCCATGACGGTATTCCATGGTCTTGTCGCCAAAGCGGAACTCGGAACGGCTGACAGTCGGGTCGAGGGTGTACGGCTCCAGTTTGAACTGCACCTGCGGCTCGGCCGGGTTTTCGGCAAAGAAACTTTGGCGGATCACTTGTGCCGCAGCCATCTGGTCGAGGTAGACCTTGGACATCGGCAGGCTGTGACCGTCGATGCTGCGCAGGCGGTAGTTGCCCGGATCGCCGCTGACGAAAGGCCGCATGTAGGTGTCGAAGAAGCGGTCGGCGATGCCCTGCGCCTTGAAGAACTCGCGGAAGTCGCTGATCGCAACGTCGCTGGTGCTGTGGGCGTTGAACGGGTAACGCTTGTTGATCGCCTTGCCATAGAAGCTGTACAGCTCGCTCTGGTAGCGCTGGTTGAGGTACTGGTAGGAATCGTTGAGCACCAGACGCCAGGTGTCTTCGGCCAGCACGTTGAACCACACGCTGATCGGGCGCGGCAGGCGACCCGAGGCGTTGCGCAAGTTGCTCAGCGCATCGCGCTGGCCGCTCATGCGGGTCTTGGCCATTTCGAACGCGGCCTGATCCGGGGCACTGGCTCGCGCCAGGCTGGACAGTTGCAGTTGCAGGTCGTTCAGCGCTTGCAGCGCCGGGGTCAGGTCGGCAGCCGGGCCGTTGTTATCATCCAGCAAACGGTGCAGCGGTTCGAAGCGCCGTTGCAGGGATTTCTTCGCGGTGTCCGGCAGTTTTTTGGTGGCCAATGCATCGCCCGCCTTGCCTGCCACGGATGCAGCGACTTTACCCAGCGCACCGCCCTTCTTGGCGAGCAGTTTTTCCGCGGCATCCGTGACATCTTCCGTGTTGTCGACGGCGGTTGGGAAACGGGTGTTCTCGCGCACTTCCACCAGCATCTGCAAGACCGGCGAGTTGGCGGACGTCAGCCCGGCCAATTGTTCAGCACCTTCACCCGCGTCGTTGATTGGCCGCAATGCCACCTGGCCGACCGCTTCGCTCCAGAAGTTGGCGTAGTCGCGGAAGTACTGTTGCTCCAGTTCGACCATCAGGCGGCGCAAGTCCATGCCGCTCATGCCCGAGCCTTCGCCCAGCACCCAGTTGTCACGCAGGATGTCGGTGACCAGTGCCGAACCCTGGACCGAGAAGTACTGCTGATAACCCTGTTGGGTGTAGAACCCCGGGATCACGTAGTCGGTGCCGACGAACAGTACGCCCTGCGGACCGAGGTGTTGGCTGAAGCGGTAATCCGGCAGGTTGCGGGCCTGCTCGCGCAGCATCCGGTAGACCACGGTGGCCAGCGATTCGCTGCGCAGAACCTGACGCGCCTGGGCAACCAATGCATCGTTGAGCGGGTAGATAAACGGCTGCTTGAGCAGGCGTTCGAAGTGCCCGTTCAGACCGTTCTGCACCGCGGTGTTGCCGGTGTAACGGACCGACCAGTCCTGAGCCACCCAATCTTTCAGCCACGCTGGATCGCGACGGTCCTTCATGTTCAGCATCAGGTAGGCGCGCAGGCTGTTGAGCAGCCGACCGCGGTCCTTCATGTTGTTGCGGATCTGCCCTTCAAGCAGTTGCGCAACGCGTGGCAGCAACTGGGTTTCAAGTTCACGCCGATACGCGTCCTTGACCACCGGGTTGCTCTCTTGCCCCTGATACAGACCACCGCGCTCGAACATCGACACATCGCCTTTAGGCGGGAAGACCTTGGTCGCTTCATAGCGGGTATCGAGGGTTTTAAGCACGCCCATCGCGTCATCGCGAGCCGTCAGCGCCGAGCGCTGCTGGGTCCAGGTCTGCGCCAGCGAACGCAGGTGTTCCAGGCGTTCGTAGTTGGCGGAGAAACCGGTAGCCCAGAGCAAACCGAACAGCCCCAGCGCCGCCAATGCACCCACGTACAACGCACGCTGGCCCCAATGGATGCGGCTGCGCTCGCGCTTGTCCAGACCGGCCAGATCGGCCTCGGGGAAAATCACCCGGCTGAGCACGTGGTGGATGAACCGCGAGCGACCGCTGCGCAAGGTCGGTAACACGCCGCTGTCGATGCCCAGGTTGGCGCCAATGCCGGCGGTGCTCTGGTCCATCTGTTGCTTGAGGTGCGGCGCGCTGGTCAGGTAGAAACCGCGCAACTGGCTGACGCGCTGGTAGCGATTGCCGGTGAACGCCATGTCGACAAACAGGCACAGGTGCTCGCCGATCTGCCCCAGTTGATGCGGGAAGTCGAGAATGCGACCACGGCGCTGGGTGTCGCGCTCCTGGTGCATGCGCATGATCACCTGGCTGTTGAGGCGACGCAGCAGCTCTTCGAACTCTGCGCGCAGCACGGCCACGTCGGTGCCGCTTTGCTCCTTGCGAAAGCTGGTGCCGAGTACCTGATCGCTTTCTTCGCGGGTCAGCTGATCGAAGAACTCGTCGAAGCCCAACAACTGGTCGGCCTTGCTCAGCACCAGATAGATCGGCAGGTCGACGTGCAGTTTCTGATGCACGTCTTGCAGGCGCGCACGCACCTGACGCGCCAGGGTGTCGAGGTCTTGCTCGGTGCCACTGAGCAGCAATTCAACTGGAATGGTCACCAGCACGCCGTTCAACGGACGGTTGCGACGACGCTTGCGCAGCAGCTCGAGCAAGGTGGTCCAGGCGCTGCCGTCGACATCCACGTCCGGCTGGGTCAGATAACGCCCGGCGGTGTCGATCAGCACGCCGTGGTCGGCGAAGTACCAGTCGCAATGGCGAGTGCCGATGGTGTCGCGGGTGAGTTTGCGGTCGATCTTGTTGATCGGAAACTCAAGGCCCGAGAAGTCCAGCAGGCTGGTTTTGCCGCTGCCCTGTGGACCGATCAGCAGGTACCACGGCAGATCGTTGCGCCAGCGTTCGCTGCGGCCGCGATACAGGCTGGAGGTTTTCAAGGTACGCAGTGCGTCTTTGAAACGCGCACGCAGCTCCTTTTGTTCCTCGTCGATCAGCCCTTCACGGTGAATACGGTCCTGGCCGTCTTCGGTTTCTTCGACGGCTTTTTTGCGCACACCGGCGCGCCAACTGACGAAGACCATGGTCAGGCCCCAGATCAGGAACAGCACGCTGATGGTCAGCAGGCGCGAGGTCGAGCCTTCCCAGAATTTGTAATCGTTGACGGCCAGCAGCGGTCCGACGAACCACACCAGCAGCGCCACGAACAGCACCAGCAGCAGGGTCCAGAACCAGGTCTTGCGCAAGAACGCGCCGACTTTCTTGAAAAGCTTTTTCATCACACGTCCCTGTTTTACGGCTTCGACAGCGGCTGAACTGCGGCTGGATCAAGCGGCTGATAAGGTTGCAGAACAGTGTCGCGCTGCTCGCCGAGTACCCAGGCAAAACCCGAATACATCACCACCAGGCACACCAGCGTAAACAGCGCCACCATCCACCACGGCACGATACGCACCAGGCTGCGACGCTTGTCGTTGAGGCCTTCCCAGTGCGGCGACAGCTCACGCGGTACGTCGCCGCGCAGCTGGCGAATCTGCCGGTAGAGCGCATCGCGAATGCCGTCGAGTTCCAGCATGCCGCGCGCCTGTACCCGGTACTTGCCCTCGAAACCGAGCGACAGGCACAGGTACATCAGTTCCAGCATTGGCAGGTGTTTGATCGGGTTCTTCGACAGACGATCGAGCAGCTGGAAGAATTTCTCGCCGCCAAAGGTCTCGTTGTGGAAGCTGCTGAGCAGGCTCATCTGCGACCACTCGCTTTCGTTGCCCCACGGGGTGGTGACCACTGCTTCGTCGACGACGGTGCAGAGCACGTAACGCGCAGCCATCACCTGGCTGCTCTCGGCGCCGTTGTGCAGCGCACGGACTTCGAAGAGTTTCAGCGCAGCCGTCAGCCGCTGGTTGAGCGCGTGCATGTCTTCGCGGGTGGCGCTGTGCTTGAGCCGCACCACTTCCGACAGCAGGTCGGACGACGCCGCCACCAGCGAGTTGAGGCTGATGTTGAAGGCTTCCGCCGGGCGCAGGCGCGCGGCGTAGATCATCCGTTCTTCCAGTTGCTCGAAACGCGGCGGTGCCGCGAAATCGGTCAGCGGGCTCTGTGCCGGGCCATGGCCCTGACGATCCAGAAGGACGGTTTTGTCATCCTGGCTGTGATCCATTTCCTTGATCATGTCGGTCAGTTCCTGATGGCCCAGAATTTCAGTTCAAGCTCGGCAAATTCGCCGGACACGTGGAACGCGAAGCCGCCGGAGCGCTCCAGTTGTGCCAGGTCTTCGGAACTGAGTTCGAGGATGAAATAGGTTTTGTTCGAGTGGAACGGGATCTGCCGCGGCGCCACCGGCAAGGGTTTGACCTTGATGCCCGGCAAGTGCAGGTTGACCAGCTGGCGGATGCGTTCCACCGGGCCGACCTTGAGGTGTGCCGGCAGGCGATGACGCAGCTCTTCGGAGTCGCAGTTGGCACTGGCTGCCAGCACGAACGACGCCGTGCCCAGCAGTTTGTGGTCGTGCAGCGGCGACACGGTGATCCCGTATTGACGGGCTTGCAGCTCCAGTTCGATGGCGTGCTGTTCGAGCACCATCGACAGCACCTGACGAATCGCTTCCATCAGTTTGCGGAAGCTCGCGCCCTGGTCGCTGTGCTGATAGCGGCTGTCCAGACGCGGACGCTTGCTGTCGCTGGCAAAGGTCGACAGATCGCCGAGCATCGACAGCAACGTGCGGTACAACTCTTCCGGGTGAACCTGTTCCAGGCCGAGGTAATGGCGCAGGACCAGTTCGGTGCGGTTGATCAGTTGCAGCATCATGAAGTCGCCGACTTCCGCGCCACCGACCTTGCCGTTGGAGCGAATCCGGTCGGCAATGGTGTCGCCACGGTGGCCGAGCATGCTGATGACTTCTTTGAGGCACGACAGCAGGTAGCCCGACGCGTGAGCGTGGATGAAGGTCGGGACGAAATCCGGATCGAGGCTGATCACGCCGTCGGGCGTGGTGTCGAGGACTTCGCAGATCTTCAGCTTCACGTAAGCCTGGTCGCTCTGCTGCTCGCCGAGCAACAAGCGGAAGTCCGGGCGCGCGCAGCTGACCTGGCTGCTGGAATCATCGCCGGCGTTGGAGTCGGCAACTTCCGCTTCGTACGCGGTGTAGCGCGCCAGCACGTCGGATTGCTCCAGGCGACGGGACTCGATGTGGTTACCGGTCACCAGCGGCAAGGCCAGGTAGATCGGCGTGTTGCCAGTGTTCGGCGGGACGTCGAGGGCCAGCGGTTCGGTGTTGCCACCGAGTTCGAACAGGCTGCCGTCCGGGAGAATCCCCGAGGCCTGGCTGATCACCAGCTTGCCCATGTTGAGGAACTGCAAGTCGATCTCGAGCCCCAGAAACCCCCAGGTGTAACTGCCCAGCAACTGGGTGCGGGTTTTCATCTGGTTGTCGTAGTAGCGATCGTTGTGCTGGAAGTGCTGCGGACGCAGCAACATGCCTTCCTGCCAAATGACTTTATGCACGTTCATGTTCAGTCATCCGCCTTGGCGAGCTTTTGGTTTTTGTTATGGATGCCGGTCTGATCGAGGGTCAGCTCGGCCACCGTCAGATCGGCCGGGGTGACTGGAACCACGTAGCGCCATTGGGTTTCACGCAGATCGCGATACGCCGCGAGCACGCCGACGTAGCGGCTGCCGCTGTCGACGCTGAGCTTGAATTCGACGGCTTCACCCGGGCGCAATTCCAGCTCTTCGCTTGCCACCAGGTCTGGCGACAGGGATTCCTTGGCGCGCTCGTACAGGCTGAAGAAGTCAGCGTTTTCGAAGGCCACCGGGTGTTTGAGCTCTATCAGCCGCACGACAATCGGCGATGGTCGGCCATTCAGGTCCGGGTTGACCTGATCGCTGGCGGTCAGCTTGAGGTTGAGCTTGGTGACGGTGGAATACGGCGAAATCGACGAGCAGCCGGCCAGCAGCACCAGAGCGCTGAACGCTGTCAGCAGGTTGATTATTACGGCCTTGAAGCGAGACATGCGCATCATCCTTGGTGGTCGGTGTGTAGGGTGGAAATCAGGCGGATCTGTTCTTCGTAGGCCTGGGCGAAATCCCGCGCCAGCAGGCGTTCGCTCCAGTCATCGTCCTGACGCAGCGCCTGGTGATAACGGCCGTAGGCTCTCCAGCGGCTGCCAGAGGTGGCGAGCAGCGGCTTGTTGCCGTCGCGCTCGAAACGCAAGGTCAGTTGCTGTGGCGAGAAGTGTTCGAGGGTGCCGCGTACCGCCGCGCGGCTAGCGGTGAGCAAGGCCACCTGATGCGCCTGCAAATCACGGAACGCCCGCGAGATCGCCTGCCCGGCCGGCAACTGGCCGGGTTTGTCGCCCTGCAACAGAATGCCCAGCGCTTCGCCGGCATCGACGGCAAATTTCAGCGGGTTTTTGCCGGTGCCTTGAACGGTGGTCTGTGCCAGACGCAGTTCGTTTTTCAGCTCCGAACGGGTGCGCAGGCTCTGCTGCAAACCACCAACGCTTTGCTTGAGCAAACGTGCGGCGTCGATCGCCAGGGCTTCGCGGCTGTCGTGATCGAGGCCTTTGAGGTCGACGCCCAGCGCATCACCGAAATGCTCCCAGAAGCCTTCGCTTTGACGCTCGATCGCCTTGGGTGCCGGCGCAGGTTCCGGCGCGACAGGTGCGGCCACCAGTTCCGGCACCAACAGGCTTTCCATGTCGATGCGCGCGTAGTCGGCACACTGGCGCGGTTCCTGACGCGGCGCATTGAGGGCGCTCAGTTCATCGATTTCCGAGTAGGCCCGTTCCTGTTGATCGAGCGCCATGAGTGGATCAAGGTCGAGAAACGCATCGTCCGGAATGGTGCTGCCGGCCGCTTGCGGGTGGCCGACTTCGGTATCGAAGGCCGCCGGGGCGCGTACCAGCCGCGCACGGATTTCGAAATCCCCCAGCACGTAGACGCTGCCGTGTTCAACGCGCTGCGCTTCACCCTTGCGCAGACGCGCGCCGCTTTCGCTGGCCTGAATACCGTTGCTGCTGGTATCGGTCAGGAAAAACCTGCCATCGCGGTAGCTGATCAACGCGTGATGGTTGGACAGGTGACGCTTGCGGTCAGGAATGATCCAGTCGCAGTCCTCGCCCCGCCCGATCACGCCACCAGCCTGCTTGAAGGTCTTTTGGCACAAATCTGTGGGCACGAACTGCTTGGTGTTCAGCATTTCGAAAACCAGTTCCATGATGTCGCTCCTTGCGGTCACTTGCCGCGATTGACCGCCTGCGGATCACCCAGAGGGCGATAGGTGTTGTCGTTGAATTTGTAATTGCCGCTACAGCCCCCGAGGCCGCATAGAACGACGAGGGTCAGCAGGACGGCTTGCCAGTGACGAACAGACATCAGAGGGTCTCCAGGGCTAAACAATGCACAAAGCGCCGACCCTTGAGGGCGGCACTGACAGAAGCGGATGAGGTGAGATCGAGCGGGCTGGCCACAGGACTTGAGCCGATCACCTGTGGCGAGGGAGCTTGCTCCCGCTGGGTTGCGAAGCGACCCCAAAACCATGCGCGGCGGTGTTTCAGTGAAACCGCATCTGCTGCTTTACGACTGCTGCGCAGCCGAGCGGGAGCAAGCTCCCTCGCCACAGAAAGCTCTATTGCCACAGGAAGCCTCTTAGCCACAGTGAACATCCCAGCCACAATTTTTGAGTGCCAGGCTTGAGGGTCAGCCATCGAAATCACCCATGTTGATGTTCAGGCGCCCGAGGCGGTACAGCAGCGTGCGCCGTGGCAGACCGAGTGCGCGGGCTGCGAGGGTTTGGTTGCCGTCGTTTTTGCGCAGGCAATCGAGCAACAGACTGCGCTCGACCTGCTCCAGGCGTTCGCGCAGGTTCAGGCTGCTTTCCTGCGGCGCGACCTCGATGCGCAGCGAGAAATGTTCGGCCAGCAACTCGCCGCCTTCGCAAAGCAACACGGCGCGTTCGACCAGGCCTTTGAGTTCACGAACGTTGCCGGGAAAGGCATAACTCGACAGGTGATCGAGCGCCGCGTCGGACCAGCGCACCGCATCGCGTTGCAGAAAGGTGCAGGCCTTGTCGGCGAAGTGTCGGGCCAGGTCGAGGATGTCGCCTTCACGCTGGCGCAAGGCCGGCAGTTCAATCGGAAACTGCGCGAGGCGGTAGTACAGGTCTTCGCGGAACTTGCCTTCGCTGACCAGCACCGCCAGGTCGCGGTGAGTCGCGGCGATGATGCGCACGTCGATTTTGTGGGTGTCGTTGGAGCCCAGCGGACGAATCTCGCCTTCCTGCAAAACCCGCAATAGCTTGGCTTGCAGGGACAGCGGCATGTCGCCGATTTCGTCCAGCAACAAGGTCCCGCCGTTGGCCGCATCGAACAGCCCGGCGCGGTCACGGTCGGCGCCGGTGAAGGCGCCTTTGCGGTAGCCGAACAGCTCACTTTCCAGCAGGTTTTCCGGGAACGCCGCACAGTTCTGCACGATGAACGCCTGGGAACGGCGCGGTCCGCAATCGTGGATGGCCCGCGCCACCACTTCCTTGCCGGTGCCGGTTTCGCCGCGCAGCAGCACGGTGTACGGGCTGTGCAGCACCTTGCTGATCAGTTGGTAGGTCTGGCGCATCGCCGAGCTCTTACCGATCAAGCCATAACCGCTGGCACTCGGCACACTGCTGGGCATCGGCGACACATCGCCTACTGGCCGGCGCAACCGTTGCAGCAAGTGCAATTGCCCGAGCACGAACGAACCCAGTTGCCCGAGCGAATCGGAAAACCCCTGCAACTCGACCTGTTCGCGGCTGGCGCACAGTAAAAGACCGACCACAGCTTTTTGCGGGTTGAGCAACGGCACGCACAGCAGTGACTGCCACGGTACGGCCTGCTCCGGCAGGAAGCTGGTTTCGTGCAGGCTGCCACTGAGTCCGGTGAGGCTGAGCACACGGTTCTGGCACAGGGAAAACTGCAGCAGTTGCTCACCGTTGTAGTCGGCCGGCAGGCTCGCGGTTTCCCGTGGCTGCAAGATGCCCTGCAAACACTCGGCGTTCAGCCCGAGGCTGGTGTGGGTAACGTCGAGCAGGTACAGCTGACTCAGCTCACAGCCACTGAGCTCGGCGACCGCTCGCACGAAGTCACCCAGCAGCGCAGCGCCGTCAGCCGCGCACGACAAGCTGGCGAACTTCGCCAGCAAGGCTTCGGCATAGACCAGCGGTTGCGGCACTCGAGTGAACATCACACTCACCTCAGGCGAACTCGCAGGTCACGCTAGCGTCACCATCGAGCGTTGCGTGAACGCGCTTGAGGCTAATGCCTGCGGCCATCGCGTCGAGCAGACGATCCGCCACCAATGGCAGCACGTGCAGGTCGAGCAAGTGATCGATCAACCGCGCGCCGCTGTCGCTTTGGGTGCAACGCTCGGCCAGGTGATCGACGAGGTTCTGGCAGTAAGTGAACTCCAGCTGGCGGCGGTTCAGGCGCTCGCCCAGACGGCCCAGTTTGATTTCGATCAGCTCGCGCAGCACCGGGCCGCCGACCGGGTAGTACGGCACTACGCGCATCCGCGCCAGCAACGCCGGTTTGAAGTGTTTGCTGAGCACCGGGCGAATGGTTTCTTCGAGGACTTCAGCAGTTGGCCGCGCACTGTTTTCGCAGAGTTCGCTGATGCGGTCGCTGCCCAGGTTCGAGGTCATCAGGATCAGCGTGTTGCGGAAGTCGATTTCACGCCCTTCCCCATCGTTGGCCACGCCTTTGTCGAAGATTTGGTAGAACAGGTTGAGCACGTCCGGGTCGGCCTTTTCGACTTCGTCGAGCAGCACCACGGAGTACGGCTTCTGCCGCACGGCTTCGGTGAGCATGCCGCCTTCGCCGTAACCGACGTAGCCCGGCGGTGCACCGATCAGGCGCGAGACAGTGTGCTTCTCCTGGAACTCGGACATGTTGATGGTGGTGATGAAACGATCACCGCCGTACAGCAAGTCAGCCAGCGCCAGCGCGGTTTCGGTCTTGCCGACGCCGCTCGGGCCGACCAGCAGGAACACGCCTACCGGCGCATCGGGTTTGTTCAGGCCGGCCGCAGTGGCGCGCATCGAGCGGTCCAGTGCATGGACGGCTTGTTCCTGACCGCGAATGCGGGTGCGCAGGTCGGTGGCGAAGCTCGCTACCTTGGCGTTGTGCTCACGGGCCAGTTGCGCCAACGGCACGCCGGTCCAGGCGCTGATCACTTCAGCCACCAGGCGCGGGCACACCTCGAAACTCACCAGGCGTTCCTTGACCTGAGCATCGGTCAGGGCGCGGTGGGTTTCGTTCAGCGCGGCTTCCAGGGCTTCGACGCTGTGCGCTTGGTCCACGCTCGCCTCGAGGGTTTCGATCATCGTGCCTTCGGCGTCCTCCTCAACCGCGACGGTCGGCTCGACGGCCGCGGCTTCACGGGCCTTGGCCAGTTGCTGACGCAGCTCCAGCAAACGCTCGGCCAGTTCTTTTTGCTCGGTCCAGAGGGTTTCCAGGGCGACCCTTTCGTCTTCGGCGGCGTCCAGGCGATCTTCCAGCGCATCGAGCGCTTCGTGGTCGATCAGCAAACCGGCTTCGGCATCGCGGCGCAGGGCCTGACGCTGACGCCCGCCTTCGGCCAATTCGCCACGCAGGCGCTCAAGGCTTTCCGGCGCGGCAGCGAGGCTGATACGAACGCGGGCGCAGGCAGTGTCGAGTACGTCGACGGCTTTGTCCGGCAGCTGCCGACCGGCCAGGTAACGCGCCGACAATTGCGCCGCCGCAACCACCGCGTCATCGCGCAGGTAGATGCCGTGGCTCTTCTCATACACCTGAGCCAGACCGCGGAGGATGGTTACCGCTTCGCTGACAGTCGGTTCGTGCAACTGCACCGGCTGGAAACGACGAGCCAGGGCCGGGTCTTTCTCGAAGTATTTTTTGTACTCGGCCCAGGTGGTGGCGGCGATGGTTCGCAACTCTCCACGGGCCAGGGCTGGCTTGAGCAGGTTGGCCGCGTCCGAACCACCGGCATTGCCGCCCGCGCCGATCAGGGTGTGGGCTTCGTCGATGAACAGGATGATCGGTTTCGGCGAGGCTTTGACTTCGTCGATCACGCCTTTGAGGCGACGTTCGAATTCACCTTTGACGCTGGCGCCGGCTTGCAGCAAGCCCATGTCCAGCGACAGCAGTTCAACGCCCTTGAGCACTTGCGGCACTTCACCGGCGGCAATGCGCGAGGCCAGGCCTTCGACGATCGCGGTCTTACCGACGCCGGCTTCACCGACCACAATCGGGTTGTTCTTGCGCCGACGCGCAAGGATGTCGACCATCTGCCGAATCGCACCATCGCGGCACAGCACCGGGTCGAGTTTGCCGTCGCGGGCTTGCTGGGTCAGGTTGTGGGTAAAGCGTTGCAGCAGGGATTCACCCGGTACAGCCGGTTTGCCGGTGGCCGGTTGTTCCTTCTGCGACAGGGCAAAATCCTTCAGACGATCAATGTTCAGTTTCGCCAGCAATGGCTGGTAACGGCTGCCGGCATAGCGCATCGGGTTGCGCAGCAGCGCGAGGATCAACGCGGCCTGTTCGACCTGGCTCTGGCCCAGTTCAAGGTTGGCCACCAGCAACGCATCTTGCAGCCACTGCACCAGTTCCGGGGCGAACACCGGGTTGCGCGAGGCGCTGTGCTCGACCCGCGATTGCAACGCGGCGCTGAGTTCGCCAGCGTCGACTTCGGCGTCTTGCAGCGCGCGTGCGAGCAAGCCTTGCGGGCGCTCCAGCAGGCCCAGCAACAGGTCTTCGACGAGGATTTTGCTGCCGCCACGGGCGACGCAGCGTTCGGCCGAACGTTCCAGGTCACGACGGGTTTCGGCGTCCAGCGCCTGGATCAGTTGTTGCAGGTCTACGTTGATCATTGGTCTCTCGTCCTTAATGAATTTTGCTACCCAGGGTCACCACGCCGTCCGCGTGTTCGCGGCCCAGCCAACTGGTCCACCCCAGGCGACAGGCGTTCTGCTCACCGATGCGCAGTTCGCGGATTTCTTGTTGGCGCAGGACCAGGCGAATGTCGTAATCGAGCGGGTCACGCAGGGTGAACCGCACCAGCGCACACAGCGGCTGGTAGCCGAAACCGATCGGCAGGAATTCGTGAAAGCGTTGCCAGTCGAGCTCGCGGATGTGAATCCGGAACTTGCCGCTGCGATCGCGCACGCTCTCGCCCAGCACCAGGTCTTCACCGAGCGCGCTGTTGGCACGGCCCAGGCAGTTACGCTGTTCGTCGAGGATTTCCACGCGGCGCTCGATGCACTGCTCGATGGTCAGTTCGGCGTGCTTGAAGTAGTAACGCAGCACGGCCTCGATCAACGCCGCCGAGTGCGCCCGCAGACTCAACAGGCCGAGGTAAGGCAGCAGGCGTTTCCAGTTCAGTTCCTGGGCCTTGCGAATGTCTTCGCCACCCAGGCCGATCAGCGCAAACAGCTGCGAGGAAAACGGGTCGAGGGCGCCGCTCTGGAAGCTCGCGCGGTAGCGGTACTTGCGCCAGATCGGCAGCATCAGCCGTTGCAGGCGATGGTGGAACAGGTCGAGGAAATGCCGTGTCGGGTTGCCGTCTTCGCTGTCGCCCAGCGCTTGCTCACCGTAGAACGCCGGCAGCGGCGAACCGGAACCGACCAGGCCGATCAGGTTGAAACGCAGACGCGCGCGCAGTTGCCCGTGCTCACGGAAAAACTCCACGCGATCGACATCGCTGCCAGGGAAACCCAGGCTCGGGTTGGCCTGGAATTCCAGCTGGTCGTAGAGGTCCTCTTCGCTCAGGTACGGGTGGGCCTCGCGCAGCCGATCGACGACCAGCAGCACGGCCTGAAACAGCGAGTACTCGCGTATTCCTCGGGTCAGCCCGCTTAAAGCAGAGGCTGAAGGCCCATACGTGGTGTCCATTGGTACACCTCTCCCTGTGTGCTTTTTACCCGCAGCTCGTGGTACGAATTGAGACTGGCGTAAAGCGCGAAAAACTCGTTAAGAACCGAAGCGAAAACGAACAGGTCGCCTTCACCGATATAGCCTTCCGGGTCGATGGTCAGCTCGGTGCGCAATCCGCGCAGCGGCAACCCTCGGTGCAACCGGTCGACGTGCTGGTGTTTGATCGACTTGAGCCCGCCCAGCAGGCGTTTGCTGACCTTCTCCGCGTGCTGGTCGTAGTAGCGCGGCAAGTCGTAGGTTTCGAGAATCACCTTGAGCGCGTCGACGTTGGCCAGCGACAGGTAGTTGAGCGACATGTTGCTGATCAGCTTCCACAGAAAGTCGTGGCTCAGCGGTGGCGCGAAGCTCGACGTGGCCGGGGTGATGTTGCGGAAACTGAGGAACTCCGGGGTCTCTTCGCAGGCCACGCAGATGTCGCCGAGCTTGAGCCGGCGCGGCAGGTTCTGGTTGGTGCAGATCAGCTCGATCGACAGGGTTTCATGGGCTTCGGTGTGGCGAATGCCGAAGCTCAGGTAAGTGTCGAGGCCGTCGTGCAGCAACGAGGTGCGCTGGCGAATGCTGTAATGCGGACGGCTTTGCGGCACGTCGAAACTCGGGTCGTGCTCGAACGATTCGAACGGCACGTATTCCTGATAACCCAGGCCGCCGGGCTTCCAGCCGGTGACGCCTTCAACCGAAAACACCCCGCAGTTTTCCAGGTCGTATTCGGCCGGCAGCAGCAGGTACTCGTCCTGTTTACCGTCGAGGCGAATCGGCAAGGCGTCATGCTTGAACAGGTTGACGATGGGCGTGCAGTAGAGCTTCACGTTGTCCAGGGTCGGGCGCAGACGCTGGATGCCGCTCTTGCGAATGTCAAAGCGCAGTTCCAGGCCGCGCATCTGCTTGAGTGTGTCTTCGGGCAGAGACTTGAGCAGGTCCAGACCGTTCAAATCGACGAACAGGAACTTGTCCTGGAAGGCGAAATATTCCTGCAGGTAGCGATAGCCACGGAAGGTGTTCAGCGGATACGGGATCAACGCTTCTTCTTCGGCAAAACCCACCGGCTGCACACGGTCGCCAGGCATCTTGAACGCCATCGGTGTGCCGTTGGCGCCATTGAGCGGCTTGCCGGCCGCGTCCAGCGGAATCAGCTCGATGCCTTCCAGATTGCGCAGCAAGCTCAGGTAAAGCATCTGGCTGATGTAACGCTCGCCGGCCAGGTGCAGGCGCAGACGACTCAGGTCCAGCTCACCGATATGCCCGTCGCAACTCATCTCCAGGCGCAGGCTCAACAGCGAACCGTCGCCCTTCACCGAGTACGTCAGCGCAGTCAGGTCCAGCGGCAGGACTTCAGTCGGGTAGCAGGTGCGAAACCGGCAACGCACATCATCGATCGGCACACTCTCGATCGGCGTATCACGCTCCACCTGCAACGCCGGCCCGGAACGCTTCAACGGGTCGAACTGTAAAATGCTGAACGCCGGCAACGGCCGCATGTAGTTCGGCCACAGCAGGTGCATCAGCGAATGGCTGAGCTCCGGCAACTCGTCATCGAGCTTCTGGCGCAGGCGGCCAGTCAGGAACGCAAAACCCTCCAACAACCGCTCCACGTCAGGGTCACGCCCGGCTTGACCGAGGAAAGGTGCCAATGCCGGGCTACGCTCGGCGAATCGACGACCCAACTGGCGAAGTGCGGTGAGTTCGCTTTGGTAGTAGTGGTTAAAGGACATGGAATAGCTGCCTGATCATGAATTTAAAGTGAAGTTGCCTAGGTGGCAGCAACTCCAAGAGTGGCTCTCGCAACCTCGGCGCCTTTCAACGTTGCAGAATTCATAGGCGCTGACTCAGAACACAAATCAAGCACCATTAGTTAGGTATCACTTCATAGGCTATGTTACTGATGAAAAAATTCGCCCAATGCTCTTTCCAGTTCGGAATGGACAATACAAAGACGCGACGGGACTTATCGAAATCAACCCAAGTAATCCCCACGACTTTCTTATCCTCATAAGATTGCATGCCCAATGAAGTTTTCGACATCAATGGCGTACGATATATTTTCCCTGGCTGTTCTAGATCGGTAAATCGAAGATAAATCAGATTAGACGACACAAGCACGGGACCTGCTCGAACGGCCTCAACTTTATAACGACCAGACTTGCTCACGTTCGAAACATATGACTCACGATTAAGCACATCCGCGACAAGAACAAAAAAACCAAGAATCACGCCAATCACCAGCGCAAAAAAACAATAAATGATTTTCTTAGTTTGCGTCATTTTTTGGAAACTCTATTGGCGCTGCGCTGACGTTCTCATACAAAATATCGGAGTAGACACGAAAGTCACCACCCTTGCCGCTCGACTTCCGATAGTCTCGAAAGTCTCCGTTTTGCACAAACATGTAATGTTTGTGCTCTAGCGCGTTCATTTCCTGCGCCTGCTCAGGACTAAGACCGCCTCTTGCTTGAAAAGCAATGCTGTTCTGTTTCATTCGGACATCTGAGTTCTGAGAAAACCCCTTTTTAAAACTGGTTTCCAGGCCATCGAAGTTCCAGTAGCCCAATGCCTGGCTAGGTTCAAACCAGCCGTCATTGAAGTCGTAGGAGTCCTCTACATAAAAACCAATCCGTTCGGGGATAAGCGTGATGCTTTCCTGTGTGACGCTAATATTGCCGTCCGCGAAAACATGTACGTTAAAGTTAGCGAGTGCCGCCCGTAGTTCGTTAACGTCATCATCACCACTTTGATTAAATACAATAGTCTCACTATTGGCGCAACCAACCCTTTCTACTTCACTTGCCTTGCTGAACTTGAAAGGATACACGCCAGGCTCTTTATCTTTATAAGCTGGCAATAATACTTTCCTGCGCAGGTGTTCCTGGGCAGCCGGGTTATTCCAACGATTGCGCAAGCTATCAACAGCGGCTTTGGTTCGATCGAAAGTCATTGCCCAACTCATCGTGACAATAGTTTCGTTGATGTATTCCTCGGGAGCGAATTCATCATGAGACTTTACGAGTTCTGCCATTCCACCATCGTCTGTGTTCGGCCATGGTTTTCCGTCAAACCAGTGCTGCATCAAATCAGCCGCCACAGGCCAGTTCATCTTTCTCATGGCATCGGGAATATCGGTCACTTTGAACAGGCACACTGCCACCGACCGACCCACCTTGTTACTGGCCGGAGTCATTGTCGAACTTACTGTAGTAGTGGCCATATAAAACTCCTATCCAAAAATAATCCCGAGTACGGGCGCGACCATCAGGCGATCAATACTCTCGATTGCGGTTCAATTACCAACTCGAACGCCTCCTGCACTTCAGAAAACACGGTTTGTGTTCGACCACTCGTGTCCGTCACCCCTTGGATGACTTTTCCTGAAGCAGTTTTGATCGTGTATTCAACCCCGGCCAAGGGTTCGCCGCTGTCCTGGCAATTGATCACAAAGTGCTCATTGAAGGGCCACTGAATCTCCACCGGCAACGGCGCTACAAACGGCGCCGGCGAATGCGAATTCCCAATAATCACCGTCCCGGACCCCGCCGTAACTTTGTTGCCATGAGTCCCAACGGAATCCACTGTCGCCGCCGCCTTACCGTTTATAAAAACCGTCGTCGCCAACCCGCCCGACATCGCACCACCACACGCGCAGGCATCGCCTTCGCGGGCGGCCGCGAGGCCGTCGAAGAATACGTCGCCGGAACCGGCGGCGATCGGGTTGGTGCTGTGGCCGGGGAGCGGGCAAGCGGTTGGGTCACCGACTCGTGCTGCGGGTTTGCCGGACATCGTCGTCTCCTTAATTGACCTTGACTTGACCGCTGCCATCCAGGCGCGCGGCAAAACTGACCTGACGCTTGAAACCTTCAACTTCCAGCAGGCCTTCGATGCTGAAGGTCAGCCTGAGTTGATCGTTGTCTCGCGGCAGGGAAACGACACGCACGTTGGTGAGGCGTGGCTCGTAGGCTTCGATGAAGCGTTCGATGGCCAGGCGGGCCTGACTCAGGGAGTCATGCAGGCTCAGGCGCATGTCGTTGAGATCGGGTAGCCCGTAGTCGGACAGCGTTTGCACGCTGCCCGCACGGGTGCTGAGCATCTTGGCCAGATGGGCAGCCACCGACGCCATGGCGGAGACCTCGCGGCTCCAGCCGACGCGTTTGTCCGCGTCGCCACCCAGGCGTTCGAAAAGGCTGCCGTATCCAGTCATGAGTCAGCTCCGCTTACTCTTTGTCCAGCTTGCCAACCAGCGACAGGGTGAAATCGGCACCCATGTACTTGAAGTGCGGACGCACGTTCAGGCTGACGCGGTACCAGCCTGGCTCGCCTTCAACATCGCTGACGACGATCTGGGCAGCACGCAGAGGACGACGGCCACGCACTTCGGCGCTCGGGTTTTCCTGGTCGGCAACGTACTGGCGGATCCACTTGTTGAGTTCCAGCTCGAGGTCGGTACGTTCTTTCCACGAACCGAGTTGCTCGCGCTGCAGCACTTTCAAGTAGTGAGCCAGGCGGTTGACGATCATCATGTACGGCAGTTGGGTGCCGAGCTTGTAGTTCAGCTCTGCAGCCTTGCCTTCAGCGCTGATGCCGAAGAACTTCGGCTTTTGCACCGAGCTTGCGGAGAAGAACGCGGCGTTGTCGCTGCCTTTGCGCATGGTCAGGGAGATGAAGCCTTCCTCGGCCAGCTCGTATTCACGACGGTCGGACACCAGCACTTCGGTCGGAATCTTGGTTTCGATTTCGCCCATGCTTTCGAAGTGGTGCAACGGCAGGTCTTCAACCGCGCCACCGCTTTGCGGGCCGATGATGTTCGGACACCAGCGGAATTTGGCGAAGCTGTCGGTCAGCTTGGTGCCGAACGCGTAGGCGGTGTTGCCCCACAGGTAGTGCTCGTGGCTGTTGGCGACGGTTTCTTTGTACACAAACGATTTCACCGGGTTTTCTTCCGGATCGTACGGGTTGCGCAGCAGGAAACGCGGGACGGTCAGGCCGATATAACGCGAGTCTTCGGACTGACGGAAGCTCTGCCATTTGGCGAATTGCGGGCCTTCGAAGTGATCTTTCAGATCCTTCAGGTCCGGCAGGCCGGTGAAACTTTCCAGGCCGAAGAATTTCGGGCCGGCAGCGGCGATGAACGGCGCGTGAGACATGCACGCAACGCTCGACACGTACTGCATCAGTTTCACATCTGGCGAGCTTGGCGACATGAAGTAGTTGGCGATGATCGCGCCCACCGGCTGACCACCGAACTGGCCGTATTCAGCGGTGTAGATGTGCTTGTACAGGCCAGCCTGCATCACTTCCGGCGAATCTTCGAAGTCGTCCAGCAGGTCTTGCTTGGAGACATTGAGGATTTCGATCTTGATGTTTTCGCGGAAGTTGGTGCGGTCGACCAGCAACTGCAGGCCACGCCACGCCGATTCCAGCGACTGGAAGTCCGGGTGGTGGAGGATTTCGTCCATCTGACGGCTGAGCTTGGCATCGATCTCGGCGATCATGCGGTCAACCATGGCTTTCTTGACCGGCTCACCGTTGTTCTGCGGCTTGAGCAGTTCTTCGATGAACGCCGACACGCCGCGCTTGGCGATGTCGTAGGCTTCGTCGTCCGGGGTCAGACGCGTTTCGGCGATGATGCTGTCGAGAATGCTGTATTCGCCGTTCTCGTTACTCTTTTGCTGCGCTGCGCTGGTGCTCATAGTGCTGGCTTCCTTGGCTGATAGGGACTCAGGCGTCCTGGGCTGCGGCGTTCAGGCCCAGCTCACCCAGTACGCGACCGCGCGATTCATCGTCGGCGAGAACGCCTTCGATGGCTTTGCGGAAGGCAGGTGTGTTACCCAGTGGGCCTTTGAGGGCCACCAGTGCGTCACGCAGTTCCATCAGTTTTTTCAGCTCAGGCACTTGCTCGACCAGGCTGGCCGGGTTGAAGTCCTTCATCGAATTGACGCGCAGTTTCACGGCCAGCTCTTCGGTCTCGCCCTCTTCCTGAAGACGGTTCGGCACGCTCAGCGTCAGCTGCAGTTCTTGCTTGGCGAGTACTTCGTCGAAGGTCATCTTGTCGATGCTGATCGGCTTGCGATCTTCAACTTTGCGCTCGTCCGCGCGGTGGGTGTAGTCACCGATTGCCAGTAGTTTCAGCGGCAGTTCAATCTCTTCCTGAGCACCGCCGGTGGCAGGTTTGAAGGTGACGTTGATGCGTTCCTTGGGGGCTACCGAGCCTTCTTTGGCCATGGCTTTTCTCCTTGCGGTTGTGGCCCTGGGGCCTATTCGAGTACCACTTCGAGATCGAGGTGGCACAGCCTGCGATAAATCTCTTCCTTGCGTTCTCGCACTGCGTGGTTCTGCGGCAACAACTCACAGCAGCTATGCAGGAGGTGCAGCACTTCCAGCGCAAGATCAGGCTCCCAGGCGTGCAAGCCTGAGTTCTGTAATTCTGAATCGAGGGTTTCGAGCTGGGTCTTGGCCAGTTCGTATTTCTTGGCCAGGAAGCACAGCCGCGCCAGGCTGAACTGCCAGAAGAACCGCACGCGCCCGCCGTAGGCAGCTTGCAGGCCTTGCTTGAGAATCTGCACCGCGGCCTTGAGGCCGTCCTTGCGCAGCACCGGCAAGACGTCTTCGAGCGCCAGTTCCCAGGCCGGTTGGCTGGCGCTGACTTCGACTTTGCGCGGCGCGCTGGCGGTTTGCAGATGGGGCATCACGTGGGCGCTGATCCAGGCGCGAGTGGCCGGATCTGCGAACGGCGCGCCATCGTGGTAACGCAATTCGACGATGCCCGGCAGGCGCTGAATCAACAACGCGAAGTGGATTTCCACTTCGCGCATGGCCAGCTCGGCGTTCAGCCCTTGCAAACATTCCCAGACCAGCCGCTGGCCATCGAACCAGAACGGCGCCTTGGCCAGGCTCGCCTCCAGCTCCACCAACAGGTCGGCGAATTGCCCCTGGTCGAAACGGTCCTGGTAGATTTTCAGTTTGTCCGCCGGCAGCCCGCGCAGAGCAGTGATTTGCTCGGCGTTGCGCTCGGGGACGGCGTCGATCGGCAGCCACAGCAACGTGCGGTTCAGGCGCAGGGCGCGCAGGTCGGTGGCTTTCTGTTTCAACCACCAGGCGCACAGTGGGCGCGCATTTTCCTGCTGCGCGCGCAGGGCCTTGTGGGCTTCTTTTTCGTTGTCGATCGGCGCGCCGGGGGTGAACAGTTGCGTCGCAACCTGCTTGACCTGAGCCACCACCGCACCGACAGCACCGGGCTCCGGCTGGTTGTCGGCGGCACGCTGAACCATGTTTTTCAGACGGCGGGAGATCGGCAGCAGCAGCGGTGCGTCGTCGCCCATGTGCTCGGTGCAGGCAGCATCGAGACCTTCCAGGTGCTCGACCAATCGGCGGAACAGCGGCAGTTGCTCTTTGATCGCGACGTTTTCGTTCAGCACCTGCTCGAGACGCGGCACCAGCCAACTGATGGCAGCGGAGCGGGTGCGGGCTTTGTTGGGATGAACCTCGGCCCAGTGGTTCTCGCACAGGTGGTGCAGAAGTCCGAGGCCGGCCAGCAGTCCCTGAAAGGATTCGCGTTGGTACAGGGCCCAGGTCAGCCAGGCACCGACTCGTAAATCCTTGGACTGGGTGCGCAGCAGGTTTTCGCTGTTTTCGCGGATTTTCAGCCAGTCGATCTGACCGCTTTCGTGCATGGATTGGGCTTTACCCAACTCGCTTTCCAGTGCCTCGTATTCGCTCGAAAAACGAACATCCTCGCCCGCGAAATTCTCTTTGGAAACAGAGGCTTTGGCGAGTTCAAGGTAATGGGCAGAAAGTTTGTTTGAGTAGGACATCCGTGGCCTTTAGTTAGAACGACTGTCATCGCCCGTTGGGATTCCAATGGCGCGGGATTGCATTAAAAAAACGGCGAAAGCCTTCTCTAATTGAAGCCATGCTTTTTTAAAAGCGGCCGCATCACAACTGACCCCCTCCTGATGGGGCGTGAAGCATGCCAAAAACAAAAAGTTATGAATGTAGGAACATTCTTAAACTGAAACCGGACATTTCAGATATGGCTTCTGGACTCTTCCTACTGAGCGAGCCCCATGAAAAACAGGACACCATTTCCCCCTTACGATGGGGGATAGGCAAACGGTTATGTTGATGACTAACCGCAACGATAAGAGTGGGGAGTTTTTGGGCCAGGAGCGGCGGCGACGCTGGAGCCAGAGCAAAAACTGGCCATGGTTCGCGAGAGCCTTGAACCGGGGGACGACCAGTGAAACTGGTCAGCGAACTGCCCAGCTGTGGTGCTCGGACAGCTTTGAGTTCCGTTGCGAGGACGGCGCCACACTGAGCGTGACCTTAAAGAAAATGGAGTACCTGCCTGGTATTGAATCTCATGAATAAAACGTCCTGTAGACCGCTATCGTCAGCCCCGCCACCACATAGCCGACGATGAGTACATACGGAATGAAAACCACCCAACCGAACATCAATGCAATGTTACTGGAGGAACCACAGAGCATTTTTGCCAACCCGAAGATCATCCACGGTGCCGCGTAAAACGGGATGAATACCCATGGTCCGAGCCAGATTCGGTTGAGTATCCGCTGCTCGCTCTTGCCACGCAGAAGGCGCATTTCCACCAGGGCAAAAGCGATGTAGGCGGGAATGCCAAAAGCCAATCCGAAGGTCTCGAACAACTCGACGGTTGTAGGAAAATTGCTCAGCCGATCTTCCAGCACCATCAGCAGGAGTACGACCAGCGGAATCCACAGGGCGGTGACAAGTAGTCGGCGGCGACCTGCATTGATCACGCGTTTGCCTCTTTAACAGGGTTTGCAGGTGTTGCCCGTCGCATGAAGCTGCGTCTTTCCCAGCGCAACTCAATGACTTGCGTCGCCAAAATCGCCAACAACGTGACACATCCCTGAGCCACACCATAAAACAGCGCCCTTAGCGGATTTTCAGGCAGCATCCAGAGCAGGATGAAGCCGACCATCACGCTCAGCAGCAGGAGCTTGGCCACGAGATTCGGTACCAGTGCAATCACCAGATTGACGACCAGAAATATATAAAAGAGCGCGTAGCTCGCCATTCCGATAGCAACACCATGCGAGGTGAAACCTTGGTTCAAAGCTTTGTAGCCAATCACCACCGCTTTATTCAGAAACGCGTAGGCAACACAGCCCAGGGCGTGGAAAAACAGGCACAGGGGCAGGCGGACGTATTTATTCATGCCGGATTAATAGTCCCGTAGTAGGAACCCGCGACTTGCATGGCGACAACAATCGCTAATGCAATGAACGTCAGTGCTCGGTGCACGCGTGACTCTCGGATGCCCCGATGCAGTGCCGTCAAGAGCAGTACCAGACAGAACATGGCCAGGCTGCCAAACAAATCATTGTCGGCCACAACGGCCAGGTAACCTTCTATTTCACTTGGTATAAGCATGTCTGTCAGTTTTCCATGTGTGTATAAGGTGTATTACTGATGAATACGTTCAGCCAACTTTTTCCCACGGTGGCATTGAAATAGTGAATGTCATGGGCAAAAAGACGCATCGTTGATCGTCCACTCACGCTGAGTGCCGTCATTCATTTTTTTCACGCCGCTCAAGCGCTGTCGCAACTGAGCACCGTCAACCACCTTGGTGCCGACGGCATCAGTGATGGTCAGCGAATAGTTGCCCGGTATTTGTTCGATCACGTCTTCGCCATAAGAGGCAAAGCTCGCCACCAAGGCGCGCGATCCTGCTTCGGCCTTCACGTTGCGCTCCAGTGAATGCAGATTGGAGCTGTTGGAAATCTTCATTTCCAACGGTTGGTCGCAGCGGTTTTCGACATAAACATGGTTGTTGTAAACCTGTTGTGCCGCGCAACTAGCCAGGGAGATGAAGAGCGGGAGGATGCCAGCGAACTTAATCATCGCTTTGATAGTAGTGGTTACCGGACATGAGTGAGCTGCCTGGTATTGAATTCTGGTGAGCTCGGTACGTGCTTCGACGCGGTCTTTCATATTCATGCGAGCGGTTGATTCAGGAAGTAAGTGCCAATGCCGTGCATCACCGCAAAGCCCATCAAGGTGACGAATGTCAGCGTGCAGTGAAGCTTCGAGTTCCGGCTCGCAGCGCGCAGGCCCGTCAGGGCCAAAATCAGCGCCATGCATGCGAAGCTCCCGAACAAGTCGCTGTCGGAGACAACGGCCAAGTAGCCTTCTATTTCACCGCTCACAAACATGTTCGTCAGTCTTCCATGTGGACATAGGGCGTGTTACTGATAAAAATATTTAACCAGTGCCACTCCCACTTAGGCATGGCTATATCAAAAGTTCTTTCTTTCTTATTGAAATACATCCAAGCAATGCCGACCGTTTTGTCATCTTCAACCGAGCGCATATCCAGCAATTGGGTCGAATATAATGGCGTGCGATAGACCTTTTCGGGACTCTCTCTATCAGTCACTCTCAAATACGCCATCCCGCCCAAAGTCAAGACTCGACCTACGTGAACGTTTTCAAAAATGTAGCGCCCTGAAGGACTCACAATCATCGAACTCGCAGGGTAACCAAGCATTGCCTTGACAACATAAAAAAGTAAAACAAAACACGCCACCAACACCATCAACCCTGCGATCAAGGTTCGGGGCTGCTTCCTTTTTACTGAACTGGTCATCATCAACGACATTCCGTAACCGTCCAACTTTCCCAGCCTTCAGTACCTGGGTACAGGATCATTTCGCCTTGAAATTCTGGAGCAACTCCGGAATTACCTTCTCGCATCCACAGATACCACTCTGACGTTTTCAATAGCTCACCATCCGTTGAATAGACACGGTAAAAATACGGGCTGCTGAATATTTCGATGATACTCCCCACCCCACCTAACACTCTGTAATCAGGTGCGTATCTGGAGATGTAGCACGTGCCTGAATCATTCCAGTATTTTTTTAATGGCTGCGCAACCCAAGAGCTCTGCACCTTCAGTCCAAGCAAAGCCAGCAGCAGTAAAACTACAACCAGCGATGAAATAAACACTGGCAGAGACAGACTTCGGTTCGACATCAGTTGGCCTCAATTTCGTAAGGCGTGTTGCTGATAAAAAAGTCCAGCCAATGCTCTCTCGGGTTGGACAACCCGAGCGTGAACTTCTTGCCCTGCTTATCAAAATCAATGAATACAACACCCACTGTTTGCGCGTCCTCAAATGCACCCATGTCCAAAGACACGTCAGAGAACAAGGGAGTGCGGTACACCTGATCGGGATGGTCACGATCGGTAAAGCGCAAGTACACGGCATCCCGAGGAGTCAGAAGGGAGCTGGCAGGAACCGACGCAATAAGATAACGGCCAGATGGACTCAGCTTCGAAACGTCGGGGACGCGAGTCAAAATCCCATTCACGATAATGGCAATTGCAATAACCAAACTGATCATTAGCGCAGCGGCATACACCAAACATTTGCTGGCACTGTTCATTTTCCAGGTATCTCAAGAGCACTCGGGACAGCCGCAATTTTCGGAAACAGCGCCAACGCCGGACTATGCTCAGCGAAACAGCGGCCCAACTGGCGAAGTGAGGCAAGTTCGCTCTGGTCGTAGTGATTAAAGGACATGGGTTGGCTGCCTGATCATGAATTAGAGTAAATTTTCCGCTGGGGCATTTGTCGATCCACTATTAAACGAGTGACCAGCGCCAAAATACTCATACTGAAGGTAAGCCCGCTATAGGCCATTGCACGAACCGGATTTTCTGGAAGGAAATAGAAAAGTACGATAGCGACCATCAGCACTATCGGCACAATTTTCGCCACCAACGTCGGCATAACAAATACAACAATGTTTACGAAAATAAAAAAATAAAATGTCAGTTCCGCGGTGCCACCTATTGCGACCCCTCTCGCTGTAAATCCGCCCATATGAGTCTTATAAAAAATAACCCCATAATCATGAACAACGAAATACAGAGCAATCACCAACAGATAAATAATCAAACCTAAAGTAACTCTTAAAATCATGGCGTCCACGTTGGATGTTTGCCAATGGTCAACGCAGCGACTGCAATGCGCCCACTCTGAAAAAAGCCCACATCGACAAATTCGGTATCTCCTATGGAAGTTGGTAAGGAGAGCAAATACGATGGCGGCGCATAGCGCCAAGGCGTAGCCCGTACAGATCGTTCCCACGCAAAGCGCAGGAACGATCAAGGACCTACAACAACTCAATCAAACATTCGGGCAAGGCACTGGTGCCCAGTCGCCCAGGTCCGGGTTTTTGCACATGCTGTTGACCTGAGTGGTGCCGGCACTGGCGACCTGCTTGCTTTCAGCCTGTTTGGCTTGGGCGGTCTGCAGGGTTTTCTCGGTGCTGACCGCTTCTTTCGGCACGGTTGGCAGCACCGGTTTTTTCGCCACTTTCACTACTTTTTTGCTCTTGGCCGGAGTCACGACCGGTGTGGTGTCGGCGGTCGCCACGGTGACCACGTCGGTGCGCTGCACGCCGACTTGTTGCAGGTCTTTTTCGTAGGCCTGGGTGTAGTTGTTCAGGTCTTCACTGGCTTTGCCGTTAACCGCAACGATCAGGTCGTTGGACTCTTTGAGGCCCGCAACGATTTCTGCCAGGCGCTTGCGGCCTTCGGTGTCGCTGACGGTCTTGGCCTTGCGGTCGGCGACCAGTTTGGTGAACGCGCTCTGGTAGCACTGCTGCGAAGTCTTGGCGTATGCGGTGCTGCGGTCGATGTCGGCGGCGCTTTTGTTGACGTCGGTGGCATAGGACGCGATGCGCTGGTTGTCATCGGCGATCTGCTTCTGACGCTCGGTGTAGTAACCGGCCGCGCCGCCCGCCAGGGCACCACCCGCTGCGCCGATGGCGGCGTTGCGGCCACGGTTCTCGGAATCGGTCAGGGCGCCCAGCAGTGCCCCGCCGACAGCGCCGACGGCCGCGCCGGTGACGACCGACTTGGTCATGTTCGAATCGGTGGCACGCAGGTGCTGCACCGGCTCGTAGCAGTTGGGGTAGTACTCGACCTTGGTGCTCGAGGCGACCTTGGCGGTCGGCGACGTGGCGCAACCGGTCAGTACGGTGCTGAAGCCGACGGCAATCAGCACCAAGTGACGCTTGGAAAGCGAAGCAAAAGGTTTACGGGAGGAAAGCATAGTTGTGTTCTCTTTTAAGTTTGACCAGCTCAGCACGGCCCATCGCCGCCTGAGTCCCTTCCAAGCTTGCTGTACAACGAACAATCAAGACCGCTGAGCGTTCGATGCGAGCAATTCCTTTAATATCGCCGCCGGGTCGGCTCGTCGTTGCTGACGATAATCACCGACATGGCGCACGAATAACGTCGCGCGCGTGACCAGGCTCTTGCCCAGTACTGGCTTGCGATCCAACTCTTCCTTGATACGTTGAAGCTGCGCCTGGATCACGGCATCGGTGTAGCGCGTGCCGGTTGCCAGGTTGTCGATGTAGATCGCCACCGCGCCGTCCAGCGCGCTGCGGCCGTTGTCGATGGCCGTGGCGAACAGCTTGGCGCTGGCCTCGTCCTTGGCGTCCACGGCCTGCTGGCGACTCTTCTGCAAATTGGTCAGGCGAATGTTGTAGTTGTTGACGGTCTCGGCCACCAGGGCCGCCGACTGGATCAGGTTGCCGGCCGCTTCCTCGCGCTGCTGGGCGATCAGCGAGACGTTGCGCTTGAGCTCTTCGTTGACCAGCCCCAACTCCGCTTGCAGGCGCGGGTCGATACTGGCGGAGATGATGCTGTCCAGGCGTTTGGTCGGATCCTGGGCGTCGTCGATGGCATCGGTCAGCGAAGCCAGCCGACCTTCTTTCTGCCATTGGGTAAACAGTTCCTTGTAGCGCGAACGTGGCGCCGACAACGCGCCAATCGCAACCCGGAACCCGGTGGTTTCGTTGCTTTGCTCGGTTCCGTCGGCGGCGAACAGCGGGTACTCACGACGCATCCCGGTGAACAAGGTGCCCTCGCCTTCCAGGTAGTTACCGCCCTTGACCACGAAGCCGCCGTAGGCGCCTTGGCGACGTCCGGCGTGCACGAGCTGGAAGGACTCCTGGACCATCTCGGCGGCGTTGCCGATCACGTCGAACAGGCCGATAGGGTTAGGCAGTTTGGTACCGATCGGCATCAGCCGCGCTGCCTGGCCAGTGCCACCGGCCACCTGGTTGAAGACCGCCCAGTCCGCCAGTGGCCCGTCGCCTTCACTGCCTTCCAGACGACGGGGAAACAGGCGCCCTTCCAGTTCCTGGCGGCTAACGGCCTGCCCGCCACGGGCAGCAAATTCCCATTCGACCTCGGTCGGCAAGCGCACAAAACCCAGCCCGCCCTCTTCAGCCGAGGTGCCGCGACCACTCACCGGTAGCAGGTCCTTGTGGTATTTCGTCAGCCAGGCGCTGTACACCGCAGAGAAGCGTTCGGCCTCGAATCGCGACAATTTCACCTTGGGCAAACGCCCGGCCATGCCTTGCGGGACCTCGGTTTTCAAGGCCTCGCAGGCCGGTGCCGGCTCGCCGCTGGCCAACGATTGCGCCTGGGCCATGACTTCGGCGTATTGGCGGGCGGTGACCTCGTATTTGCCGATGAAATAGAGCATCGGTTTGAGCGGGGTCTTGCTGTCGGTCTTGGGCATCAACGGTGTGATGGTCTTGCCCCAATCCTTGGGCAGATCCTTGAGGGTGAACTGGCCGTTGATAAAGTCCCGGCGGTAACCGGAGATGAACGACTGTTGATAACCGGCCTCGTCCTCACTGAATGGATAGCCGAGGCTGATCTCGCGGTCGTCCAGAGTGCCCTGGGCCAGGATGTAGACGTAACGAAACACCATCTGCCCTTCGCACGGCAGCGGCAGGCTGACGTCATCGGCTAACGGCTTGGGGTTGTCCAGTTTGTCTGCGCTTTCATCGGCACTCGCAAAACCAGCCATGCCCAAGCTGGCCAGGCTCAGCGCCACGGCGGCGCCCAGTAACTTATACATCTCGGATTCCTTCAAACGCCTGGATACGCGCCACTCGCCAGCCACCACACGCCGCTGCCACAGCGCTGACGCCGAGCACGGCCACGATGGCAAACGCGTAGTGACGCGCCAGCAGATGGCTGGCGTACTCGCCTGGCATCTGCACAAATAAATGGTTCAGGCCCGATTGCGCCAGGCCATACAGCCCGACACTCAATAGGGCGGCAAGGCCGGCGCTGTACAGCGCCTGCAACACCACA
Source organism: Pseudomonas sp. FW306-02-D09B (assembly GCF_058782685.1). Lineage (NCBI taxonomy): Bacteria > Pseudomonadati > Pseudomonadota > Gammaproteobacteria > Pseudomonadales > Pseudomonadaceae > Pseudomonas > Pseudomonas sp. FW306-02-D09B. Next base: position 57,680 of record NZ_JBYSXY010000005.1, read on the forward strand.
AACAAAAGCAACGCCGCCGTGGAAAACCCCAGTAGGCGCAACACCGACAAGTCTCGGCGTTTGCGCTCGACCGCCGCCAACGCGCCGGCAAAAATCGCCGCGAACGCTCCCGCCAAGGCCAATCCGGCGATGATCCAGAACACGATCGACAGGTTGCGGCTCAGCGATTGCACTTGGGCAATGGTCTGGGCCTGGGTCGAGACCAGCAGGTTCTGCGCAGCAAAGTACTGGCGCAGCGGCTCGACATCCTTGAGGCTGCGGGCGTACAGGCGAAACGCCGGATACACCCGCTGCTCCGACACGCCCACCGCATCGCCTGGCCAACCGAACGCCGGCACGGCGCGGCCGTCCCGGTAATCCTCAGCCGCTTCCAGTAACGTCAAGGGCGCGAACAATCCGTCCCGGGCGAAGGCTTCCAGCGGCAGAACGCGCAGCACCTGGACGCGAGTGCGTTGCGCTTCGCCACGACCGGCCACCTGCCGGCCGACACTGGCCACCAGCCAATCACCGGCCTTGGCCCCGAGCTTTTCGGCGGCTGTCTGGCTGAGCAGTACCTGATCCAGCCCTTGGGGCACCGGAAGACTGCCGAGCGAGGGGTCGTTGGCCGCGGTGGGGATCATTTCGACGGTCACCGTCGCGGCGCCAGCGGTCAGATCCGCCGTCGCGGCAATCTGTCGGGTGCGCGGCAAGGCGAAAGCCACGTCACTGCGCTGGCTCAACTGTGCGATAAACGTGGCACTGAACCGGCCGCCACCCAGGGGGATGATTTCCCGGGTGGCCGGGTCGTTTTCCAAGCGTTCGGTCAAACTGCTGACCAGGCCGAATTTCAAGCCGAACAGCACCAGCAGCGGCGCGACCACAGCCACCAACGCCAATACCGAACAGGCCGACAGCCACACATCGTTGCGGTAATCCTGCCAGGCCAGGGAAGCCACTAGCGTGTTGCGCATCAGCTGGCCTCCCCGAGGGTGGCGGTGACACCGCCATCGACGTCACGACGACAACTGATGCGCCGCACCTGCAAGCCGCTGGCACGTGCCAGCGACTCGTCGTGGGTGGCGACAACGCAGCACACGCCGTGTTCGCGGGCCTGGGTCACCAGCAATTGCATCACTCGCGCAGCATTCAGCGGATCAAGGGCGGCGGTCGGTTCATCGGCCAGCAGCAGACGCGGCCCATGGGCCAGGGCGCGGGCGCAACTCACCCGTTGCCGTTGGCCGACGGACAAATCACCCGGCTTTTTGCCCAGTTGATCGGCGATATCCAACGCCCCGGCCAGACGATCCACGCTACCGTCGTCTTTCAAGCCGAGCAGTTTGCGCGACAGGTCGATGTTGCCGCGCACGTCCAGAAAATCCAGCAGGCCACCGGTTTGCAGTACATAGCCCAAGTGCTGGCTGCGCAGGTCCGCCAAGGCGCTTTGCGCATCTGCGCGCCACAGCCCGCTGATGTCTGTCTTGGTGTGGCCGGGCGCAAAATCAAACTGCCCGGCCTGATCCGGAGCCAGCACCAGCGCCAGCAAATCCAGCAATGTGCTTTTGCCGCAACCGCTGGGACCAACCACCGCCAGTTGTTCACCGGCACGCAGTTGCAGCCGTGGAATTACCAGGCTGTAGCGCTGGCTGCCGGCGCCCCGGCTCTTGTGCACCGCGCTCATGTTCAGCATCACGGCAGCGTCGACAACGGAACGCGGTACAAGGCATCACCCGGCTCGGCATCGCCGAAACGCACCCAGTTGGCCAAGTCGTTATGGAAGGTTTCGTAGAGGCGGATTTTCGAATCCAGCTCGTCGATAAAGTCTTCCTGCTCGGCCACGCTCAGGGAAAGCCACAAGTCCTGGGTCATGCTCAACGACTTGCTGCGGTAGGGCAGCCCTTCCAGGTACTCACCCAGAACCCCGCCATCGGCCAGGTTGCCGCCCTTGCGCAAGGCCGAAGGATCACGGCTCATGTAGGCACTGGCACTGGCGATTTCCTGGAAGAAATTCTTCGGCGAGGTCTGGGTCTTGCGGGCGGCATCGACGATCAGTTTCAGCGATTGCTGCAAGTCGTTGAGCTGCAATTTGGTCAGCATCACGCACACCTGGAACGCCGGCAGTGCCGAGTTGGTCAGGTCGCGGTCGGCGGTCCAGGCGCTGACCAGTTGTGGCGCCTGACTGGCGGCTTTACGCCCCAGGAAGTCCATGTGCATCGCGTAGCCGACGGCTGCCGATTTGTCGGTCAGGCTCGGCGCGGCGCTCAGCAGCGGCACGGTTTGCGGCTTGTTGCTGCGCACCTGATGCACCAGGTCGGCAAACACCGAACCGATCTCGTCCACCCGCTCACCCAACTTGCGCACATCGGCGCCCGGTACCGGAATGTACAGGTCGCCGATCTGCGGGTTGGCGTCGGCGGTCAGGGTGCGATATTGGCTTTGCGCACCGGCGTGGGTTTTTTTGCCAGCGTCGCTGAGCAAGTGCAAGGCGTAGATTTTGATCTGCTTGCCTAGCGCAGCCTGACGCACTTCGGCCTCGTTCATTTGTGTGGAGGCATACGGGTCGTTCTTGCGCAGGGCGCCAGCATCGGTGACCAACAGAATCAAGCGCCCACCATAACCGGACCAATCCATGCCCTCGACCGCTTCCATCACACCGGCAAACGCATCTTCGTTGAACGAATGGCTCGAGACCGTGGTCGCCTTGACCTGCCGCGCCATGTCCATGAAACGCTGTGGGTCGCGACCCTGTTCCAGGGTGATCAAGGTTTTAGCGACGTACTCCAGACCCGGTGTTTTCTTGATGCTGTTGCGAAACCCCACCAGGCCGAAGCTGACGCTGTCCTGCTCGCCGCGCTCGGCGATGCGGGTTTGCAGCTGGTGCACGACCTCGCGCACCTGATCGATATAGGGCTGCATGGACACAGTGGTATCGACCACCAATACCACGGCGGTGCGGAATGCGTCGGCGTTGGCGGTAGTGATTGGCGTGTTGCTGGCGGCAGCCTTCGGAGCGCTACCGGGGTCGATGGACGCCACATTCAGCAACTGCACCGGCTGGCCGTTCTCATCGAAGCTCTCGCGCGAATCGAAGATCGGCAACAGGTAAAACTGGTTCTGCGGCACCGCGCTCGCGGCCGGTTCCAGGGCCAACACGCGTTGATTGTCTTCGTGGTTTTGCTGGCTCTTGAGCAGCAGGTTTTTTGCCGCTGACGGGTCGGCCAGCAGCTTCTCCACGTCGCCGGCCTGACGCAGAAACATCACCGGCGCACGGCCGGAGCGTTCGGTGAACTTGAGCACCAGGCTTTGCTTCCAGTCGCTGACCTGCGCGGCCGGTAACCAGCCGTCACTGCGCCCGTCAGTCGCCGCGCCGACACGCAGCCAAGGGCTGCCATCAACCTCTTTGCGCTGATAGACGTAAAGCACGGAAAACGCCGGCAAGGCCTTGCCAGGCGCCGCCCCCGCTTCGCTGGCGAGCGTCGCACCCGGCTTGCTGAGCACCCGCTGGAACAAGGTTTTTTTGCCGGCCATCAGCAGCGGACGCTGACCGCCATCAACCTCCATCGTCGCCACGGCGGGCGGCGTATTGACCTGGGGTGTAGAGGTCGGCGGCGCGGAAACCAGCGGCGGCTTCACGTCGGCATCGACTTTAGCATCACGGCCCAGCCACCAATAACCCACGCCGCCCAAGGCCAGCGCCACGGCCACCGCGACGGCAGCGAGTGCGAACATCGAGCCCTTTCGTTGCTCCGAGATCGAGGACTGCGGCGTCGGCTTCACGGTTGGCGGAGTTGGCGTGGGTCGGGGTTGCGGCTGCACAGGACCGCTGGGTATGTCGATAGACACCGGCGTCAATCCCGCCAGGTCATCGCCGGTCGACTTCAGCGACGTCGGAATCGGCAACGGGCGGATCGTGGTTGCTTCAACCGATTCCCCGGGCAGATTATCCAGCGCCCGCAATAGTGCCGCCGCATCCGGGAAACGGTCGGCCGGGTCCTTGGCCAACAGCTGGCGCAGCACCTCTTGATAACGACCGTGGTGCACCGGCAGCTCCGGCAAGGGTTCGGTCAAATGTGCCAAGGCCGTGGAGAGTGCATCGTTGCCGGTGTAAGGCAGTTTGCCGACGAGGATTTCGTAGAGCACCACGCCCAGGGCATAAAGGTCGGCCCGGCCGTCAATGTCCTGGCCGCGCGCCTGTTCCGGGCTCATGTAGCTGGGCGTGCCGACGGCGAAACCGGCCTGGGTGAACTGAGTACGGTCGTCCAGGGACTTGGCGATGCCAAAGTCCGAGAGCACCGCCGTGCCATCGGCACGGAACAGAATGTTCGCTGGTTTGACGTCACGATGAACCAGTCCCAGCCCATGGGCATAGCCCAGGGCCGAGGCGATCTGGCGGATGTAGATCAGACCCTGCTCCGGCGTCAGGCCGGCGGCGATACGCTCCTTGAGCGTGCCGTTGGGCAGGTATTCCATGGCCATGTAATACAGCTCACCGACATTGCCGATGTCATGGATGGTGACCGTATGCGGGTGAGACAGGCGCGCCAGGGTTTTGCCTTCTCGCAGGAAGCGCTCGCAGAAGCTCGGGTCGGCCGCCAGCGCGGCGGCCATGATTTTCAATGCCACCTTGCGCTCCAGCGAGCGCTGGGTCGCCAGGTAAACGCTGGCCATGGCGCCTTCGCCGATCTCACCGTCGATGTCGTAGCCCGGGATCAGAATGTTCACCGTGGGGTTCATGAAGGCACCTTCACGACGATGACGGTGATGTTGTCCGGAGCGCCGCGCATCAGGCCCAGGGACACCAGGCTGCTGGCGATTTCCCCGGGCTCGTCGTGGTTCAGTACCTCGGCGATTTCATGGTCCTCGACGGTCTTGTTCAGCCCGTCGCTGCACAACAGGTAACTGTCGCCGGGCATCAACAGCAGCTCAACCATCGCCAAGTCCAGTTGCGCATCGACCCCGATGGCGCGGGTGACGATATTGGCCCGTGGATGCACCCGGGCCTCGGCTTCGCTGAGCAAGCCGCTGTCCTGCAAATCCTGAACGTAACTGTGGTCCCGCGAGATGCCTTCGAGCAGGCCGTCACGCAGGCGATACAAGCGGCTGTCGCCCGCCCACAGACACACCCCGCGCAAGTCACGCGTCGCCAGCAACACCACAGTGCTGCCCATCATGGTCACGCCACGGTTGGCGGTTTCTTCGCGCACGGCAGCGTTGACCCGCAGCAGGTCGTTTTTCAGCGCTGCGGAGTATTCGTCCAGCGATCGGCCCACGGCAATGCTGCGCACGCTGTCGACGATCAGACTGCTGACGTAGTCGCCCGCCGCGTGCCCGCCCATGCCATCGGCGACCACCCACAGGCCGTTTTCCGGCAGGTCCAGGCAAGCGTCTTCATTCACCTGGCGGACCATACCGACATGGCTCTTGCTTGCAGACTTGAACGTCTTTCCAGCGCTTGGACGCATCTACACAACACCTTCTTGGCCGAGCAAAAATTGCGCAAAATCGGCGGCGACAGGCAGTCCCTGACACCGCAATAAAGCGGGGGCGATACGCTCCGAACCCTGGCCCCACCACAGACTGGCGCCTTCGCAGGCTTGTTCGGCAAGCGCAGTCATTCGCGCCTTTGGGTCGGTGGCATCAAAGCGATGCAGGCCGGCAAAACGGCTGCTTGGCGTGCGTGGCAGGCACGCCGGACTGCCCAGCGTCGTAAGGCCTGCACCGAAGGCTTCGAAGCTTGCCTCCACGCTCAACGTGCTCAACAGCAATTGCTCAACCTGTTCAAACCAGACATCCGAACTGCCCACCACCGACGCTGGGTCAGCGTCGTGATCCAGCAGCACCGCGACGGTCAGCGGAAAATACCGGCCCACTCGATCGATGCTCGGCATCACCACGCCAACGACGGCCTGCGGCCCACATACACCGGCCCCGACCATAAAGCGCCACAGCGGACTGACCAGATAGGCGTCCAGCCAACGGTCCCCGAGGCTGGCCTGGCTGGCGAGCAGACCCGCCGCCAGCCACGAATCCCAGGGGCCGATAAAACTCTGCGGCAAGCCACGGCTGACAAAGTCCCCGCGACTGGCCAACTTTCCATAGAAACCCGGAGTGCTCATAACCGCTCCGGCAGGCTGAAACCACTAAGCACACGGCTCTTGAACGGGTTGAAGGCGCTGTTGGCCCGCAGCTCGTAAGAGGCGCTGGCGCCGTCGACCCGCAGCCGCAGGTTGAAGCGATCCGGCGAGTTGCCGGCGGTCAGGTCTGATTGCTCCAACAGACGGAACCAGGCCCAGGGGCCATCCAGGGTGATGCCGGACCGACCACTGGCCGAGGGCGGCATGATCGAGATCCGCACCACGCCGATGCTGCCAGCGTTGGGCCATTGCATGGCGGTCGGACGGCTCGGGCCGTGGTCGTAGCTCAATTGCTGGCCATCGAGGTCAAGTAAAAACTGGGTGATGCTGGCGTCCATCGCCACGGGTTTGAGTTCGAAGCGCACCATCGGCTGGGTGCCGCCGGAACGGAAAAATGCATCCCGGATGGTCGCTGCCCGCTGGAAGGTTTGCAGCACGCCCGGGGCGATGCCGAGCTTCTGCGCGGCGCCCGGTTGCCAGCGCCAGGCCTGGGTCGAGGTATCCACATACGGCTGCAGGTACTTGCGGAAGTAGTTGTCCATCACCCCGCCCACGCCGAAGAACTGGCCGAAGTCGTCGAGAGTCGCGTCTCGCGCACTGCCTGGCGACATCGGATAACGCCCGGCCAGGGACTGGCGATAGATGTTCAGCACTTCGCTGGTCCAGGCCGCGTTCAGTTGATTGCGTACCCCGCCCATCATGGTGTTGGTGGTGGAGTTGACCACCGACTTGACCAGCCCTTGCACCAACGCTGGTTGGCGCTCGGCGTTGAGGCTGACCCGTGTCGCGGCCGCTGCGGCCTGGTTCTTGGCTTCGCCAAGCAAGGCGTCGCCGCTGGCGCCGACCATGGCGCTGACCTGCACATACAACGCATTCATGTCGGCCAGCAGGCCGTCGATGACCGCCGGCTCGCCTTCGTTTTTGCTGACGATGCTATTGAGTTCAGCAAAATGTGCGGTGATGGGATCTTCGCTGGACACCGGTGTGTTTTGCGTCGCCTGCTCATGGCCGAGCAAGGTGCCCAGGCGCTCCTTGAGCTTGTCGACCCCGCCGTCCACCGGCGCACCCTTGGCGGCCAGCAGGCGTTCTTCCTGTTGCAGGTCGGTTTCCTTCGCCACCGCCACCAGCAGTTTTTTCAACGGCGAGGTCGGGCCGGAAATCACCCTCAGCACATCGGCGGCCTGGGCTACGCTGGTGATCGGCACGAAGTCGATATCAGCCAGCAAGGCGTCCCATTGGCGCTGGTAATCCTGGAAATACAGGCGACGCACGTCGGCGGCCAGGCTGGCGACGTTCTGCTGTTCTGCCTGGTCGCGACCGAGCACCCACTGCTCCTCAGCCAGGGTGCCGGTCTGGTTCAGGCTTGTGAGCAAAAACCCTTGGCGATAACCCTTGGCGGTGAAGAAGCCGCTCAAGGGTTCGCCCAACGGCTTGCCGCTCTTGCGGCTGAACACCAGCGCCGCATCGCGCCCGGCCGCTTCGCTGATACGAAAGTCCGGGATGCCGTCCGGCAGTTTCTGCCGCTTGACCCGATCGTAGACACGCTGGGCCACCGGCAGTTGTTGCAACTGCCGACGCAGGTCGTCGATCAGGCGCGGGTCCAGACGTGCAGTGGGCGGATGGCGCTCGAACAGGGCCTGCAAGTGCTCCGCCAGGGCCATACGCTGCTCGGACGGCAAGTCGCGCGGCAGATTGCGGTCCCAGTCCAGGGCGATCCACGCTTTGATGAAGTCGGCATCGTAATGCTCGCTGTCGGCGAGCATCAGGTAGGCCTTCAAACCTTCATAAAGGAAGTCCGAATTGCCGCCGCCATGCAGTTGCTCTTCGATGCGCGTGAGCAAGCGTGGCGCAAAGACCGCGATCAACAGCTTGCGATAGACGCTGCCGGACTCGGCTTCAAGCATGTCGCCCTGATACAGGCCCAAGCCTTCGGCCCAGCTCGGTGCGTCGCCGGCCAGGTGCTTCACCGCGTTGAGCAACGGCAATACGGCGAGTACGTCCCGCTGGGCCGGGCTGAGGTTTTGCACGGTCTGGCCCAGGGGCACGACTTTCTGATCGACTTGCGCGATATACGCCTGGTTGGCGCGGTAGCTGACCACCCACAAGGTCCCGACCACCAGCACCAGGGCCACAGTCGAGGCCAGCACACCCCGAGTGATCCACTTGCGCCGACGTTCGACTTTCGGGTTCACCCCCACCAGCCCACGCTCGGCAAAAGCCACGGCGCTGAAGAGTTTTTCGATGAAGTAACTGCGCCCGGTGCCGTTCTGGCGCGCCAGATGTTGGCGGTCCAGGTTCATGCTCTGGGCCATGGAGCCGATCAGCCGGTCAATCGGGCTGCCTTCCTGGGTACCGCTGGTGAAATACACCCCGCGCAACAGCACCCGCTCTTCAAAGGCGTTGGGTTTGAATACGTCCTCAAGGAAGCTTTGCAGGCAATCCTTCAACGCGCCGAACTGTTGCGCGAAGCCGTAGATCAACTCGCGCCGCGCCGGGTCGCGTTCCTGTTGCAAACGCTCCACTAAACGATCGTTGAGGCGCTGTTCCAGGCCGGCGAATTCGCTTTGCAGATGGGCCAGCGGGCTGTCATTGCTTTTACCGTCATCCAGGGCAAAGGTCATACCCCAGACCTGGGTCCGCTCTTCCTTGCTCAGGGTATCGAAATACTCCATGAACCCCGGCACCAGATCGAGTTTGGTCAGCATCAGGTAGATCGGAAAACGCACGCCCAGTTGGGTGTACAACTCCTGGATACGCAGGCGGATCGCGGCGGCATGAGCGGCGCGCTCGGCGTCGCTGCCCAGCAGCAGATCGGAAAGGCTGATGGCGATAAACGCGCCGTCGATCGGACGACGGGCCCGCTGCTTTTTCAACAGGCCGAGAAAGCCCAGCCACGCAGCTTTATCCACCGTCGCATCACTGTCCTGGGTGGTATAGCGCCCGGCGGTGTCGAGCAGTACGGCCTGATCGGTAAACCACCAATCGCAATTGCGCGTGCCACCGACGCCGCGTACCGCCCCGGCGCCCAACTGCGCCGCCAACGGGAAATGCAGCCCGGAATTGACCAGCGCAGTGGTCTTGCCCGAACCCGGCGGGCCGATGATCACGTACCAAGGGAGTTCGTAGAGATTGCGACGCTCATCACCGCCCAGCTTGGCTTTCTTCAACAGCGCCAAGGCTTCGTCCATGCGCTGGCGCAGGGTTTCGAGCTCTTGCGCCGTGGCGACGCTGGTCGGGTCGGGTGGGGTTTGTGCCGCCAGGCTGCGCATGACTTCGGCGGCCTGACGGCGGGCCTGAATGATGCGAAACACCCGGTAGGCGATCCACACCGAGAACACCAGAATGATCAGCGCCCAGCGCCGGCCTTCGGGCACCAGGAATTCGAGCAGCGGCCCGATAAACCAGATGATCAGGCTCAGGGCTATCAGCCCCAGCAACGGAATGACCCAGCGGACGATAAAACTCAAAAACGCCTTCACTCGACCCCCTCCGCCAATACTGTGATTTCGACCCGACGATTGCGTGCGCGGCCCTCTGTCGTAGCGTTCGAGGCCAGCGGCTCGGTGTCGCTGCGGCCTTCGGCGCTGAAGCGCTCGGGCTGGCCGGTCTTGGCCGAAAGGATTTGCAGCACCGAAGTGGCCCGTGCCTCGGACAAGGCCCAGTTCGATGGAAACCGCAGGGTGGCAATCGGGCGATTGTCACTGTGCCCCGTCACCCGGACCTGGCCCTTGACCATGCGAATGGCCTCGGCGATGCGCAGCATCAGCGGCTGAAAATTGTCGACGATGCTGGCGCTGCCCGAAGCGAACAGCTCATCGCCACGGATGGTCACCACGGAACGATCAACGGCATCTTCCACAGCCACCCGACCGGCCTTGATTTCATCGGCAAGGAAGCCCGCCAGGCGGGGGCGCTCGATCAGTTTCGGTTGCACCACCGGGCGGTCGATCGCCTGCACCGGGATCTCGCCCAGGGCATGGATATTTTTAAACACCGGCTCGGCGTCGGCGGCCAGTTTCAAGCGCAGGCCGAACAGCAGTGCCAGCAGCAACGCCACGCCGATGGCCACGGCGATCCATGGCGGCATGAATTGCGCCAACCGGTCGCGGGCCACGGCGACGCCGCGCCAATGGGGCGACAGTTCACGCTCATAGTCGCCACGGGCGCTGCGGATGACCGCACTGGTGCGTTCACGCAAGGCCTCCAGTTGGCTGCGACCGTCGTTGATGACCCGATAACGCCCTTCGAAACCCAGACACATGCACAGGTACAACAGCTCCAGCAGATACAAACGTTCGCGGGGGCTTTGCAGGCAATGCTCCAAGAGCTGGAACACCTTCTCGCCGCCCTTGGCTTCGTTATGCACGGTGATCAGCAAACTTTGCTTGCCCCAGTCGCTGCTGCCGCCCCACGGCGTACTCAACACCGCTTCATCCAGCGCAGTACACAGGGCGTAACGGGCCAGCAACACATCGTTGCGCACCACACCGGCGGCCTCGGCGCGTTCCTCGAACTGGCGCAGGTAGGCCAGTAATTGCGCCCGCAGGCTCGCCGGCGCCGGGTGGGCAATGGTGTTGCGCAAGCGGCTCATCAAAGCCAGCAGCGGGCCCGCGGCGCTCTCCAGAGGGTTGAGACCTTCAGCTTTACCGGTCAACACCGGCGCGGCCGGCATCGAAAGCGGCGTGGACTGGGCGCGACCAGGATCCGGGCGGCCCGGGTCGGCGCCACGGCCACCGGGTGTCGGCATGAACTGGGTACGATCGTCGTTGTTCATTGCGGTTTATCCTCGGATCGCCCAGAAAGCCAGGTCCAGCCCCGGGAATTGCCCCGCGATGTAGAACGCAAATCCTCCGGAGTTGGCCAGTTGCTGCCAATGCTCGCTGCCCCGGTCGAGTTCGTAATAGGTGGAGCCTGCGTGATACGGGATCTGCCGCGGCGCCACCGGCAGCGGCAGCAGGCCGATGCCCGGCAATTGCAGGTTGACCAGGTTGCGGATGTGCTCCACCGAGCCGACCTTGCTCTGTTGGCCGAAGTGGCTGCGCAGGGTCTCGGCAGGCACGTCGGCGCGCACCACCAGGATGAAACTGGCGCTGTCGAGCAGGGCCTTGTCAGCCAGCATTGCCACATGAATGCCGTAGGCTTTTTCGACGATCGGAATCGGCGTGGCCTTACTGTCGATCAGCATCGACAGCGCCTCGCGCAGGGCTTGCATCACCGGCGCAAAACTCAGCGCCAGGTTGTCGTGCTGGTACTGCGGGTTTTCCTGCGGTCGCCGCCCGGAAGCGGTGAAGGTCGAAAACTCACCGGCCAGGCTCACCAACTCGCTGTAGAACCGCTCGGGGTGCAACGGGCTCAACTGGCTCAAATGCTGGATCAACGGCTGAGCGCGGTTGACCAGTTGCAGCAGCATGAAGTCGGCAATTTCCGAGGCACCGCCGGCACCGGAAGCGACCACCCGCCCGGCGAGGGCTTCGCCGCGTTGATGAAGCAGGCCCAGCAGTTCGCTGCGAAACGCGGCCAGGGGTTTGGAGGCGGATACATCCATCAGCGGTGGGATGTAAGTGTCGTCGAGCACCAGGGCGCGGTCGGCGCGCTTCTCTTTGATTCGCACCAGGCCGATGGCGGCGTAGTCGCTGATGCCATCCTCGGCAATCAACAATCGCAGCGCCCTGGAAGCCACTGCCACCGGCGCACGGTTTTCAAACGGCGCGTTGTCGTCCCGTACTTCGCGCACCTGGCTCACGTAGCGCGCAGCGCCCGGGGTTTCGCCTTCATCAACGGTGTCACGCGCTCCGGCACGCTTGAGCGGCAAGGCCAGGTACACCAGGCCATCGCGCAGGTCGGCATCGACATTCAGCGGGCTCGGCGCCAGGTCATCCTGGGGAATGTTGAATGGCGTGCCGTCCGGCAACAGGCCCCGCGCCGAGATGATTGCCAGTTTGCCCTGGGCCAACAGACCCTGATCAATCAGCAATTCGGAAAAACCCCAGGCGCCGGCCGACAACGGGCGGCTTCGGGCGTCGATGAGGTTTTCCAGATAACGGTCATGCTGCTGGAAGTGCTGCGTTCCAATGAACATGCCTTCCGACCAGACCACGCGATTGTTCCAGGACATGGGGGCTCCGATTGCTTATTGGGCAGGGCTGGATGGGGGAACAACGACGGCGCTGCGCACGGCGCGCACATCGAGGCTGATCTGGTATTCGGTGTATTGGCGCGGCGGGACATTCAACACCGTGCGCCACTGCGCCTGATCCAGTTCGCGATACCCCACCAGCACACCGATGTGGCGGGTGGCTGGGTCGAGGTCGCGTTGCAAGCTCAATTGCTGGCCGGGCTCGACCAGCACTTCGTCCTGGTCGAGCAGATCAGCGCCGAGCGTCGCCTGGGCCCGTTCGGCCAGGGCGAAATAATCGGAACGGCCGAAGGTGGCGGCATTTTTCAATTCGAAAATGCGCACCCGGACCGGGGCCGGCTGGCCGGTGCTACCGGGGTTGAGCCCGGCGATGGCGTGGAAGTGCAACTCGACGGCGGCGGTGTCAGCCTCGGCCTCGGCCTCAGCCACTTCGGGCTGGGGTTTGGCCGTATCCTTCGCACACGCGGTCAGCAGAAGCGCGGTGGCAACTGCGAGTAAAAACCTGTGAATCATCCTGCGTCCTCAATGACGTTTCAGCTATCCATTGTTCCGTTCGTTGCTATGTATCGCGTTATGAGTCGGTGCTCAGCCGCGGCGCGGCCTTGTACTGTGCTCTTCGTAGGCGCGGCTGAATTCCCGACCGAACAGGTCCTGGAAATCCTCTTGGGCCTCGCGGGAAATCTTGCTGTAGAGCTCGGTGAACTGCTGCCAGTACTGGGCCTGTCGCGAGCCATTGAAAAGGCTCGACAGGCCACCGGGCTTGCCCATGCGCTCTTCCAGTTGCGCCGGCTCGAAGCGCGCCAGCAGATGCTTGATCGCTGCTTCCACACCGGCCATCACCGCCAATTGGTGGGCACGCAAGTCGTCGAAGCTATCGCGCACCGCCAGGTCCGGCGCCATGAACGCCTGACTGCTGTGGCGCAGCAGCAACAGCATGGCTTCATCGACGTTGGGAGCGAATTTCAGCGGGTTGTTTTCCACGGGTTGAATCATCGTCTGCTGAATGCGGAACTCGCCCTTGAGGCTACTGCGGGCGCGCAAGACATCGATCAGGCCTTCGACCATCAGTCGATAACTGCGGCCGATGCTTTCCATCTGCGCTTCGGCCTGGGCCTTGTCCAGGCGCAACTGATCCAGACCTGCGCCGCGCAGGAAGGCTTGCAACAGGTCGGGTTGAGCATTGTCGGCCGGGCTGACCGGATTGACCTCGCGTTCGACGATGGCCACGGGCGGTTCATGCAGGGGTGCCGGCGCGATCGGTGTGCTGATTTGAGGCGCGGGTGACGGCGTAACCTCTGCAACAGGCAAGGGGGCGACAGGCAGCGGGGCAACCGCAACCGGCGCAGACTTATCGCTGAACAGGTCCCAATCTTCCGGAATCACCGAGGCCGACGCCAACGGTACAGGCACCGCCACGGGCGTTGGGTTGGGAATCGGGGTCGGTGGGCGGAAGTCATGCTGCTCGGCCGGGACATGGTCGGGCTGGGTGGCAGGCGGGACGCTGGTCGGGGACAGGAAGTCGAAAAGGTCCGACACTGTGTCCATGGCCGACCCGCCCTGGAAATGTGCGGGCGGGGTTATGGGCAACGACGTCGGCGTATTCGCAGCAGCGCCCTGGTGCCCCATCAGGGCCTCGAAGCTGTTGGACGAATCGGCGAAAGGGTTGCTGTCAGTCACCGGCAGACTGAAATCGATGCGCGCCTGGATGTCATAATCACCGATACGGATAACTTCGCCATCCTGCAACGGCTCGCTGTTTCCCTTGCGCAGACGAATGCCGGCCTTGACCAATTCCACACCATTAGTGCTGTTATCGGTTAAATAGTAGCGGCCATCTTTGTATTGAATAACGCAATGTTTGCCGGAAATAAGGCGCTGAGGGTCAGGCAATACCCAGTCATTATCAGAATTGCGGCCAATTGCCATCATGCCCCGGTCCATGGATTTTTCAGAGCACTGACCTGGGGTAATCTTGTGATAACTAGTGATAGTCAAACACAGCGACATCTTGCCTCCTTGCTGAACACTTTGCGCGCAGGCGAGTGAGGGCCTACGCCCGAGTGACTCTCGCCGACATACCTTGCAAACAACGTCGAAAACGCCTTTCAACCAGCATGATTGCTGATCTTAACCGGCTTGCGTGACAAAAAACCTGCATAAGTGCCCGCCTCGACCCACCGGTCGCGCGGGTTGTTAAGCACCTCACATCTGTCGCACAGGATAATAGCTTACCTTGACAAGGCATAAGTACTACACCAAAAATGCGCAAGTTCTTGAATATGAGCGACGGTACTTCAAGATCATTGCCCCTCAAAAGAGCAATTACCGTCAAGGAAACATGTGAAGTTCCATCGCGAACTCGCGTGTGAAATGCCCGACTCTGTCAGCGGGCGATAGGGAGATCAAATTCAGTGGAAGTACCTTCGCTGCTCGCCGCCGTTTCCGAGACTTCGCCTTGCGGTGAAGATCTGGAATATGACCAGGCATTTTTGCGCCTGGAACGCGACTCCCGCGGCCAGCCCGAGCGCAGCATGGGCGATTCGATATTGCCTGCCGAACCCCCTGAATGGAGCAGCATCCAGCAGCAAAGCCTGGAGTTGTTGCAACGCAGTAAAGACCTGCGTATCACCCATTTCCTTTTGCAAAGCTCCCTTGCCCTCGAAGGCGTCACGGGCCTGGCCCGCGTCCTGACGCTGATCGGCGAATTACTCAAGCAATACTGGGCCGACCTGCATCCGCGACTGGATGCCGATGACGACAACGATCCTACCGTGCGCATCAATGCCCTTGCCGGTCTGACGTCGGACACCACCATCCGCCTGCTGCGCGAAAGCATCCTGGCCCGCTCGCGTACCTTTGGCCCTGTCAGCCTGCGCGCCGCCGCCAATGCCAGCGGCCTGCAAAGCTTCCCTGACGAAAGCCTCGGCTCCGAGCAGCTCGCCGGGGCGTTCCTCGGCAGCGATCCCGAGCAACTGGAAATCACCCGCGCGGCCTTGCACGAGGCCCGCAATGCCGCCGAGACCATTGAGCAACAGGTTAGCGAATACGTCGGTTCCGCCCAGGGCGTTGACCTTGGCCCGCTGAAACAGCCGATCAAAATGGCCCTGCAGATCCTCAGTCAGTTCGCCCCCCAGAGCGGCGACGGCCCCCTGCCCGATGCCATTAGCGACGACAGCGCCGCGCCAGTTGAATACGCCACCGCACCGAGCGCACCGCGCAGTACCGGCACTGGCGAAATCAACAACCGCGACGACGTGCTGCGCAGCCTGGACCGGATTCTTGCGTACTACACGCGTCAAGAGCCTTCCAGCCCGCTGCCGGTGCTGCTGAACCGGGCAAAGAATCTGGTGCACGCCGACTTTGCGGCCATCGTGCGCAATTTGATTCCCGACGGCATGAGCCAATTTGAAAACCTGCGCGGACCAGACAGCGAATAAAAGCGAAAGGATCACGCAGTCACGTCACCGGTACCACCGATGACGCCAACACCGTCGCTTGAGCGACCAGGAGCAGCAACGTGGCGAAGCAAAGTTCTCAGAAATTCATCGCGCGCAACCGCGCGCCTCGAGTGCAGATCGAGTACGACGTCGAGCTCTACGGCGCCGAAAAAAAGGTCCAGTTGCCCTTCGTAATGGGCGTTATGGCTGACCTTGCCGGCAAGCCGGCCGAGCCCCTGGCCCCTGTTGCCGATCGCAAGTTCCTTGAAGTGGACGTCGACAACTTCGACTCGCGCCTCAAGGCCATGCAGCCACGCGTCGCGTTCCACGTGCCCAACGAGCTGACCGGCGAAGGCAACCTGAGCCTGGACATCACCTTTGAAAGCATGGACGACTTCAGCCCCGCCGCCGTGGCGCGCAAGGTCGACTCGCTGAACAAGCTACTCGAAGCGCGCACCCAACTGGCCAACCTGCTGACCTACATGGACGGCAAGACTGGCGCCGAAGAAATCATCATGAAGGCCATCAAGGACCCGGCGCTGCTCCAGGCACTTGCCAGTGCGCCGAAGCCAGCCGAGCCTCAGGCTTAATCAGGACGAATGATCATGACCGATTCAGTACGTGCAGACGCTCAGACACTGGGCACCACCGAAGAAGCCAGCGAGTTCGCCTCCCTGCTGCTGCAAGAATTCAAACCCAAGACCGACCGCGCTCGCGAAGCCGTCGAGACCGCCGTGCGCACCCTGGCCGAACAGGCCCTGGCGCAGACCGACCTGGTGTCCAACGACGCGATCAAGTCTATCGAGTCGATCATTGCCGCCATCGACGCCAAGCTCACCGCCCAGGTGAATCAGGTCATCCATCACCCGGACTTCCAACAGCTGGAAAGCGCCTGGCGTGGCCTGCACTACCTGGTCAACAACACCGAGAGCGACGAGCAGCTCAAGATCCGCGTGCTCAACATCTCCAAGACCGACCTGCACAAGACCCTGAAGAAATTCAAGGGCACTGCGTGGGACCAGAGCCCGATCTTCAAGAAGATGTACGAGGAAGAATACGGCCAGTTCGGTGGCGAACCTTACGGTTGCCTCGTGGGCGATTACTACTTCGACCAGTCGCCGCCGGATGTCGAGTTGCTGGGCGAATTGTCGAAAGTCTGCGCCGCCATGCACTCGCCGTTCATCGCAGCCGCCTCGCCGACCGTGATGGGCATGGGCTCGTGGCAAGAACTGTCAAACCCGCGCGACCTGACCAAGATCTTCACCACCCCGGAATACGCCGGCTGGCGCTCGCTGCGTGAATCGGAAGACTCGCGCTATATCGGCCTGACCATGCCGCGCTTCCTGGCGCGCCTGCCCTACGGCGCCAAGACCGACCCGGTGGAAGCCTTCGCCTTCGAAGAAAACACCGACGGCGCCGACAGCTCCAAGTACACCTGGGCCAACGCCGCTTACGCGATGGCGGTGAACATCAATCGCTCGTTCAAACACTTCGGCTGGTGCTCGCGCATTCGTGGCGTGGAATCTGGCGGCGAAGTGGAAAACCTGCCGGCCCACACCTTCCCGACCGATGACGGCGGCGTAGACATGAAGTGCCCGACCGAAATCGCCATTTCGGACCGCCGTGAAGCGGAACTGGCGAAGAACGGTTTCATGCCGCTGCTGCACAAGAAAAACACCGACTTCGCCGCGTTCATCGGCGCCCAGTCGTTGCAGAAACCGGCTGAATACGACGACCCGGATGCCACCGCCAACGCCAACCTGGCCGCGCGCCTGCCCTACCTGTTTGCCACCTGCCGTTTCGCCCATTACTTGAAGTGCATCGTGCGCGACAAGATTGGCTCCTTCAAAGAGAAGGACGAAATGCAGCGTTGGTTGCAGGACTGGATCCTCAACTACGTCGACGGTGACCCAGCGCACTCCACCGAAACCACCAAGGCCCAGCACCCATTGGCTGCGGCCGAAGTGATCGTCGAGGACGTGGAAGGCAACCCGGGGTACTACACCTCCAAGTTCTTCCTGCGTCCGCACTATCAGCTCGAAGGTCTGACCGTGTCGCTGCGCCTGGTATCCAAACTGCCTTCGGCCAAGGGTGCGTAACACCGCCCTTGATGTGTTCGTTCCCACGCTCTGCGTGGGAATGCCGCCCAGGACGCAGAGCTTCACCCGATGCGTTACCACGCAGAGCGTGGGAACGATCAGCAAAAACACAATGTGGTAGAGACCACACAGGGAGAAAACATGGCTGTTGATATTTTCATCAAGATCGGCGACATCAAGGGCGAGTCCATGGACAAGGCCCACAAGGACGAAATCGACGTCTTGAACTGGAGCTGGGGCATGTCCCAGTCCGGCAATATGCACACGGGTGGTGGCGGCGGTGCGGGCAAGGTGAATGTCCAGGACCTGTCGCTGACCAAGTATGTCGACAAGGCCTCGCCGAACCTGATGATGCACTGCGCCGCCGGCAAGCACATCGACAAGGTCAAACTGACCGTGCGCAAGGCCGGTGGCGAAAGCCAGGTCGAGTACATGATCATCAACCTGGAAGAAGTGCTGATCACTTCCCTGAGCACCGGCGGCTCGGGTAGCGATGATCGCCTGACCGAAAACGTCACCCTGAACTTCGCCAAAGTGCTGGTGGACTACCAACCGCAGAAAGCCGACGGCACCAAAGACGGCGGCCCGATCAAGTTTGGCTGGAACATCCGTCAGAACGTCAAGGCGTAATCGAAGATGCCCCCGTCGTTATGCGTCGGGGGCAGTTTGGTGCTTGCTCGAATCCAATCCTGTCCCATCCGGTGTCTGAGTCATGGCCAAGCCTTCGTTTATTAATTTGTGGAAAGCGTATTCCGATCTCCTGGTTACGTACCCTGACGCAAAGCCCTGTGATGGCCCTTGGGAAAACCAGTGTGCTATCCGCATGAGCGCGACACTCAATGCAGAGCTGACCATCAAGGTCAACAAATCCACCTATACCGAACCCAAGTGTGCACATGAGCACGCCCGGGGTGCCGAGTCGCTGGCGAACTGGTTGTGGAAGCATCATCTGGGGCGGCCAACCATTCTTGGCAACAGCGCCGAGGAGCGTCGCACGTTGATGGGCAAAACCGGGCTTATCTTCTTCAAGGACTGTTTCCAGCAGTCAGGGGAGTCTGCGGACAATCGTACTGGCGATCATATTGATCTATGGAATCGGGGCCTGACCCAAACCGGTGACCTCTTTTACAGATCCAGAGCTGTCTGGTTCTGGGAGCTCGCATAATGAAAAATCACCGGCTCACCATGTGCCTGGCGATGAATCTGATCAGCCTGAGCGCATGCGCCGAACATGCCCAAATGCCAACAACCCAGGCCGTCTTTGTTGGGCAGCAACTCAGACTGATTGACGACCAGGGTCAATGCACACTGGTCAAACCCGACCAGAGTCGCATGAAACTGGACATGGAATGGCCTTGCAGCTTCAGCCTGAATAAACAGCAGCAACTGCGCGTAGAGACGTTCAATAACATCCCGATATTTTCGGTCTGGCGCAGCGAGCACATGCCTGCGCCCAGCCGCGACTGCCTCAGCAAAATGCAGGCTGTCCGCCAGATCCCGGGGGGGCTGGAGGCGGGAGCGGTCAACACGTTTGCGTCCTGCGGCACAGGAGGGGACCAAAAAATGTATGTAGCGCCATTTACGTGGTAACCGAAATCGCCACCCGCGATCGCCTGCAACCGTCCCTGCTGGATCGGTTGACCGACGACGACCCGAGCAATCTCAAGGAAAGCGCCGACAAGCGCGTGCTGTCCCTGAGCCAACTGAAAGCCTCGGTGCTGCGTGATCTGGCGTGGCTGCTCAACACCACTTCATTGCTCGGCGCCGATGCGACGTTGCACACCCCGGCCGGTACTTCGGTGATCAATTTCGGGTTGCCAGCCCTGGCCGGCAACAGTGCGTCGAACGTCGATATCGCGGCGCTTGAAGCGCTTATCCACCAGGCCATCGCCACGTTCGAGCCGCGGATTCTGCGCCATACCCTGCGCGTGCGGGCCCGGGCGTCCGCCGAAATGAACCACAACGCCCTGAGTTTCGAGATTGAAGGCGATCTCTGGGCGCAGCCGGTGCCGCTGCGCCTGATGCTGCAAACCGACCTGGACCTGGAATCCGGCCATGTGCGGGTGGTCAACGCCGACCAGCGGAGACGCTCATGAACCCGCGCCTGCTGGAACTGTACAACCAGGAGTTGCTCCACGTGCGCGAAAGCGCGGCGGAGTTCGCCCAGGAATACCCGAAAATCGCCAGTCGGCTAACGTTGTCCGGTATGGACTGCGCCGACCCGTATGTTGAGCGCTTGCTGGAAGGGTTCGCCTACCTGACGGCGCGAGTACAGCTCAAGCTCGATGCCGAATACCCGACTTTCACCCACAATTTGCTGGAAATCGCTTACCCCCATTACCTGGCGCCGACACCGTCGATGACCGTCGTGCAACTGCAGGCCGACCCCGATGAAGGCTCGCTGAGCAGCGGCTTCCCGCTGCCCCGCGACACGGTCCTGCGTGCCGCCCTGGGTCGCGAAACCCAAACCTGCTGCGAGTACCGCACCGCCCACGCGGTGACGTTGTGGCCGCTGCAGGTCAGCCGGGCCGAGTACTTCGGCAACCCGTCCGCCGTGCTCGGGCGCCTGGCCGCCAGTGAACCCAAGGCCAAGGCCGGCCTGCGCCTGACCCTGCGTACCGGGGCCGAACTGCCATTCAGCAGCCTGACCCTGGACAACCTGCCGCTGTACCTCAGCGGCGCCGACGAGCAGCCCTTTCGCCTCTATGAACAGCTGCTGGGCAACGCCTGCGCCGTCTTCGCACGTCAGCCCGGCGGCGATTGGGTAGAACGCCTGCCGCAGGATGCACTGCGCTCCGTGGGATTCGACGATACCGACGCCGCGCTGCCAGTGGTCTCGCGAGCCTTCCAGGGCTATCGCCTGTTGCAGGAATACTTCGCCCTGCCCCACCGCTTTCTGTTTGTCGACTTCACCCAGTTGAACCGTGCGGTCAAACGCTGCGACGGCCAGGAACTGGAATTGATCGTGCTGTTCGACCGTCACGATCCGAGCCTGGAAGGCAGTGTCAGTGCCGCGCAGTTCCTGCCGTTCTGCACCCCGGCAATCAACTTGTTTCCCAAGCGCCTGGATCGCATCCACTTGTCGGAACGGGTCCATGAACACCATGTGATCGCCGACCGCACCCGGCCGATGGATTTCGAGATTCATTCCCTGACCACCCTCACCGGCCATGGGACCGGGTCAGAACAGCCTTTTTTGCCGTTCTATACGGTACGTGATCCGTCTCGTTACGGCCGCGATCAGGCCTGGTATACGGTGCGGCGCGAACCACGTGTGCTGTCCAGCGGCCAGCGGCGCAACGGCCCGCGCTCGACCTACATCGGCAGCGAAACCTTCGTCAGCCTGGTGGACAGCCAGCAGGCACCCTATCGCCACGACCTGCGCCAACTGGGCGTAACGGCGTTATGCACCAACCGCGACCTGCCGCTGTTCATGAGTGTGGGCAATGGCAAGACCGACTTCACCCTGGCAGACAGCGCACCTGTAGCGGCGGTGCGGTGCGTGGCAGGCCCGAGCCGCCCACGCGCCAGCCATGCCCATGACGCCAAGGCCTGGCGGTTGATCAGCCAGCTTTCGCTGAACTACCTGTCCCTCAGCGAGCAAGGCCAGGGCGCCGCCGCCCTGCGCGAACTGCTGCGCCTGTACGGCGACAGCAACGATACGGCGCTGCAATTGCAGATCGAAGGCCTGCGCGAAGTCAGCAGCAAGGCCTGCACCCGACGCTTGCCAATGCCGGGTCCGATCGTGTTTGGCCGTGGCCTGGAGATCACCCTGGAATTCGATGAAAACGCGTTTCGCGGCACCGGGGTTTTCTTGCTCGGCGCAGTGTTCGAACGCTTCCTGGCACGCTACGTGTCGATCAACAGTTTTACCGAGACGGTGATCCGTACCACCGAACGCGGCGAGATCATGCGATGGAAAGCCAAGCCCGGACGCCGTCCGACCCTGTGAGTACCCTGGAGGCGATGCACCAGGAGCCCTGGGAATATGACTTCTTCCAGGCATTGCGGCGCATCGAGTGCGAATCGCCTGAGCTGCCGCGCCTGGGCCATTCGTTGCGCCTGGCCGATGATCCGCTGCGCCTTGGGCAACAAGCCGATTGCACCTTCGCCCCGGCGACCCTGGCCTCGGTACAGCCGGGTATCGACGGCGCGCCGGCGCGGCTGGAGCAGTTCTTTTTCGGCCTCGGCGGCCCCAACGGCCCGTTGCCGCTGCACATCACTGAGTATGTGCGCGAACGCCAGCGCAACAACGCCGACAGCACCAGCAAACGCTTCCTGGATGTGTTCCACCATCGCCTGCTGAGCCTGTTTTATCGGGCCTGGGCCGAAGCGCGGCCGACGGTCAGCCATGATCGCCCGGACGATGACTATTGGTCGGCACGCCTGGCGGCACTGAGCGGCCGGGGTATGCCGAGCCTGCTCAAACAAGGGCTGATCCCCGACACCGCGAAGCTGCATTACAGCGGTCATCTGTCGGCACAAACCCGCTACCCGGACGGCCTGAAGGCCATTATCAGCGAATACTTCGGCCTGCCGGTAGAGATCGAGGAGTACGTCGGCCAATGGCTGGAGCTGCCGGAACGCAGCCGCGTGGGCGTCAGCGCCCATCAATTGGGCATGGATTTTTGCCTGGGTCGTTACGTCTGGGATCGCCAGCACAAATTCCGCATTCGCCTGGGGCCGCTCAAGCTCGATGACTACATGGGCATGCTGCCCGGCAGCCAACCTTTCAATGAGCTGGTGGCCTGGGTGGCCGAATACCTGGGCCATGAACTGGACTGGGACTTGAACCTGATCCTGGAACAGCCCGAAGTACCGGCACTGCAACTCAATGGCCGCTTCCGTCTGGGGTTCAATACCTGGCTGGGCCGGCCCGAAACAGATGCCAAGGATTTAATACTGGCCCGGCATTACGCCGAGCAAGCCAACACCTCACAGACCTCAAGGAGCCATGAGCATGGGTGAAATCAGTCGCGCCGCGTTGTTCGGCAAGTTAAACAGCGTGGCCTACAAAGCCATCGAAGCCGCCACCGTGTTTTGCAAGTTGCGTGGCAACCCTTATGTGGAACTGGCCCACTGGTTTCATCAGTTGCTGCAATTGCAGGACTCGGACCTGCACCGCATTATCCGCCAGTTCAATATCGAACCGGCACGCCTGGCCCGAGATCTGACCGAAGCCCTGGACCGTTTGCCACGGGGCTCGACATCAATCACCGACTTGTCCTCCCATGTGGAAGAAGCCGTGGAACGTGGCTGGGTCTACGGCAGCCTGATGTTCGGCGAAAGCCAGGTGCGTACCGGTTACCTGGTGCTGGGCATCCTCAAGACCCCGAGCCTGCGCCACGGGCTGCTCGGGCTATCGGCAGAGTTTGACAAGATCAAGGTCGAGGCCCTGAGCGAGCGGTTCGACGAATACGTCGGCGACTCGCCGGAAAATGCGCTCAGCGCCAGCGATGGTTTCAACGCAGGCAGCGTGCCCGGTGAAGCCAGCGGCGCCATGGCCCCCAGCGCCATGGGCAAGCAGGAAGCACTCAAGCGTTTTACCGTCGACCTCACCGAGCAGGCCCGCAGCGGCAAGCTTGACCCGATTGTCGGCCGTGACGAAGAGATCCGCCAGTTGGTGGACATCCTCATGCGTCGTCGGCAGAACAACCCGATTCTGACCGGTGAAGCCGGTGTCGGTAAAACCGCGGTGGTCGAAGGCTTTGCTCTGCGCATCGTCGCCGGTGATGTGCCGCCGGCGCTCAAAGACGTGGAACTGCGCAGCCTCGATGTCGGCCTGTTGCAGGCCGGCGCGAGCATGAAAGGTGAATTCGAACAGCGCCTGCGCCAGGTCATCGAAGACGTCCAGGCGTCGCCGAAACCGATCATCCTGTTTATCGACGAAGCCCACACGCTGGTAGGTGCCGGTGGCGCCGCCGGTACCGGGGATGCGGCCAACCTGCTGAAACCGGCTCTGGCCCGAGGCACGTTGCGCACCGTGGCCGCCACGACGTGGGCCGAGTACAAGAAGCACATTGAAAAAGACCCGGCCCTGACCCGTCGTTTCCAGGTGGTGCAAGTGGCCGAGCCGTCGGAAGACAAGGCATTGCTGATGATGCGCGGCGTGGCCTCGACGATGGAAAAACACCATCAGGTGCAGATCCTCGACGAAGCCCTGGAAGCGTCGGTCAAGCTGTCTCACCGCTACATCCCGGCGCGCCAGTTGCCGGACAAATCCGTGAGCCTGCTGGACACCGCCTGCGCCCGGGTCGCCATCAGCCTGCATGCCGTGCCGGCCGAAGTGGACGACAGCCGTCGCCGCATCGAGGCGCTGGAAACCGAGCTGCAGATCATCGCCCGCGAGCACGCCATCGGCATCGTCATCGGCGCCCGCCAGAGCAACAGCGAAAACCTGCTGGCCGCCGAGCGCGAACGCCTCGCCGAACTGGAAAGTCGCTGGGCCGAAGAGAAAACCCTGGTAGACGAATTGCTCGCCACCCGCGCCACCCTGCGCGAGCGCGTCGGTGTGGTGGACAGCGAGGATGGCAGCGAGACCAGCCACGCCTTGCGCGAAAAACTGGTGGACCTGCAACAGCGTCTCAGCGCCCTGCAAGGCGAAACCCCGTTGATCCTGCCGACTGTGGATTACCAGGCCGTGGCCTCGGTGGTCGCCGACTGGACCGGCATTCCGGTGGGCCGCATGGCCCGTAACGAACTGGAAACCGTGCTCAACCTCGACCAGCACTTGAAGAAACGCATCATCGGCCAGGACCACGCCTTGCAGATGATCGCCAAGCGCATCCAGACCTCCCGCGCCGGCCTCGACAACCCGAGCAAACCGATCGGCGTGTTCATGCTCGCCGGCACCTCCGGCGTGGGCAAGACCGAAACCGCCCTGGCCCTGGCGGAAGCCATGTACGGCGGCGAGCAGAACGTCATCACCATCAACATGAGCGAATTCCAGGAAGCCCACACGGTGTCCACGCTCAAGGGCGCGCCACCGGGCTACATCGGCTATGGCGAAGGCGGCGTACTGACCGAAGCCGTGCGGCGCAAACCCTACAGCGTGGTGCTGCTGGACGAGGTGGAAAAAGCCCACCCGGACGTGCATGAGATTTTCTTCCAGGTCTTCGACAAAGGCGTGATGGAGGACGGCGAAGGTCGTGTGATCGACTTCAAGAACACTTTGATTCTGCTGACCACCAACGCTGGCACCGAGCTGATTGCCCGAGTCTGCAAAGACCCGCAAAACGTGCCCGAGCCCGAAGAAATCGCCAAGGCCCTGCGCCAGCCGCTGCTGGAGATTTTCCCGCCGGCCTTGCTGGGCCGCCTGGTGACCATTCCGTACTACCCGCTCAGCGACGAGATGCTCAAGGCCATTACCCGCCTGCAACTCAACCGCATCAAGAAGCGCGTGGAGAACACCCACAAAGTGGCGTTCGATTACGACGATGAGGTGATCAACCTGATCGTCTCCCGTTGCACCGAAACCGAAAGTGGTGGGCGGATGATCGACACCATCCTGACCAACAGCCTGCTACCGGACATGAGCCGCGAGTTCCTCACCCGCATGCTCGAAGGCAAGGCGCTGGCAGGGGTGCGAATCAGCGCCAGGGACAACGAATTGCACTACGACTTCAGCGACGCCGCCTGACCTGACCGAAACACGGTCAATGTGGGAGCGGGCTTGCTCGCGAATGCAATCTGTCAGCGACATTGATATTGGCTGACACACCGCCTTCGCGAGCAAGCCCGCTCCCACACTGGACCCGGTTCCGACAGGGATATGCAGCTCGGCTCTATAACGTTTACGGGATTACTGATGCTATTCGAGCAACTCTCACGCCTGGCAAAAATCACCAGTCCCCTGGGGCCGGAGATGCTGTTGCTCAAAGACATGGGCGGCGGCGAAGAGCTGGGGCGGCTGTTCAACTATGAGTTGCAGCTGCACTCGCTGGACAATGCCATCGACCTCAACCAGTTGCTCGGCAAACCCATGTCCCTGAGCCTGCAACTGGACGGCAGTGGCGAACGTCATTTCCATGGCATCGTTGCCCGCTGCAGCCAGAACGTCGACCAGGGCCAGTTTGCCAGCTACCAGGTCACGCTACGGCCTTGGCTTTGGCTGCTGACCCGCACCTCCGATTGCCGGATTTTCCAGAACCTGAGCATCCCGCAGATCATCAAGCAGGTGTTTCGCGACCTCGGCTTTTCCGATTTCGAAGACGCCCTGAGCCGGCCCTATCGCGAGTGGGAATACTGCGTGCAGTATCGCGAAACCAGTTTCGATTTCGTCAGCCGCCTGATGGAGCAGGAAGGGATCTACTACTTCTTCCGCCATGAACAGGGTCGTCATGTGTTGGTGTTGGCCGATGCCTACGGCGCTCACACCTGTGCGCCCGGCTACGCCTCGGTGCCCTACTACCCCAGGAATGAGCAGCAGCGCGAACGCGATCACATCCACGATTGGCACCTGGCCCAGGAAGTCCAGCCGGGTTCGCTGGAACTCAACGACTATGATTTCCAGCGCCCCAGCGCGCGTATCGACGTGCGCTCGGCCATGCCCCGTCCGCACACCGCCGGCGATTATCCGCTGTACGACTACCCCGGCACTTATGTGCAAAGCGAAGACGGCGAACATTACGCCCGCACCCGCATCGAAGCCTTGCAGACCCTGCACGAACAGGTCGAGCTGGCCGGCAACGCCCGAGGCCTGGGCTCGGGTCATTTGTTCAGCCTCACCGGCTTCAGCCGCCAGGACCAGAACCGCGAATACCTGATCGTCGGCACCCGCTATTACATTTCCCAGGAAAGCGGGGAAACCGGTGGTGGCGCGCCTTCGGCACAGTTCGAAAGCAGCCTGACCTGCATCGACGCCCAACAAAGCTACCGCCCGCTGCCCAACACCCACCGCCCGATCGTCAAAGGCCCGCAGACCGCGTTGGTGGTGGGCCCCAAAGGCGAGGAAATCTGGACCGATCAGTTTGGTCGGGTGAAGGTGCATTTCTATTGGGACCGGCATGATCAGTCCAACGAAAACAGCTCGTGCTGGATTCGCGTGTCACAGTCATGGGCCGGTAAAAACTGGGGCTCGATGCAGATCCCGCGGATCGGCCAGGAAGTCATCGTCAGCTTCCTCGAAGGCGACCCGGACCGGCCGATCATCACCGGCCGCGTCTACAACGCCGAACAGACCGTGCCCTACGACCTACCGGAAAACGCCACCCAGAGCGGCATGAAAAGCCGTTCGAGCAAGGGCGGCACGCCGGCGAATTTCAACGAAATCCGCATGGAAGACAAAAAAGGCGCCGAGCAGTTGTACATCCATGCCGAGCGCAATCAGGACATCGTGGTCGAGGTCGATGAAAGCCACTCGGTGGGCCACGATCGCAACAAGAGCATCGGGCATAACGAGACGGTGCGTATTGGTGAAGACCGCCTCCGGGCGGTACAGCGCAACGATGCCTTGTATGTCGGAGGAACCAAGAGCGACAGCGTCAGCACCCAATACCTCATGGAGGCGGGATCGCAAATTCGACTGGTCTGTGGCAAAAGCGTGTTGGAGTTCAATGCCAGTGGCGAGATCAACATCTCGGGCACGGCGTTCAATATCTACGCCAGTGGCGATGGCAATATCGACACCGGCGGCCGTTTGGACCTCAACTCCGGAGGCGCAAGCGAAGTGGACCCCAAAGGTAAAGGCATCAAGGGTGTGATTGATGCGGCGGTGAAAGCATTATTCCCGGCAAAAGCCAAACACTGAGTTCACGCAAGGAATAACGCCGGCCTCAGCGCCCTTGCCTTTCAACGCTCAGATGGCCGTGCCGCGGTTTGTTCCCGGCTGGATCATCAACAGTTCGTCCAGCTCGCGCTTTCTGCAACGCATGACAAACGGCAGTGCGGCATCCGGATCACGCCTGAACAGCTCAAAGGTTGCACGGTCGATTTCATAGTATTCCTCGTAGTCGGCCATGCCATTGCTGACCGGTATGGAGACGTAGAATCGACCGGCGTCTTGTTCGATGCCCACGGAGAACATATGTTCGCGGTGGATCAGAGCATCTTGAAACTTCACGCGTTCGTCAGCAGGTATTGACCCGGCTGCGTCCACGCGACTCGCAAAAATTGACCGCTCAGCAGTTGCTCGTCACGAAGATATTCGAAAACTTCGGAGGGACACCATTCCTTACCCGCCGAAAAGGCCACCCCTAATGAACGTAGTTCATCGAATACCTTAGCCTTCTGCTTGTCGTCCGCGACGTTCAAAACATAGATATCTTTCTCTGTCGCATGCAAAAACCCGATAGCGCGCAGGAGCGAGTCCAGCGCGTTATCAATGATTCGAACACGGATCAAGTCACCGTCCGCTTTTTTTACGAATGCCTTCAGCACATCATTAATCACTGACCAGTACCTTGGTTAACGTGGTAATACCGTCCGCATCCTGGGTAGGAATCGACTCGACAACCATTTCTGGAGCTCCACCCGGCAAGTGTTTGCCTGGCCCCAGGAAATATTGGTTCCCCCCCCATCGGACTTCTGGGCATGCGCCCTACGACATCACCGCCCTGCCGGATCTTGAATCCATCTTTAAGCGCTCCTCAGAGATTGGCAGGCACGAAGTCCGGCCCTCCAAGCTTGTCCCTGACTGCCAGGGCGGTACGCATCAACGGCCCCCATAAACCGTTCTGGCTGTTCCAGCTGCCACCAGCCCAACGTGTATCCAGGATAAGCGCTGCCTTATTGATCTCAAGCTGCCGCTGAAGGGATAAGGCCACGGCCCCCATGTCGATTTCGAACAGCTCGGCATAGAGCCCCTCGGGCTGTGCGCGCTTTTTGCTCAGGCAAAATCGGTAATACCAAACCCAGACCGCTGCGACATAGATCGCCCGATTACGATCGGGGTAGGTCGCGAGAATCTTGAGCAAAGCCGCCACGAAACGTGCGGGGAAGTTGGCGTCGCGGGTCTGCTGCCAGTAACGCAACACCAGCAAATCGAAGGCCACGACGATATTCTGCGGTTCATCGTAGTCGTTTTTGGCTTCTTGAAAGTAGAACGGCTCGCCTACAAGGAATTTATCCAATTCGTCATTTGCCAGGGCAAGCAGCAATACATTATCTGGATGGGTACTCATTGAATTCTCACTACATCAGGGTTCGCGAGCAGAAAATTGATGTCGTTCTGGTGTGGAATGCCCACCTTATCCAATACCGCCTCGCGCATGCCACCCGGATGGGTCAGGCCGCCAGGACGCCATAGCGGGTTCGCTCCCCGCTCGTTACCGCTTGGCATGACCACCTTGGGATTGTTCAGGTCCATCATGTAAATTTCCTTGCCGGTAAAGGAGCCCGGGTCATAGCCCAGGGCAGACTCCAAAAGTGAAAGATCGCCGGTCTTTTTAAATTCGCCGACCACACCGTGCAGGTCTGATTTGGCCATGACGTACTTGGTATCGCTAAAGGTCGCGTACATGGGGTTGGCAATATCATCCGGGGTAAATAGAAACGCACCGCCTTCATCCTGGAAGACCTTAAGATGCTTGTCGATATAGGAAGCCTCAAGGTACTCAGAGGGATCCGGCCGGCTGGACTTGGGAATCGCAACGATATCGTCTGCCGTGTAACCCGGTTTGAAGCTCACCGAGCGTGGCTTGGGCGCAGCACCGATTTTTGCCATTTTCGGTCCCAGGCCCAAAAGCGCCAACCCAGCGACACCCTGCAGCAGATCCCGATAACCGGGCCCCAAGCGATCACCCAAATCCCCTAGCAACGCCATGCCAGCCATCATCGTGCCGCCAATCACCACGAAACCGGCTAACGCGGCAAGGCCCGCCATGGCCGCGAGTACTGCAGCCCCCCCCACAGCCAGCAATCCCAGTGCTTCCAACCCGGTATGCATCCACCCCTCGATATCCAGGACAAACGCCACCGACACCGTTGGCCCACCGATAAACGTATTGGGGCTGCCGCTCTTGATATGAGCACCGCAAACCATTTTGCTGTGCAAGCGTGCTGCCGGTTTGCCGTTGATGAACACCGTGGCACTGCCTTCAGCGATCAATACCGGAAAGGGCCACATCGGATGATTCATCGGCAGCCCGGAGCAGCTGGAAGCGACGTCCTCTCCCGCTCTCATGGCATTGAGGCTGTTGATATAGACATTGAAACTGCCCATCTGCAACTTGCCCGTTGTGGGTTCGGGCAAATTGAAGATGGTGGAAAGCCCCTTGACGATCTGGAACATCGACAAGCCGCCGGCCGCAATCGAGCCGGCAAAAATGGCCACCGCCACACCACCGGTGGCGACGGTCGCGGCGATGACCGCGGCACCGATCAAGGCGCCGGCTACGGCACCGGCGACCATCGCTGCGACCCCGAATCCATGGGCTATTTCGTCACCCAGACGTGCTGCAGCCTGTGCATCCATTGCGCGCATCTACCTTACTGATGTGTATGACTGCTCAGTGGGACGTATGGATGCTCAGATGATTGGAGGCTGTGGCTTGAACGAATGCATCGCCAGCTTCCAGGCCTGCTCGTGATAGGCGAAGTCATTCGGTGTCGTGGTCAAGGTGGTGATCAACACGGACGGCTTACGCTCGATGAACACCTGGCGCAGCATCAGTTCGCGCCCCTCGCGTTGCCAGGTGTAATCCAGCAATGTGGCGGTATGCCCTTGCAGCACCGTGTCCCAGCGCTGAACCAGCTTGAAACCCGGCAGTTGCTGCTCCGCACTTTTGAGTTGGCGGTCCACGTATTCTGCAAATGGCGCGTCGCCCTGGGTAGCATCGCGACTGATGACGAAACTGGCTTCTTTAGCAGGGCCGACTGCTGGCAGCTTAAAAATATTGATGCTCTGGTCCTGCCAGGTATCGGGGATTTCGAGATCGGCTTCTTGCATGCGGTAAGAGGTCACAGTAATCGCTTTCCATAGACGTGAGGTGACGCGCAGGGGAGCAGATATTCAGGTAATGCCTGGCAACAATCAAGAGTCTGGTTCCTCTCCCCCAAGTAACGAACTACATTATGACTTCAGCGCCATCGCCCTTGGCGGTCGCGCGTCTCTGTACGAACTGCCGAAGGTCGCAATCTCTTGATCTTTAAAGTCAAAAGGCTGCAATCTTCGGCAGCGTCAAAAGGATTGCGACAGCGAATAAGGACAGCCCATGTTATTCAACCAAGCCTCACGCCTGGCAAAAGTCACCAGCCCCCTGGGGCCAGAGGTGCTGTTGCTCAAAGACATGGGCGGCGGCGAAGAGCTGGGGCGGCTGTTCAACTATGAGTTGCAGCTGCACTCGCTGGACAATGCCATCGACCTCAACCAGTTGCTCGGCAAACCCATGTCCCTGAGCCTGCAACTGGACGGCGGTGGCGAGCGTCATTTCCATGGCATCGTTGCCCGCTGCAGCCAGAACGTCGACCAGGGCCAGTTCGCCAGCTACCAGGTCACGCTGCGGCCTTGGCTTTGGCTGCTGACCCGCACCTCCGATTGCCGGATTTTCCAGAACCTGAGCATCCCGCAGATCATCAAGCAGGTGTTTCGCGACCTCGGCTTTTCCGATTTCGAAGATGCCCTGAGCCGGCCCTATCGCGAGTGGGAATACTGCGTGCAGTATCGCGAAACCAGTTTCGATTTCGTCAGCCGCCTGATGGAGCAGGAAGGGATCTACTACTTCTTCCGCCATGAACAGGGTCGTCATGTGTTGGTGTTGGCCGATGCCTACGGCGCTCACACCAGTGCGCCCGGCTACGCCTCGGTGCCCTACTACCCCAGGAATGAGCAGCAGCGCGAACGCGATCACATCCACGATTGGCACCTGGCCCAGGAAGTCCAGCCGGGTTCGCTGGAGCTCAACGACTATGATTTCCAGCGCCCCAGCGCGCGTATCGACGTGCGCTCGGCCATGCCCCGTCCGCACACCGCCGGCGACTATCCGCTGTACGACTACCCCGGCACTTATGTGCAAAGCGAAGACGGCGAACATTACGCCCGCACCCGCATCGAAGCCTTGCAGACCCTGCACGAACAGGTCGAGCTGGCCGGCAACGCCCGAGGCCTGGGCTCGGGTCATTTGTTCAGCCTCACCGGCTTCAGCCGCCAGGACCAGAACCGCGAATACCTGATCGTCGGCACCCGCTATTACATTTCCCAGGAAAGCGGGGAAACCGGTGGTGGCGCGCCTTCGGCACAGTTCGAAAGCAGCCTGACCTGCATCGACGCCCAACAAAGCTACCGCCCGCTGCCCAACACCCACCGCCCGATCGTCAAAGGCCCGCAGACCGCGTTGGTGGTGGGCCCCAAAGGCGAGGAAATCTGGACCGATCAGTTTGGCCGGGTGAAGGTGCATTTCTATTGGGACCGGCATGATCAGTCCAACGAAAACAGCTCGTGCTGGATTCGCGTGTCGCAGTCCTGGGCCGGTAAAAACTGGGGCTCGATGCAGATCCCGCGGATCGGCCAGGAAGTCATCGTCAGCTTCCTCGAAGGCGACCCGGACCGGCCGATCATCACCGGCCGCGTCTACAACGCCGAACAGACCGTGCCCTACGACCTGCCGGAAAACGCCACCCAGAGCGGCATGAAAAGCCGTTCGAGCAAGGGTGGCACACCGGCGAATTTCAACGAAATCCGCATGGAAGACAAAAAAGGCGCCGAGCAGCTGTACATCCATGCCGAGCGCAATCAGGACATCGTGGTCGAGGTCGATGAAAGCCACTC
Source organism: Pseudomonas sp. FW306-02-D09B (assembly GCF_058782685.1). Taxonomy (NCBI): domain Bacteria; kingdom Pseudomonadati; phylum Pseudomonadota; class Gammaproteobacteria; order Pseudomonadales; family Pseudomonadaceae; genus Pseudomonas; species Pseudomonas sp. FW306-02-D09B. The sequence continues at coordinate 90,166 of NZ_JBYSXY010000005.1, forward strand.
GGTGGGCCACGACCGCAACAAGAGCATCGGGCATAACGAGACAGTGACCATCGGCAACAACCGTCTGCGCATCGTCAAGCAGGAAGACATTCTGTCGGTGGGCCAGCGCAAGACCGACAGCATCAGCCAGAGCTACGTCATTGAAGTGGGCGAGAACCTGCGGCTGGTCTGTGGTGAAAGCATCCTGGAGCTCAATGCCAGCGGCCAGATCAACCTGACCGGCGTGCAAATCAGCTTCTATGCCAGCGGTGATGCCGAGTTCAACACCGGCGGCGTGCTGCACCTGAACAACGGCGGCGGCGCTGGCGCCACGCCTGATGGCCAGGGCGTCAAGGCGAGCATCGACGCCAACATCAATGCCGCGTTTCCCAAGTCCAAGAGCTAATCACGAGAGCTGTGTTCCATGACCTACCGAATCAATGAATTCCAGTTCCAGCTGCCGGAAAGCGAGTTACTGGACGCGTCGATCAACATCCTCAAGTTCGCCGAACTGGGCACTTCGCTGATCGTCAGCCGCAGCTTGCTGGCCGACGGCGAAACCCTGCAAAGCAACTTCGACGACCAGCTCAAACGCCTGGAAAAACAAGTGCAGGATTTGCGTTTTCAACCGGGCGTCGCCGTGCGCCTGGGTGCCAACCAGGACGTCGAAGGCATCGAGTTGCGCAGCCAGTTCAACAAGGGCAACGACAAAGTCTTCCAGTACCAATTGGCGCTGGTGTTGCCCGGAACCCGCAAAATGCTCGCCCTGAGCTACGTGAAGGCGGAAAAACTCGGCGATGCCGAAGCCGCGCATTGGGCGACCATCAAGAATTCGCTGTTGTTCGACGTTCCGGCCTGATGAGCACCCTGCATGTCTGACGCACTCTGAAGATGGAACAACTGGAAGACGATTACCCTGGCGATGCCGAATGGCAAATGCTTGTGCGGTTATACGAAGAGGAGTATCTCGACGACAACGCCCGCACACTGGCCAAAGCAATGGATGGTCACCTCGATATGGCCGTCATCCTCAACGGTAAAAGAGGGCTTGAGGAAGGGTTGTGGTGGATCGAACAGAAAGTGCCCGCCCTCGGTAACAAACGGCCGGCCGATTGCCTCAAAAATCAGAAGCTGATCAAACGCCTGAGAATGGCGCTGATGAGTATGCCGTAACCTACAAGGAGCAAGGTGCAATGGAAGGCATCGAATTGCGCAACAAGCACAGCGATTGTGCGGCGGCCAGACGCTTGCGTCGGATGAGCCCCCTGCATGTCTGACGCACTCTGGGCCGCCCGGCTGGGCGATGCACTCGACCACACCTCGATGATGGCCGACATTCTTGGCGGCGTGCTTGAGGTAGCGGCCAACATTGCGATTACCGCGCTGGCCACCGCTGCCGTGGTCGCGGCCACCGGCATCACCGTCGCCACCGGCGGCCTCGGTTGCTTCCTGCTCGGCGCGGTGGTGGGCACGATCGTCGGCCTCGCCATGAGCAAGACCGGGGCCGACAAAGGCTTGAGCAACCTGTGCGAGAGCTTCAGCAATTCGCTGTTTCCGCCCACGGTGCAGGCGACGATTCTCACCGGTTCCACCAACACCCTCACCAACAACATTCCCGCTGCCCGCGCCGCCGGGGCGATCCCGTCCCATGTCGCGCCGGCCGGTACCGAGCTGGAGACACCCGAGCCCGAAGCCGAGCCCAGCTATCTGGACATGGCCGAGAGCTTCTTCTCCCAGATGTGGCGCCCCACCGTCGCCACCCCGGCGCCCGGCGCGGTGCCCAAGCCGCTGGACCTGGTCACCTGCATGAAGCATCCGCCGATGCCGCCGCAGTTTCTGGCCGAGGGCTCGGACAAAGTCACCATCAACGGCCAACCGGCCGTGCGCAGTGGCGACCGCACCACCTGCGACGCCAAGGTGGTGGGTTCCGGGCTGATCTCACCCAACGTCACCATTGGTGGCGGCTCGGTGGTGGTGCGCGAGATCCGCAGCGGCAAGACCCCGGGCGTAGGGCTGGCGGTCACCGCGTTGCTGATGCTCAAGGGCGGCAAAGGCAAATTCTTCAGCAAACTGCCGTGCATGCTGATCGGCGGCGCGACGTCGATGGCTGTCAGCAGCGCCATGAGCGCGATGGCCAACGCGGCCATGGGTTCGTCGAACCCGGTGCACGCCGCGACCGGGGCCAAGGTGCTGGGGGGCGACGATGAGCTGGACTTCATGCTGCCCGGTGTCTTGCCGATCGATTGGCAGCGCTTCTACAACAGCCGTGACGAACGCCGCGACAGCTTGTTCGGCGCGGGCTGGAGCGTGTCCTACGAAGTGTGCGTGGAAATCCTGCCTCACCCGGAGGGCGGGGAAACGCTGGTCTACACCGATGAACAAGCACGGCGCATCGATATGGGCTCGATTCCTCTGGGCGGCGCGGTGTTCAGTGCCGGTGAAGGGCTGAGCGTTCGACGGCACGTTAATGGGCAGTTGTTGATTGAAAGCGATGACGGCGTATACCGTTTGTTCAATCCAACGCCGGGCAATACAGCGCTGCTGCGCCTTGATCAATTGGGCGACCGCAACGACAACCGCATCTACCTCGACTATGACGAAACCGGACGATTGTCGCGCCTGCGGGATACTTTCGATCTGGTGCAGGTCGAGCTGATTCATGAAGGCGGTCGCGTGGCTCGGGTGGAACGCCTGTACCCCGACCAACGTCGCGAAGTGCTCGTCAGCTATGGCTACGATGCAATGGGCAATCTGGCCGAGGTGCGCGACGCCACCGGCCAGGTGCAACGGCGCTTCAGCTACGACGCCGGGCGGAGAATGGTCGAGCATCAATTGCCCACGGGGCTGCGATGCTTCTATGAATGGGCGTTAGTTGAAGACCTTGAATGGTGCGTGGTCCGCCACTGGACCGACGAGGGCGATACTTACCAGTTCGACTATGACCTCGTCGCCGGTGTCACGCGCATCACCGATGGCTCGCAGCGCGTCAGTACACGGCGCTGGAACAGCCAGCACCAGATCACCGAGTACACCGACAACCTCGGCCAGACCTGGCAGTTCGAGTGGAACGACGAACGCCAACTGCTCAGCGCCACCGACCCGCTGGGCGGGCGCTACGAATACAGCTACGACGACGCCGGCAACCTGATCGGCGAAACCGACCCGCTGGGCCGCAGTGACTCGACCCTATGGCTGGAACACTGGGCCTTGCCGCTGGTGGAAACCGATGCCGCCGGCAACAGCTGGCAATATCGCTACGATCAGCGCGGCAACTGCATCGCCGAAACCGATCCGCTGGGCCATGTCACCCGCTACCGCTACGACACCCACGGCCAGGTCGTCGAGATCATCGACGCCACCGGCAAAAGCAAAAAACTGCGCTGGAACCCGTTCGGCCAACTGATCGAACACATCGATTGCTCGGGTTACCCGACTCGATTCAGCTACGACAACCGGGGCTATCTGCAAACCATCACCGATGCCCTCGGCGAACGCACCCAGTTCAGCTACGACGCCCAGGGGCGGTTGCTCAGCAGCCAGTTGCCGGACGGCCGCACCGAGCAATATCAGCGCGACGTCAGCGGCCAGCTGACCGGTTATACCGACCCGGCCGGGCACACCACGCTCTATCAACATAACCGTCGCGGCCAGGTACGCCAGCGCACCGACGCCCATGGCCGGCAGGTGCAGTTCGGGTATGACCGCTACGGGCGACTGCAAGCGCTGACCAATGAGAACGGTGAAAGTTATCGGTTCGCCTGGGATGCTGGAGACCGGCTGACCGAACAACAAGACCTCGACGGCAGCGCCAAGCGCTACACCTACGATCTGCTGGATAACGTCGCGGCGGTCACGGCGATTCCGGCGCCTTACGGCAACGGTCTGGCCGTCGTCCCCGAAGCACCGCCGGCCCCCATCGTTCATCGTCTGGAACGCGACGCCGTTGGCCGGCTGATCGCCAAAGTCACCGACGATGGCCGCACCGACTACAGCTACGACCCACTGGACCAGCTCACCGCCGTCACCTTCACCGACAACCACGGCAACGCACAAACCCTGAGCTTCGCCTACGACGCCCTCGGCCAGTTGCTCGCAGAACAAAGCACGGCCGGCAGCCTGCACCACCACTACGACGAACTCGGCAACCTGATCCAGACCCAACTGCCCGACGGCCGCTGGCTCAATCGCCTGTACTACGGCAGCGGCCACCTGCACCAGATCAACCTCGACGGCCAGGTCATCAGCGACTTCGAACGCGACCGCTTGCACCGCGAAGTGCTGCGTACCCAAGGCCAGATCAGCACCCGCAGCGAATACGACCGTAGCGGCCGCTTGCGCTCACGCCAACGTCGCCACGGCAGCCAGCCCTCGCTGCTGCCGGCAGCGGTGCAAAAGCACTTCGAGTACGACCCCGCCGACAACCTGATCGGTAAACTCGACCAGCAACCCGCCGCGCAACACCGCCAACTGCTGCACTACGACGCCACCGGCCGCATCATCGCCAGCCAGGACAGCCCGCACGGCCAGCGCGAAACCTTCGCCTACGACGCCGCCGCCAACCTGCTGGACGCCCCGCAACCCGGTGCCGGGCTGGTGGTGCACAACAAACTGCTGACCTATCAGGACAAGCGTTATCGCTATGACGCGTTTGGCCGGCTGATCGAAAAACGCAGCGCTAAACGGGGCCTGCAACGCTTCGCCTACGATGCCGAAAGCCGGTTGATTGAAGTGCGCAACGAAAACGGCAGCGTGGTCAGGATGACCTACGACCCGCTGGGCCGACGCATTGAAAAAACCGAGCACGACACCCACGGCTACCCACTCGGCGAAACCCGCTTCACCTGGGACGGCCTGCGCCTGTTGCAGGAACATCGCCATCAGCAGACCAGCCTCTACCTCTACGAAGACGAAGGTTACGAACCCCTGGCCCGCGTCGACGGCACCGGCCCGCTGCAAAAAATCCGTTACTACCACAACGACCTCAACGGCCTGCCGGAACAGCTCACCGAAGCGGACGGCCACAACGTCTGGCAGGCGACTTATCGGGTGTGGGGCAACACGTTAGAAGAGGTGCGCGAGCCGTACTACATTGAAGAGCAGAACCTGCGATTCCAGGGACAGTACCTGGACCGGGAGACGGGGCTGCATTTCAATACGTTCAGGTTCTATGATCCGGATGTGGGGCGGTTTACGACGCCGGATCCGATTGGGTTGGCGGGGGGAATCAATCTTTATCTGTATGCAGCCAACCCATATGTCTGGATTGACCCCCTGGGCTGGAGTTGTACGTCATCTATAAACCGACGTATCGGTCGTCTGAAAAAACAGGGGTACCAGGATCACCACATACTGAGCGACAAACACGACAGTACGAAAAATCACCCTCTGCTGAAATTGGCAGGGTTCGACCTACAAAGCCGGCAGAACAAAATATTCCTGCCCAATAAGGCCAGGGCCATGACTGATGGGCGTCGATCAATCCACGAGGGACGCCATGCGGGTAGAGTCAACCGAAACCTTGGAAGCAAAATGGACCAGGTGGAAAAAATCGGCAAACGAGACAATTGGAATCAGGCCCAATACCGCAAAGCGTTGGATAAAATAGTGTCCAACGAGCGCAAATTACTCCGCTCGGGCGAAAGGCAACTGAATAAAAATGCACGCCCTGGCGCTCATTACAATTAGGAGATCCAGAAATGATCTTAAGCTGGAAAGCCCCTATTTATTACAACGATAAATTGATTGGCTCATACGATGCCGAGCGCGGCTCCTATGAAACGGCAGGATCGAACTTTGACTATTTGTCCCTACTGACAGGTGAGCCTTACCCTGCCGAAATGGATAAACCCAAAATATTTTTCCCATGCCAAAAGAAAAAATTGTTGGCTTACGACTGCTTATGGTTATTAGGCGACATCCCGTTGGTGAGCCAACGGTTAGCGAGTTTCCTCGTCCAGAACGCCGGTCACCATATTGAGCTCTTGACTCCCACAAGTATTGCTGCCGACGGGGAGGAGGTGAGCGAAGTCTATTACATCGTCAATGCTGCCCAGGCGATAAGCGCGGTTGATCACAGCAAGTCGGTAGCAGAACTCTCTGACGATGGCTCAATACTCTACTTCAATGAAATTTGGCTTCATGATGACGCCGTAGGAATGGGCGCAATTGCGCGCGAGCGTGATTCGGGAGATCTTTTGATTTCCCGAGAGCTGGCGGACGCCATGATCGAACAAAAATTCAAAGGCGACAAAGGACTAGGCTTTTACACCGCTGAGCGCTCATTCTCCCCCTATAAAAACCAAGCGTGATCTACCAGTGGAAGGCATTCGCTAAAATGCACCAATCAGCGCTCACAAAAAATGGGCACCCGATCCAGTCGGCGTGCCCATTTTTTTACCGCCCCGAGACGGTGCTTACCTGTTACGGATTGACGCTGTCTTTCAACGACTTGCCCGGCTTGAACGCAACGGTGTTGCTGGCCTTGATTTTCACTGGCTCACCGGTTTGCGGGTTCTTGCCGGTGCGCGCGCCACGGTGGCGTTGCAGGAAAGTACCGAAGCCCACCAGGGTGACACTGTCTTTACGGTGCAGAGCGCCGGTGATCTCTTCGAGGACGGCGTTGAGTACGCGGTTAGCCTGTTCTTTGGTGAGGTCAGCCTTTTCAGCGATTGCTGCGGCGAGATCTGGTTTACGCATGAGTGAAGCCTCTTTGACGGTTTTTTGTTGTTATGTCCGTGCTGTTCTTCCGGAACAGCGCCCAAGGCGCCGCAGGCTCTACTCTGCGGCAGACGGAGTGAGGATGGCATGCGGTTACGAGCGGCGCCAGTCTCGGGGCGACCTTTGTAGAGGCAAAAGCGGGGTGATTCCGACAGAACGACCGGTATTTACGCCAAAAGCGCCGGAAGCTCCTTGTTTAGAGCCAGTTTCTCCATCACTGCCGCCCCGGTGAGCGCGTAACCCAACAATTTTCCGCTGGCATCACGGCACAGCGCCTTGATGTCGGCGCCCTGCCCTTCGACGGTCCAGGCACCTTCAAAACCCCGTGGTGGCGGGGAAACCACCAATGGACAGACCGGTGTTTTCACGGTAATCGGCATCGCACCGTAGCTGACCGCTGTCGGGTTGCCGGCCAGGGTTTGCGCCAGCGCACGCGCACAACTCATCAGGGGCATCACGTACAGCAAATTCAGCCCATCGACCTCGGCGCAGTCGCCCAAGGCATAAATATTGGCGTGTGAGGTCTTCAGATGACGGTCAACGACCACACCGCGGTTGATCTGCAAGCCGGCAGCGGCCGCCAGATCGATGCGCGGGCGCAGGCCAATGGCGGAAACCACGACGTCGCAGGGGATCACCTGGCCATCGGACAAATGCCCTTCGAGCCCGTCATCGGTGCGTTGCAAGCTATTGAGTACCGGGCCGAGGTGGAACTGCGCGCCCAGGCTTTCCAGCCCAGCCTGCACAGCTGCGGCCGCCGCCGGGTGAAGCAGCGTCGGCATGACTTGTTCGCACGGCGCGACCAGTTGCACCTCGTAACCACCGAGGATCAGGTCGTTGGCGAACTCACAGCCGATCAGGCCAGCGCCGAGCAACAACACCCGACGCTTGCCGGCAGCCGCTGCCCGAAAGCGTGCGTAGTCTTCGAGGTCGTTGATCGGGAAGATCGCCTCGGGCGCATCGCCCTGCACCGGCACCCGCACGGTTTCCGCGCCCCAGGCGAGGATCAGGTCGCGATAGGCCACGGCTTCTTCGCCGATCCACAGGCGTTTGTGGCCCGGGTCGATGCCGCTGATGCGCGTATGGGTCCGCACTTCAGCCTTCAGCTGTTCGGCCATGGCGCCAGGCTCGGCCATGCTCAGGCCGTCGGCGTCCTTGTTCTTGCCGAAACCGGTGGAGAGCATCGGTTTGGAGTAAGAGCGTCCGTCATCTGCGGTAATCAGCAGCAGCGGTGTTTCGCCATCGAGTTTGCGAAACTCCCGGGCCAGGTTGTAGCCAGCCAGCCCAGTGCCGACGATCACGACAGGTGCGTTCATTCCTTACTCCTCTTCAATTCATCAAAATCTGTGATCAGGCAGCGATTTCGATCATTTCGAAATCCATTTTGCCGACGCCACAGTCTGGACACAGCCAGTCTTCCGGTACGTCCTGCCACGGGGTTCCGGCCGCGATGCCGTCATCCGGCCAGCCGTCGGCTTCGTTGTAGATCAGCCCACAGACCACGCATTGCCACTTTTTCATTACTTGTTTCCTCAGGTTCTCAGGCTTTTACCGGCGCGAACGATCACCCGATAAGGGTTTGCCGTCCGGCTCAAGGCGTTTTGTACTGATCGGGCGCAGCAGATGCAAGTCTGTTCGCGGCCACTACCCGGTCTGATCAGTCAATATCACCGACCGACATGGTAAGCTCGCCGCCTCATTTGCTGCCAATACTGACTCACTGTGCCGCACTCAAAACCCCTCGCCCCTGCTCTGTTCTGGCTGCCACAAAGCCAGCTGACCCCGCTACCCGACGCGCAAACCCTCGACTGGCTGTTCGATGAGGGCTCGCTCACCCGCCGCCTGACCCGTTTGTCGGATGACGGCTTCAGCGTGACGCCATTGCTCGAAGGCTGGCAGCCTTTGCGCTCAGACGAATGCGCCGCACTGGAATTGCCCGAAGGCAGTGAAGGCTGGGTTCGTGAGGTGTATTTGCGCGGTCATGGCGAAGCCTGGGTGTTTGCCCGCAGTGTGGCGGCCCGTAGTTCGCTGCAGGACGGCGGGTTGAATATGGATGAGTTGGGCAGCCGCTCCCTGGGCGAGCTGTTGTTTTGCGATCAGGCGTTCCAGCGCCGCGCCATCGAGGTTTGTCACTATCCTGTCGAATGGTTGCCAAGTGAGTCTCAAGCACCGGAACTGTGGGGCCGGCGCTCGCGTTTCGACCGGGGGGACCTGAGCGTGCTGGTTGCGGAAATATTCCTGCCAGCCCTGTGGCGCGCTGCCGGCGCGAATACGGAGAACTGCTGATGTACCAAAGTCTGCTCAAGTCATTGAATCGCGTGAACCCGCGCGCCTGGGACTTCATCCAGTTGACCCGCATGGACAAGCCCATCGGCATTTACCTGCTGTTGTGGCCAACGTTGTGGGCGCTGTGGATTGCCGGCAAAGGCTCGCCGTCATTGGCCAATATCGTGATTTTCGTCCTTGGCGTGGTGCTGACCCGTGCGGGTGGCTGCGTGATCAATGACTGGGCCGACCGAAAAGTCGACGGGCACGTGAAACGTACAGAACAGCGGCCCTTGGTCAGCGGCAAGATCAGCTCCAAAGAAGCGCTGGTGTTCTTTGCACTGCTGATGGGCGTGAGCTTCCTGCTGGTACTGTGCACCAACGCAGCCACGGTCTGGCTGTCGTTTGGCGGTCTGGCGCTGGCCGCCACTTACCCGTTCATGAAACGCTACACCTATTATCCGCAAGTGGTGCTGGGCGCGGCGTTCTCCTGGGGCATGCCGATGGCGTTCACCGCCGAAACCGGTGAACTGCCGGCCATCGCCTGGTTGCTGTGGATTGCCAACCTGCTGTGGACGGTGGGTTACGACACCTATTACGCCATGACCGACCGCGACGACGATTTGAGGATTGGTGTGAAATCCACGGCGATTCTGTTTGGCGATGCCGATCGGGTGATCATTCTCACCCTGCAAGGCCTGGCCCTCGGATGCTTGCTGCTGGCCGGATCGAAATTCGAGCTGGGCGGCTGGTTCCATCTCGGGCTGCTGGCTGCGGCCGCGTGCTTTGCCTGGGAATTCTGGTACACCCGCGACAGGGACCGACTGAAGTGTTTCCGGGCCTTCCTGCATAACCATTGGGCCGGATTGGCGATTTTCGTCGGGATCGTGCTGGATTACGCAACTCGCTGATACCCACGTCCCTGTAGCAGCTGGCGAAGCCTGCGTTCGGCTGCGAAGCGGCCGTAAAATCAGGCGCTGCGTTCTTTCAGGCTGATTGTGGAGGCAGGATTTACGACTGCTACGCAGCCGAACGCAGGCTCCGCCAGCTGCTACGGATCGCGTAAAGGCAAACCCGCCCTCAAAGGGGCGGGTCTGCCAGAGGTTCAGATCATTGTGTATGGATCAGTGCTTCGCCATGTGCCACATATTTTTGAAACCTTCACCGTTCTTGTCGCCGGGCTTCATGTCCATTTTGTAGGTGTACATCGGCTTGCCGTCATAAGTCCATTGCATCATTCCGTCGTCGCGTTTGATTGGCTTCCACTCTCCCATGGGCTTGGCATCCATCGGGGCCATCATCGGCGGCCAAGTCTTGGCGCAATCACCGTTACACATCGACTTGCCGCCTGTGTCCTTGTCGAACGTGTACAAGGTCATGCCCTTTTGATCGACCATCATGCCGTCCTTCATCATTGCCGGCTCGGCAGCGAGCGCGAGTGTCGGTAATGCCAGGGCAGCGGCCAACACCAAGGCTTTGAACGATTGAGCGTAGTGAGTCATGGAAACCTTCCTTTGTGGTTGTCAGGATTCGAACTTAGAGCGTAGTTCAGGATTGCGCTGATCGCCGCACGGCTAAAATACTGTCACACGACTGCAATAATTCCGTTATCTAATGCGGCGCAAGACAGTTAAATGACAAGAGGATTAAGGCATGGTTGGCAGGAGCATTCTGATCGTCGACGACGAAGCGCCCATTCGCGAAATGATCGCCGTTGCGTTGGAAATGGCCGGCTATGACTGCATGGAGGCCGAAAACTCCCAGCAGGCCCACGCCATCATTGTCGACCGTAAACCGGACCTGATCCTGCTCGACTGGATGCTGCCCGGCACTTCAGGCATCGAGCTGGCCCGACGTCTCAAGCGTGATGAGCTGACCGGGGATATCCCGATCATCATGCTCACCGCCAAGGGCGAAGAGGACAACAAGATCCAGGGCCTGGAAGTCGGCGCTGATGACTACATCACCAAGCCGTTTTCGCCACGCGAGCTGGTTGCACGCCTGAAAGCCGTGCTGCGTCGTGCCGGCCCTACCGATGGCGAAGCACCGATCGAAGTCGGCGGCCTGCTGCTGGACCCGATCAGCCACCGCGTGACCATCGACGGCAAACCCGCCGAGATGGGCCCGACCGAATACCGCTTGCTGCAGTTTTTCATGACCCATCAGGAACGCGCCTACACCCGCGGGCAATTGCTCGATCAGGTCTGGGGCGGCAATGTGTATGTCGAAGAGCGCACCGTCGACGTGCACATTCGCCGTTTGCGCAAAGCTCTCGGCGATGCCTACGAGAATCTGGTACAAACCGTGCGTGGCACCGGCTACCGGTTTTCTACCAAGGCCTGAGCCGGCCCTTACCTGCTCGACACGCTGACAAGGACGCAAGTTTAAGTGAACCAAAACTGGCATGGCACTCTGATCCGCCACATGCTGTTACTGGTCACCGGCTGCCTGGTGATCGGCCTGATTACTGGCTATTACGGCTGGAGCCTGGCCGCAGGCCTGGGCATTTACCTGGCCTGGACCCTCAAGCAATTGCTGCGCCTGCACGAGTGGCTGCGCCTGCAAAAGCCCGACGAACCACCACCCGATGGCTATGGCCTGTGGGGCGAAGTGTTCGACAGCATCTATCACCTGCAACGGCGCGATCAGCGCGTGCGCGGACGCCTGCAAGCGGTGATCGACCGGGTTCAGGAGTCCACCGCAGCGTTGAAAGACGCAGTGATCATGCTCGACAGCGACGGCAACCTGGAATGGTGGAACCGCGCTGCTGAAACCTTGCTGGGCCTCAAGACCCCACAGGACAGCGGTCAGCCGGTGACCAATCTGGTGCGTCATCCGCGCTTCAAGGAGTATTTCGAGCAGGACAACTACGCCGAGCCGCTGGAAATCCCTTCGCCGACCAACGACCGGATGCGGATTCAGCTGTACATCACCCGTTACGGCAACAACGAACACTTGATGCTGGTGCGCGACGTCACCCGCATTCATCAGCTTGAGCAAATGCGCAAAGACTTCATCGCCAATGTCTCCCACGAACTGCGCACGCCGTTGACGGTGATCTGCGGCTACCTGGAAACCCTGCTCGATAACGTCGAAGAGGTGAATCCGCGCTGGAGCCGTGCGTTGCAGCAAATGCAGCAACAGGGCGGACGCATGCAGACGCTGCTCAACGACTTGCTGCTCTTGGCCAAGCTCGAAGCCACCGATTACCCGTCGGACAACCAGCCGGTGCCGATCGACAGTCTGCTGCAATCGATCAAAAGCGACGCCCAGGCGCTGTCCGGGCAGCGCAACCAGCACATCACCCTGGAAGCCGATCCGTCGATCATGCTCAAGGGAAGTGAAGCCGAGTTGCGCAGTGCGTTCTCGAACCTGGTGTTCAACGCCGTCAAATACACCCCGGACGGCGGCAACATCCGCATCCGCTGGTGGGGTGACGAACAAGGCGCGCACCTCAGCGTGCAGGACTCGGGAATCGGCATCGACAACAAACACCTGCCGCGCCTGACCGAGCGCTTCTACCGCGTCGACTCCAGCCGCAACTCCAATACCGGCGGCACCGGGCTGGGCCTGGCCATCGTCAAACACGTTTTGTTACGTCATCGTGCGCGAATGGAGATCAGCAGCGTGCTCGGCCATGGCAGCACGTTCACCTGCCATTTCGCGCCGGCACAGGTGACAAAATCGCGGGTCAACTCGCTGACCGACTAGCGCGAAGGTTGACTGAACACTAGGCAATCGACCTGTCAGCCGCTACATTGGCTGACTTGGGCCTGCCTTTCAGGCTCGGCAATCCCCTTTCTTTTCGAATATACGGAACCCGCAAAACTCCATCATGGACCCTTCCCCTGGCGTGACCCTCGCTTCACTCTTCGCCGATTTCGGCATGATTCTTTTTGCACTGATCCTGGTTTTGCTCAACGGCTTCTTCGTTGCGGCGGAATTTGCCATGGTCAAACTGCGCTCGACCAAGGTCGAGGCCATTGCCCATAAAAACGGCTGGCGCGGGCAGATCCTGCGCACCGTACACAGCCAGCTCGACGCTTACCTGTCGGCGTGTCAACTGGGTATCACCCTCGCCTCCCTGGGCCTTGGCTGGGTCGGTGAACCGGCGTTCGCGCACATTCTCGAACCGTTGCTGAGCGCAGTCGGCGTCAACTCGCCGGAAGTGGTCAAGGGTGTGTCGTTCTTCACCGCCTTCTTTATCATTTCGTACCTGCACATCGTGGTCGGCGAACTGGCCCCAAAATCCTGGGCCATCCGCAAACCCGAGCTGCTGTCGCTGTGGACGGCGGTGCCGCTGTACCTGTTCTACTGGGCGATGTACCCGGCCATTTACCTGCTTAATGCCAGCGCCAACACGATCCTGCGGATTGCTGGCCAAGGTGAACCCGGCCCTCATCACGAGCACCATTACAGCCGTGAAGAACTGAAACTGATCCTGCACTCCAGCCGTGGCCAGGACCCGAGCGACCAAGGCATGCGCGTACTCGCCTCCGCCGTGGAAATGGGTGAACTGGAAGTCGTCGACTGGGCCAATTCCCGGGAAGACCTGGTGACGCTGGAGTTCAACGCGCCGCTCAAGGAAATCCTAGCGCTGTTCCGTCGTCACAAATTCAGCCGCTACCCGGTGTACGACAGCGAACGCCAGGAGTTCGTCGGCCTGCTGCACATCAAGGACCTGCTGCTGGAACTGGCGGCGCTGGACCACATTCCCGAGTCGTTCAACCTGGCCGAGCTGACCCGCCCGCTGGAACGCGTATCGCGGCACATGCCGTTGTCGCAGTTGCTGGAGCAGTTCCGCAAGGGCGGTTCGCACTTCGCCGTGGTTGAAGAGGCTGACGGCAACATCATCGGCTACCTGACCATGGAAGACGTGCTGGAAGTGCTGGTTGGCGACATCCAGGACGAACACCGCAAGGCCGAACGCGGGATTCTCGCTTATCAACCGGGCAAATTGCTGGTGCGCGGTGACACACCGCTGTTCAAGGTCGAACGCCTGCTGGGCATCGATCTGGACCACGTCGAAGCGGAAACCCTCGCCGGGCTGGTCTATGAAACCCTGAAACGGGTGCCGGAAGAGGAAGAAGTGCTGGAAGTCGAAGGTTTGCGGATCATCATCAAAAAGATGAAAGGCCCGAAGATCATTTTGGCCAAGGTGCTGATGCTCGATTGAACCCTGCGCGAGCCCGCTGTTGTGGCGAGGGAGCTTGCTCCCGCTGGGTCGCGTAGCGGCCCCAAACCCTGCAATAGCGCTCGTCCTGACACACCGAGCTGATCTGTTTGGGGACGGCTTCGCCGTCCAGCGGGGGCAAGCCCCCTCGCCACAATTGATCGCAGTGACCTGGATTATTGTTTGCCGAGCGCAAAGTTCGGCAAGCTGCCCACCGGTTGGTTGAACTGGTACGGAATCGACACCAGCCCCAAACCGCTATTGCGCTGCACCACGAAGTGCAGGTGCGGCCCGCTGCTGTTGCCGGTATTGCCCGACAACCCCAGCGCACTGCCGACTGCCACCCGCTGACCTTCGCGCACACACACCGAGCCGCGCTGAAGGTGCAGGTACACGCCCATGGTCCCGTCATCGTGCAGCACTCGCACGAAATTGCCCGACGGGTCGGTGCCGCGTCCGCTCTGGTGGTTTTCGGTTTTCACCACCACCCCGCCACGCGCCGCGATGATCGGCGTGCCTTCAGGCATCGCGATGTCCATGGCATAACGGTTCTTGACCCCAAAATGGCTGTATCGGCCATTAGGGCCCTGAGTCAGGTGGAACGGACCACCACGCCACGGCAGCGGATACCGATAGGCCAACGTGGTATCTGTGGGGTTGCCCAGCGAATAGTTGAACGTCGGGGTATAGGCCAGCGGCTTGCCCGGCGTAATCGCCGTGAGCAACGCCAGACGCACGGTGCTGCGCGCCGGCAACACCCGGCGGATCGGCTGTGCCGGCGCACCCTTGACATTCTTCAGCCCGGTGAAGCTCAGCTCGACCTCTACCGGCGCATACAAATCGTTGCGCACAAACACACTGTGCGTGTCCCTCTGCTTCTTGATATCGAGAAGTACCTGGCGCTCAAGGTGCTCCTCCATGCGGTCGCGGAACACAAAGATCCGCGCGCCATGGGATGGGCGGTCACTGTAGGAGACCACACCCGTCACGCTGGTGGATTTATAAATAGTGATAGCCACAGCCGAGGTGGAGGCCATGAACAGACCACAGAAAAACAGCAATCGCGTGAACATAGGCAAGGTTCTGTCGAGGAAGGCCTGAAAACAGCCTAGCAGCCAGAATCGACCTGCGTAGTCGGCAGATGTTTCAAATGATCGCTCCCAAACCTTTGATGATCGTTCCCACGCTCCCGCATCCTGTGACGCTCTGCGTCACGCACCAAAGCGGACGCGGAGCGTCTGGGGCGGCATTCCCACGCAGAGCGTGGGAAGGATCAACTAACGATCAGCTACATCTTGACCCGGTACTCCGTTGGGTTCGGTGGGTCGAGGTTGTCCATGGCGCGGTCGATCAGCAGTTGGGCGCCTTCGGCCATGCGGTAGATGGCGAGGGCGACGTTGCGGCGGGAGCCTTCGATTTCGAAGGCGAGGTCGCCGGCAATGGCTTTGATGGAGGCGATGTCTTCAGAGGCGTTGGCCAGGAGGCTGTCGGTGTCGACGTCGGGGGCGACGATGAAGAGTTGGCCTTTGCGGGCGTCGGCCAGGTGGATTTTGGGTGGGGGCGTGCCCAGATGGTGGTCGAGGGCGCGTTCGGCGGCTTCGTGGAGTTTTTTCGAATCGATGGATTCGTAGGGGGAAGTTGCTGGGTCTTCTGGTGGATTCGGTGTCGGCTTAAACATAGGTGAAACTCCGCAATATGGAGCTGACCCTGTTTCGCTTGCACTTCGAAAGAGGTGGCAGCTGTGCATAGGTGTGCAAGACCGGCGGAGTTACCCGGCAGACCCGAAGGTCTCCCATACACAGCAGCCATAACGATTCGCGAGCATAGAAAAACGCTCGATGAATTGCCATAACCCATTGTGTACCCCGCCGGACTTGCACGTCCGTGTCACCGTTTTTTGGTGACAAGGTGAGACTAGCCCTAGTCCGCAGGCCGGGATAGTTACCGAACACCGCTACAACTTGAAGGAAATGTCCGAGGACGTGGGAACGCTCAATGAGCGCTTCAGGGAGAGATGCACTGAGTTCGATGGCCTCTTCGCGAGCAAGCCCGCTCCCACACTTGATCGGCGTCGGACACCCTTTAGGTGATCGACACACAACCAGTGTGGGAGCGGGCTTGCTCCGGGCGGCGTTCCGACGAAGACGGACTAACAGGCGACGAAGTACTTACGCGCCCGGTACGAAGTGCTTCTGTGCCGTGCCGCGGGCGATCAGGCGGGAGATGTAGTCGAGCTTTTGCGCGTCCTGGTCGACGAAGCGGAAGGTCAGTTGCAGCCAGTCGCTGTCGGGTTTCGGCTCATGGGCGACGATGGCGTGCAGGTAGCCATTCAGGCGGGCGACTTCGGCGTTGTCGCCCTGCTCCAGGTCGAGCACGGCGCTGTCGAGCACTTGCGGCAGGGTGTCGGTGCGCTTAACCACCAACAAGGCTTCCTTGATGCTCAACGCTTTGATGACGCATGGCTGAGTACCACTGGGCAGGCGCAGTTGACCTTGGCCACGACCACCGGCCGGAGCCGCGGACGCCGCTGGTGCCTTGACCGGCGGGCTGTTGAGCAGACCGCGAGAAGGCGCGGCAGCGGCGGCGGGCTTGGCGAACGGATTCACCGCAGCCGCTGCAGGGGCGACGACACCAGCCTTGCCGCCCGTGAGCGCGCTGAGGGAGTCGTTGCCGAACGCCGAATTCATCTTGGTGGGTGCGCTGTTCATCAAGGTGTCGAGTTTGCCGACCTTGTTCAACGCCTGCTTGACCTTGGTCAACAGCTGCTCGTTGGTGAACGGTTTGCTGACATAGCCAGAAACGCCGGCCTGAATCGCCTGAACCACGTTTTCCTTGTCGCCACGGCTGGTAACCATGACAAACGGCATGCTCTTGAGATTGTCCTGCTCACGGCACCAGGTGAGGAGTTCGAGGCCAGACATTTCCGGCATTTCCCAGTCGCACAGGACCAGGTCGAATGCTTCCTTGGCCAGCATGGCCTGGGCCTTTTTGCCGTTGACGGCATCTTCGGTCCGGATACCCGGGAAGTAGTTGCGCAGGCACTTCTTTACCAGGTCGCGAATAAACGACGCATCGTCCACGACCAACACACTGATCTTGCTCATCCAACACCCCTATAAAAATCCCGGCAAGCATAACGCTGGCTGATGGCACTTTGCCAAAACTCTTCAGTCACGCCGGGACTTTTCGTTCGCGGGTGCTGCTTTTTCATTCGGCGTTTCAATTCGAAAGCCACACAAACAAAAACGCCCGGCCAAAGGGCCGGGCGCTTTACTTGGGCAATCTTACTTATCGTCAGCTTTGCCCGGAACATTAGCGCTTTCGGCACTTGTGCCTTCAACTTCTTCCTTCATGCGCTTGAGGCCCAGGTGACGGACATCGGTACCGCGCACCAGGTAAATCACCAACTCGGAAATATTGCGCGCGTGGTCGCCAATCCGCTCCAGCGAACGCAGCACCCAAATGATGCTCAAGACCCGCGTGATCGAACGCGGATCTTCCATCATGTAGGTCGCCAGCTCGCGCAGCGCGGTCTTGTATTCACGGTCGATGACCTTGTCGTACTGGGCCACCGACAGCGCCAGCTCGGCGTCGAAGCGGGCGAAGGCATCCAGTGCGTCGCGAACCATGTTGCGCACCTGGTCGCCGATGTGCCGAACTTCGACGTAACCGCGCGGGGCCTCGCCTTCTTCGCACAGCTGGATGGCACGGCGGGCGATTTTGGTCGCTTCATCGCCGATGCGTTCCAGGTCGATGACCGACTTGGAGATGCTGATGATCAACCGCAAGTCGGACGCAGCCGGCTGACGACGGGCCAGAATGCGCAGGCATTCTTCGTCGATGTTGCGTTCCATCTGGTTGATCTGGTCGTCGATCTCGCGCACTTGCTGGGCCAGGCCCGAGTCCGCTTCGATCAGTGCAGTGACCGCATCATTGACCTGCTTTTCGACCAGCCCGCCCATGGCCAGGAGGTGGCTGCGCACTTCCTCGAGCTCAGCGTTGAACTGCTGGGAGATGTGGTGGGTAAGGCCTTCTTTACTAATCATGTTGGCGTCCTTGGAGCGTCCGGTAAGGTGCGGTCTACCGCAGCGATGGTTAAGCGAGCAACGCTAGCGGCATCCTAGCCATAACGACCGGTGATGTAGTCTTCGGTCTGCTTCTTCGCCGGATTGGTGAACAGGGTATCGGTGTCGCCGAATTCCACCAGTTTGCCCATGTACATGAACGCCGTGTAGTCGGAAACCCGTGCGGCCTGTTGCATGTTGTGGGTCACGATGACAATGGTGAACTTGGATTTCAGTTCGTAGATCAGTTCTTCAACTTTCAGCGTCGAGATCGGGTCGAGTGCCGAACACGGTTCGTCGAGCAGCAGCACTTCCGGCTCGACCGCGATGGTACGAGCGATCACCAGACGTTGCTGCTGGCCACCGGACAAGCCCAGTGCCGACTCGTGCAGACGGTCTTTCACTTCATCCCAGAGTGCCGCGCCTTTCAACGCCCACTCGACGGCTTCATCGAGCACGCGTTTTTTGTTGATGCCCTGAATACGCAGGCCGTAGACCACGTTTTCATAGATGGTTTTCGGGAACGGGTTCGGCTTCTGGAACACCATGCCGACGCGACGACGCAGTTCGGCCACGTCTTCGCCCTTGCGGTAGATGTTGTTGCCGTAGAGGTTGATCTCACCTTCGACACGGCAGCCATCGACCAGATCGTTCATCCGGTTGAAGGTGCGCAACAGCGTTGACTTGCCGCAACCGGACGGGCCGATGAATGCGGTCACGCGCTGCTTGGGAATGTTCATGCTGACGTCGAACAGCGCTTGTTTGTCGCCGTAGAACAGGCTCAGGCTCGGCACTTCGATGGCCACGGTTTCCTGTGCCAGGTTCAGGCTCTGTTTGTCGCGACCCAGGGCCGACATGTTGATGCCGTGGGTGTGTGTTTCGTGCTGCATGGGAAACTCCCTGTGCTAACAAATTCGGTTCGGTTGACCGCAGGCCTGGCCTGCGATTACGCAATTCTTTGTAGGAGCAAGGCTTGCCTGCGATGGGGCCGGTGAGTGTTAACCGGTTCAACGCGGTGATGCCATCGCGAGCAAGCTTTGCTCCTACAGGGTCGGTGGTGATTAGCTATCCAAAGCTTTGTATTTCTCGCGCAGGTGGTTACGGATCCACACTGCCGACAGGTTGAGCGTGGCGATCACCAGCACCAGCAGCAGCGCCGTGGCGTACACCAGCGGCCGTGCGGCTTCGACGTTCGGGCTCTGGAAGCCGACGTCATAAATGTGGAAGCCCAGGTGCATGATTTTCTGGTCGAGGTGCAAGTACGGGTAGTTGCCGTCCACCGGCAGCGACGGCGCCAGTTTCACCACACCCACGAGCATCAGCGGCGCCACTTCACCGGCGGCGCGGGCCACGGCGAGGATCATCCCGGTCATCATCGCCGGGCTGGCCATCGGCAGCACGATCTTCCACAAGGTTTCAGCCTTGGTCGCGCCGAGGGCCAACGAGCCTTCACGCACGGTGCGAGGAATCCGCGCCAGGCCTTCTTCGGTGGCCACGATCACCACCGGCACCGCCAGCAGCGCCAGGGTCAGCGAGGCCCAGAGCAGGCCCGGCGTACCGAACGTCGGCGCCGGCAAGGCTTCAGGGAAGAACAAACGGTCAACCGAGCCGCCGAGTACGTAAACGAAGAAGCCTAGACCGAACACGCCGTAAACGATCGCCGGAACGCCCGCCAGGTTGTTCACCGCGATGCGGATCAAGCGGGTCATCGGCCCCTGGCGTGCATATTCACGCAGGTAGACCGCTGCCAGTACGCCGAATGGAGTAACGATCATCGCCATGATCAGGGTCATCATCACGGTGCCGAAGATCGCCGGGAAGATCCCGCCTTCGGTGTTGGCTTCACGCGGGTCGTCGCTGAGGAACTCCCAGACCTTGTTGAAGTAGAAACCCAGCTTGGTCAGGTAGCTCATGGCGTTCGGCTGGTAGGCATGAACCACTTTGCCGATGCCGATTTCGACTTCTTTGCCGTTGGCATCGCGAGCGGTCAGGCTGTCGCGGTTGAACTGCGCGTGCAGGTCGCTCAGGCGTGCCTCGACGTCTTTATAACGAGCGTTCAGCTCAGCGCGCTCAGTGTCCATGTCGGCTTGCGCGGTCGGATCGAGCTTACCTTCAAGCTCCAGCTTGCGGCCGTGCAGGCGAATCCGCTCAAGGCCGGCGTTGATCGCGCCGATGTCGGTTTTTTCAAGGCTTTTGAGTTGTGCCGCGAGCTTGTTGACGCGGTCCACCCGCGCTTGCAGCTCCGGCCACGCCGCTTCGCCTTCAGCGATGACCTTGCCGTCCTGTTTGACGTTGAGCAGGTAGCCGTAGAAGTTACCCCACTCACGGCGCTCGATGGTCATCAGTTCGCGCGGCGTGCTCTGGTCGGTCAGCCACTCGCCGACGATCCAGGTGAAGTCATTGCCGTTGATGTCACGGTTACCGACCTTGATCAGCTCGCGGGTCATGAATTCCGGGCCTTGATCCGGCACTGGCAAACCCGCGGTTTTCAGACGCTCACGCGGCACTTCTTCCTTCTGCACCACTTCGCCGATGACGACATGGTTGGCCTGGCCCGGCACGTTGTAACTGGCGTGCATCAGGTCTGCCGGCCAGAAGTGGCCCAGACCGCGCACGGCAATCACCGCCAGCAAACCAATGGTCATGATGACCGCGATGGACACCGCGCCACCGCTGATCCAGACGCCGGGAGCGCCGCTCTTGAACCATCCTTTCAGGGAGTTCTGTTTCACAGACTTCTACCTTTCTTAAAGCGACGAGTATTTCTTGCGCAGACGCTGACGGATCAGCTCCGCGAGGGTGTTCATGATGAAGGTGAACAACAGCAGCACCAGCGCCGACAGGAACAACACGCGGTAGTGACTGCCACCGACTTCCGACTCGGGCATCTCTACCGCGACGTTGGCGGCCAGGGTGCGTAGACCTTCGAACAGGTTCATTTCCATGACCGGGGTGTTACCGGTGGCCATCAACACGATCATGGTTTCCCCGACCGCACGGCCCATGCCGATCATCAGTGCCGAGAAAATGCCCGGGCTGGCGGTCAGGATCACTACGCGAGTCATGGTCTGCCATGGCGTGGCGCCGAGGGCCAGGGAGCCCAGCGTCAGGCCGCGCGGCACGCTGAATACGGCGTCTTCGGCGATCGAGTAGATGTTCGGGATCACCGCAAAGCCCATGGCCAGGCCGACGACCAGTGCGTTGCGCTGGTCGTAGGTGATGCCCAGGTCGTGGGAGATCCACATGCGCATGTCGCCGCCAAAGAACCACGCTTCCATGTACGGGCTCATGAACAGCGACAACCAGCCCACAAACAGAATCACCGGGATCAGGATCGCGCTTTCCCAGCCGTCCGGCACTTTCAGGCGAATCGACTCGGGCAGGCGACTGAAGATGAAGCCGGCTACCAGAATGCCGATCGGCAAGAGCATCAACAGGCTGAAAATGCCCGGCAGGTGCCCTTCCACATACGGTGCGAGGAACAGGCCGGCAAAGAAGCCAAGAATCACCGTCGGCATCGCTTCCATCAATTCGATGACCGGCTTGACCTTGCGACGCATGCCCGGCGCCATGAAGTACGCGGTGTAGATCGCCGCAGCGACCGCCAGAGGTGCGGCCAGCAGCATCGCGTAGAACGCGGCTTTCAGCGTACCGAAGGTCAGTGGCGAAAGGCTCATCTTGGGTTCGAAGTCGGTGTTGGCCGCGGTCGATTGCCAGACGTATTTAGGCTCGTCGTAGTTTTCGTACCAGACCTTGCTCCACAACGCGCTCCACGAAACTTCCGGGTGCGGGTTGTCGAGCAGCAGCGGTTGCAGCTTGCCGCCCTGCTCCACAATGATCCGGTTGGCACGCGGCGACAGGCCGAAGAGGCCCGCACCATCCACCACCTGGTCCACCAGCAAGGTGCGGTGAGCGGTGCTGTGGAACACCCCGAGCTTGCCGGCAGTGTCGAGGGCGACGAAGCCTTTGCGACGTTCTTCGGCGGTGATTTCAACGATCGGCGTGGTACCCATCTGGAAGGTGCGGATCTGTTTCAGCCGTTGCTCGCCATCGGTATCGCGAGCCATGAACCACTGGGCCAGACCACCCTTGGAGTCGCCGATGATCAGCGAGATGCCGCCCACCAGTTGAGTACTGGCGGTCACTTGCGCTTCGCCGTCATCCAGCAGTTTGTAGCGACCGTTGAGGCTCTTGTCGCTCAGGCTGAAGACGTCGGCCTGGGCGCGACCGTTGACCACGTATAGCCACTGCTGACGCGGGTCGACGAAGATGTTCTTCACCGGCTCGGTCATTTGCGGCAGCTCGATACGCTTCTGCTCGTTGGTGACCTCACCGGTCATCATGTTTTCTTCGCTGCTCAGCGACAGCACGTGCAATTGCGAACCGGTAGAGCCAGCGAGCAGCAGGGTCGAATCCGTCGCATTGAGGCTGACGTGCTCCAGAGCACCGCCCTGCTCGTTCAGTGCGATCGGCGTTTCGCCGTACGGGAATTCGATGGCCGGCGAGATGGTTTTCTTGCCGTCCGGGTAACTGACTTTATAGGTGTGGCGGAACACCAGTGCCTGACCGTTGGACAAACCCACGACGACCAGTGGATGGCCGGGCTGGTCTTTACCAATGGCAGTTACGCTGGTGCCGGCCGGGATCGGCAGATCAATGCGGCTTAGCTCGGCGCCACTGTCGACGTCGAAAAACAGCGCCTGGCCCTTGTCGGAAACCCGCATGGCGACCTGGTTCTGTTCTTCGAGAGAGATCATCAGCGGTTTGCCGGCGTCTTGCATCCAGGCCGGGGTGATCGCGTCTTTGGCGGTCAGGTTGGCGCCCTGAAACAGTGGCGCAACGACGTAGCCAAGGAAGAAGAAGATCAGCGTGATCGCGCCGAGTACGGCGAGGCCGCCGACGAGGACGTACCAGCGGGTCAGGCGGTCTTTGAGCGCGCGGATGCGGCGCTTGCGTTGGAGCTCAGGCGTATTGAAGTCAATTCGCTTGGGGGGATTGGTAGTCATGGTGGAATTGGCCAGATCATTCATGCGCACACCCTAGCGATCCTGTATGACAGAAAGATGACAATGCAGTGACGCAACAAATCCGCCGCCCGTGTGAACTGGCAGCGGACTGGAAAATTGGGAGGTAGGAGCAATCTGTGGCGAGGGGGCTTGCCCCCGTTGGGGAGCGAAGCTCCCCCCCTAAAATCAGTCACCGCATTCTAAGCATCGACCGATTTACGACTGCTTCGCAGTCGAACGGGGGCAAGCCCCCTCGCCACACCAGCCTTGCTCCTACGGGTCCGGGGCGAACCCCGGACCTACGGTTTTACTTTTTTGCGACTTCAGCGCCGCCCTCTTGCAAACCCAGGTCAGCCAGTGCCTTGGCGGCAACTTTGGCTGGCAGTGGGATGTAGCCGTCTTTCACGACAACTTCCTGACCCTGTTTGGACAGAACCAGTTTCACGAACTCGGCTTCCAGCGGGGCCAGAGGCTTGTTTGGAGCTTTGTTGACGTAAACGTAGAGGAAACGCGACAGCGGGTATTTGCCGTTCAGGGCGTTTTCTTCGCTGTCTGCGATGTAGTCGGTGCTGCCTTTCTTGGCCAGAGCCACAGTCTTCACGCTAGCAGTTTTGTAGCCGATGCCCGAGTAACCGATACCGTTCAGCGAAGAGCTGATCGATTGCACGACCGAAGCCGAGCCTGGTTGTTCGTTGACGTTTGGCTTGTAGTCGCCTTTGCACAGGGCTTCTTCTTTGAAGTAGCCATACGTGCCGGATACCGAGTTACGGCCGAACAGTTGAACCGGCTTGTTGGCCAGGTCGCCGGTCACGCCCAGGTCGCCCCAGGTTTTGACTTCTGCTTTAGCGCCGCACAGACGAGTCGAGGAGAAGATCGCGTCGACTTGCTCCATGGTCAGGTGCTGGATCGGGTTGTCTTTGTGCACGAACACGGCCAAGGCATCCACGGCAACCGGGATAGCGGTTGGCTTGTAGCCGTACTTCTGCTCGAAGGCTGCCAGTTCGGTGTCCTTCATCTTGCGGCTCATCGGGCCCAGGTTGGAGGTGCCTTCAGTCAACGCAGGTGGCGCGGTGGCGGAGCCAGCGGCCTGAATCTGGATGTTTACGTTCGGGTATTCTTTTTTGTAGTTCTCAGCCCACAGGGTCATGAGGTTAGCCAGGGTATCGGAACCGACGCTGGACAGGTTGCCCGAAACACCAGTGGCTTTGGTATAAGCCGGGATGGCTGGGTCTACACCAGCGGCTACCGCGTTGGCAGTTGCAACGCCAGCAGCGACAAACGTCATTGCCGCCATCAAACGCTTCAGTTTCATGCCTTACTCCTAGCAAATAGGGTGTGTTAAGTCGGGGCCAAGTATCGGCAGGCCGTGTGAACACTCTATGACCTGAATATGACAATTAGATGAAAGGCCAGCATTCGACTTTTTACAGGATGATTCGCGTCGCCCCCATCGCGAGCAAGCTCGCTCCCACATTGACCGCATTCTTCTGAAAGAACTCGGTTAAAGGTGGGAGCGGGCTTGCCCGCGAAGGGGCAGGTGCAGTCGATAAAGAAGTCGGCTTAGCGGTTGTTCTTCCAGAGGTAACCACCCACCAGGATGCCGATGCTGCAAATGATCGCCACATAGTAGGCAGGCCCCATCGGGCTTTCCTTAAGCAGCAGGGTGACGACCATCGGGGTCAGGCCGCCGAAGATCGCGTAGGCCAGGTTGTAGGAAAACGACAGGCCGCTGAAGCGCACCACGGCCGGGAACGCCTTGACCATCACGAATGGCACCGCGCCGATCGTGCCGACGAACAGGCCGGTCAGCGCGTACAGCGGGAATAGCCAGTCGGGGTGATTGAACAGGCTGTGGTAGAAAGTCCAGGACGTCGCCAGCAGCGCTGCGCTGCCAAACACGAACACCCGGCCAGCGCCGAAGCGATCCGCCAGCGCGCCGGAGATCACACAGCCCAGGCTCAGGCACACGATAGCCACGCTATTGGCTTGCAGCGCAGTCGTGGCCGAGAAGTGATAAATGGTTTGCAGCACGGTCGGGGTCATCAGAATCACCACGATGATCCCGGCCGACAGCAGCCAGGTCAGCAGCATCGAGATGGCGATGGCGCCGCGATGGTCACGCAGTACCGCACGCAGCGGCACCTCTTCGGCCAGCGCCTTGCGCAGTTGCAGCTCGGCGAACACCGGGGTTTCGTGCAGCCAGCGGCGCAGGTAGACCGAGAACAGGCCAAACACACCGCCGAGCAGGAACGGGATCCGCCAGGCGTAATCAGCCACTTGTTCAGCGGAATAGAGGCTGTTGATTGCGGTGGCGACCAGCGAGCCGAGCAGGATGCCGGCAGTCAGGCCGCACGTCAGCGTGCCGCAAGCGTAGCCGATGTGTCGCTGCGGCACGTGTTCGGAAACGAATACCCAGGCCCCCGGCACTTCACCGCCAATCGCCGCGCCCTGGATCACTCGCATCAGCAGCAACAGGATCGGCGCCCACAGGCCGATCTGCGCGTATGTCGGCAGCAAGCCCATGATCAGCGTCGGTACGGCCATCATGAAAATGCTCAGGGTGAACATTTTCTTGCGCCCCAGCAGGTCGCCGAAGTGCGCCATGACGATGCCGCCCAGTGGCCGCGCCAGGTAACCGGCGGCAAAGATGCCGAAGGTCTGCATCAGCCGCAGCCACTCGGGCATGTCCGCCGGGAAGAACAACTTGCCAACCACCGTGGCGAAGAACACGAAGATGATGAAGTCGTAAAACTCCAGCGCGCCGCCCAAGGCGGAAAGCGACAGTGTCTTATAGTCGTTACCGGTCAAGGGGCGCGCAGGTTGCGCGGGTGTCGCGATGCTCGATGGCGCTGTGGTCATGGCAAGGGCTTCTCTTATAGTCAGATCCGCAACCCCAACAACGCTGGCAGGGGCTTGGGCAGGTTCGGCACGATAGCAAATTGTTCGAAAAAGCACAGGAAAGCGCGTATTTGGCAGTCAAAATGAGAACCCGATGGTCGTCTCGGAGTCTACCGATCGATATACTCGCAACCGTGCAACACTTTGTAAGGGGTTGCTGTGCGAAAACGTCGTTGGCCTTTGTCAGCCGGTTTCGCAGAGTTTCCCTTTAGCGCGCCTTATGGAAAACGTGACGAACGTAGTATGTTCGGGGCTGAATCGTTTTTCCCAAGACGGCTATTCACCCGCTACATATTCCAAGAGTCACGGCTCAGAGGCACCCTCGGCATGATAGAGCTCGAACAAGAAGATCCTATTCCGCAAGGCGATCTGGCCCTGCAAATCACCGCGCTTCCCCGCGAAACCAACGGCTTTGGCGATATTTTCGGCGGCTGGCTGGTGTCTCAGATGGATTTGGCCGGTACGGCGATGGCCAGCAAGGTCGCGGGCGGACGCGTCGCCACCGTGGCGATCGATCGCATGGCCTTCCTGGTGCCGGTCGCCGTGGGCGCGCAGCTGTCCTTCTATACTCAGGCAACGGAAATCGGCCGCAGCTCGATCAAGATGATGGTCGAGGTCTGGAGCGACGATCCACTGTCCAGCGAATGGCGTAAAGTCACTGAGGCGGTGTTCGTGTTCGTCGCCATCGATGGCAGCGGCCGCACCCGCTCGGTTCCGCCCAGAGCTCGTTAAACCGGGCGAGCGTTAAACCCGGCGGCCGTTTTACGGTCCATTGACGTCATTGATCCTGAACGAGATGTGCAACATGCCGACTCCCAACGTTGAAGCCGTGAAACTGGATGAACTGAACTGCTGGCGTATCCGCCACGGCCAGGCCGAATTGCTGGTGGCCCAGCAAGGCGCGCACATCCTCAGTTATCAACTGGCCGGGCAACCGCCGCTGATCTGGCTCAACGATGAGGCGGTGTTCAAAACCGGCAAAAGCATCCGCGCCGGTGTTCCGGTTTGCTGGCCGTGGTTCGGCAATCTGGACCGCAATCCGCCGAGCGTTCAGGCGATGCGCGTCAGCAACGAACCGCCAACCGCCCACGGTTTAGTGCGGGCGATGGATTGGGAACTGGGCGCCATTGAAGCCGAAGGCGAAAGCCTGAAGGTCGAGTTCGTCCTGCCCTACCTCGAAGGCGGCTTGCCGGGTTGGCCGTATGCGGTGGACCTGAAACTGAGCATTCGCCTGGATGAGCAACTGCATATCAACCTGACCAGCCAAAACCAGGGCAGTATCCCCGTCACCATCAGTCAGGCGCTGCACAGCTATTACGCGGTCAGCGATGTACGCAATGTGCACGTCGAAGGCCTGGACGGGCTGAGCTACATCGAAACCCTGGATAACTGGAAAACCGTGACTCAGACCGGCGATTTGCGTTTTGCCGGGGAAACCGACCGGATCTACCTGAATACACCGGCGCAATTGAGCATCGTCGATCCTGCCTGGGAACGGCGCATCGAGCTGACCAGCAGCGGCTCGCGCTCGGCGGTGATCTGGAACCCGTGGATCGCACGGGCGGCGCAATTCAGTGACATGGCCGACGACGGCTGGCAGCGCATGCTGTGCATCGAAACGGCGAATGTGATGGATGACATCGTGACCCTGGCGCCGGGGGCGAGTCATACGCTGGGCGTGAGCATCGCCAGCAAAACTCTTTAAGCAACACTGCGATCAACTGTGGCGAGGGAGCTTGCTCCCGCTCGGCCGCGAAGCGGTCGTAAAACCAGGCAATGGGTTCTGCCTGTCAGAACTCGATTGCTGGTGTTGGGACTGCTGCGCAGTCCAGCGGGAGCAAGCTCCCTCGCCACAAGTCTTGTGCAGAACTCCAGACCTTACAAATCCGACTCTTTGACCGCCCGTACTTTCGCCGCATCCAGTGCATACGCCGCATCGGCCAGGTCGTTGTTGACCTTCTCGATCTTCAGCGTGCCGGTGACCCACAGCGGTGTGTAGATATCGTCCAGCTTCAAGCCCTTCGGATAGCGCACCAGCACCAACTGGTTGGGCGGCGGTGGCGGCACGTGGATGCAGGCGCCCGGGTACGGCACCAGGAAGAACAGCGTGCTGCGCCCCTTGGCATCGGTTTCCAAAGGCACGGGATACCCGCCGATGCGGATGTTCTTGTCGTTCATCGACGCCACGGTCTTGGTCGAATACATCACCGCCGGCAAGCCCTTGCTCTGCTTCAAGCCACCCTTGTCGGTAAAGGTGCCGTTGGCTTCGGGCGAGTTGTGGTCGATTTCAGGCATGGCCTCAAGGGCTTTCTGATCCGACTTGGGCATCAGTTCGAGCCAGTCGGTTTCCGGCAGTTCGCCGGCATGAGCCAGGCCAGTGCCCAGCAATAAGAGAGTCAGCAGAAGACGGCGCATGAAATGTGCTCGGCAGAGGGGAGTCAGTAAATCGTCGAGCATTCTAGCCCTCTCTGCCCGTGCGGCAGAGAGGGCTTTGTCGCTTGAATCAGGTGTTTTTCTTGATCAGACCGTAGATCACCAGCAAAACAATCGCGCCCACCAGTGCACCGATGAAGCCCGCACCTTGGCCAGCCTGATAGATACCCAGCGCCTGGCCGCCGTACGTGGCCGCCAGCGAACCGCCGATGCCAAGCAGGATGGTCATGATCCAGCCCATGCTGTCGTCACCTGGTTTCAGGAAACGAGCCAGCAGGCCAACGATCAATCCGATGAAGATGGTTCCAATAATGTGCATGGCGTTTCCCTCTGAATGATGTGGGTATGCCAAAGCCTAGCCAGACTTTGGCATCCTGCCATCAGAGATCGGCGGCGACCGAAGGTTCCGTCGCTGCCAGATGAAACTATTCGGCAATCAGCGCTTCAACCTTGAGGATCTGCTGCTCCAGCGTGGCTTTGTCGGCGCAACGCAGGTTGGCGTGACCGACCTTGCGGCCGACCTTGAACGCCTTGCCGTAGTGGTGCAGATGGCAATCGGCGATGGCGATGACCTTCTCCACCGGCGGGACAACGCCGATGAAGTTGAGCATCGCGCTCTCGCCGACCTTGGCGGTCGAACCCAGCGGCAGGCCGGCAACGGCGCGCAGGTGGTTTTCGAACTGGCTGCACTCGGCGCCTTCAGTAGTCCAGTGGCCAGAGTTGTGTACGCGCGGGGCGATTTCGTTGGCCTTGAGGCCACCGTCGACTTCAAAGAACTCGAACGCCATCACGCCGACGTAATCCAGCTGCTTGAGCACGCGGCTGGAGTAATCCTCGGCCAGGGCTTGCAACGGGTGGTCGGTGCTGGCCACGGACAGTTTGAGAATGCCGCTGTCGTGGGTGTTGTGGACCAGCGGGTAGAACTTCGTTTCACCATCGCGAGCACGCACGGCGATCAGCGACACTTCACCGGTGAACGGCACAAAGCCTTCCAGCAAACAGGCCACGCTGCCCAGCTCGGCGAACGTACCGAGCACATCGGCCGGCGTGCGCAGGACTTTCTGGCCTTTGCCGTCGTAACCCAAGGTGCGGGTTTTCAACACGGCGGGCAGGCCGATGGTGGCTACCGCAGCCTCCAGGTCGGCTTGCGAGTGGATATCGGCGAAAGCCGGCGTCGGAATGCCCAGGTCCTTGAACAGGCTCTTTTCGAACCAGCGATCACGGGCAATGCGCAGCGCTTCGGCACTCGGGTAAACCGGAACGAATTGCGACAGGAAGGCCACGGTTTCGGCAGGAACGCTTTCGAACTCGAAGGTCACCAGGTCGACTTCATCGGCCAACTGGCGCAGGTGATCCTGATCGCCGTAATCGGCCCGCAGGTGTTCACCCAGCGCGGCTGCACAGGCATCCGGCGCGGGATCCAGAAAAGCGAAGTTCATTCCCAGCGGCGTACCTGCCAGGGCCAACATGCGACCCAACTGGCCGCCACCGATTACACCGATCTTCATCGTCAACAACCTCAGGCGATGCGTGGGTCTGGATTGTCCAGGACGCTGTCTGTCTGCTCAGCACGGAAGGTTTTCAGCACCGCGTGGAATTGCGGGTGCTTGGCGCCCAGGATACTCGCCGAGAGCAGGGCTGCGTTGATCGCGCCGGCCTTGCCGATGGCCAGGGTAGCGACCGGGATGCCCGCAGGCATCTGCACGATCGACAGCAGCGAATCGACGCCCGAAAGCATCGACGACTGCACCGGCACGCCCAGCACCGGCAGGTGGGTCTTGGCCGCACACATGCCAGGCAAGTGGGCCGCGCCGCCGGCACCGGCGATAATCACCTCGATGCCACGGGCCTCGGCCTCTTCGGCATACTGGAACAGCAGGTCCGGGGTGCGGTGGGCAGAGACCACTTTCACCTCGTAAGGGATGCCGAGCTTTTCCAGCATATCGGCGGTGTGGCTAAGGGTGGACCAATCGGACTTGGAGCCCATGATCACGCCAACCAGTGCGCTCATCGTCGTGCCTCTTCTCTCTGGGCGCCCGCAGGCGCGTCAAAAAACAACAAGCCACGCAAATGCGTGGCTTGTTGTACGAATTATGGCCAGACGAACCGGCCGAAGGCCGCGCAGTATACCTCAATGAAGCAGATAAACAGCCCCCCGCGCGACCATCTGTCATACGGCGCAAAGTACCGGTTTTATTGACTTGAAGGTCAATCCAATACAACACGAATCCCACACTGAATCTTCAGAGTCTCAAGGGGTTTGCGCGGCGCTGCCTTCCAGCTTGCGCCACAACAGCCTTACGTTGGCCTTGCGTACCAGCGCGCAGCGGTACAAACGAATTTCCAGTGGCACGTGCCATTGCGGGCCGCCGCAGACCACCAGCTCACCGCGCGCCAGTTCGGCACGCACGCTGAGCTGCGGCACCCAGGCAATGCCCAGCCCTTCCAGCGCCATGCTTTTCAGGCTGTCGGCCATGGCGGTTTCATAAATGGTGGTGAAACGCAGCGCGCGCTGGCGCAGCAGCATGTTCACCGAACGCCCGAGAAAAGCCCCGGCGCTGTAAGCCAACAGCGGCACGCTGGCCTCGCCTTCGAGGTCAAACAGCGGCTTGCCATCCGCATCGGCCGCACAGACCGGGAGCATTTCGGTGTCGCCCAGGTGCAGTGACGGGAAAATCTCCGGGTCCATTTGCATGGCCGCATCCGGGTCATAAAACGCCAGCATCAGATCGCAGCCGCCTTCGCGCAACGCGTGTACGGCGTCGCCGACGTTGGTCGCCACCAGCCGCGTCGCAATGTTCAGGCCTTCATTGCGCAATTGCGCGATCCAGCGCGGAAAGAAACCCAGGGCCAGGGAGTGAGCGGCCGCGACTTGCATCACTTCGCCCTGCCCGCCTTCGAGGTGATGCAAATGCCGCAGCACTTCGCCGAGTTGCTCGACCACCGTACGCGCCGTGACCAGAAACAACTGCCCCGCCGCCGTCAGTTCGATGGGCGTGCGCGAGCGATTGACCAGGGTCAGCCCCAGCGCGGCTTCGAGGCTGCGGATCCGCCGACTGAATGCCGGCTGAGTCACAAAGCGCCGTTCGGCGGCCTGCGAAAAGCTGCGGGTGGCGGCCAGGGCACTAAAGTCCTCGAGCCATTTGCTTTCCAGATTCATCACGCCCTCCCGGACACGCACCAATTTAGGTCACACGCTTGCCGTATACACGGCGTCACACGGGTATTATGCCGAATGTGCATAGGGCAGTGCTTAACAGCATTGGCCCAAAATTTTCCACAAGCCTAGCATTCGCAGCGTTCCGGCATAGACCGGGTCCATATCGAGATGATTTCTATCATGTCCTCCGCTGCATCTTTCCGCACAGAAAAAGACCTGCTTGGCGTACTCGAAGTACCAGCTCAAGCGTATTACGGCATCCAGACCCTGCGAGCGGTGAACAACTTCCGTCTCTCCGGCGTTCCGATTTCGCATTACCCGAAACTGGTTGTGGGTCTGGCAATGGTCAAGCAGGCTGCTGCTGACGCCAACCGCGAGCTGGGTCACCTGAGCGACGTCAAGCACGCTGCCATCAGCGAAGCGTGTGCCCGTCTGATCCGCGGCGATTTCCACGAAGAGTTCGTGGTGGACATGATTCAAGGCGGCGCTGGCACTTCAACCAACATGAATGCCAACGAAGTCATCGCCAACATCGCGCTGGAGGCCATGGGCCACAGCAAGGGCGAATACCAATACCTGCACCCGAACAACGACGTGAACATGGCCCAGTCGACCAACGACGCCTACCCGACGGCCATCCGTCTGGGTCTGCTGTTGGGTCACGACGCCCTGCTCGCCAGCCTCGACAGCCTGATCCAGTCGTTCGCTGCCAAAGGTGAAGAATTCAGCCACGTTCTGAAGATGGGTCGTACCCAGCTGCAAGACGCCGTGCCGATGACCCTTGGCCAGGAATTCCGCGCCTTCGCCACCACCCTGAGCGAAGACCTGGCACGCCTGAAGACACTGGCACCGGAACTGCTGACCGAAGTGAACCTGGGCGGCACCGCGATCGGTACCGGCATCAACGCCGACCCGCGTTACCAGCACCTGGCTGTTCAGCGCCTGGCACTGATCAGCGGTCAACCGCTGGTACCGGCCGCCGACCTGATCGAAGCGACTTCCGACATGGGTGCCTTCGTGCTGTTCTCCGGCATGCTCAAGCGCACCGCGGTCAAGCTGTCGAAGATCTGCAACGACTTGCGCCTGCTGTCCAGCGGCCCACGCACCGGCATCAACGAAATCAACCTGCCAGCGCGTCAGCCAGGCAGCTCGATCATGCCAGGCAAGGTCAACCCGGTTATTCCTGAAGCCGTTAACCAGGTGGCCTTCCAGATCATCGGTAACGACCTGGCACTGACCATCGCGGCCGAAGGCGGCCAGTTGCAACTGAACGTGATGGAGCCGTTGATCGCCTTCAAGATCTTCGACTCGATCCGCCTGCTGCAACGCGCCATGGACATGCTGCGCGAGCACTGCATCGTCGGCATCACTGCCAACGAAGCCCGCTGCCGTGAACTGGTCGAACACTCGATCGGTCTGGTCACCGCGCTGAACCCGTACATCGGCTATGAAAACGCCACCCGCATCGCCCGTATCGCCCTTGAAAGCGGCCGCGGCGTGCTGGAACTGGTGCGCGAAGAAGGCCTGCTCGACGACGCGATGCTCGCCGACATCCTGCGCCCGGAAAACATGATTGCTCCGCGTCTGGTACCACTGAAAGCCTAACGCTGTAGTTACTGCTCACCAGGTCGAGGGACTAGACACCTCTCACCTTTTGAGGGCTTGGGGATTTACTCCCTCAAGCCCTTTTTTTTCAGCACTTTTGCGGATTTTACGAACATGTTGAATGTTTTCAGTGCCGCAAAGATCGCAGCCTTCGGCATCTCCTACCGGGTTTGACAGATACCCGTAGAAGCTGCCGAAGGCTGCGATTTTTTGATTTTGCAGCGCTTTCGTTTCGTCGATTGCACCACAACTGTGCAGACGGACGGCACTCTCCTATGTATAGTGCCGGCCCTCTTCGCGTGAGCGGTCGTCGATAACGAGGCCCAAACCCATGCGAACCCCGAACTAATAACAACCCGCGAAATGGAACAGGGACGAACCTTCGACCCACCAGTTGTGCCACGCACAATCCGGTGTAACGCGATGTGTCGACCGCCCAGTATTCGCACACACAAAAAATAGCGAGGAATACTCCATGCTCGAAGTCATCAACGACTTCCTCTCAGGGAAAGTGCTGATCGTGCTCATTGTCGGGCTCGGTAGCTACTTCACGATCCGCTCGCGTTTCGTACAATTGCGTCACTTCCTACACATGTTCTCGGTCTTCAAAGAGAGCCTGCGTAGCAGCAGCGAGCAACTCAGCTCGTTCCAGGCCCTGATGCTCAGCCTCGCCGGCCGCGTCGGCGCAGGCAATATCGCGGGTGTCGGCATCGCCGTGACCCTCGGTGGCCCGGGCGCAGTGTTCTGGATGTGGGTGACCGCACTGGTCGGCATGTCCAGCAGCTTCTTCGAATGCTCCCTCGGCCAGCTCTATAAGCGCTGCGACTCCGAAGGTCAGTACCGCGGCGGCCCGTCCTACTACATCCAGCACGGCCTGCAGAAGCGCTGGTTGGGCATGATCATGGCATTCCTGTTGCTGGTGACCTTCGGGTTCGCCTTCAACGGCCTGCAATCCCATGCCGTGACCCACTCGCTCAATAACGCCTTCGGCCTGAACACCACCTACACCGGCCTGGGCCTGGCGGTGCTGTTGGGCCTGGTGTTTATCGGCGGGATCAAGCGGATCGCCAAAGTGGCCGACCTGCTGGTACCGGTGAAGACCCTGGTCTACATCGGCGTGACCATCTACGTGATCGTGCTGCAATTCGACCATGTGCCGGGCATGCTGATGACCATCGTCAAGAGCGCATTCGGTCTGGACCAGGCCTTCGGCGGTCTGATCGGCAGCGCCATCGTCATGGGCGTGAAGCGCGGCGTGTTCGCCAACGAAGCCGGTCTGGGCAGTGCGCCTAACGTCGCAGCCGTGGCTTCGGTCGAGCACCCGGTCGCACAAGGCGTGGTTCAGGCGTTCAGCGTGTTCCTCGACACCTTCGTGATCTGCACCTGCACTGCATTGCTGATCTTGCTGTCGGGCTTCTACACACCAGGCTTCGAAG
The DNA here is from genome assembly GCF_058782685.1 of Pseudomonas sp. FW306-02-D09B. Classification (NCBI taxonomy): domain Bacteria; kingdom Pseudomonadati; phylum Pseudomonadota; class Gammaproteobacteria; order Pseudomonadales; family Pseudomonadaceae; genus Pseudomonas; species Pseudomonas sp. FW306-02-D09B. The sequence continues at coordinate 124,902 of NZ_JBYSXY010000005.1, forward strand.
GCGACGGCATTGCCCTGACCCAGAACTCCCTGGCCGCCGTAGTCGGTGATTGGGGCCGGATGTTCATCAGCGTCGCGCTGGCGTTGTTCGTGTTCACCTCGATCCTCTACAACTACTACCTGGGCGAGAGCAACCTGCGCTTCCTGGTTGGTGAAAACCGTAAGGTGCTGATCGGCTACCGCGCATTGGTACTGGCGTTGATCTTCTGGGGTGCGATCGAAAACCTGAGCACCGTGTTCGCCTTCGCCGACATCACCATGACAATGCTCGCGTTCGTGAACCTGATCGCCTTGTTCCTGCTGTTCAACGTTGGCATGCGCATCCTGAATGACTACGACGCTCAACGCCGCGCCGGGATCAAGACGCCAGTGTTCGACTCCAGCAAATTCCCGGACCTGGACCTGGACCTCAAAGCCTGGCCAGCCAACCCGCCAGCCGCAGCTCCAAAATCTGAAGCCGAGCCGCAAGGCGTGACCGCAGCGCAACGCTGATCGGTTAAAACCGGGCGCATCCCCTGCGCCCGACGTGACACAGCGTGCGACCGGCGTCATGCTCGGTCGTACGCTGTCATCGTTCAGGAGACCCCACATGATTCCCGCAACTTATCCTGCTGCGCAGCACGTCATGGTGCTCTACACCGGGGGCACCATTGGCATGCAAGCCAGCGCTAACGGCCTGGCACCGGCGTCCGGTTTCGAAGCCCGGATGCGCGACTACCTGCATAGCCAGCCTGACCTGGTAGTGCCGAACTGGCGCTTCCGAGAAATGACCCCGCTGATCGACAGCGCCAACATGACCCCGGCCTACTGGCAGCGCCTGCGCGACGCGGTCATCGAAGCAGTCGAGGTCGACGGCTGCGACAGCGTGCTGATCCTGCACGGCACCGACACCCTGGCCTACAGCGCCGCCGCCATGAGTTTTCAATTGCTCGGCCTGCACGCACGGGTGCTGTTTACCGGTTCCATGCTGCCGGCCGGCGTGCCTGACAGCGATGCCTGGGAAAACCTCGGCGGTGCGCTTGTCGCCCTCGGCCAAGGCCTGGCACCGGGCGTGCAGTTGTACTTCCATGGCGAGCTGCTGGACCCGACCCGTTGCGCAAAGATTCGCAGCTTCGGTCGGCACCCGTTTGCTCGCCTGCAACGCCAGGGTGGCGGCGTTAAAGCGCCTACCCTGCCGACAGCGCTTGAGTACCGTCAGAGCAAGCAACTGGCCAAGGTCGGCGTGCTGCCACTGTTCCCCGGCATCGACGCGCAGCAACTCGATGGCGTGCTGAACAGCGGCATTCAGGGTCTGGTGCTGGAATGCTTCGGCAGCGGCACCGGGCCGAGCGATAACCCCGAGTTTCTCGCCAGCCTTGCGCGCGCGCGGGATCAGGGGGTCGTGGTGGTCGCGATCACCCAGTGCCATGAAGGCGGGGTTGAGCTGGATGTCTACGAGGCCGGCAGTCGCTTGCGTGGCGTGGGCGTGTTGTCCGGCGGCGGCATGACCCGTGAAGCCGCGTTTGGCAAATTGCATGCGCTGTTGGGTGCAGATCTGGACACGGCAGAGGTTCGACGGTTGGTTGAACTCGACCTTTGCGGCGAACTTAGCTGACACACTACACAACCTGTGGGAGCGGGCTTGCTCGCGAATACGGTGGCACATCCAACATTGATGTGACTGACACTCCGCTTTCGCGAGCAAGCCCGCTCCCACAGGATTGTGGCTCGGCATACAACTTGCTGCTCTTCCAGCACGCTCAAGGCTGGAAGCCACCATGCTCCACTCCCACCTCACCACCCTCAACGCCGTTTCCCTGGTGCTCAACGCGTTCAAGGCCGATGGGCTTTCAAGTGAGGCGCTGCTGGCCGGCAGCGGCATCAGCGCCGCTGATCTGAGCCGCGCCGACACGCGAATCACCACCAACCAGGAAATGCAGGTCTGCGCCAACGCAGTCGCGCTCAAGCGTGACATCGGCCTGGAACTGGGCCGGCGGATGCATGTTTCGTCCTACGGCATACTCGGTTATGCCCTGCTCACCAGTGCCACCTTCGGTGACGCCTTGCGCCTGGCACTGCGCTATCCGGCGCTGTTGGGAACACTTTTCGAGCTAAGCCTTGAGGACGATGGCGAGCGCATCTGGTTCGCCGCCGCCGATTATCGGGAAAATCCGGCGCTGGCAGTGTTCAACGCCGAGTTCTGCCTGGTCTCGCTGAAAGTCATCTGCGACGACCTGCTCGGCCATCCACTGCCGCTGCTGGGTGCCCGTTTCGAACATTCGGCACCGGATTATCAGGCCAGCTACGCGATGCACTTTGATTGCCCCCTGCGCTTTGACAGCACCGATAACGCCTTCGCCTTCGACAAACACTGGCTGGACCAGCCCTTGCCGCTGGCTGACAGCATCACCCATCAGGCCATGGCCGAACGCTGTCGCAAGCAGAACACCGAATTCACCGGACGCCAGGCGTGGCTGGGGCGGATCCGCCAACTGCTCACCGCCCAACTCGACGCCGCGCCAGGCCTTGAAGGGTTGGCCGAGCAGATGAACTGCTCGGCGCGAACTCTGCGTCGGCACCTGAAGGATCTGGGGTGCAGCTATCAGGAATTGCTCGACGAACTGCGCTTTGAGCGCGCCAAGCAGATGCTGTACGAAGACCAACTGCCGATTTACCGCATCGCCGAGGCGTTGGGCTTCAGCGAGACTGCAAGTTTCCGCCATGCGTTTGTGCGCTGGAGCGGGGTGGCGCCGAGCCAGTTCAGGCCCTGACGCTCTCCTGTGGCGAGGGAGCTTGCTCCCGCTGGTCTGCGCAGCAGACCCGAACTGAACACTGCGTTCTCCATATCAATAACGGTTGCCGGTTTTACGACTGCTGTGCAGCCGAGCGGGAGCAAGCTCCCTCGCCACAAAGGGGCGAATTTCGGTCACAGGTTTTGGCCATATTGATCCCCTTTTGGCCTTTCCTGCCGTTCTCTGAATCGCCGCACGCCGCAAGACTGTGTTCAACCGAATCAGCCTGCGGAGAACAAGAAAATGCTGACGATTTACTCGGACGATCACCACCTGCACCACGGACGCTGCGAATTGATGGACGGGCAATTGATGCCCTGCTTCGAAATGCCATCGCGAGCCGACCACGTACTGGCACGCGTTCAATCCCGTGATCTGGGGCCGGTGCAAGCGCCGCAGGATTTTGGTCTGGGGCCGATCCAGCGCATCCACAGCGACGACTACCTGACGTTCTTCAAAGGCGCATGGCAGCGCTGGACCGAGTTTGAACGCGACGGCGATTTGCTGCCGTACACCTGGCCGGCGCGCACCCTGCGCACGGTCATCCCGAAAAGCCTGCACGGCCAACTCGGTTATTACAGCTTCGACGGCGGCGCACCGATCACCGCCGGCACCTGGCAAGCAGCGTATAGCGCGGCGCAAGTCGCGCTGACCGCCCAGGCCGCGATCCAACGCGGTGCGCGCAGTGCGTTTGCCCTGTGCCGTCCACCGGGACATCACGCCGCCAGCGACTTGATGGGCGGTTATTGCTACCTCAACAACGCCGCCATCGCTGCCCAGGCATTCCTCGATCAAGGCCACAAGAAAGTCGCGATCCTCGACGTCGACTACCACCACGGCAACGGCACCCAATCGATTTTCTATCAGCGCAGCGATGTGCTGTTCACCTCGATCCACGGCCACCCGGAAGCTGAGTTTCCATTCTTCCTCGGTTACGAAGACGAGCGCGGCGAAGGCGCGGGTGAAGGTTTCAACTTCAACTACCCGCTGCCCGCAGGTTCCGGCTGGGACACCTGGAGCGCGGCGCTGGAGCAGGCCTGCAAAGAGATCGAACGCTACGGCGCCGACATTGTGGTCGTGTCCCTCGGGGTCGACACCTTCAAGGACGATCCGATCTCCCAGTTCAAGCTCGACAGCCCGGATTACCTGGCGATGGGCGAACGCATCGGCGCCCTCGGCAAGCCGACCCTGTTCGTGATGGAAGGCGGCTACGCGGTGGAAGAAATCGGCATCAATGCCGTGAACGTTCTCGAAGGTTTCAAAAGCGCCCAATGAGGAATTAGAACAATGAATCAACTCAAGCGTTTTATCATCCCGGCTCTGTGCACAGCAGTTCTCAGCACTGCTGTGCATGCTGAAGAGCGCACCTTGCGGGTCTACAACTGGTTCGACTACATCACCCCCAAGGCACTGGAAGACTTCAAGGCCGAGAACACCAAGGTCAAATTGGTCTACGACATTTTCGACACCAACGAAGCGCTGGAAGCCAAACTGCTCACCGGTAACTCCGGTTACGACGTGGTGGTGCCGTCCAACGTGTTCCTCGCCAAGCAGATCGAAGCCGGGGTATTCCAACCACTGGACCGCAGCAAACTGCCGAACTGGAACCACCTCGATCCCAAGCTGATGAAGCTGATCGAAGCCAACGACCCGGGCAACAAATTCGCCGTGCCGTACATGTACGGCACCATCCTGATCGGCTTCAACCCGGACAAGGTCAAGGCCGCGCTGGGCACCAACGCACCAGTGGACAGCTGGGACCTGATCTTCAAGGAAGAGAACATCAGCAAACTCAAGCAGTGCGGCGTGGCCCTGCTCGATTCTCCGTCGGAGATCCTGCCGCTGGCCCTGCAGCACCTGGGCCTGGACCCGAACAGCAAAAAGCCGGATGACTACGTCAAGGCTGAAGCATTGCTGATGAAGATTCGCCCGTATATCACCTATTTCCACTCATCCAAGTACATGGCCGACATCGCCAACGGTGATATCTGTGTCGCCGTCGGTTACTCCGGCAGCTTCTCCCAGGCCGCCAACCGCGCCAAGGAAGCCAAGAACGGAGTGATCGTCGATATGCGCCTTCCGAAAGAAGGCGCGCCGATCTGGTTCGACATGCTAGCGATCCCGAAAGGGGCGAAAGATCCGGAAGACGCCTACACCTTCATGAACTACCTGTTGCAACCGAAAGTCATCGCGCCGGTCAGCGACTTTGTCGGCTATCCGAACCCGAACAAGGACGCCACGGAAATGGTCGACCCGGCGATCCGCAGCAACCCGAATCTGTACCCGACCGAAGCGGCCATGAGCACGCTCTACACCCTGCAACCGCTGCCGCGCGACGCGGAACGGGCGCGGACCCGGGCCTGGACCAAGATCAAGTCCGGTACCTGAAACGCTCACGCCGCTGAAACCGAAGACCCGCCTGTGTGCGGGTCATTTTTTGGCCAGCACATAATTAGTTACCACCCTGCATTACCCACTGCCCACTACCTTCGGTGCCATGACCAGGACTTGTCTTTGCGTCCTGGAAACCACACGAAGGAAGCGAACATGACTGATAACGTTCCTCTAGAGACATCCGGCGACACCACGCGCCTTGTAGAGAAAAGCGATCTGGTCACCCTGACCAGCCACGGCCCAACCCTCAACCAGATTGCTTCGAACCTGATGACTCAGGCGCTGAAAGAGCTTTATCCAGACCTGGACATTGACCCGGACCACGCAATGATCGCAACACCACAATGGCTCCAGGTTGATAACCGGATCGAGGTCGGCCCCTTTCGATTCGAATCACTGACGCACGCACTGATCCGCCATAGCTTTAACACGACAAAGGCCAATTACATCGAAGGCGAACACTTTCTCACCCTGGAGCGACATGCCAAAGATCCGATTCATCTCGCCGTCAGCATCGAGGAAGTCGCCGGCGTGCTCAATGACTCAGCACCGTTATTGTTTGTCGAATTCCAGGCGCGGCAGTTGGATTTCTGGAACCAGAAGGGACACAGGATCGCGCGCTGGCAGGAACTCTCCGACACACTGCGCAAGGCGCTGAACATACGACAGGTCAACGGTTGGAATGCCGATGAATGCGCCATGGCGCGGGAGATTTCCATGGCTCCCGACAAAGCCCTGCGCAGCCCCGTGAACAGCGACTTTTCAGCGATCCAGGCGTGCCTGATCGACATAGACACCATCGAGAATGAGGTTGCCAGCCACCTCCTGGTCGGTGGTGCTCTGGTGCTCAAGGCAACGTATCGCAAGCGCGAACTGATCGTGATGTACACCATCGAGCGCGCTTACGAGTCTTTCGACTCAATGGAACAACTGGGTAATTCGCTTCCAGCACGCCTGGAAGATCAACTGGCAGGGCGCGACCTGAAATGGCGGCTTTACGAGCCCGACGGGAATATCTTCGATCACATGGCCTGGGCACTGGTGTCGTCGCAGCTCGATGCCATCGATGCACTCCGATTCCTGGAGGCGCCAACAACCGATGTGCTTGCTTCCGAGGTCGAGATCGACACCACGGAACACGTACGGATCGAGCAATTGGCTGCGGCGATTCCCGACTGGCTGCGCAACGCATCGTTCAGCGATATACAAGACTACAGTCGTTACGTCACGGCGCTGGGAAAGGTGTATCGCCAGCCCGACTACAAGGCTGCCAAAGACGAGATCCCGTCTATCACCTCATACGCCCAGCGCCTGATGAGCGAAGCGATCATCGCCGACCCTCACGCCGTCGGTGCGGCGGACCTGGTGCTGGATGAGTTGCGGATCAAGATCACCGATAGTTTCACCGTCGACGATCTCACTCTCCCCGATCCCCGCAACCAGCACACCGAAACGCTCGCCGACTTCGCCCTGGAGAACGAGGCGCCTTACCTGGCGAGCATCTTCTTCAAAAATGCCCGGCAGGTTCCGGATTGGCTGACGCCAGAATTCCTCACAACGTTGTCGGCTCGAGTCAATATCGGTGAGGTCTATCCCGCACTGATCAAGCGCAAGCTGATTGATGACCTGGTTGAATCCCGACGCCAGGAAAATTTCCATATCGACCAGCTGCGTTTGCTATTGCCGCTCATGGCACTGGAAAGCAAGGTCAGGCAAGAAGCGGGCATTGATGAGCACGGCTATCGATACATCCGTGAGCTGCTCAACCCCGACACGGAGACAGCGCAACCGATCGCTATCTACCCCCTCTCGATGACCCCGCAGCATCGCTTGATCAGCACCAGCGACACGGTTGCCAACATGTACATCATCAGCCCTCGAAGCGCCGAGAGCGGCGCTTGCCTGCTTTATCGTCCGATGCTGGACCCGCCACTGATGCAGTTCCCCTCCCGGCAAAATTTGCTGTATGCCTTGCACCAACCCGGTGAACTCCGAGATTCGGTGCTGGCATGGCTACCCGACAAGGCCCTGAGCTTTGAATACGCTCAATATGTTTTCCCTGTAGGTCTGCCGTCCCCCTGGTTGGTGGCCGAACAGGTTGTCGATCCATTGCTGAGGGTGGACAGGTTCGGACACGTGATATTCAAATACGAGGAGATAACCGGCAACATTCTTTCGACACTGTTCAAAAACAACGCACAGACGATCGTCGATTTGGCTGACCGTCAGTCGCAATCAAATGCCGAACGGCGCTGGCGCTTGTTGAAAGACAGCAGCTGGGCGCTGTTCAGCGTCACCTCAAACTTCCTCAGTGGTGCAGTCGGAACCGCTGTCTGGGTCTGGCAGACCATCAACGAAATCCAGCAGGCACTCGATGCCCGAGATCAGGGTGACAGCTTCATCGAATGGACTTCCGTGGCGGATATTCTGCTGGCACTCGGGATTATCCTCAGCCATCACGCCGTGATGCGGCGCAAAACGGCATCGGGCAAACTGCAACCTGCACTGCCGATAGAGGAGCAGATAAAACCACCTACCGCGCCGCTCACCATTGCATTGGACCCCACCCCGCTTGTCGCTGAACTGCCACAGAGCCATCGCTCCTCGGTTGAGGTCGCGGGATCCGTGCCGCGCCGCACCATTTCGACGCTGGGCACCTACCTGGACACCCTCAAAGTCTCCGCGCCAAACCTTGCCGACACAGAACTGACCACGGTCAATGAAGCACCTCCCCACCTCTACCAGCTCAACGACAAGATCTATGCACAGGTCGGCGAACGCTGGTTCAACGTCATGCTGGACGCCGACGCTCAGGTCATTCTCATCGACCCCAAAGACGTCACGCGAACCGGCCCCCTGCTAGTCCATAACCAGCAAGGTCAATGGTTCGTGGACACCCGACTGCGCTTGCGCGGCGGCGGCCCGAAAAATCGCCTCAAAAGCATGAAAGCGGCCAAAGAGCAGCGTAAACATGAACTGGAAAACGCACTGGACTCATTCAAGACCCAGGAACCTGCGAAGGCAAGGGAGCTGGCAAGAGCGCAAACAGATTTGCTGACAGCCAACGGCGATGCCTACGACCGAATGCTCGGGGTTTACGCGGAAAAACTGGAAGTCTTGATCAATAGTTATGAGCAAGCACTCGAGCAACTGCGAGAGTGGCGCACGCTCGGCGGAACAACAGGCTATACCTACGACTTGCTACGCCTGAGCACGGAGATGCAGAAGCATCTTTCGCTCTGGTTTACCGCAAAAAAACACCAGTATATCCAAGCCACCAGCGCATTTACGCAAGCCCCCCAGCCGGACACAGCGATCACACGGCAAACCTACATTGACAACATCCGGCGGGCGACAGACCTGAGCCACGCAATGGTCGAGAAACTTGAACTCTCGCAAACGGCACTTCAAGGAATGCATGCGGCGGGAAGGCCGGGCATAGCTGAAGCCATAAAAATCAGCAAGCTGCTGCCTTCATTCTCGGCACTGGAACTCAAGGCAAACGAGATAGGCATGGCGCAAGAGCTGTGTATGCAAGAGCAGGCCAGCCCGACAATGTCCCAGGCCCGTAACGCCGTCGGCAGCATTATCGTGAGCGCCGCCGAGGCCGCTCATCGGGTTGCGGACCTGATGAACATTGCAGGCGGTAACGCTGCCCCACAAGAACGTATTGAAGACTTCGGCGGACTTGTCGATACCTTTGCCGACACCGATCAAAGAATCCTGGAGCTACCAGACACCTACCCCCACCTGTTCAAACAGCCTCAACTCGATCATCTGCGAAAACTGATCGAAGAGTTTTCACGACTGGCACACACCCAACTGCATACGTTGCTGCCCGAAAGTGAAGTGTTGATAACGCAGGGCTCAACAGAACCCGCACGTCCCGGCCCATCACGCCTGCCGGTAAAAGTTAGCAAGACCCGCCCTCGCGATCCCGGTAATAGCGAAGTCACCAAAGCCAAGGAGGCTCCACTCAAGGCAGTCATGCCAGGTGTCAGCGTGCAGCCAACGCCGGTGCTGAGCGATACCGACATCATCGAGGCCGGTCTTGAGCAGAGCCTGGATGTTCAGCCATTTATCGAGCGCACCCGCAAAGACGCTTTGCGACCGCGACGCATCCCCGCCGACATGCAGGATCTGTTCGATCAGTACGCACTCAAACTGGAACAAAACGCCACGAGCGTTGATCTGGCCATGATCAGGAGCAAAAACGCCGAAGGTACCCTTCCGCCAGTGGCCACCCTGAGCCTGGAACTGCGTCAGGCGGCAATCAAGGTAAGAGAAGCGGGCATCAGCACCCGAGCGGGCCTGTACAAAGAGCGCAAGCCCACGCAAAGCAGCTTCAAATGGATGCACGAAAACGAGCAGGTTCGAATCACCCGAAACGAACAAGGCCGAATCCAGACCAAACAGCTCGGGGACTACTTTCAGGAGTACCGGATTCTGGATAAGGCGAACAATGATCAGGCGTTGTGGGTGGCGCATTTCCACTACGAAACCCTCAGGAGTCCAGCAGACACGCCCGCTACTGCTCACCTGAAAGTCGCGGACAAATACCTGGAGACGCTCCCTCCTGAACAGCGGCGACTGTTGACCTCCGTCGAACCCATTGATGGTGTGCTACGGAAAATAGTCGACCCGAGCCTGCGCAAACTGTTTCTGGATCTGGAACCCCAGGCAACGCCATGAAGGACGGACGCTGATCGCGACTCCATCCTCCGCCTCCAGCATCACCAGACCTTTTTCAACCGCCCGAGCGCTGCGCGGATCGCCTCCTCGGGCACCGCCGCGAAACCCAGCACCAGCCCGGCGCGCTGGTCTGGCGGGGTGCATGACTCCGGCAGCCAATAGCGGCTCAGGCCACTGATCTCGACATCGACACTCGCCGCGGCGTCGATCAATTCACGTTCACGGGCCTGAGAGTCGACCGCCACCGTCAAGTGCAGACCCGCCGCGACACCTGGCAGGCTGCCAACCCCCGGGATATCCACAGGCCATCCGGCCAACAGCGTGTTGCGCCGACTCAAGGCCGCGCGCCGCATACGGCGGATATGCCGCTGAAAGTGCCCGGTGGCCATGAACTCCGCCATCACTGCCTGAGTGCTTACCTCGGAATGGCGCACATCCACCGCACGACGCTGGGCAAACGCCTCTACCAGGCCCATCGGCAACACCAGATAACCCAGGCGTAATGCCGGAAACGCGACTTTGCCGAAGGTGCCGACGTAAAGCACCCGGCCCTGTCGATCCAACGCCGCCAAGGGCGCCAGTGGGGCGCCGCTGTAGCGATACTCGCCGTCGTAGTCGTCCTCGATGATCCAGCCGTCAGTGCGCTCAGCCCAGGCGAGCAATTCCAGACGCCGCGCCAGGCTCATGATCACCCCGGTCGGATATTGATGAGACGGCGTGACATAGGCCAATCGGCAGTCGCTCAAACCCGCGAGCTCGGCGCAATTGATGCCGTCGTTGTCCACCGAGACCCCATGCAGCCGCGCCCCGGCTACGGCGAAGGCATGCCCAGCCGCGCGATAGCCGGGGTTCTCCACAGCCACCCCATCACCGGGCTCCACCAGCAGCTGTGCACAAAGGCTAATCCCCTGCTGTGCGCCACTGGTGATCACAATTTGCTCAGCACTGCACTGCATGCCGCGCGCACTGCGCAGATAGGCCGCGATCAATCCGCGCAAGCGTTCGTCACCTTCGGGCGCGCCGTAACACAGCTGCTGTAAATCCGGCTTGCGCCAGAAAGCCGCGTTCAGCTTGGCCCAGACCTCGAACGGGAACAGGTCAAAGGCCGGTACACCGACCCGAAAAGCCCTCGGCGGACCACCCGCGGGCCTGGTCAAATGATGCTTCTCGATCCGCTCAAAAGCACCGCTGTGGATAACTTTACTGGATGTAACCACAGGTAAATCCAGCATTTTTGTGGATAACCCTGTGGATAAGCCTGTTGGTAACCCTGTGGATACTTTTGTGGATAATTTTCTCGCGGGCAACGCGGTTTGCGGCAATTGCGCCACGTAGGTGCCATCCCCCACCCGTCCCTCGATGAAACCTTCGGCATAGAGTTGATCGTAGGCACGGACCACGCTATTGCGCGAAATCGACAACGCCGCAGCCAGATCGCGGCTGGCAGGCAAGCGTGTGCCACTCACCAGCCGACCGTCGAGCACACGCAGGCGTAAGGCCTGATAGAGCTGACGACTCAAGCCCTGACGGCGATCGAGTTCGATACCCGCCGGGTTGAACGACAGGGACAGCGGCGGGTTGTTCATGGCAATGGAACCCCGTTAATGGACCTACGAAATTTGCTGTTAATGGCTCTTACAACAGACCAATAGCCTGCCTAGGATAAAGGCATTCGCCAAGGAAAATATCCATGTATACCCCCAGCGCATTTGCCATCGAAGACCTTCCCGCACTGCATCAGCAGATCCTCGACACTCGCCTGGCGATCCTCGTCACCCACGGCGAGCAGGGCTTGCAGGCCAGCCATGTGCCGCTGCTGCTCAGCCCGGAACAAGGGCCGAATGGAACCCTTTACGGCCACTTGGCCCGAGCCAATCCACAGTGGCAGGAGCTGGAAGCCGGGGCCGAGGCGCTGGTGATTTTTGCTGGTGCCGATGCTTACGTCAGCCCGTCGTTCTACCCCAGCAAAGCTGACCACGGTAAAGTCGTGCCGACCTGGAACTACGTGGCGGTGCACGCCTATGGCAACGCCGAAGTGTTCAGCGACGCTCCTCGCCTGCGTAATCTGGTCAGCGCCCTGACCGATCGCCATGAACACGACCGCACCCAGCCGTGGAAAGTCGACGATGCGCCGGCTCATTACATTGATGGCATGCTCAAGGCCATCGTTGGCTTTGCCTTGCCGATCCAGCGCCTGGAAGGCAAGCGCAAGCTCAGCCAGAACCGCAGTACCGCAGACATCGCCGGCGTGCGCGAAGGGTTGAGCGCCAGCGCCAACCCGCACGACCAGGCCCTCGCCCATTTGATGCCAAAGGAATGATCATGAGCCAAATTGAAATTCGCCGCGTTACCGCCAACGACCACGCCGCCTGGCAACCGTTGTGGCAAGCCTACTTGCGCTTCTACGACACCGAATTGCCCAACACTGTTTATCAGAGTACATGGCAACGCTTGCTCGACCCGAACGAACCCACCAACGGCGCCCTTGCCTGGCTCGATGGCAAGGCAGTGGGTCTGGTGCACTTCATTTACCAGCGCTCGAACTGGAGCATCGAAAACGCCTGCTATCTGCAAGACCTGCTGGTGACCCCTGAGCAGCGTGGTACTGGTATCGGTCGATTGCTGATCGAATTCGTCTATGCCACGGCAAAGGCCGACGGTTGCTGCAAGGTTCATTGGCTGACCCACGAAACCAACGCCACCGCGATCCAGCTCTACGAGCGCATTGCCGAGCGTCCTGGTTACATCCAGTTTCGCAAAGGCCTTTAAGGTTTAAGGAGAGCAACATGTCGACTTCACTCGCTGACTGGAAAGGCGCTCCAGCGCCCTCGGTTCAACTGATCGAAGGACGCTTCATTCGCCTGGAAAAACTCGACCCGGCGCGCCACGCCGACGGCTTGTTCAAAGCCCTGCAAGGCCCGGGCGCCGACCCGAAGCTGTGGGATTACTTGCCTTACGGCCCGTTTCCGGAGCGTAGCGCGTTCAACGATTGGCTGAACAATCACGCCGCCAACAGCGACCCGTATTTCTTCTGCATCGTCGACCGCACCAGCGGCGATGTGCAGGGCATGCTCAGCCTGATGTCGATCGTCCCGGCCCACGGCCGCATTGAAATCGGCCACGTCACCTTTGGCGCAGCGATGCAGCGCTCACCGAAAAGCACCGAAGCGGTGTACCTGCTGGCCAAAGAATCGTTCGCCCTGGGCTACCGTCGCCTGGAGTGGAAGTGCAACAACGGCAACGCCCGCTCCAAATACGCCGCCGAACGCCTGGGCTTCAGCTTCGAAGGCGTGTTTCGCCAGCACATGGTGGTCAAGGGCCAGAACCGCGACACCGCGTGGTATTCGATTCTGGATTCGGAATGGCCGGCGATTGGTGCGGGATTTGAGAAGTGGCTGTCGGATGAGAACCAGACGGATTCGGGGCAGTTGAAAACGTTGGTGGAGTGCCGGAGCTAAAAGGCCCAACAACAAAAGATCGCAGCCTGCGGCAGCTCCTACAGAGGAATATGTACATCCTGTAGGGACTGCCGCAGGTTCGGGCCGCGTTCGGACGATCTTTTGGCTTCACGCCAACTTCTGCGCCAACACCGCTATATGCTCCGGGCCAATCCCGCAGCAACCACCGAGATGGCTGGCGCCGCGCTTCTGCCAATCGGCTGCCCAATGCAGGTAACCGGGCGGATCGAGGTCTTCGCGCAACGGGTCCAGACCATCATTGGCCGTGGCCTCTTTCGGTTGCGGCGGGAAGGCGTTGGCGTACGCACCGATGTGGACTTTCACACCCAAACGCTCGAAGGTTTCCCGCGCAGCATCAATCGCCGCACCGATTACTTCCGGCTGGCTGCAGTTGAACAGCAGCGTCTCGACCCCCAGCTCTGCGGCCACCGCAGCGGCATCGGCCACCGGTTCGCCTGAACGCAAACGCGGTACTTCGTCCGTGTCTTCATCCTTCAAGGTAAACGACAACCAGAACGGCTTGCCGTCCTTTGGCAAACCGGCATGAATAGCCCGCGCTTCGACAATCGAACTCTGGGTTTCGGCCAGCCACAGGTCAACATGAGGCGCTAGCCCCGTGACCAATGGCGTCAGCAATTCAGTCACCCGGGCAGCATCAAAAAGGTCCGGACGATAGGAGCCAAACAGCGGCGGCAATGAACCCGCCACACGCACGGGTTGTTTAGCCGCGTCGGCTGCACGCCGTGCAAGCTCACCTGCCAAGGCCGCGAGCGCCTGACCTTCAGCTGCAAAACGTTCTTCACCGATATGAAACGGCACCACCGCGTAGCTGTTGCTGGTGATCACGTTTGCACCGCTTTCGATATAAGCCGTATGGACGGCCTCAACCGCTTGCGGTGCTTCGCTCAACGCCAGCGCGGACCACTCAGGCTGCCTGAACGGCGCGCCTCGGCGTTGCAGTTCGCGACCCATACCGCCATCCAGAATTACCGTGCTGCCTGCGTCCATATATTTTTTACTCATATGCTTATGAAAATAACTCACTATCAGAGTCGTTCTTATAACTATTAAATACGCACCATTCCGTTAATAACAAACTCTTTTTTAGTCAGGAACTGCCCGTGAAACTTCAACCGCTACTGGCCCTGGGCCTGACGATTCTCGCTGCTTCTTCCCAAGCCTTTGCCGGTGCCACACTGGATCGTATCGAGCAAAAGAAAGAGTTGGTGGGCGTGCTGATGGAAAGCTATCCGCCGTTCTCGTTCCTCAACGATCAGAACCAGCTCGACGGTTTCGACGTCGATGTGGCCAAAGCCGTGGCGGACAAACTTGGCGTCAAACTGCGTCTCGAAACGCCGTCCTGGGATGTGATCGCTGCCGGGCGCTGGAGCGGTCGCTATGATATCTGCATCTGCTCCATGACCCCGAGCAAGGCCCGCGCCGAAGTCTTCGATTTCCCGGTGGAGTACTACGCTTCGCCAGCCGTGATCGTGGTCAATGCCAAAGACGATCGCATCCATGGTGCCAAAGACCTGAGCGGCAAAAAAGTCGGCCTCACCAGCGCGTCCAGCTACGAAAGCTACCTGAACAAAAACCTGGTGATCGAAGGCGCTGAAGACACCCGATTGCAGTACCCGTTCGAGGACGTGCAGATCGCCCCGTATGACACCGACAACGTCGCCTTCCAGGACCTGAGTCTGGGCGCTGGCGTGCGACTGGATGCAGTCCTCACCAACCTTGTAACCGCACAACCGCGCCTGACCCAGGACCAGCGCTTCAAGCTTGCCGGTGAGCCGCTGTACTCGGAACCCAACTCCGTGGCCATCGAAAAGGGTGATGCCCAGTGGGATGGCAAAGTGCGCGAAGTCTTTGCCCAGTTGAAACAGGACGGCACCCTGACCCGGCTGTCGCAAAAATGGATCGGCGCCGATATCAGCAAATGACTTCTTTCCCCCGCCCTCCTCAGCCACCGCAACCGGTGGCTGAGTCATTGCTCAAACGTGTCTTTGGTTTTCGTACGCGCCTGTACCTGACCTGGGCGACGATGCTGGGTCTGTTCGCGAGTTTCTTCCTGAGCTTCGACCTGAAGTTTTCGATCATTCTCGACAAGCTGCCGAACCTGATCGGCCTGCATCTGGCGCCCAACGGCTTCTTGCAAGGCGCTGCGCTGACACTGTTTTTGTGCCTGTGCTCGATTGTCGCCTCATCACTGCTGGGCTTCATCACCGCCCTGGCGCGGTTGTCGAAGAGTGCCGTGGCGTTCGGCATCGCCAGTTTCTACGCGTCGTTTTTTCGTGGCACGCCGTTGCTGATTCAGATCCTGTTGATCTACCTCGGCCTGCCGCAGCTGGGCATTGTCCCCGGTGCCATTGCCGCCGGGATCATTGCGCTATCGCTGAATTACGGTGCGTACCTGAGCGAAATTTTCCGCGCCGGCATCGTCGGTGTACCGCATGGCCAGCGCGAAGCTTCCCTGGCGCTGGGGATGCGCGAGTCGGTGATCTTCTGGCGAGTCACCCTGCCACAGGCCATGCGCACCATCATCCCGCCCACCACCAACCAATTCATCTCGATGCTCAAAGACTCATCACTGATCTCGGTGATGGGCGTCTGGGAAGTGATGTTCCTGGCGCAGTCGTATGGCCGTTCCAGTTACCGCTACATCGAAATGCTGAGCACGGCAGCGATCATTTACTGGCTGATGTCGATTGGTCTGGAGTTGATTCAGGCACGGATGGAGCGGCATTACGGGAAGGCGTACAAGCAGCGGAGCTAAGGGTTCAGCTGATCGTACGCCGAATCTTCACTACGCCAACAATTGGCAATTGATCGAACCGGAGAAAGCGATTTGCAATCGACAGCAAATAAAGCTGCGTGGATAAACAGCTTTATTTGAATAGAACTACCTCTTCTGCTGAGTGGTTATCCCTTCGCGGGCTCGCCTGGAGCTGACTCCGTCGGCCCGCAATTGCGACTTAGCTTCCACCCCAACGCATCCAGTGCGTCACAACCGTCCTGAATCAACAAATGCGCGGCATTGGCGAAGTGCTCCAGGTCGTAGCCTTCGGCATCCTTCACGCTCAGGCAGCTCACGCTGTTAAGCAGATTTCGACCGATCTTGAGACGGTGAATGGCGGTTTCGAAAAGATCACAGGCGTCGGCGTCGAGGTTGATGAACAGCGTAGGGTCGAGACTGAGGTTGCTTTGGAGAGGGGAAAAGTTGGGCATGATCTAACTCCGGTAGTTTGCAAGGAATGGCTCCTGGTGTTTGACCGGCTAAGATCAGTCACGGCCTGAGCGGTGACACAAGGACTATAGGCGAGCAAAAAGCGATGCAAAACCCGGTTTCCGCATCTCGGAGTCGTCCTACGCGAATGAGAGAAATGACCTTTTGAAACAGGTTAGCTATGAGGTCGCCCTCGCGGGCAGCCCCAATGCCGGCAAGTTACGCCGTTACGCGAACCGTAGCAGCTGGCGAAGCCTGCGTTCGGCTGTGAAGCAGTCGCAAATAGGCGATATGCAGTGTTCCTGAAAGGATGAAGTTTGGCATTTTGCGAGCGCTACGCACTCGAACGCAGCCTCGCAAGCTCGACAGCTGCTACGGGGAATATATTGAAGCCGAAGCTCCTTAACTTACCGGAGGGTCGCCTCTAGTCTCGATTGATAAAACGACGAACCTTCACAACCCCCATTCGAAACCCAAACGGTCTGAACACTGCATTCAACGACTTCAGCGTCTGGTTCCCTTCCCCGTGCTCGATATGCACCAGCGTGCGCACCGAAATTTTGCACATCTTCGCAAACTGACTCTGATGCAACCCCGTAACCTCAACCCGCAAACGTCGGACCGCCTCACCAATCTCCAAGGTGCCGTCAGCCAATCCTTCCTGAATGCTTTCGAGTAGAGCCCCTCGCTCAAGTACCGACATTCCCATGTTCATCGACTCCGAACCAATCCAACCCACCCTCCGACTATGCAATTTAATGCAGATATTGAGACTAAACACAGATAAAACATGCATTAAATTGCATATCAAAGCGTTTTTCAGTGCGAAAGAGCGGTGGCAGACGAGTTTCCGAGCCTTCGCCAATCGACACATCCGAGAACGTCGTAAGGAAAAACGTCAGCATAGGGAGGCCAATAGTCATATGGCCTCCTGGACGTGCCCTTTGCTACAACCGAAGCTCCAGCGCCTTGCACAAGAGCAAGAAATACCCGGCATCGGGGCATGTGCCCGCCCTTTTAAAGTTCGACCTCCCCAAGGAAGAGGTCGCACTCAATGCCCATTTTGCACGCTCATCGTCCACACCATCTCGCCCTGGCAATCGCGCTCGCACTAAGCGGTGTCGACATTGCGATTGCCCAGCAGCTTTCCATCAATGCCGAACCCCATCAGATCGAGACGCCAGTCGACCCGTTCGCACGGCTTCAAGCATTCATCAAGGCGACCGATACCACCCCAACCAAGATCACCAAGGCTTACAAAAAAGGTCCCGACGGTATCGCCCTGCAGCTGGACGACGCCAATGATCTGGTGATCGTACTCAACCGCGGAAGCTTCAACGGGGTGGTTGACGGAGGTGGTGGTCAAAACGTATTGCAGCTCGACGCCAAGAACGGCGGCACATTGGATGAGAGCCGCAACTTTACCGTGCTGCATGCCAAACAGGGCGATTGGATACTGACCGGTTCCAAGGATTTCAAGGAAAGTACGCTGGTCGATAAAGGCTCCACGCTAACCAACAATGGAGGTGTTGCAGGCGGTGCAGAAACCCGAGGCACGCTCATCAACAACGGCTGGATCGGTGGCAGCGCAAACGTCCTCCACGGTGGCCATCTGAGCAACATGGGCGACATCAAAGGCCATGTGGTCGTTGGCGAAGGCGCAACATTCAGCGGCAAAGGCAACGTCGGTAGTCTGAATGTGCATGGCGGCTTCGTGGTCGACCGTTCGCAGGGCGCAGCGCAGATCAACGGTGATTTGAAACTGTTCGAAAGTGCCGAGTTGTCCTATGAGATCAACGCCGACGGTAGCGCCGAAACCATCATAGTCGACGGTACCGCAATACTCGAAAGCGCGAGCCTGACAGTCAATGCGATGGACGGCGAATACCCGCTCACACGACGCTACACAGTGCTTGAAGCGAACAAGGTCGAAGGTGAGTTTGGTAAAGTCAGCAGCAACCTCGCCTATATGACGCCAACCTTGGCCTACACCGACACCCACGTGGGCCTGATCTATGCCCGCAACGACGTGCCACTGGAAACCTTTGCCACGACCGAGAACAGTCGGGCACTCGCCAATAGCCTCGAACCCGAGCAACAGAGCGCCCCGGTTGCCGCAGCGCCACACGATGAATCCCCGCCCACTCCAGCAACCGCCGATATCGCGCCAGCGCTTCTGCCAAGCCCACCGGATGAACATCAACCAGCACTTACTCCTGCGATGAATACCGCCATCAATGCCCTGCTCACCAGCAACACCGCAACGGCCGCCATAGCGCTGGAGCAACTGGCCGGCGTCAGCAACGCCAATCTCGCCAGTGCCACTTTGAGCAGTGTCCGGCCGGTCAGCGCGAGCATGCTTTCGACCCTGCGCGAGTTGAGCAACGATGCGAGCCTGCAAGATTTCTCGGCAACCGGTCACGATACCAACGGCAGGGTCTGGGTCCAGGCCCTGGGCAACTCCGCAACCCATGATGACAAACTGGACGACAGCGCCCTTCGGCAACGCACTCACGGCATCGTGGTGGGGGCCGACTGGTCACTCGATAATGAATGGCGCGCGGGCTTACTCGGTGGCAAATCACAGACTCGCCTGGACGGGGTGCTGCTGGACGGCGATCTCGACAGCTGGCACCTCGGGGCCTATGCGCTGCGTCAAAGCGGCCCGCTGACCTTGCGACTGGGGGCGACTTACAGCAGTCATGACGGAACCACCAAACGCAATATTGCCTTCGGTCGTTACAGCGACCAGCTCAAAGGCAGCTACGACGCCAGCAGCCAGCAGGTTTTCGCCGAAGTCGGTTACAACCTGAGCAGTGGCGCCCTGCAGGCCGAGCCTTTCGCAAGCCTGGGGTATGAACATTATCAACGCGACAGCTACCGGGAAAAAGGTGGAGATGCTGCGTTGAAAGTCGACAAGCAAACCCTACGCAACTTCAACAGCATCTTTGGCCTGCGCCTGGCACACCGCAGCGACCTGGAAAACGGCATGCGCCTGACCCCGCGTATGAGCGCTGGCTGGAAGCACACCTATGGCGATGTCAGCAGCCATGTACGTCAGACTTTTTTGGCGGGTAGCGAGTCGTTCTATGTCGAAGGCATTCCACTGGATCGCAACAGCCTGACACTGGAAGCGGGGTTGGACTTGAGGGTCTCGAAGCATCACGCTCTGAGCGTTGCCTACAACGGTGAGATGAGCAGCAACAGCCACGAAAGCGGCGTGATGGGTCAGTGGCGGATGAGTTTTTGATAAGGACTGGATGGACAAACACCTGTCACTTCTGACAGTAGACGACCTTATAACCTGCAGCCTAGCCTATTTCCCTGAAGCAGGTGTCGACTACTTGCTCTGATTTCAGTTCTCCATCGTTAAGGAGTTTCCGTGATGAACAACGAGACATCATTAGTAAGTCTGCCTGCAACAGCAAAAGCGGGTGATTTCATCTCACTAACGCATGAAAAAGTCCAGAGTATGACTGGAGTTTATTCAATCCAATTTGTACCTCTAGCGGGAGGAGCGGTACACGTAGCAAACATCTGCCGTCAGTCTGAAAGCTATGCGTGGTTCACAGTCCCTTATGTACAGCCAGGCGAGTACAACATAAAAGGCACATACCCGGCGCAAAGCCCGATAAAAGATCCGCTAATCGGAACACTGAGGATCGTTGTCTAGCAGTTCCTTGCACATGGACAAAAAAAGGGGGGCACATGCCCCCCCGAGGTAAAGCGTTGCAGTCGAGGCTGTTAAATCAGCCTTCGATCTCGATCAGTATTTCGCCCGGATTGACCCGGTCGCCCTTGGCCACGTGGATGGCGGTGACTTTGCCGGCGATGGCCGCTTGTACTTCGGTTTCCATCTTCATCGCTTCGGTGATCAGCACCGCCTGGCCGGCTTTCACGGTGTCGCCTTCCTTGACCAGCACATCGACGATGTTGCCTGGCATGGTGGTGCTGACGTGGCCCGGTGCGCTGGCTTGTTTGCGCTTGCTGCTGCCGCCGCTGACGAATTCGTTGAGTGGCTCGAACACCACTTCTTCCGGCATGCCGTCGATGGACAGGTAGAAGTGACGCTTGCCTTCGGACTTGACGCCCACACCAGTGATGTCGACGCGGTAGGTTTCACCGTGAACGTCAATGACGAACTCCGTCGGCACACCTTCGCCGCCCGCCGAGGTCACGCCGCCGGCTTCCGGAATCGGCAACAACACTTCCGGAGTCAGGGTGCCGGCTTCGCGTTCTTCAAGGAACTTGCGCCCGATGTCCGGGAACATCGCATAGGTCAGTACGTCTTCTTCAGACTTGGCCAACGCACCGATTTCGCCGCGCAGCTTGGTCATTTCCGGCTTGATCAAATCCGCCGGACGGACATCGATGACTTCTTCGCTGCCGATCGCCTGACGGCGCAACTGCTCGTTAACAACACCCGGCGCTTTGCCGTAACCGCCTTGCAGGTAGAGCTTCACTTCGTTGGTGATGGTCTTGTAGCGCTCACCGGCCAACACGTTGAAGAACGCCTGAGTACCGACGATCTGCGAGGTCGGGGTCACCAGCGGTGGGAAGCCGAGGTCTTCGCGAACCCGCGGGATTTCGGCCAACACTTCGCTCATGCGGTTCAGTGCACCCTGCTCTTTCAACTGGTTGGCGAGGTTGGAAATCATCCCGCCCGGCACCTGGTTGACTTGCACGCGAGTGTCGACGGCGGTGAATTCACTTTCGAACTGGTGGTACTTCTTGCGCACGGCGTAGAAGTACAAACCGATTTCCTGCAGCAGCTCCAGACTCAGGCCGGTGTCGAACTCGCTGCCCTTAAGGGCGGCAACCATCGACTCGGTGCCCGGGTGGCTGGTGCCCCAGGCGAAACTGGAGATCGCGGTGTCGATATTGTCGGCACCATTTTCGATGCCCTTGAGTTGGCACATCGCGGCCAGGCCGGCGGTATCGTGAGAGTGGATGAACACGGGCAGCGATTGCTCGCTTTTCAGTGCTTTGACCAATTCGCCAGTGGCGTACGGGGTCAGCAGGCCGGCCATGTCCTTGATCGCCACGGAGTCGCAACCCATGGCTTCCATTTGCCTGGCTTGCTCCACGAACGCCTCGATGGTGTGCACCGGGCTGGTGGTGTAGGCAATGGTGCCCTGGGCGTGTTTGCCGGCCGCTTTCACCGCTTCGATGGCCACCCGCAGGTTACGCACGTCGTTCATCGCATCGAAGATGCGGAACACGTCAATGCCATTCACGGCCGCCTTGGCGACGAAGGCTTTGACCACGTCGTCGCTATAGTGCCGGTAGCCCAACAGGTTCTGGCCGCGCAGGAGCATTTGCAGACGGGTGTTAGGCAGCGCCGCACGCAGTTTGCGCAAACGCTCCCACGGATCTTCTTTGAGGAAGCGTACGCAGGCATCGAAGGTCGCGCCGCCCCAGACTTCCAGCGACCAGTAGCCGACTTTGTCGAGCTTGTCGCAGATCGGCAGCATGTCATCGGTGCGCATGCGGGTCGCGAGCAGCGATTGGTGGGCGTCGCGCAGGATTGTGTCGGTTACGTGGATTTTCTTAGTCATTGGAATATTCCTCACAGGCCTGCGTGGGCGGCAATGGCGGCGGCGATGGCCAGGGCCAGCTCTTCGGGTTTGCGCTTGATCGAGTAGTTGGTCAGCTCAGGGTGGCTTTCAACGAAGCTGGTGTTGAACTGACCGCTACGGAATTCCGGATTACGCAGGATTTCCTGGTAATAGGCGGCAGTGGTCTTGACCCCTTGCAGACGCATGTCGTCGAGGGCGCGCAAGCCACGGTCCATCGCCTCTTCCCAGGTCAACGCCCAGACCACCAGTTTCAGGCACATGGAATCGTAGAACGGTGGAATGGTGTAACCGGTATAGATCGCCGTGTCAGTACGGACGCCGGGACCGCCGGGTGCGTAGTAACGGGTGATCTTGCCGAAGCTCGGCAGGAAGTTGTTTTTCGGGTCTTCGGCGTTGATCCGGAACTGCAGCGCAAAGCCGCGGTGCTGGATGTCTTCCTGCTTCACCGACAGCGGCAGGCCGGAGGCAATGCGGATCTGCTCACGGACGATGTCGATACCGGTGATTTCTTCAGTGATGGTGTGTTCCACCTGCACCCGAGTATTCATCTCCATGAAGTACACCTCGCCCTCGGCGAGCAGGAACTCCACGGTGCCGGCGTTCTCATAACCCACGGCCTTGGCCGCACGCACCGACAAGTCGCCAATGTAGGCGCGCTGCTCTGGTGTCAGTTGCGGGCTCGGGGCGATCTCGATCAGCTTCTGGTTACGACGCTGGATCGAGCAGTCACGCTCGAACAGGTGCACCACGTTGCCAAAACTGTCGCCAAGGATCTGCGCTTCGATGTGCTTGGGATTGACGATGCATTTTTCGAGGAAGACTTCCGCCGAACCAAAGGCCTTGGTCGCTTCGGAAATCACCCGCGGGAAAGCTTGTTCGAGTTCATCGCGGCTGTTGCAGCGACGAATCCCGCGACCGCCACCACCGGAGGTGGCCTTGAGCATCACCGGGTAACCGATGCGATCGCCTTCGGCCAGGGCTTCGGCGATGTCGGCGACGTTGCCTTCAGTGCCCGGCGTAACCGGTACGCCAGCCTTGATCATGCTGCGGCGGGCTTCGGTCTTGTCGCCCATGCGGCGAATGACTTCTGCCGACGGACCAATGAATTTGATACCGCGCTCGGCGCAGATATCGGCCAGCTCGGCGTTTTCCGAAAGAAAGCCATAACCTGGGTGCAACGCGTCGCAACCGGTTTCCACCGCGAGGTTCACCAGCTTGCGCGGGTTCAGGTAACCGGCCAGTGGCTCGGCACCAATGCTGTGGGCTTCATCGGCACGTTTGACATGCAACGCATGGCGATCGGCGTCGGAATAGATCGCGACCGAACGAATGCCCATCTCGGCGCAGGCACGTACGATTCGTACGGCAATCTCACCACGGTTGGCAATCAGGATCTTTTTTATCACTTGGAGGTTCCCTTGAGCCGGTTGCTACCCACGACCTTGGACTGGGTCGGCGCGTGACTAAATGTTTCAAGCCAGTCGCACAGTCACACTAGCCCGCTCAAGGGATTAACAAAAATCAATAATAATTGGGTCAGGCATAAGTAAAGACTTATAGTTGAAGAGCCCACCCGCGACCAGAGTGTTTAAATAATGCGTAAGTCCTTGATGCGTATGACATTACGCCAGCTTCAGATCTTCAACGAAGTCTGCGATTTGCGTTCCTACAGCCGTGCAGCTGACGAAATGTCGCTCACACAACCGGCCGTCAGCCTACAGATTCGTCAGCTTGAAGAGCTGATTGGTCAGCCTTTGTTCGATTACGTCGGCAAAAAGCTCTACATGACCGAAGCGGCTGAAGCGTTACAGCGCGCCAGCCGGGACATTTTCGGGCGCCTGGAAAACCTCGATATGCAGCTCTCGGACATGCAAGGTTCATTGCAAGGTCAGCTGAAACTGGCTGTGGAATCCAGCGCCAAGTACTTCGTACCGCACTTGTTTGCCGCCTTCAAGCGCCAGCACCCGGAAGTGAACCTGCAACTGACGGTGGTCAACCGTGGACAGGTCATCCGACGGCTGTCCGACAACCGTGACGACCTGGTGATCATGTCCATGGTGCCGCAGGACATGGGCCTGGAGTTTTTGCCGTTCCTCAACAACCCGATCGTTGCCGTGGCGCCACCGGATCATCCGCTGTGCCACATGGGGCCCTTGCGCTTGCAGGATCTTGAGCCCTACACATTGCTGTTGCGCGAGCCCGGTTCCGGGACACGGCTGGCGTGCGAGGAGTATTTCAAAGAAAAGCGCGTGCACTTCAACCAGACCCAGGAGGTCTCGTCGGCCGAAGCCCAGCGCGAATGCGTAGTGGCGGGTCTGGGCGTGGCTTTATTGACGCGCCACGCCCTGAACCTGGAGTTGGCGACCGGCGGACTCAAAGAGCTGCCGGTCGAAGAGCTGCCGTTGTACCGCAGCTGGTGCCTGGTGCAGGCCAAAGCCAAACGCCTGTCACCGGTAGCGCATGCGTTCCTGGGGTTTATCCGCAGTGAACGGGCGCAGATCAGCGCGCTGGTTGAGCGTTTCGACGCGAAGCTGCCGGTGTTGCCTGCCAATAGTTGAGTTCCAGATCCGGATATTCACCGATCTCGGCCAGAAGCTGGCGGTGCTCGCAGCGATCTTCAATCGCTCGGCGAAACGCCATGCGACGCTGGTCTTCTTGCTGACGGCGGGTTTTGACAGCGCTGTTGCGTTCTTCGTAGTGCTGGGCCATTTCGAGTCTCCCAAGGCGAGTACGGGAGTTTCAAGATAGGCGCGGGGGATGACGGTTTGGCGGCACGGGGATTACAGACAGATGAAAATTTGTTCGATTTCTGTGGCGAGGGGGCTTGCCCCCGTTGGGTCGCGAAGCGGCCCCAAAGCTTTTGCGACTGCTGCGCAGCCGAACGGGGGCAAGCCCCCTCGCCACAAAAGATCCTCGTCACACTATCGTCGGATCAATCGTCGAGGGCTTTTACCGACTTGGGTGACAGACGCAAGCTTCGAAGGCTGCGTTTGACGCTCTTGAGGTGGTTGACCAGGCTCGGCCCGCGCGCCATGGCCACGCCCATGGCCAGCACGTCGATCACCACCAGGTGTGCGATACGCGAGGTCAGCGGTGTATAGATCTCGGTGTCTTCGTGCACATCGATCGCCAGGTTGACGGTCGACAGCTCGGCCAACGGCGTCTGACTCGGGCACAACGTGATCAGCGAGGCACCGCTTTCACGCACCAGGTTGGCGGTGATCAACAGGTCCTTGGAGCGGCCGGACTGGGAAATGCAGATCGCCACGTCCGTCGGCTTCAGCGTGACCGCCGACATCGCCTGCATGTGCGGGTCGGAATAGGCCGCAGCCGTCAGCAGCAACCGGAAGAATTTATGCTGGGCATCCGCCGCAACGGCGCCGGACGCCCCAAAACCATAGAACTCGACGCGCTGAGCCTGGGACATGAGCGTCACAGCCCTCTGTAACTCCAACGGATCGAGCTTCTCGCGAACTTCCATCAGGGTGTGCAGGGTGGTGTCGAAAATTTTCAGGCTGTAGTCGGCGACGGAATCGTCTTCGTGAATCGCGAACTGCCCGAAACTCGCCCCTGCTGCCAGGCTTTGCGCCAGTTTCAGCTTCAAGTCCTGGAAACCCGAACAACCGATGGCCCGACAGAAGCGCACGATGGTCGGCTCGCTGATGCCGACGCTGTGGGCAAGATCGGCCATGGAACTGTGCATCACAGCCGCAGGATCAAGCAGCACATGATCGGCGACCTTGAGCTCCGACTTGCGTAACAGATGGCGTGACTGGGCGATGTGCTGCAACAGGTTCAAAGGGCAGGACTCATTGTTATTGGCTGACGCCGGGGATGTAGCAATTTTGTAGTTATACTACAAGAATTCGCTTTTTGCCTGTTCAATCCGTAACTCAATGCCTGTGCTGCCCACGGTTTTGGCCATGCATACCCGATGTAGCTGCCTTCGCACGTTACCCCATCCGCAAGCAGCCGCTGTCGTTTTCAAGCCCCTTGACACGCTTTCATCCCTTATCTCAACTTGAAACGACAACGCCCCCTCTCTGCACTCACTGCCGACACCTGCACTTCGCCCAACTAACAAAGCCAATCCACACCCAACTAACTCTCAACGCATGAACACGCTCACATCTTGAACAACTATGCCACTCCACAAATAAAATACTTCGCGCTAATAATGGCCGGGCAGGAAGCACTTTAATTCTAACTTATGGAATATTAAACATGACCATTAAAAATAGTGACTGGGTAGCGCAGATCAACCGTATGCCGGGTGACCTTTTTCTCCGCACTTACGGAACCGTGACCGTGGCGCATCCCGGCATTATACCGACATTGGTGCCGAGCCCACTGCAAGACAAGTCCTTCGACCTGAGACTTGATCTGGAACTTAAAGATTCTGGTGACATTACAACTCAGGTCGAAACAGAAAAAGCCGTCACCTATAAAAACCTGGGCGACTCACATGTCACCGGCGTCAGTATCTTCTTCGAAGGCAAACTTCTTCACCATATTAAAGACGTCATGATCACCCATTAAGATAAAAGACACTTATTACTCCCGGGTCTTTTCCTGCCAGGCTAATCACATTAACTGGCAGGCTTTTTTCGTACGTAAAAAAACTCACTCTGGGCGCTCCCCTCTTAACAAGCTTGCAAGCTTGAACGCCTCCACCGGACGGCTGATCAGGTAGCCCTGCACCTCATCGCAGGACTCAGCCTCAAGGAATGCCAACTGCTCTGCAGTTTCCACGCCTTCTGCTACCACTTTCAGCGAAAGCCCATGCGCCATGGCAATGATTGCCCGGGTGATCGCCGCATCTTCCCCGCCCTCGCCCAACCCACGGATAAACGCCTGATCGATCTTCACGTAGTCCACAGGAATGCGCTTGAGGTAGCTCAGCGACGAATACCCCGTGCCAAAGTCGTCGATCGCCAGTTTCACACCAAGATCACGCAATTGCTGGAAGGTCGCGATGATGTGTTCGACGCTGTCCAGCAATTGGCTTTCCGTCAGCTCCAGCTCGAGGTAGTGCGGCGCCAGACCGGTTTCTTCAAGCACCTGGCGCACCAGGCTGACCAACTTGCCCTGACGCAGCTGGTGGACCGACAGATTGACCGAAACCCGAATCGGCTCCAGCCCCTGACGCTGCCACTCGCACGCTTGCCAGCAGGCCTGGCGTAGCACGAACTCGCCAATGGCGCCGATCAACCCGACCTCCTCTGCCAACCCGATAAAATCCCCCGGCGGCACCTGACCCATGGTCGGATGATCCCAGCGCACCAACGCTTCGGCGGCATTCAGCCGGCCAGTCGCGAGGCAGAGTTTCGGCTGGTAAAACACCTTCAACTGCTTTTCTTCGATGGCCTTGCGCAGTTGGTTCTCCAGCTGCAAGCGCTCAAGGGTGCTGGCCTGCAGGCTGTCGGTGTAGAACTGGAAGTTGTTCCCGCCCAGATGCTTGGCATGTTGCATGGCCATGTTTGACTGGCTGACCAGCGCGGAAATTTCTCGCGCGTTGTCCGGCAACATGCTGATGCCCATCGACGCACTGACCACCAGCTCATGCCCTTCAACGGTCAGCGGCAAGCGCAGCTTGGTCGACAATCGGGTGGCGACCCGCGCCAGGCTCGACAGGTTGCCATAAGCGTCGAACAGCACCGCGAACTCGTCGCCGGACAAGCGCGCAATGGTGTCCGCCTCCGGCAGCGCATTGACCAGACGCCGAGCGATTTTCTGCAGCATCTGATCGGCAACTTCATGGCCGAGGCTGTCGTTGAGCAATTTGAAGCGGTCCAGGTTGATGTGCAGCAACGCCAGGCTCCGGCCGCCCTGGCGCACCCGTTGATGGGCTTCATGCAGGCGCTCGCGGAACAATGAGCGGTTGGCCAGGCCGGTCAGTTCGTCGTAGTGGGTCAGGTAGCGCATGCGCTCTTCAGATTCGCGCCGGGCTGACAGGTCGGCGAAAAAGCCCACGATATGACTGACATTTCCCCGAGAATCGCGCACTACATTCAGTTGCAGCCATTGCGGATAGAGCTCGCCGTTTTTGCGCGCCTCCACCAACTCGCCCTGCCAACTGCCCTGCTGTTCCAGTGCCTGATGGATCACCGAATAATGCCGCCGCGCGTCACGACTGCACGGCAACTCGACCACATTGCGCCCCAGCAAATCTTCAATCTGATACCCGGTGACCCGGCTGAACGCCTGATTGACCGCGATCAAGGCGTAATCCGGATCGAAAATCACAATACCTTCGCTGGCCGCTTCAAACACTGTCGCCGACAGTTGCCGCTGCTCTTCAAGCCCTTTGCTGATGCTGATGTCACGCCGGGTACCGACCATCCGAATCACCCGTCCGTTGGCACCTCGCTCCACCGCCCGACCGCGGTCTTCGATCCAGACCCAGTGGCCATCGCCATGGCGCACGCGGTATTCGATCTGATAATCCTCGGTGCGGCCCTTCAAATGCTCGACCAGCGCCCGCCGCAGCGGCGGCAAGTCCTGAGGGTGCAGGCGCGGTTTCAAATGACTGAGCATCGCCGTGACGAATTCCGGCTCAATGCCGAACAACTCCTTGAGTTGGGTGTGATGCACCTCATCGGTTTGCAGGTTCCAGTCCCAGAGACCCAGCTCACTGGCCTTCAACGCCAGCGCCAGCCGCGCTTCGCTCTTGCTCAGGGCCTTGTTGGCGGCGTCCAGTTCGCGGCTACGCTGGGCGACACGGCTTTCGAGGCCGACCTGAGCTTCACGCAACTCTTCTTCGGCGTGGCGGCGCTGTTCGATTTCCCGCGCCAACTCCTGATTGAGCTGCTCGCTGCGACTTTGCGCCTGCTGCAAGTGCTCGATCAGTGCCTGATTCTGGAAACGCCGCATCAAGCCGTGCTGGATCAGCCGGTTGACCTGCCACGCGACCACACTCAGAGAGCCCAACAGAATCAGCCCGAGCCAACCCCAGCCTTGCTGCTGTTCATCGCCGCCCCAGAACAAATAACCGATCGCCGGTAACAGACACGGCAAGGTGAACGACAGGAAGGCCGGCAGGCTCACCGCATAGGCGACACTGGCCGAGAGGGTTGCCGCGCCGATCAGGCCGAATACCCAGGCTTGTTGCAGGAAGCTGTCGGTGGGCACCAGGGCAATACCGGCACCGGCCAGCGTCAGGCCGGTCATGGCCGAACCCAGCAGAAACATTCGACGCCAGACTGGCTGCGCCTGACGACTGGGCATCGCCGAGTCGAAGGCTGCGACTTGAATCACCCGCAGCGCCACCAGCGACAGTAACCAGATCAGCCAGATGCTCACCAGGAAGTAGCGCTGCGGGCTCCAGAGCAACCCGGCGCAGACCAGACCATTGATCAACATGAACAGCGTGGGCAGCAACGAGCCCTGATACAGCAGACGCGTGCGCTCGACCGCGATCTCCATGGCGTACTGTTTGCGGATAACCCGCGGTTCCACAGAAGGGCCCGACAGGCTGGGGCTGAGGGTCATAGGCAATATTCTTGTTCTTATAAGGGTGAGCGTGATGAGCCCGAAATGTCGACGGAGCATACACAAGCAATGGCCCGGACCAAACTGCTCCAAATCATAAAACCGACAAAACAAATGGCCCGTTGCCAGCGTTCAAAACCACAGAAGCGCGGCCCATCAGGGCTTGCGACGAATGACTGACCGGTCGTCCCCTATGCTTCTTTCATCGGTTAATGCAAAGCTCGGTTTGCCCGGTGTGGCGTGGCGCCCTAGAATGCCCTGATGCGCGATGATCTCTCCCTTCTGCTGAACTCTCTCAACGATGCCCAACGTCAGGCCGTAGCTGCCTCCGTGGGTCGTCAGTTGGTCCTGGCCGGTGCTGGTTCCGGTAAAACCCGTGTGCTGGTGCACCGTATCGCCTGGTTGATCCAGGTCGAAAACGCCTCGCCACACTCGATCCTGTCGGTGACGTTCACCAACAAGGCCGCCGCCGAGATGCGTCATCGCATCGAGCAGCTGATGGGTATCAACCCGGCCGGCATGTGGGTCGGCACCTTCCACGGCCTGGCGCACCGCTTGCTGCGGGCGCACTGGCAGGAAGCCGGCCTGAGCCAGACCTTCCAGATCCTCGACAGCGATGACCAACAGAGGCTGGTCAAGCGGGTGATCCGCGAGCTGGGACTCGACGAGCAACGCTGGCCGGCGCGTCAGGCCCAGTGGTTCATCAACGGGCAGAAAGACGAAGGTCTGCGCCCGCAACATATTCAAGCCAGTGGCGATCTGTTCCTGGCCACCATGCGCAGCATCTATGAAGCCTACGAGGCCGCGTGCTTGCGTGCGGGCGTCATCGACTTCTCCGAGCTGCTGCTGCGCGCCCTCGACCTGTGGCGCGATCATCCGGGCCTGCTGGCGCATTATCAGAAGCGTTTCCGCCATGTGCTGGTGGACGAATTCCAGGACACCAACGCCGTGCAGTACGCCTGGTTACGTCTGCTGGCCAAGGGCGGCGACAGCCTGATGGTGGTTGGCGACGACGATCAGTCGATCTACGGCTGGCGCGGCGCGAAAATCGAGAACATTCACCAGTATTCGGCCGACTTCCCGGACGCGGAAGTCATTCGACTGGAACAGAACTACCGCTCCACCGCCGGGATCCTCAAGGCTGCCAACGCCTTGATCGCCAACAACACCGGGCGCCTGGGCAAAGAGCTGTGGACCGACGGCGGCGAAGGCGAAGCGATCAACCTGTACGCCGCGTTCAACGAACATGACGAAGCACGCTACGTGGTGGAAACCATCGAAAGCGCGCTGAAAACCGGCATGGCACGTAGCGATATCGCGATTTTGTACCGCTCCAACGCCCAATCGCGGGTTTTGGAAGAAGCGCTACTGCGCGAACGCATTCCGTACCGCATCTATGGCGGCCAGCGCTTCTTCGAGCGGGCTGAAATCAAGAACGCCATGGCATACCTGCGGTTGCTCGAAGGTCGCGGCAACGATGCGGCGCTGGAACGGGTGATCAACGTTCCGGCCCGTGGCATTGGCGAAAAAACCGTCGAAGCGATCCGTGATCACGCTCGTCACAGCGATGTGTCGATGTGGGAAGCCATGCGTCAGCTGGTGGCCAATAAAGGCCTCACCGGTCGTGCAGCCGGCGCCCTGGGTGCGTTCATCGAGTTGATCGAGCACCTGGCGACCACCACCGCCGAAATGCCGCTGCACCTGATGACTCAGACCGTCATCGAGCAGTCCGGCCTGATCGCCTATCACCAAGCGGAAAAAGGCGAGAAAGGTCAGGCGCGGGTAGAAAACCTTGAGGAACTGGTCAGCGCGGCGCGCAACTTTGAAAGCGCCGAAGAAGACGAAGACCTGACGCCGCTGGCCGCGTTCCTCGGCCACGCTTCGCTGGAGGCCGGCGACACCCAGGCCGACGAGCACGAAGACAGCATTCAGTTGATGACCTTGCACAGCGCCAAAGGCCTGGAATTCCCTTACGTGTTCCTGGTGGGCATGGAAGAAGGCCTGTTCCCGCACAAGATGAGCCTGGAAGAGCCCGGCCGCCTTGAAGAGGAACGCCGCCTGGCCTACGTCGGCATTACCCGGGCCATGCAAAACCTGGTGATGACCTACGCCGAAACCCGACGCCTGTACGGCAGCGAAACCTACAACAAGGTTTCACGCTTCGTACGCGAAGTGCCTAAAGGCCTGATTCAGGAAGTGCGGCTGTCCAACAGCGTCAGCCGTCCATTCGGTGGCGGCCAGAAGCAAAGTTCGAGCAGCATGTTCGCTGGCACGGAAATCCCGGAAACCGCGTTCAGCCTCGGTCAGCAAGTGCAACACGCGGTCTTCGGCGAAGGGGTGATCCTCAACTTTGAAGGCGCCGGTGCGCAGGCCCGGGTGCAAGTGAACTTCAGCGAAGGCAGCAAGTGGCTGATGCTCGGCTACGCCAAGCTCGAAGCCATCTAACGGCTGTCTGCTTGATCGTTCCCACGCTCCCGCGTGGGAACGCATCCTGTGACGCTCTGCGTCACTTCCAAAGCGGACGCAGAGCGTCCATGGCGGCATTCCCACGCAGAGCGTAGGAACGATAAACGGTGAGGAACACACATGGGCTCGGGCTTCTTTTCTTCCTGGACATTCTGGGCCCTGCTGTCGGCGGCTTTCGCTGCGCTGACGGCGATTTTCGCCAAGGTCGGCATCGAAAACGTCAACTCAGACTTCGCTACGCTGCTGCGCACGATCGTGGTACTGGTCAGCCTGGCCTTGATTTTGTACGCAACGGGCCAATATCAGTCACTGGGATCGATATCCGCCAAGAGCTACCTGTTCCTGCTGCTGTCCGGCCTGGCAACCGGTGCCTCGTGGATTTGCTACTTCCGTGCGCTGAAACTCGGGCCAGCCTCGCTGGTAGCACCCGTCGACAAACTCAGTGTGGTGCTGGTCGCCGTGTTGGGCGTAGTGTTGTTGGGTGAGCGGCTCGACCTGCGTCAATGGGGCGGAATCGGTCTGATCACGGCGGGTGTGGTGATGTTGGCGTTGCGACGTTAAACAACGCTCCTGCTCTATCTATCCACTTGTCCGACAGACAAATGTACAAGCGCCTCCTTGTATCGACGGAGCTGAACGCAGCCTGTCAGGCAAAAGCCCGAAACACTCTGCCGCTAGCCAGTGTCACTTCACCTGTGCAACATGGCGCGCGTGCCATCCACAAATGGGAATTCCCTTTATGAAACGTTTTCTTAGCATCGCCCTGGCGCTGTGCATCGGCCTGACGATGAGCCTCGACGCCAACGCCAAGCGCTTCGGTGGCGGCAAAAGCGTAGGCGCTGCGCCTACCCACCAGACCAGCCAAATGGCGCCGTCCTCGCCTGGCATGGGTTCTGCCGCCGCGACCGCCGGTGCTGCGGGTGCCGCAGGCGCTGCCGCCAAAGCTGGCGGTGCTTCGCGCTGGCTCGGCCCTCTGGCCGGTATCGCTGCCGGCGGCCTGCTGGCCTCCATGTTCATGGGCGGCGGCTTCCATGGCATGCAGATTTTCGACATCCTGATCATGGCAGTCATCGGGTTCGTGATCTTCCGCTTCATCGCCGCTCGTCGCCGCAAGCAACAAGAGCATATGGCCCCTGCGGGCGCGCCAATGCAGCGTGAAGTGTATGAACAGAAGCCGGCCATGGGTTCGATCTTCGGCGGTTCGGCTGCCCCTGCTGCCGCTCGTCCGGTGATCAACGCTCCGGCCTGGTTCAACGAAGAGCGCTTCGTTGAAGCCGCACGCAACCACTTCCAGTCCCTGCAACAGCACTGGGACGCCAATGAAATGGACAAGATCGCCGAGTTCGTGACCCCGCAAATGCTGGAGTTCCTCAAACGCGAACGCGCCGATCTGGGTGACGGCTTCCAGTCCACCTATATCGACAACCTCCACGTTCAACTGGACGGCGTGGATGATCGCGCCGACAAGACCATCGCCACCCTGACCTTTACGGGCGTGTCGAAAACCTCGCGCTTCGACCAGGGCGAAGTGTTCAGCGAAAGCTGGAACATGGAACGTCCGCAAGGCGAAAACCAGCCTTGGCTGGTGGCTGGTATTCGTCAGAACGGCTAATACCGCACGGTTCTGTTTGGAAGATGCCGAGCTAAGATCAGACAAGGCAAAAACAGGTGAGGAAGCGGAGTTGACGTTAGTCAATGAGCATTCCGAGCCTGTTTTTAACGCCGGATGATCGACGCGCAGGCGTGTTCCAGACAGAACCGAGCATGCTGTAATGAAAACCCCGGACTTGTCCGGGGTTTTCTATTTCGCAGTTGCATCTATAGCGAGCTACTGTATAAACCGCCCCAACTAAACCGCGCCATTGAGCAAGAGGATCCCGGACGTGGAAGAAATCATCGAACAACTGCGAGAAGCCAACGAACCGGTACCGGTGCCCTTGGAGCTGCCTGACGAAGACCTGCTGGTGGAAATCGAAGAACAACTGTTCATCGATATCCCGTTCGTCTTCAGAGAATTCCTGCTGACCGTCAGCGACGTCGTGTACGGCAGCCTGGAGCCGGTGACTGTCACCGACCCGCAATCGCACACCTACCTGCCGGACGTTGCCGCCAACGCCTGGGATGCCGGTGTTGATCGCAGCATGATTCCGATCTGCCAGGACGGTGACAACTACTACCTGGTCGAAGAAGACGGCACCGTGGTGCTGTGGTTGGCCGAAGAAGAGCTGTTGGCCGAAGAAACCTGGGAATCGGTGTGGCACTGGGCGCGGGACGTCTGGCTGGAAAGCTGATCTGCCTTGGTCTGTAGCAGCTGGCGTAGCCTGCGTCCGGCTGCGTAGCAGTCGTAAAATCAGGCAAAGAGGTGTTTCAGGTTAACCGGGCGGTAGGGTTTACGGTCGCTACGCAACCGAACGCAGGCTACGCCAGCTGCTACGGCTCATTAACCAGTCCTCAATGCCCGGACGAGTCCTTGTGGTTGTCCAGGGTTTCCAGCAGGGCGACCTGCATCCGCGTGTGCACGCGGATGAACCAGCGCCAGAGCAAGGCCGCCACCGCGGCGGTCACGACGGCAATCAGCACCAGCAACTTGTTGGTCGGCAAGATACTGGCCGACAAGGCTGCCAGCAGCAGGAAAATCACCAGCAGCGAGAGTATCGGGATCACTTCGGCGATCACCCGACGCACTCGCTGCGTGTGGCGGCCCGCCATCTCCGGTTTCACGCCCATTTCCGCCAGCAACATCGAGAGCGCCTTCAGCTTGCGATAGGCGGCAATCAGGAATGGCAGCGACAGCAACAACGCCCCGCCCCAGATCAACGCCTTCTGCCAGCTCGGATCATTGATCCAGGCATGCAGATAGCTGGAAATCCGCTCGGCAAAAAAACTGCCCGAGAAGAAGATTGCCATCACCAGCGCCAGATTGACCCCGACCTGCAACAAAATCCGCCGAATCATCGACGCCAGCTGCGCACCCTCGCCCTGCGGTTGAATGCTGCGCAGCCACTCCCCATACATCCCCAACACGCGGCCCAAACGTTGCGGGATAACTGCAGCCAACTTCAACGAAAGCGGATCGGCGGCACGGATCAGGTACGGCGTCAGTAAGGTGGTGATGGCCGAAACAGCGACCGCCACCGGATAAAGGAAATCGCTGGTGACCTGCAAGGTCATGCCCAGCGCCGCGATGATGAAAGAGAACTCGCCAATCTGCGACAGGCCCATGCCGACTCGCAGCGAGGTGCGTCCGTCATTGCCGGCGATAAACGCCCCAAGGCCGCAAGAGAGCATCTTGCCGAGCACCACCGCGACGGTAATCACCGCAATCGGCCAGGCGTACTGAAGAAGAATCTGCGGATCGATCATCAGACCGATCGCAACGAAAAAGATGGCGCTAAACATGTCGCGAACAGGCTCGATCAGGCGTTCAATTTTCACCAGTTGCCGAGACTCGGCCATGATCGCGCCAATCAGAAACGCCCCGAGCACCATGCTGTATTCAAGCTTGACCACCAGCAGGCAAAAGCCAAAACACAGGCCAAGCACGGTGATCAGCAGCATTTCATGGCTGTCGAACTTCGCCACATAAGCCAGCAAGCGCGGCACCAGCAGGATGCCGATCACCAGCGCGACGATCATGAACAAAGAGAGTTTGCCGACCGTGGAAAACACCTCGCCGGAGCTCACGGTGCCGCTGACGGCGATACTCGAGAGCAAGGCAATAATGCCGATGCCGAGGATGTCTTCGACGATCAGCACACCAAAGATCAGCTGGGCAAAGCGCTGGTTCTTCATCTTCAGGTCGTTGAGGGCCTTGACGATGATGGTGGTCGAGGAAATCGCCAGGATCGCGCCAAGAAACAGCGAGTCCATGGTGCTCCAGTCAAACCAGCGGCCGATTTCGTAGCCGATCCAGATCATCAGCACGATTTCCAGGAACGCCGCGATAAACGCCGTGGCACCGACCTTGAACAGCTTGCGCAGGCTGAACTCCAGGCCCAGGCAGAACATCAGGAAAATCACCCCGAGTTCGGCGAGGGTCTTGATGGTTTGCTCGTCGTGGATCAACCCGAATGGCGGGGTGTGCGGGCCGATGATGAAACCGGCCACGATATAGCCCAGGACAACCGGCTGTTTGAGCCGATGAAAAACAATGGTCACCACACCCGCAACCAGCATGATCACTGCCAGGTCCTGAATAAAACTGATGGCATGCATGGCGAGGGCTCCTTGGCGCGTGGGTGTGCTGACGTCGTTGGGCGATTACCAGATCGGATGAAAGGGCCCTTGAGGTGGGCTTTTGAAGGGTAACACCGCGACTTCGGGCGCAAAGGCGGTGCAATATATAGAAACAGATCGATTCGGGCGTGACGGCCTTCATTGGCGTGGCGTCCCGTTAACGGTGGTTTTGAAAAACCAGCCAGGCACCCACAGAGGTGCTCCCGCAATCCCAGCCTTGAACCGTGAGTAGTGTGCTATGGAACCCGGAAACGCCCAGCTGTCGATGACGGTATTGATGACCCCCGACATGGCCAACTTCTCTGGCAATGTCCACGGCGGCACCCTGCTCAAATACCTCGACGAAGTCGCCTACGCCTGCGCCAGCCGTTATGCCGGGCGCTACGTGGTAACCCTGTCGGTGGATCAGGTGATCTTTCGCGAGCCGATCCATGTCGGTGAGCTAGTGACCTTTCTGGCTTCGGTCAACTACACCGGCAATACCTCGATGGAGGTCGGCATCAAGGTGGTGACCGAGAACATCCGCGAGCGCTCGGTGCGTCACACCAATAGCTGCTTCTTCACCATGGTTGCGGTCGACGATCAGCGTAAGCCGGCGGCTGTCCCGCCGTTGCAACCGCAGAACAGCGAAGATAAACGCCGATACGCCCAAGCCAAACAGCGTCGGCAGATTCGTCAGGAACTGGATCAGCGTTATCGCGAAATCAAGGCTGACGCCTGACACCGCGCCGATCGCAGCCTCTGTAGAAACTACCGCAGGCTGCGATCTTTTCCGCCGTGACGCCGTTACAAACTGATCGCCGTCGCCTCGAACTTCACCCGAGGATGGGCAATGCGGTCCTGGGCCCGCACCAGTTCCAGCTCGTAGCTCGCGCTGGCCTGGGTTTCCAGCAGCACTTCATGCACTGCGGACGCCGCAAACTCAAAGGCCGCGACCAGGCTGTCACCCAACAACACCCGCGCCAGGAACAGGCCCGACGTCAGGTCGCCCACGCCTACCGGCTGACGTGGAAACGCCAGCAATGGACGACGCAGATGCCAACTGCCTTCGGCCGTCACCAGCAACATCTCGAAGCTCTCCGGCAACTTGCCGGGATAGTCCAGATGCTTGACCAGCACCGCCTTCGGGCCACGCGCCAGCAGCGCGCGAGCCATCGCCAGGCAATCGAACAATGACTGCGGCTTGCGACCGGAGAAACTGTCCAGCTCCAACTGATTCGGGCACATGAAGTCCGCCACCGCCGCCGCTTCATCCAGCAGGAAGTCGCTGACTTCAGCCGGTACGATGCAACCTTTCTCCGCATGCCCCATCACCGGGTCGCACAGGTACAAGGCGCTGGGGTTGATCGCCTTGATTCGCGCAACGCCGCTAAGGATCGCCCGTCCTTGAGCGGCACTGCCCAGATAACCGGACAGCACGGCGTCGCAGTTGCCCAGCTCGCCAATCGCCGCAATCCCTTCCACCAGATCAGGAATCTGCTGCGGCGCCAGCACTTCACCGGCCCACTGGCCGTATTGAGTGTGGTTGGAAAACTGCACGGTATTCAGCGGCCAGACGTTCACCCCGACCCGCTGCATCGGGAAAACCGCGGC
Organism: Pseudomonas sp. FW306-02-D09B; assembly: GCF_058782685.1. Lineage (NCBI taxonomy): Bacteria > Pseudomonadati > Pseudomonadota > Gammaproteobacteria > Pseudomonadales > Pseudomonadaceae > Pseudomonas > Pseudomonas sp. FW306-02-D09B. The sequence continues at coordinate 162,807 of NZ_JBYSXY010000005.1, forward strand.
GCTGTTGCCGGCGTGACCGAAAACCACGTGGGACTGGATGGCGAGCAGATGAGGAGTACGTTTCATGCGGGATATCCGTAAACCGATTGAAATTCGAGCCGCGCAGTATGCGACTAAACGGAGCCTGTACGACAGACCAGAGACACAGTTAAGCTGATACTAATTCGTTGGAGCACTGTTCATGCTGACCCTTGGAAATATCTTCGTGCTGATGCTGCTGGCGACCGGTGCCGCCTGGCTGTGGCACAACCATGGCTTGCGCGAGCGGGCCCTGGAACGGGTCAAGCGGCATTGCGCCAAACTCGACATCGAATTGCTCGACGGCAATGTGGCGTTGAAAAAAATCGGCTTCGTGAAGGACGCCAACGGGCGGCGACGTCTGGCCCGCGTGTATAACTTTGAGTTCACCGTGACCGGCGAAACGCGTCACATGGGCACCATTACCCAATTCGGTGCCCATAGCGCGCAAATCGAATTGGCACCCTACCCGGTCCCGCTCGAGGAAAAACCTGTGCTGCCCAGCGCCGAGGTGATCGAGCTGAGTCAATGGCGCCAGGACCACAACAAGTTGCGTCACTGAGCCCTGAACCGCGTTAAGTCAGGTTCACCCGGCAACTCGCAAGCTTCCCCTGCAGTGATTCGGCATCCTGCGGCTTATCGAAAATCAGCTCGATGCGCGAGTCCTGACGCCATTCACTGGGTTGCCAGCGCAGCGCGGCGTTATCCAGCGAATTGGCCGACACCCAACCCTCGGCGCTGTGGATAACCAGCTTGGCCCGGCGCCAGTCCAACACCGCCAGGCAAGCCTGGATCCGGGAAAGTTCGAACGACTGACTCGGGTGCCAACGCCAACCAATGCTCCAGCCACCTTCCTGCTGCTGGCTCAGGCTAATCGGCTGTGTCGGATCAGGCCAGACTGCCGGCATCTGCGCCAGACCTTTAGGCACGTTGAAGTTATCCACACCCTTGACCGCTCGACTGTGCACGCCCGGCAAGTCAGCCAATGCCAGAGCGCCCTGCTGCGTCCAATACAGCGGGCATTCCGGTAACTGCGCGGTGATGCGCTGGCGATCTTCATCGTTCAGGTGCTCGGCCTTGTTCAACAGCAACAGACCCGCGCTCGCTAGCGCTTGCTGCTGCGCCTCTGGCAGTGGTTTTCCGGCAGCCAGAGCTTGAGCGTCGAGCACCAGAACGCTCGGTTGAATCGCCAGTACGCCCTGCCACGGCGCTTCACTTAATTGCTTGAGCAATTGCGCCGGATGTCCCAGCCCCGAGGGTTCGATAAACAAGCGGTCCGGCCGTGATTTGCGCAGCAACCGCCCGAGGCCAATCTGAAACGGCGCACCATTCACGCAACACAAACAGCCGCCAGCCACTTCTCCCAGTGCGATACCATCGGCGCCCGTGGTCAGCAGCGCGGCGTCGAGACCGATCTGACCAAACTCATTGATAAGCACCGCCCAGCGTTCGCTCGCCGGCCGCTGTGTCAGCAGATGCTTGATCAGACTGGTCTTGCCGGCGCCTAACGGTCCGGCGATGACGTGAGTAGGAATGTTCTGCAACATGTTCGACGGTTTCTTGGGAGGAAAAGGATGCGACTGATTAGCTTGTCGTTACTGCTGGCCTTCGCTTCGGGCGAGGCGTTGGCCCAGGCCTGCGTGGTTCACAGCCAGGCGGAGCGGCTCGACGTCAAAGTCTGTCAGCAGAACCGCAATATCCCGGAAAAAATGTTCCATGACGGTTTCTGTCAACCAAACCTCGCGGGGCAGAAGATCGACGTCGCATTCCTCGACCAATGCCCCAGCGGTGCCTTCGGTGTGTGCAGCAACGCTCAAGTTGCCAATATGCCTTACCGACAGGATATTCACTATTACGGCGTAGCCACAGACGCCGCGTACCTCAAGCCGTATTGCGAAAGCCAAAGCCAGGGCGCTTGGCTCACGCCTTGAATCAACCGAGCCAGTCGAGAGTCAGGATCAGCCGACGCTCACCCGGCGCGGGTTGCGGCGAACGATGAATCAGCCCGAAACCCTCGTTGCCGTGCCACTTCTCGCCCTTGAGCAACGCCACTTCACCACAGAGCATTTGCTCACAGCCCTGCGGCTCGGCCTCCGCTCTGGCCAGATTCTTACGATCCATGGCGCCCTCTCTGAGCCACTGACTGCCGATGCCGGCGTAGGTGGTAATCAGCCGCACCGGCACATGATCGACATGAAAACGCGGGCACATGGCGTTATCCAGCACCCGCAAACGCAAGCCGATACGCGTCGCGCCCAGCAAGCAGGCAAACGCGCTGACCAACCATGAAACATCGGCGATAAACCCTTCGTGGCCCTCCAGGTCACTGTAGCTTTCGGCCAGGCCACGCAGATTGGGTTCAGCGTCGTCAGTCGCCAATTCCACCACCAACGACTCGGCCAGCGGCTCGTTCAGCGATAACAGCAATGCGCCGAAGTCAGCGATATGTGCCGGCAAACGACGCTGCCAGAGCGCCAGGTTGGTGCCGTCTTGAAGTATCTGCGTGAAGACGTCTGGGGTTTGCCCCTGTACCTGACGAACCACCGGGCGCGCTTTCAGACTCGGCGCCAACATCAGGCCGCCTCCTCTTCGAGCCATGGACCAAACGGGTCTGCCATCAGGCGCCAGCCTTCGACACCGAGGGACATTTCGTCATCGTTGAGCAGGCAGTTATCGAGGTGCGCGGTGAGTTGGGCAAAGTCGATATTCTGGCCGATGAACACCAGTTCCTGACGGCAATCACCGGTGGCTGGGGTCCAGTTTTCCATGATCGCGGCGGTACTTTCCTGATCCTGTGGCCACTGCGCTTTCGGTACGAAGCGCCACCAGCGACCGGCAAATCCGTGACGCATCAAGCCACCGGCCTGCGACCAGCTACCGGCGTCCTGATGCTTGCTGGCCAACCAGAAAAAGCCCTTGGAGCGCAGCAGTTTTCCGTTCACCCACGGCTGATCGATGAAGCTGAAAAAGCGCTGCGGATGAAACGGTCGACGCGCCCGATAAGCCATGGAAGCGATGCCGTACTCAGTGGTTTCCGGCACATGCTCACCGCGCAATTCCTGCAGCCAGCCCGGTGCCTGAGAGGCTTTTTCAAAGTCGAAGCGGCCGGTGTTGAGGATCTGTTTCAACGGTACTTCACCCATGACCATCGGGATAATGTGCGCCTGGGCGTTGAGCCGTTTGAGGATCGCGATCAACTCTTCGCGCTCTGAACTGCTGATCAGATCGATCTTGCTGATCAGCAGCACGTCGGCGAATTCGATCTGCTCGATCAGTAAATCCGTGATCGAACGCTCATCTTCCTCGCCAAGGGTTTCACCCCGTGATGCGAGGCTTTCGGCGGCCTGGTAATCAAGCAGAAAGTTCATCCCGTCGACCACCGTGACCATGGTGTCGAGCCGCGCGATGTCGGCCAGGCTTTGGCCTTCTTCGTCGCGAAAGGTGAATGTTTCCGCCACGGGAAGAGGTTCGGAAATACCGGTGGACTCGATCAGCAGGTAATCAAAGCGACCGTCCCTGGCCAGCTTGCTGACCTCTTCCAGCAGGTCTTCGCGCAAGGTGCAGCAGATACAGCCGTTGCTCATTTCGACGAGTTTTTCTTCGGCGCGGTTCAAGGTGACATCGCGCTGGACTTCGCTGCCGTCGATGTTGATTTCGCTCATGTCATTGACGATCACCGCGACCCGAAGATTCTCGCGGTTGCGCAGTACGTAGTTGAGCAGCGTGCTTTTGCCGGCGCCGAGAAAGCCGGACAGCACGGTAACGGGGAGACGATTGGGCATCAGGTGTTCCTCATCGGGAGTGGCCGGTCAGGTGATTTTTTAATGTTATAGTATAACAACATAAACACGCCAATCCCCTCTTGCCCCCAGCGACGAAGGACGCAATGCTTGAGCCCGTTCGCACCATGAGAAAACCCATGCACAACGCCTTGAAATGCACACTGTTGAGCCTTTCGCTGTTGGTCGCGGCAAACGCCTGCGCGCAGGCATCGAGCCAGGCGAAGTGCACGCGCAGCGCCAATCTGCTGGCCTGCGTAGACCCGGACGGCAACTCTTACAGCGTCGCTACGGCGGGCAGCACGACCTACATGCGCGGGTTTGAAGTGAGCGGTAAACGCTATTGGGCGCAGACCAGCAGCCGTTATGGCCAACTGACGTTCTTCACCGGCTTGGCGTCGGATGGCGAAGCCTGGGTCGGTTACAGCCGCCGCGTTGGCTGGACCACCCTCAATCGGTTTTCCAGCTCCGGCGGTTCCAGCGGCAAGTTCACCTGTAGCCGACTGACGGGCTGCTAGACCTGCGATTTTTGCTGCGACTGCTGCCAGGCCATGTAGCTGTTCATCGGTGGATTCTTCTGAAAATAGCGCTGCAAGCCTTCAAAAAGGCCATCGGCTACCGCCTTTTGATGCCGCGCCGTCACCAGCCTCTGGCTGTCGCGGGCGTTGGAAATGAAGCCGGTCTCGACCAGGATCGATGGCACATCCGGTGACTTCAGCACCGTAAATCCGGCCTGTTCCACACGTTTCTGATGCAACGTGGTAATGCCTGCCAAGCTGCCAAGTACCGTGCTGCCAAGCTGCAAACTGGCGGCGATGGTGGCGTTCATCGACATGTCGAGGATTACTCCGGCGAGCATCGGATCCTTGTCCTTCAAGTTGAGCAGACTGCTCGCCCCCAGCAAGTCCGCGCCGTTTTCCCGTTGCGCCATGAATCGTGCCGTGGCCGAGGTCGCGCCACCTTCGGACAATGCATAAACCGAAGCGCCAGAAGCCGTGAGCCGTGGCGCCGCGTCGGCGTGCACCGAGATGAACATGTCGGCCTTGTGCGTACGGGCGATCTCCACGCGCTTGCGTAGCGGCACGAAGAAGTCGTCGTTGCGCACCAATTTCACATCAAAACCTTTTTCGCGCTTCAAGCGCTTGGCCAGCAATTGTGCGATGGACAGCACCACGTCCTTCTCGCGCTCGCCTTTGGCGCCAATTGCGCCGGGGTCCTTGCCGCCATGGCCAGGGTCGACCACGACGATGATGTCGCGCTTGGGGTGAGCCTTGTCAGCCGGTGTTTCACGCTGGACCAAAGGTGCCGCCGCAGCGATCTGCACGGGCGCGGCGTTGAGCAGGTCGAGCACCAGACGATGGCCCTGCCCGTCCTGTGGCGGCAGTTGAAAACTATTGAGCCGCACCGGACCGGTAAGGTCGAGCACGATCCGCGTATCGCCTTGTCCGAAGTGCCCGGAACGGATCGAACGAATCACCGTGTTGGTGAGCGCCAATTGGCTGAAGTCACCGCTGAGCTGCGCACCGCTCAAGTCGATGATCAGTCGCTCGGGCGCGCTCAACGAGAAGGTTTTGTACTGCACCGGTCCGCTCAGATCGAGTACCAGGCGAAGCTTGTCATCCGAACGCCAGAGCCGTGCATTGCGGATCTGCGTGGCCGACACGCCGAAGGGTAAAACCAGCGCAGCGCTGGCCAACAACAGGTTGAGCAATTGTCGCCTGTGCATAGTGAAAGACCGCTCGAGAAAAAGGTATCGTCGACTGTATTGTTATAATATAACATGGCAAAATATTTCCAACGATGGACCTGCTCATGAATGCGCTGACTTTGCCGGATATCGCCGCGCAGGCCTCACGCCAAGCCTTGCCACTCGAATGGGTGGGCATGTGCGGCATTGCTCTTCCTGTTGTGTTCGACGGTCAGCGATTAAACGCAAAAGCCGACGCGGGCGTCAGTCTCGACGATGGCGAAGCGCGTGGCATTCACATGTCGCGGCTGTATCTGGCGCTGGAGATGCTTGAGCAAGAAAGCCTCACCCCGGCGTTATTGCGGCAAGTTCTGCAACGTTTTCTCGACAGCCACGAGGGTTTATCCAATGCCGCTTACCTGCGCATTCACGCTGATTTACTGCTCAAACGCCCAGCCTTGATCAGCCCTTTGGCCGGCTGGAAAAGCTATCCGATCAGCATCGAAGCGCGCTTGGAAAACACAGTGTTCCACGTGGAACTTAAAATTGAGGTTTCTTACTCGTCCACTTGCCCCTGTTCAGCTGCGCTTTCGAGACAACTTATTCAGCAGCAATTCATCGATGACTTTGCCAACAAGCCGTTGCAGCACGCCGACGTTTTGACTTGGCTCGGATCATCAAAAGGCATCGTCGCGACGCCCCACAGCCAACGCAGCAGTGCGCAATTGCGGCTACGACTGGATGACTATCTGGACGATCTGCCCTTGATCGCGGCGATCAATGATGCCGAAGCCGCGCTCGGCACCGCCGTTCAAGCCGCAGTAAAGCGTGCCGACGAACAAGCCTTCGCTCTCGCAAATGGTCAGAACCTGATGTTCTGCGAAGACGCTGCACGACGTTTGAATCTGGCATTGAAACGCTCGCCTGGCATCAAGGCTTTTCAGTTGCGCGTGGTTCACGCCGAAAGTCTGCACGCCCACGATGCAGTCGCTGAAAGTCGTTGGAACTGGGAGGCCGCATGATTCGCTGCCAAAGGCTCCGCTGGGGTGCGCCCGGCCAACCACTCACTCCCGCCCTCGATTTCGATTTACCCGGCGGAAGCCTGACCGCAATCATCGGTGCCAACGGCTCGGGCAAAAGCAGCTTGCTGAAAGTCATCGCCGGTCTGCAAAAGCCGCTAGCAGGTAAAGTCGTCCTCGATGTTTCACCACGAGGTGGCTTGTCCTTTTTGCCACAACAACAGCACCTCGACCGACAGTTCCCCATCAACCTGCAAGAGTTGGTGAGTGCCGGATTCTGGGGCAACAAACAAACTCCGGACGTTCGCCGCCAACGCCTCGACAGCGTGCTGAACGACTGGTGCCTGAACGGTTTGGAACAACGCCCGTTGATGGCGCTGTCGGGCGGCGAATTGCAACGCGCCCTGCTCGCTCGTCTGAGCCTCGCCGAAGCGCCACTGTTGCTGCTCGACGAACCTCACGCCGCACTGGACGAACTCGGCCAGGCGCTGCTGTGGAAACACATCCACACCTGGCACAACGAGGGCCGAACGCTGGTCGTGGTGTGTCATGACCTGGCTGCGGTTCGCCAACACATTCCTCAAGCATTGCTGATCAAAAGCTCGGGCTGTGTCCTGGCGCCGAGCCGTGAACTGATCCTCCAGCAACCACATACGCAGGTGGCGTAATGCTCGTCGCTGCACAACTTTGGCAACCGTTCCACGAATTCGTGTTCATGCGCCGAGCTCTAATCGGCGGTCTGGTATTGGCTTGCAGCACCGCACCGCTTGGGGTGTTTCTGATCCTGAGGCGCATGAGCCTGATCGGCGACGCAGTGGCTCACGGCATCTTGCCCGGCGCCGCGTTAGGGTTTTGGTTTGCCGGTTTGAGCTTGCCGGCGCTGACCATCGGTGGCCTCGGTGCGGGGCTGAGCATGGCCGGATTGGCAGCGTGGATCACTCGCCGAACTGGCCTTCGGGAGGACGCCAGCCTGGCGGCGATCTACCCCATCTCGCTGGCCAGTGGCGTGCTGATTCTGGGGATCGCCGGCAAACGCCTCGACTTGCTCCACCTGTTGTTCGGCTCGGCATTGGCTGTCGATGGCCCAACATTAACCGGCATGCTCTGGGTCTCGGGGATCAGCCTGATCGCCATGGCGCTGATCTATCGGCCACTGCTGCTGGACACCCTCGACCCACTGTTTCTGCAAACCGTCAGCCGTCTCGGCCCTTTGGCACACGGCGTGTTTTTGACCCTGGTGGTGCTGAATCTGGTGATCGGTTTCCAGGCCATCGGCGCACTGATGGTGGTCGGTTTGATGATGTTGCCGGCCGCTGCTTCACGCTTCTGGAGCCGTCACTTGCCAATGTTGATGGCCATCGCCGGGGTGCTCGGCTGCCTCTCGGTATGGTTCGGTCTGTTGCTGTCGTTCTACTACTCGCTGCCCAGCGGCCCGGCCATCGTGCTGGTAGCCGGCGCGTTGTACCTGCTGTCCGTGGTATTCGGTCCGGTGCACGGACTGCTGCGGCGCCCGCCTTTGCTCACATCCCAATGAGGTGTTTCCCGATGCGCGCTCTACTTGTGCTGTTCAGTGTGTGGTTGTCGATGTCGTTATCAACGGCATCGGCGGCAGAAAAACTGCCGGTGGTCACCAGCTTCAGCATCCTTGCCGACATGGTTCATCAGGTCGGCGGCGAGCACATCCAGATCACCAACATGGTCGGCCCGGACGCTGACGCTCACACCTACGAGCCCACTCCGGACGACGCCAAGGCCCTGCTCAAGGCCAAACTGATCTTCAAGAACGGCCTCGGTTTCGAGCCATGGCTGGACCGCATGGTTGCCAGCACCGCCACCAAAACCCCGGTGATCACCACCAGTCGCGGAGTGATTCCAAGGAGCATGAACGAGGACGGCGAGCCCCTCCCCGACCCCCACGCCTGGCACAATCTGGCGAATACCGAACTCTATGTGAACAACATCACCAAGGCGCTGATCGCCGCAGACCCGGCGAACAAAGCCGACTACGAACACAACAGTCAGACCTACCTGAAGCAGATCTACCGTCTGCTGGCCGAAGCTAAAGCCAAGCTCGGCGCACTGCCACCGGGAAACCGCAAGATCGTTACCTCTCATGACGCCTTCGGCTATCTGGGTCAGGCGTACGGCATCGACTTCATGGCGCCTCAAGGCCTGTCCACCGAACGCGAACCGTCTGCCGCCGAAGTGGCCGCATTGATCACCCAGATCCGTCAGGCCAAGGTCAAAGCGGTGTTCATGGAAAACATCAAGGACGCCCGCCTGCTCAAGCAAATCGCCGATGAAAGCGGCGCGCATATTGGCGGCACCCTGTACTCGGATGCACTCGCCGCCGAAGGTCCGGCCAGTACCTTTGCCGGGCTGTTTGAATACAACCTCAACACGCTATACGAGGCCTTGAGCACGCCATGATCCGCAAAAACCCGTCCGGTGATTTGCCGCGGATCGCCGAGTCCGCATACGTCGATAAAACCGCGATCATCTGCGGCAAGGTAGTGATTGGCGAGAACGTCTTCGTCGGTCCCTACGCAGTGATCCGCGCTGATGAAGTCGACGATTCGGGCGAGATGGAACCGATCACCATCGGCGCCAATTCAAACATTCAGGATGGTGTGGTGATCCACTCCAAATCCGGTGCCGCTGTAACCATCGGCGAGTTCAGTTCCATCGCTCACCGCTCCATCGTCCATGGCCCCTGCACTGTCGGGAACCGGGTGTTCATCGGTTTCAACAGCGTGCTGTTCAACTGTGCGGTCGGCGACGGGTGCGTGGTGCGGCACAACTCGGTAGTCGACGGGCGAGACTTGCCAGCCGACTTCTACGTACCGTCCACCACACGCATCGGCCCCAAAACCGACTTGTCGCAGTTCCCGCCGGTCAGCATCAGCGCCTCAGAGTTTTCTGAGGACGTGGCGCGCACCAACGTCGATCTGGTGCGCGGCTACAAAGCCCTGCAGAACGAGTTTTGAGCATGAGCAGCGTGCTGATTCGCAACGCTCGACTGGTCAATGAAGGCCGCGAGTTCGACGCCGATCTGCTGGTAGATCACGGGCGCATTGTGAAGATCGCCAGCAGCATCGAAGGTGAAAACGCAACGCTGGAAATCGACGCCAATGGCCAATGGTTGCTGCCGGGAATGATCGACGACCAGGTGCACTTTCGTGATCCGGGTGCACCGAACAAAGGCAGCATCTATACCGAATCGCGGGCAGCCGTGGCGGGGGGTATTACCAGTTTCATGGACATGCCCAACACCCGACCGGCAACCCTGACGCTCGATGCTCTGGCCGAAAAAAAGCGCCGGGCAGCGATCCACTCGGTGGCCAATTACGGCTTTCACTTCGGCGTCAGCAACGACAACCTCGACACTGTCGCAGCACTCAACCCCTGCGAGATCGCCGGGGTCAAAGTCTTCATGGGCGCCTCTACCGGCAACATGCTGGTGGACGACCCGAAAATTCTTGAACGGCTTTTTGCCGAGGTTCCGACGATCCTGCTAGCCCATTGCGAACACACGCCAAGCATTCAGACCAACGAAAACAACCTTGCCGAACTGTTCGGGGAGAACATTCCCGCTGCGGCTCATCCGCTGATTCGCGATGCCGAGGCGTGCTTTCGCTCCTCCTCAATGGCGGTCGATCTGGCCAAACGACACGGCACTCGATTGCATGTTTTGCACCTGACCACTGCTCGCGAACTGGCCTTGTTCGAAGACAAACCGCTCACGGAAAAACGCATCAGCGCCGAAGTCTGCCTGCATCACTTGCTGTTCGATGATCGCGACTATCTGCGCCTGGGTAATCTCATCAAGTGCAACCCGGCGATCAAGACTCAAGCTGACCGCGATGCATTGCGCCAAGCGTTGCTCAGCAACCGACTGGACATCATCGGCAGCGACCACGCGCCCCACACCTGGGCTGAAAAACAGTTGCCCTACCGACAGGCACCTTCCGGGTTGCCGCTGGTACAACACGCCCTCCCCGCGCTGCTGGAACTGGTGGCCGATCAGTTGATTCCACTGACCACCCTGGTGGCCAAAACCAGCCATCGCGTGGCGGACCTGTTTGCCATACCGGATCGCGGTTACCTGCGTGAAGGCTATTGGGCCGACCTCGTTTTGATCAAACCAGAGCCTGCCGGCAAAGCTGTTTCCCGGCAGCCGATTCTCGCTCAATGCGGCTGGACACCGTTCGCCGGGCAGCACTTTCGACACAGCGTCAGCACGACATTGGTTTCGGGGCAAATTGCCTGGTACGCCGAACGTCTTTATGACAACTGCCGGGGGTTGCCTCTGCGGTTCATGCGCTAAATCGCGTTTTACACAATGCCTTTAGGCACGAGGTTTGACCGTCCCGCAATCCTGCCCCAACCATACGGCACGAGTATCCATGCTGCCCTTTTGCTGAATGCCGGTGGCGTTGAACGTACCGTTGACCGTGGTGTTGAATTCGCGATCGCTAAGGAACGTAGCAACACCGGCGCCCTGGGCTTTCGGGCAGCTGAAGCGGAATTTCCACTGGTTGCCGCTGCGGTCGGTGACCTGCTGCGTGCAGCCTGACTGTGGGTCTTGCAGGGGAATGGTGTCGGATTGAACCTGTGCCTGGGTCAGGCACACACGAATCCCTTTACCCCCCATGGTGATGCCCTGTTTCTCCAGTGCAGCCTTTTGTGCCGGCGTCATCTGGCTGCCCAACTGGTTAAGGATCAACTGCAGATCCGGGAGGTTCTGGTCATCGACCTTCATGTTGCTTGAGGTCAACTCCCACAAACCCGGTTGCAGCATCTGCGCCTGAGCGACCACAGGAAGCGACAAGCCAACAGCCATGGCCAAACCCAGCAGACGTACGTTCATCGAGTAACTCCTAGACAATAGTGCCCGTTAGACGTCGCCAATCTACTTCGGTTGCATGTCTAATTAAATAGCGACATTCACCGTGGAACATGGTCTGTTAAGCATTGAATTGTCAGGAGCATGATTGCCCCATGGATTTTTTTGGACCCCATCTTTTCGCGTATCTGATCGCGCTCATCCACTCACTGGGCACGATCGCCGCCATTCACGCCGTATTAACCGTCAGGACCGCTCAAGGCTCGATTGCCTGGGCCTTGTCACTGGTCTTCATACCTTACCTGACGCTGATCCCTTATCTGGTCTTCGGTCGCAGCACCTTCGACGCTTATATCAAGGCTCGTCGGCAGGCCAACGAAGAAATGCACAAGGCCATCGCCGACCTGAACTGGCGTCCGTGGATCGAGGAAGCGCTGACCGCCCGCGCCTCCAAAGCCTACACCTCGTTGCGGGCGATGCCGAAGCTGGGGCGGATGCCGTGCCTGGCAAACAATCAGGTACGGCTGTTGATCAACGGCCAGGCAACCTTTGATGCGATTTTCGAAGCGATACGCACCGCCCGTGAAGCCGTGTTGATTCAGTTTTTCATCGTCCATGACGACCAGCTCGGCCGACGCCTGCAAACACTGCTGATGGAAAAATCCGCTGAAGGCGTCGCTATTTACCTGCTCTACGATCGGATCGGTAGCCACTCCCTGCCTCACAGCTATGTTCAACCCTTGCGTGATGCCGGGGTGCAGGTCGAAGCGTTTGCCACACGCAGTGGCTGGCTCAATCGGTTCCAGGTGAACTTCCGTAACCATCGCAAGATTGTCGTGGTCGACGGCGCGCTGGGCTTTGTCGGCGGGCATAACGTCGGTGACGAATACATGGGCCAGAAACCACCGCTGGCACCGTGGCGCGATACGCACATCGCCGTCAGCGGCCCCGTGGTTGCGTGCATGCAGGAGTCTTTCGCGGAAGACTGGTTCTGGGCCTCCCGAAAACTGCCACCGCTGATACTGCCACAGAGCTACCCCGATGACGGCGTGCTCTGCCAACTACTGGCCAGCGGACCGGCGGACCCTTACGAAACCTGCTCGCTGTTTTTCGTTGAAGCCATCCACTCCGCGACCGAACGCGTGTGGATCACCAGCCCGTATTTCATACCCGATGAAGCGGTGTTTGCCGCACTACGCCTGGCGGTGCTGCGCGGTGTCGATGTGCGGCTCCTGTTGCCATCTCGACCGGATCACCGGATCGTCTATGCCGCCTCCAGCCTGTACGCTTTCGAAGCGGTACGCGCCGGGGTTCGGGTATTCCGTTACCAACCGGGCTTCCTGCATCAGAAGGTCGTGCTGATCGACAGTGAGATCACGGCCATCGGCAGTGCGAATCTGGACAACCGTTCGTTCCGGCTCAACTTCGAAGTCATGCTACTGACCGTCGACAGCGAATTCGCAGGTTTGGTGGAACACATGCTCAACGACGACTTTGCTCAGGCCCACGAAATTGCCAAAGGCGAAAGCCGGAAGACCCACCGCCTGCAACAGCTTGGCATGCGGGTCGCCCGGCTTATCTCGCCGATCCTTTAAGGGTTGTAGATATCGTCACGCGTCCACGGTAGCTCATGGCTGCCGTCGGGGTGGGTCTTGACCGCGAGGATCTGGTGCAAGTTGATCCAGCCCCGCGCGAACGCATAGGCGCAGCCTGCCAGATACAGTCGCCAGATCCGCAACGCCTGCTCCGGCACCTCTTTGGAAGCGGCTTCAAGGTTGTCCTCCAGCCGCTCGCTCCAGTGGTCCAGCGTGCGTGCGTAATGCAGACGCAGGCTTTCGACGTCGACGATCTCCAGCCCCGCTTCACTGATTTCAGCCGAAATCATCGACAGGTGCGGTAATTCCCCGTTAGGGAATACGTAGCGCTCGATGAAATCACCCGCTCCGCGTCCGACCGGCCGGCCATCTGTGTGCTTGGCGGTAATGCCATGGTTCATCACCAGGCCGCCTTCACGCACGGCACCGAACAATGTCTTGCAGTACTCCGCCAGGTTGGCGTGCCCGACGTGTTCGAACATGCCGACACTCACGACTTTATCGAACCGCCCATCCTGAGGCAGATCGCGGTAATCGAGCAGTTGTAGCTCAACCTGATCCTGCAAACCTTCAGCGATCACCCGCTCCCGGGCCAATGCCAACTGCTCCTTGCTCAGGGTGATGCCAAATACTTTCACCCCGAACTCCCGCGCCGCATAACGCGCCAACCCTCCCCAACCGCAGCCGACATCCAGCAGGTATTCGCCGGGTTGTAGCCGTAGTTTGCGACACAGATGGCGGAATTTTGCTTGCTGGGCCTGTTCCAGGGTTTCGCTGCCGGTTTCGAAGTACGCGCAGGAGTACGCCATGTCACTGTCGAGCCAGAGCTGATAGAAAGCATTCGAGAGGTCGTAGTGATAGGAAATCGCCGCTGCGTCGGTGGCTTTGTCATGGACAGAGCGCACCGGCTGCTGGCCGTCGGCATCATCCAGCAACGCTTGGCTCCACTCATCACATACCCGGATCACATCGCTGATCTGGCCTTCAAGTTCGAGCTTGCCCTCAACGAAAGCGGCGCCCAGCAGGTCGAGGCTTGGGTGGGTGAATTGAGACACCATTTGTGGGTCCTTGACCACAATCGTGACGCTGGGCGCAGGGCCCAGATTAAATTCATGGCCGTCCCAGAGTCGCAAGCGAAGCGGTAATTGCAGATTCTGTAAGGCCGGTGGCAGTTGCGCGAGCATGAATAGTCCCCCTTGTTTCAGACGTCTGATTTGAGGGTAGACCATTGTGGAAAATTAGCTGGCTATCGATTTAATAGCCTTTTCCTATGAGTCACGATAGAGCAACAAGCTGTCGTAAACCCACTGTTTCAGCCATGTAACGGCCTGAAGAGGTGCGCCCTCTTCACAGTTGACTGTCAATTGTGCGCACAGTTCGCCAGCTGCTGCAGGTCGCGTTACGAACTGACCGGCACGTCCTCAACCTTCTTCTTTCAGCTTCAGCAGCGGCTCCTGGAACCGCAACAAACGCCCGGCATTGCCCAACACCAGCAACGTGCTCAGGTTATGCAGGACCGCAGCGATCATCGCCCCTGCCGCTCCCAGCCAGCCAAACGCGGCGAACGCGACGATCGCCAGCGTCCAACCCAGACCGATGATCACATTGACCTGCAAGGTCTGCCGGCACTGGCGGCTCAGGCGTACGCAAGTCCCGAGTCGACGCAGATCGCTGCCGATCAATACGATGTCGGCCGAGGCCAGGGCGATGTCTGCCCCGCCCGCGCCCATGGCCACTCCGACCACGCCGGCCTTGAGCGCCAACGAATCGTTGATGCCGTCGCCGACCACCATCGGCCTGAAACCATTGTCGATTTCAGTCAGGACGCGATTGAGTTTGTCTTCCGGCAAGGCTTGCGCCTCGACATCGCTGATGCCGACTACATGGGCCAGGCTGTGGGCGACGCTTTGTCGATCACCGGTCAACAACAACTGCCGGCCAAGGCCCAGTTCGCGCAGTTCTTTCATGGCAAAGCGCGCTTCCGGTTTGACGCTGTCAGCCAGCAACAACCACGCGAGGAAACGTCCATCCAACGCCAGACCGGCAATCGGCCCATCGTGCACCGGCACCGTCGAGGTGGCGATGCCCAACTGCGCAAACAGCTCGGGTCGGCCGAGCGCCGCTTCGCCCTGTTCGGTCATCGCCACCACACCCAAACCCTGGCGTTCCCGAATATCCGACAGCAACAGGAAATGCTCCTGAGCGACCAACCCGGCCAATGCCCGACTGACCGGATGGCTACTGGCCGAACCGAGGCTGGCGGCCAGTTTCAGCAACGTGCTGCGGTCCTCGACCGGGCTGTCGATCGACTGCAAACGCAACGTGCCAAACGTCAGGGTGCCAGTCTTGTCGACCACCAACGACGTCAGGTCCGCCAACTCTTCGAGGAATGCCGAGCTGCGAATCAGGATGCCATGGCGCGCAGCCACCGCGATCCCGGCAATCGCCGTGGCCGGGGCCGACAGCACCAATGCACATGGGCACGCGGCAACCAGTACCGCGAGCATTGCTTGCGCATCATTGGTGACGAACCAGGTCACTGCGGCCAACAGCAACACCAGCACCATGTAGCTGCCGGCATAGCGTTCCAGCAATCGGGTGATCGGTGGCTTGGAGCGCTCGGCGCTTTGCATCAGCGCAATGACTTTGCCGAGGGTCGATTCGTTGCCGGTGCGGGTCACTTCCAACCGCAGCAAACCATCGAGGTTGATCGCCCCGCCGAATACCTGCATGCCGACGGTGGCCTCAAGCGGCACCGACTCACCGGTAATCGGCGCAGTGTCCAGGCTCGCTTGACCGGACAACACCCGCCCATCCGCTGGGACTCGATCGCCTGCGCGCACTTCGACGATGTCTCCAGCCTTCAGCGTAGCGTTGTCGATTTCGATAATCGAGCCATCGGCCTGAACCTTGCGTGCGTGGCTGCGCGTCAGACGGCCCAGCGCGTGGATCGCTTCCTGAGAGCCAATCACGCTGCGCTCTTCCAGGACATGGCCGAAGATCATGATGATTGGCAACAAGGCCGCGGTCAGCAGATCTCCCGTCGCCCAGGCGCCCATCATCGCCAAGGCGATTAGTTGATCGGTGATCCCGTGCAGGCTCGGGTAACGCAGGCTGTACCAGGCCGAACGCATGACCGGAACGGCCACCAGCAACGAAGCCAGCCCGAGCAATAACTGACTGACACCGGTTTGCTCCGGCGACAACCAGCGCCAGACCAGCCCCAGGCCGAGCAAGCCCAAAGCGAGCATAGCCAAGGTCAACTGACGTGCGGCGCTGCGTTGTTCAGCCGTGCTCAACATGCTTGGCGCGGCGGCGGTTTGAACGGTCATTGTTCGGCTCCCTGAATGATCAGGCGGGAATCGTCTTTAGGGTTGACCGTGGTAACCGAACCGGCCTGACCAAGAATTTTCGGCATACGCTCGCGATAGATCCGCAGGAGCATTTCCGGGTCGCTGCCCTTCTGTTGCGCCTGCGCCAGGCTGAGCACCGTGGCGGTGTCGGCCGACGCTTTGGCCAGGCGTTCGCTGGCTTGAGCGTGAGCGACTTGCAGTGTGCGGTCAGCTTGTTGGGTCGCGGTCTGAGTAAGTTTTTCGGCTTCAGTACGTGCGTTCGCCACGGCCTTATCTGCCTGCTGACTGGCAGTCAGTACCGCGTTGAAAGCATTGACCGCCGGTTCGGGCAGACTCGATTGCACGTCGACCCGGGCGACTTCGATCCCCAGTCCCAACCCCGTCGCGGCTAACTCGGCCAAGCGCTGATTGATCCCTTGCACCAGATCACCGCGCAGACGTTCGCGACGTTCAGCGGCCTGATTGTCGGCACCGATCAACTCCGGCCGAGCGACCAGAATGGTGTCCAGGTCTCGTGCAGCCGTCAGCGCCACCGCACTGCGAGTCACCAAACGGTCCAGCGCCGGCAGCACATGCTCACCCTGCAGGACGAAGGGGTAAGGCTCGGTCACTTTGTAAAACACCCGAACGTCCAGTTGCACCACGCCCGAATCGCCAGTGAGCAAATACCCAGAGCCGGCCAGCGCATCGCTCAGTGGATTGGCAAAACTCGCCACACGCTCACCTTGCAGCGCAGCATCAGAGCGCAGCAGATTTTCCACCCGCCGTTCGATCACTCGATCCGCTGCCGGCAACAAAATCACCTGCTCGAACGGACGCGGCCACGCCAACAGCAGGCCGGCGTTCTGGATGCGATCCAGTGCTCCGAAGTGCAACACCACAGCGCGATTCTGCGGATCAATCTGCCGCACATTGGAGAAAGCCCAGACCAACGCAGCCAACACCGTTACGGCATAGAGCGCGAGAAAAGCCAGGCGACCGGCCTGAATCCACGGGCTGTCGAGTTCATTTGTTCCACGTGGAACCACACTCATGGCTGCGACCCAGACTTGTTATCCAGCGTCGGCGGTCCATCAACCAACACTCGGAATGGCGCAGCATCGGTACGCAGAATCAGCTTTGTGCCCGGCTTTACCATCGTGTCCAAGGTGTCCAGCGAACGCAGCAAGTTGTACAACTGCGGCGAACCCGCGTAAGCCTTGCCGTAGATTTGCGCGGCTTCAACCCGCGATTGGGCCTCAATGTCCGCGGCCTTCACCGTGGCGTCGGCCTGGACGATCCGTGCATCGCGCTCGGCGGCTGAGCGGATTTGCGCCGCCTCTCGCTTGCCGATGGCCGTGCGTTCGGTGGCAATGGTTTCACGCTCGGCGCGCATACGGTCGACGGTGGCAGTCAGGGTCACTGACGGCAATGTCAGCCGTTCGATACCCACTTGCAGCACACGCACGCCGTAAGTGGTCAGCAGTTGCTGATCGATCTGCTTGCGCAGTTGCGCCTCGAAATCAGCGATATGCACTTGGTTGGCGTCGGTGTTCACCAGGTTGGCCAGGTCGAAACTGCTGGCGGTAGTTTCCAGCGCCGAGCCGACAAACGTACGAATCTGCCGCGCTGCTTCGTCCGGTTGGTTCTGCACCGCTCGCATGAAGCGTTGCACATTGTCTGGATCACCCTGCACCTGCCACGCGACATAAGCCTGAACGATGATCCGCAAACCATCGCGTGTGCCCACGTCCTGCAAACCGCTGGAGGTGGTGCGCAGGCGCAGGTCGACCGGAATCGCCGCCTCGAACGGTGTCGGCCAGCGCCAACCGAGGCCGGGCTCCAGCAGCACCCGCGAAGGATTGCCGAAACGGGTAATCACCGTCGCCTCGCCCGAACGCACTTGCACCAGGCTCGCCGCTGCAATGGCAAACAGCACCAGCAGCGCCGCCCAGCCCATGCGTCGCCACGGGAAGGGGCCCGCCTCTTGCGGGTCGCCATGGTGATGATGGTGATGGCCGTGATGATGCCCGCCATGGCCATGGTCGTGGCCGGCGTGGTCGTGATGATCATGCGGCTCGTGGGAATGCGACGGGCTCAATTGGCGGCTCCTGACTGAACGGGTTGACGTGACGGCGAAGTGTCAGTCGGTAAGGTGGCAGGTAACGTGTAGCTGCGTAAGTCGATGGTCGGCGTACTGTTGCCGCCCAGACGATGATCGAGGACCAGTACTTTGGCGTTGGCTAATCCTTGGCTCAGTTGTGCGAAATATTGCTCCAGCACAAAGGCCCGACCGGCTACGGCGTAGGCTTTGCGCTCGGCAGCGAAGCGCAGGTCGGCGGCCTGGGCCGTAGCGTTGACTTCGCGGGCCGTGGCCAGCGCCTGGTCATGGGCGACACTGGCCTGCAATTGCGCCTGATTGGTCTGCTCGGCAGCTGCGCCACGCTCGCGCGAGATCAATGCTTGCGCGCCGATCTGCGCCGCTTGCACGCCGTGATAGGCGTTGGCAGCGCCGGCCGGAGGGTGAATCGCTTCGACGACCGTGGCGAGGATTTCCACGCCACTGTCGAGTTTCTGCAAATCAGCCTGCACGGCACGACCAATGTCTTCGGCGAGCCCTACCCGATCTGCGCCGAGCAAACCGTCGAGGGTCCGCGAGGCGAAATCGTGCACCAGAATCCGGCTCGCGGTGCTGCGAATCAGTGTGGGTACATCGGTGCTGTTATAGGTCGCCGCCAACGCGGCCTGATCGCTCAAACCGATGCGGTAGACAAAACGCACGTCCATGTTGACGATCTGGAAGCTCTGTTTATCGTTACTGCTACTGGCAATCACCTGGGACTTGTCATTCACGTGGCTGGCGTCCCACAACCGGTTGGCAATCGCCGGCGCGGGCCCTTCCGCAGGATCGGCCACCGTCACCGCTGGCGTGTCACCGACGCTGGTCGCCAATTCGTGAACCACACCATTTTCGACACTCAGCACCCGCCCCAACGGCCAAGGCAAACCGGCATGCAAACCCGGGCCAAACACCTGCACCGGCTTGCCAAAGCGCTCGTAGATCCCCCGCCCTTGCAGCGGTATTTCGTGAATCCCGGTGAGCAGCCAACCCACGAACAGCACCACGCTCAGCACAGGCAAGAAGGCCCGACGCATGTAAGTGAAAGCCCAGATCTGTCGCAGATCGATACCAAAGCGGTTATGCAATTCGTGCTGCAACGCCAACAAAGGTTGTGGCGGCCAGCGCAACATGTCCGCCACAAAACTGCGCGCCAGCAACGTCGGTTCGAGCAGATCGCGACGTGGACTGAACAACGACAACACCGCACGCAACAATAATTCTGCGGCGACCAGCCCCGGCAGTAGACCGATCAACACCGCCAGACGCACTGGCCAGACAGCCGTTTCGCTGCTGAACAACAGGCAGAATGCGCCGGTCACCAGACAGATGATCGCCACGCGAGTGAGCTGCGCCAACTGCCCGGCTTCGGGCCATTCAGCAGAATTTTCCTGAGTCAGTTGGCGTTCGCACACCAGCAAGCCGAACGCCAGCAACAACGATAGTGCCGCCCCAACGCTGGCCGAAAGACCCAGTGCAGCGGCGGGTAATGTCAGGCTCCAGAATTGTTCGAGGCTGAACAACGCCAGCAATGACCAACCGGCCAGCCACAACGTCGGCGCGCCGATCTGCGCCAGCAATCCGGTCCAGCGCTCACCCGCTCGCGCCAACAGTCGCTCATACCAGCCGAGCGCCTCGATCGGTTCGAGCTGTTCCGCAGCCAGCACAACCACCGGTTCAACCAGCGCCCGCGCCCGCCATTGGGTGATCCACCAGGCCGATTGCAAACCGGCCACCACCACGATCAACGCCGAGGACTGACTGACCAATAGCGGCGGCCAGATCGATTGCGGTGCAAACAGCCCGACAAAAAACGCCAACAACAATCCTGCTGCTGCGAGACTCGCCAGGCCGATGCCCACCCGCTTCAACCGACGTCCGTGAAACACCGCCTGCTGAAAACGCGGCAGTCCTTCCACGTTCGTCCCCTCAGCCTCCAGATCGACTTGCATACCACCTCAGTACTTGCTGTTACGTGAACCAGACCTGTGGATAAGTCGTCAGGCCGTTGCATTTTTTGCAAATCGTTACGATATAACGATGGTAGTGAATTTTCGGCTCCCCGCCCATCACCCAACCCGCACCTATAAAGATGAAAGCGTAGCCGGGCTGAGCAAGGGCATCAGCTCGGCAAATGCCCCAGCGGTAATGGCCCCGGGGTTTTTACCGTATGAATTGCGAAGTTGCTGCGGATATCACTCACACCCGGCAGCTTGAGCAGGCTGCCGGTCAGGAAGCGCTCATAACCGCGCAAATCCGGCACCACCACTTGCAGCAGAAAATCCGATTCGCCTGACACCAAAAACGCCGAAATCACCTCGGGCAATGCCGTTACCGCCAGACGAAACGCTTCGGCCTCTTCATCGTTGTGGCGCTCGACCTTGACCCCGACAAACACGGTCAACCCCAGCCCCACTTCGTCGCGGTCGAGGTTGGCTTGATACCCGCGAATCACCCCAGCCTCTTCCAGCATTCGCACCCGACGCAAACACGGCGAAGCTGACAGGCCGATCTCGTCCGCCAGTTGCACGTTGCTCAGGCGACCGTCGCGTTGCAGCGCGGCAAGGATTCGGCGGTCGTAGGCGTCCAGTTTCATGGTTTGGCAGTTCCCGACTGTTTTTATTCATTGATTGGCAGAAGCTGCCAAGTCTAGCTGTTTCCAGCCGCGACTACGCAACCACCTGCCCTGCCCTTCGGCCCTAGACTTTGATCACCGAATCGCTAACGAATGGGGTGCAGCATGGCAGAGCTCTGGATGTTCTTTTTGGCCTTGGCAGTGGTTTACCTGTTGCCCGGCCCGGACATGATTCTGCTGCTGCAAACCGGTGCCCGACAGGGCAAAGCCGCCGCGCTGGCCACCGCCATTGGCCTGGCGATTGCCCGGGGTTGCCACGTTGCGCTGGCAGCGCTGGGCCTGGCGACGCTGTTCAAGGCTGCACCCTGGACCTTTGAAGTGGTGCGCCTGGCTGGTGCGGCCTACCTGCTATGGCTGGGGATTCAATGCTTGCGCTCAAACATGCTGCCGAATCTGAACGCCAACGGCACAGCCGTTGCGAAACTTGCGTGGCGCGCGGCGATCCAGCGCGGCTTGCTAACCAACCTGCTCAACCCCAAGGCGCTGCTGTTTTGCTCGGTGCTGTTGCCGCAGTTCATCGACCCGCAGGCAGGGCCGGTGCTGACGCAGTTCGCGACCCTGGGCGTGTTGCTGGTGGTGGCCGGTTTGCTGTTCGACAGTGGTTACGCGCTGATCGGTGCCTGGCTCGGTCGCTGGCTTGAACGCAGCCCCTCGGCGCAGCGCATGCAGCAATGGCTGTTTGGCAGCCTGCTGATCGGTTTTGCGCTGCGCCTGACGTTCGTTCAGCAGGCTTAACGATGGGCCTTGCGCTTGTGGCGATTGATCAGCAACAGGGCCAATGCCGTGAACATCACCACAGACCCCATTTGCAGCCACTTTTTATAGGGCCGCAAGGTTGAACGCACGGGCTCCAGGACTTGAGTCACGTAACGTTTATCGGCGTTCTGAAAGTCGGGATAAGGGCATTGATGCCCGAAGTTCATCGCCCAATCCACATAAGGTCCCTCTTTGACGTACCGTTGGTAGAAGGCCTTTTCCTCCTCAACGCTGGTACCAAAACCCGCCGCTGTGCACAAGACCGCCGCGAACGCCCCACTGCTGTGGGGCAACAGGTCCGCCGCCTTGCTAGCCAGGCCTGTAGCAATGTAACGGTAGTGGAAACGTTCGTCCGGTTTGGCTGCGCTGACCTGCTGGCGTTGCACCTCACCTTCGGAGATCAGCGGCCCGACTTTTAGCTCAGTTGTCTCAAGGCTGTAGTTGCCATCGAACGTGGCGTAATCCGGGGCCATTTCGTAACCGAGAAGCTCCATTCCCCAATGACGAGCAGCCATGCCTGCATTGAAATAAGCCGCTGCACGACGAGTGGGCCACCACGCTGATTCAGCCTCCTGGCGCAGCTCGGCGTAATGTTTGGCCTTGGCTTGCAACTCAGGATTATCAAAGTACCCCGGCGCTTCGTCGTAGCGCTCTTCACGCAGCAACCGACGCCCGAGCAAGTTCCGCAGACGTGCCGCGATCGGTACCGGCACATAACGCTCGCGCTCCTGCTGGGTCAACGGCGTTGGCGCTGGCACCTGACGATCGACAAACTGCTTCAATTCATCGACGGTAAGCACCCGTTCCGCGACAACAGCCGCGTCTTCCCAGTAGAGATCCTGGCTGCGATACAGCTGCTCAAAGGCTTGCAGGTAATCACCACGCTCCAGCGCCAGCAGCGCACTTTCACCGTCGACCCGGCAGCCGGGTTTGAGCGTTTCGTAGTCGCCACTGGACGCTCTTCGATCGCCCCAGTTTTCATCCTGCGGGAAGGCTTTGGCTGCCTTGGCATAGGCGCCGGCAGCCGCCGCTTTGTCACCCTCACGCAACGCCATTTTGGCTCGCAGCCACCAGGCCAGGCCGCCGTCACCGGCATGTTCGAGCAAGGCTTTGGCGGTGGCGTAATCACCGATCTGATAATTCAGCGCCGCCAGACGGTCGGCGTTATCCAGACTGCCAACGGTGCTCTGGACCAGCGACTTGATCATTTTTTGTTCAGCTGGCGGTTGTTCACCGTACGACCAGCCGACATGGCTGATCAACGCCGCCGTGACCAATTGCTGCACCGCTTTGCCTTTGAGTACCTCGTTGAGCTGCGCCTCCGGCATCTCGCCCAGTTCATTCATCAACTGCTTGAGCGAGCTGTAACCGACTTGCGAGCCTTGCAGGCTTTGGGTCGCGTAAAGCTCGACGGCAGTGTTCCAGTCACCCGCCAGACGTACCAACCGCGCTTCTTCACCAAGGCTGGCGACGCCCAATTCCTGAGGGTCGCTGAAACCCTCGATACTCAACTGGCGAGCCTGCACAAAGGCCTGACGGGCCTGTTGCAGACTCTCGCGGCGCCCAGCTTCGTCGAGGTCATTGGCCTCCTGACTGATGGCGAACAAGGCCCGTCCCAGCGAGTAAGCCGCCCAGGTGCTGCGCAACGCCCGCTGATCGGCCGGCAACGCCAGCACTTTGCGGAAATACTCTGCCGCCACGGCATGTTCGCCCGCGTTGAAGGCTACCGCTCCGGCGGTGTACAGGCTGAGTTCAGGCGGCAGGTTGGCGCCCTCGGCTTGCACTTGTTGCGCGTCCGGAAGTGTTCGCAACTGCGCTACCTGCGCGCGCTGAGCGTCGCTCAACCCCGTCTGCTCAGCTGTGTTTCGCGCCTGCACATACAGATCATTGTCAGCGCTGTAACCGTAGTCGACCTTCATTGCCTGCGCAGGCTTCAAACCGGCGATGGCTTTGCCCAGGCGATTCACTTCGAACCGGAAGCTGCCTTCCGGCAATTCGCCCAGGGTCTGTGTCCGGTCGCCGAGCAAGCGCAGCGGAAAATCAGGTCCGCAGGCCATCACGCTGCCCAGCGGCAGGCAGAGACTTACAGCGAGCAAATGACGCGGCCAGTTAGGGATAGACATGAGAACTTCCTTGATCAATTTTTGTGCAGCGCGCCCAACCAAGGGTGCGTTCGGCCTCTGCCGGCAATCGGCCGTCTTTGAGGCGGGTAAAGCTGAGTTGTCCGGGTGTCTGCTGCACGGCATAGCCGTTGAGCGCATCCACCGCATCGCATTCAGTGACCGCCAGCGTCACGCGCTCGGGCAGACCTGCGTCGAGGTTGCCGCGATTGCTCACCGCAATGTCGTACAGACCGTCATGGCTGGAAAGGTTCAGCTCGAGCTGACTGGCCAACCGATCCCCCCGCGCCACCGCGCGTAACGTTGCCAAGCTCCACGCGCGTCGGTCGCCCTTGAGCGGCAGACGAAACCAGATCAACCCGGCCAGATGGGGCGGTGGCTCGGCGCGCAATTGGCTGGCGAGTGTCGATAACTGGTGCGGATCAGCCAACAACTCACGGCGCAGCCCAACGCTCTCCAAAGGCACCTCACTTTCGACGATCGGCGCCCCGCCGTCCCCCGGCAGCAATGCGATACCGTAGGCCGGCAACGCCAGGTAGAAAGGTTTCGCAGTGATCCGACTCCAGCGCCCGGTCCATTGTTTCGCCTGGGCCGGATCAAACAACCCGTGTTCGGGACTGCTCACCGCGTGCACCTGCAACACGCTGCTGTCGACCACCGCCAGCAACCCCGGCAGTTCGGGACTGTCGAGCCAGGCCGGCAGTGCGGTGATGCTCAGTTTCAACGTAGCCGGCAACACGTTGCGCAATCCAACGAGAAACTCACGGTAGGCCGGCAAACGCGCCGCGCCGGCATCGTGGTCAATTTCGACGCCGGCCGGTGTCAGCCCCTGAGCCTGCCAATCAGCTACCACACGCTGGATCTGCGCTATGGTTTCGGTTTGATCCAGGCTCTTGAGCTGGCCATCGAGTCGAATCACCGCAATCAGCGGGCGACCATCATTTTTCAACAGCACCGGGTTGATTCGCGCGCGACGCCAGCCAGCCTGTGGATAAGTCTGCAAGGCCAACACCCGCAACGTCGAAAAGTCCCCGCGCGATTGAGCCAGAGCATCCTCATGGGCATCGGTCCATTGCCGCTGCCAGACGTAAAGCTGTTGATCGAGCGGCGGCGCGTCCTGCGGCTGGCAACCGTTGAGCAGCACAGCGATTAGCAATAGTGCGCAACGGACGAAAAAAGTCGCTGACATAAAGGCCTGTGGCTGAGTTAATCCCTTAACGCAAAAAGGGCCTCTCAGGGCCCTTGTTGCTCAGCAGGTTAGCCTACGCAGCCAACGGCTTGCGGGCAATGATCACCTGACTTTTCGCCACAACCGCGTCCAGCGCCTGCTTGATCTGCGCCCCGCGTGGTGAGTCCAGCACGGCCTGCCAGGTCTCGGCCCAGTGATGGAGCAGTGGATGATCGGGGTTAGCAAAATCGACGTTGGCTTCCCAAAACAACAGCATCCACATCGACCAGTAGAAGCCGTATTGGCTATGACTGATCAGTTCCAGGCCGGCATCGCTGACCATTTGCTTGAACTGCGCTTCGCTGATGATGCGAATGTGGTTGGGCTTCTGGAAATACTCGGGGCGCGCGATGTCTTTTTGCAGGTCTTCGGAACTGGGATGCGGGGCGCTGAGCAAATACAACGCTCCGGGCTTACCTACGCGCACCAGTTCGGCAAGGAACTGCGCCGGATCGTCGACGTGTTCGATGACTTCGGTGGACACCACCCGCGTCGCTGTTGCATCGGCGATCGGGAGCGGGTTGCAGTCGGTGATGTGGCACTCGACACCGCGCGCCGGTGTATCGCTCAGGCGCTGGCGAGTCGCTTCGACCTTGGCTGCGTCGATGTCGGCAATGATGATCTTCGCCCCTTGCATGCCGCAAAAATGCACGTTGCCGCCGTCACCGCAGCCGACGTCCAGCAGGATGTCCTCAGGAGTCACCGGGAAGCCGGTGAACAACTCGCCGGTTTGCTGATTGAACCAGCCGCTAAGGGCCGCATCGTACAGCCCCAGCGAGTACGGATCGACCTTGGCTGCGGGCACTTCAGGCTGCACAGGAGCGGGAGCAGGCGCCCTCGCCGTGAGTTTCTTCAAAAGTCTCAGCATGAGGTCACTCCAGAGGATGGGACGGCGGTTGGGGACGTGCCCAAGCGTTGCACCAGCGCAGCACCAAGATTACGCATGGGCATTTCGATAAAGCGATAATTGAGTTCACTCAGCAGGACGATCAGCCCGCCAGCGATCAATATTGTCAGGATCGGATGGCCGGCCGGACTGGGCAGACCGGCCGCCTGCAAGCGGAAGATGAATTCGCGGACCAACGAGTAGGCCGGGATATGAATCAGGTAAATCCCGTAGGAGCGGCTACCGATCCAGGTCATCAGACTCTTCAGCAATCCCCGAGGCATCAAGTAATCACGGTTGTAGGACGCCACCCAGACCAGCACCGCGCTGAGCACGGCAATCGCGCCGATACGATAGTCGGTGAACGTGAAGCGATCGGTGGCCAGCACACTCAGCGCCATCGCAATAATCAGCAGCACCGACACACCGGCCCAGGGCCGACGCAAAAGCGTTGGTTCCCAGCGTGCATAACCGGGTCGCGCGCTCCACATGGCCAACAGCACGCCAAGGGCCAGTGCGTCGGTTCGGACCACCATCAGAATCGGCGTGCGCAACGTCAGCAACTGCACCGCGACCAGCGCCAGCAATGCCCACACCAGGTGTTTGCGGCAGATCAGAATCAGCAGCGGAAACAACAGGTAGAACTGCTCCTCCAGCGACAGGCTCCAGTAGACGAAACTGATGCCGTACTCGTAGTGGTAGAAGCTGTCGGCAAAGCGAAAATTGGCATACTGCGCGATCCCCGCCAAGGTCGCCTGCAAATTGGCATGCAACGTGCCGAAGGCCCCGGAGCGGTTGAGAAATACGCAGGCCAGCAACATCAGCGCCAGCCACAGCCACGCCGACGGCAACAGTCGAAAGGCTCGACGCAACCAGAAGTTACGCGTCTGCTGCCAGTATTCCTGACGCGTGCTGCAGCCTTGCAACGCCGGTATCAGACTGCGAGCGATGACAAACCCCGAGATAGCGAAAAACAGATCGACGCCCCACCAGAACTCCCCGTGCGACGCAAAGCTCTCAAGCAATGGCGGTGAATTCGGGAACAAACTCCCTTTCAGGTGATGGAACAACACTGCGAGCACGGCAATCGCGCGCAGCAGTTCAATGTCCAGAATGCGCTGACGGCTCATACCTGAGAGGTTTCTGCGATCGATGCTTCAGGGGTTTCCAACAATTGCTGGAAAAAAGCCTGCAACCGTTGTTCGGCGCAAGCCTGACTACAGAACTTCTCGAGGCTGGCCACCGCCTGGGCGGACATCCGCGCATAGCACTCAGTATCACCTTTGACCACCTCATAGCTGGTGCGATAGGCCACACACAACGATGCCCAGTTGGTGATGTAACGCAACGTGCGAAAGGCCTTTCTCGGGTCATGAGGCCAGGCAGTCAACTCTTCAGTGGAGTCGATGAGAAACGCGTTATCTGTACTCAGGTAATCAATCATCGCGGTAGTGCGGGGCGCAACCGCGGGCTTGCCACAGGACATAAACTCCATCAACGGCAAGCACTGCCCTTCACCGTAGGAGGTGTTCACCACGTAACTGGTGGCTTGTACCAGACATTCGTAGTCCGCATCCGCCAGGTAACCGTAAATCAGCACGACTCTGCAGACGTACGGCTGGTTCTTATAGAGATGATGGAGGATGTCGGTCAGTGCTTCCTCGGCATCGTGATGAGTCAGCTTCAGTACCAGCGTAGCGTCTTGTACCTTGCGGAACGTCACGCAGAATGCGCTGAGCATGTCTTCCCAGTTCTTGCGTCCGTCACAAGGATTGAAGACCGAGGTATAAACCACGCCGTCGAGCACTAGCTCGCGTTCACGGGGCGGGGCCTTGAAGTCAATGCCAGTACCTTTGCGCAGGTGAGCTGGACCGAAGGCACGCAGGTCGAGTTGGCGACTGTCGACAAGTAGCCCTTTGATCTTGAGAGTAACCTTGGGTACGCGGGGTTGGCACAGCAGTTGCGCCCCGCGTGCCGCGAAGCGATCCCAGACCGGCGCCGGTACGGCGATCACCGGATAGTCGGCACCCATGGCATCGCGTACTGCATTTACCGTGTAGGTGGAATGGGTGATTGCCGCGCCGGTCGTGGCGAGTACGGTACGCCAATCGTTACAGGGCTCACCCGCGAAGCTCTCGTTGGGAATGGTACTGAATTCCCAGGCGAACACTGGAATGGTTGGACAGGCATAGTGTGTGGGTGTGCGATGGGGTGGCGAGAACGACAAAAACACACAGGCCTCGCCCTGCGCCTGGCATTCGCGATACATCGCATCGACCTCGACGTCCGGATCGCTGACTTCCACCACCCTACCGAGTCGCTCCAGCACCGGGCGGTACTCTTTAAGCACGAAGTAATAGCTGTACTCCGAACGGCCAAGGTTTTTGGCGATCGTGTGCTGATTGGTTTCAGAATAAATAATGATCAGCATGAGGCGTTGTCCGTCACGACCACCGGTGGCGCATTTTGCGCAGCCGGGCTTGGTCCGAAAAAGTCCGTAAGACGCCGCTGGACTTGCACGAATCCGCAATAGTCACGCATGCGTTCAATCGCAGCGTCGGACATCCTCCGATACATCTGCGGCTGCTCCTTGGCGATCCTGTAGCTGTTTTCGTATGCGGTTTTCAGCGAGCCCCAGTCGGGGCGCTGACGCAGGGTGCGGTAGATGATTCGTGTGTCCTGGGGCCAGATCGTCAGCTCTTCACTGGACCTGACGATAAACGCCACGCTGTCGTCGATGTAGTCCTTCATGGCGGTATGGTTCGGGGCGATTGCCGGTTTCCCGCAAGCCATGAACTCCATCAGCGGCAAGCACAGACCCTCGCATCGGGACGCATTGACGTAATAGCTCGCAGCTTCGTAGAGCCGGGCGTACTGCGGATCATCAAGATAACCGTGCATCACCACCACACGGCAGGCGAAGGGGGACAGTTGTGCCAACAGGGTCATCAACTCGCTGTAATAGGACGACAGATCATTCTGGGTAATCTTCAGCACTAGCGTGGCGTCATCGGTTTCGCGAAAGGCCCAGCAAAACGCGGTGATCAGCTGATGCCAGTTCTTGCGGCCATCCTGTGGATTGAACACCGTAACGTAAACCACTCCATCCACCTGGGTTTCGACCATGCCGGTGGTGTCCGGCAGATCCACTGGTGCAGGCTTGTGCTCGGGCAGCGACAGCGGGCCAGCGATACCAGGCAGGTACTTGGCGACTTTTGCATGTGCGGTGTCTGAGAGCAGATCGCGAAAGCCCTCCCAGTACCAGCGACTCAAATGCACCGTTCGACTGACCGAACCCGGTGAAGATTTACCCAGCACATCCAGACACCACAGGCGCAGAAAATGCCGAGAAATAATCAACCGACGCTTGAGCGTCAGAGGTGGAGGTAAAGCCGCATCAAAGGCAGCCTGCTGCTCGGGTGTAAGTGGCGCAGGAATCAGTGCATCAGCCGACAATCCAAGGATCCGCGTGTCGAGAATGCAGCCTTTGATCTCCAGGGTCGACCCCGTATTCAGTGGCACGCTACGGTGTTGGCTACGGATAGCAGAAAAGTCTTCCCACAGAGGCGTCGGTAGCACCAGTACCGGAAAATCTTCCCCCATCGCCTGACGGATAGCGTGGGCGGTGTGAGTCGAGAGCGTGATGACCCGACCCTGACGCGCCAGCATTTGGGTCCAGTCGTGTTGAGGGTTGGCATCCCATTGTTCATCAGGGATCGAGTCAAACTCCCAGGCCACCACGCAGACAGTCGGACAGATCAGGTCGACCGGAGTTTTCTGGGGTGGGGTGAAGGAGAGAAACAGACTTTCTTCGCCAGCCTGCAAAAGCTGTCGATACAACGGGTCTACGTCAGCGGTCGATGACACCACGTACACGCGTCCAAGGCTTTCAAGAACCGGACGGTAGGCCTTGAGGACGAAGTAGTAGCTGTATTCCGGACGGCCGAGACTCTGGCTGATCGAGCGGTCGTTTACGTCCGAGTAAAGAATGAAGTTCATAGCATCCCACGATGAAACCGCCATCCCGGCAGCCTCACTCTTATGACGGTAGCGCCACGGGTCGAGTCCGGCATCACCCGTACTCGCCCATCGTCTGCATACCTGTCTACGTTCTTGTTTTAGTGGTCAGCTTCACTTGGCCGAAAAACCGCCATAAGGGTCGCTGGGCAATCGTGACGAGAGGCATTCTAAACACATCCGTTGGCGATTCGTGAACAGCCCATCGAGAATAAATCTGGCTATTCTGACGAGAACTTACCGGTCACGATTGGACCTGTTGAAATTGCCACGCAATTGGCACAGATTGACGGCAAAACAACTACAACAAAAAACTTCGCTAGCCCGGCCGTTTCAATCAGTCCAAGAATTTTCCCGGGCGTCTCTTGAATGCATGAGAACTAGCTGAAGTTTGCTCAGTGAGGGACGGCTGCTTGAAAATGCATCTATTGGTAACGAACTCGAAAGGATTCGTTGGGCATCACCTCCGATCCTGTCCGGTTTCTCCTGATTCAGCGTGGGTGATTTCGGTTTCACAAAGTCACCTCGAACTGTCCCGATCCGAAAACCACTGCCCAATGTGGCGGGACGGCCAGCATGCTGATTAGTCTTTATCGTTCCCTGTGGGGCCATCGAGGTTTCATCCTTGGCAGCGTCAAGCGGGAGTTTCAAGCCCGTTATCGCAACTCGTTGTTCGGCGCCCTATGGACGGTGCTCAATCCACTGTCGATGATTGTTGTGTACACCGTGATTTTTTCCCACGTGATGCGTGCGCGATTGCCCGGTGTGGATGACGGCATGGCCTACAGCGTCTACCTGTGCGCAGGATTGCTGACCTGGGGACTCCTCTCCGAGATCACTCTGCGCAGCCAAGGCATGTTTCTGGAAAACGCCAATCTGCTGAAGAAAATCAGCTTTCCGCGCGCCTGCCTGCCAACCATCGTTTTGCTCAACGCCGCAATCAACTTCGCGATCATCATGACGCTGTTTGTCGGATTCCTGCTGATCAGCGGCCGCTTGCCGGGAATGGCATTACTGGCATTGGTGCCGTTGCTGGCCTTGCAGATTCTGTTCACCGCGGGTCTAGGGATGATTCTCGGGGTCCTCAACGTGTTTTTCCGTGATGTCGGCCAACTCTTCGCAATCTGCTTGCAATTCTGGTTCTGGTTCACCCCAATCGTCTATCCACTGGCGATTCTTCCAGAACCTGTCCAGCGTCTGCTCCATCTCAATCCACTGACAGCCCTGATGAGCAGCTATCAGAACCTGTTCCTCTATGGTCAATGGCCAGTCTGGGGCTCTCTTGTACCGATGCTGGTTGTTTCGTTGCTGCTGTGTGCAATCGGCCTGCGGCTGTTCCGCGTGCGTGCAGGTGAAATGGTGGATGAACTCTAATGGGACATATCCGCGTATCCGGCCTGGGCAAGGCCTACAAGCAGTACAAAAACCGCTGGAGCCGGCTCTTCGAATGGGTCGTTCCATTCTCCGGGCCCCAGCACCATCAACACTGGATCCTGCAAGGCGTCGAATTCGAAATCACCCCAGGTCAGGCAGTGGGCATCGTAGGGGCCAATGGTGCTGGCAAGAGCACCTTGCTGAAGATGATCGTAGGTACCACGCAACCTACCTGCGGGCGCATAGAGGTACGAGGACGAGTCGCTGCGTTGCTGGAGCTCGGCATGGGTTTTCACGCCGACTTCACTGGCAGGCAGAACGTCTTGATGGCTGGCCAACTATTGGGTATGCAAGTCGAAGAAATCGAGGCACTGATGCCTGAGATCGAAGGTTTCGCCGAAATTGGCGAGGCCATCGACCACCCGGTACGAACCTACTCCAGCGGCATGCAGATGCGCCTGGCTTTCAGCGTCGCCACCGCCCGCAGGCCCGACATTCTGATCGTCGACGAAGCGCTGTCGGTGGGTGACGCCTACTTCCAGCACAAGAGCTTCGAGCGGATCCGCAGCTATCGTCTGGCTGGCACTACGCTGTTGATCGTGTCCCACGACCGCTCGGCAATCCAATCGATCTGCGACACCGCCATTCTGCTGCAAGACGGCCACATGGCCATGCGTGGCAAACCTGAAGAAGTGCTGGACTACTACAACGCCCTGATGGCCGAACGCGAAGGTCAGATAGTTCGCCAGGAAATGCTTGCCACCGGGCAAGTGCGAACCATCTCGGGCACCGGGGAAGCCCGTATCCTCAGTGTGCAACTGCTTGATGAAAACGAACGCTCAGTGGAAGTAGCCGAAGTCGGCAAGCCAATGGTGCTGGAGGTTGAGGTCGAGGTTCTCAAGGACATCGAGCGAATGGTACTGGGCTTCATGTTCAAAGACCGCTTCGGCCAGATCATGTACGGCATCAACACCCACAGGCTGAATAAAGAACTGACTGATTTGAAGAGCGGGGAGCGGATTACCTACCGCTTTGCCTTCATCATGCGTCTGGGCAAGGGCAACTATTCCGTCAGCTTGAGCCTATCGCGCCTGGACTCCCACCTGGATCGCAACTTCGAATGGCGCGACTACGGGCTGATCTTTCACGTCATCAACAACCGCTGTGAAGACTTTGTCGGCTGTGCCTGGCACGACGCCAAGGCCACCGTCATCCGTCCTGCCACTGCGCCGTGCGAGTCGAACTCGCAGCAGGTAACACTATGACTCGCCTGCTAATTGAGTGTACTCATGTATTCGAACACCCCCAGGTGAACTCGGGCATTCAACGAGTGGTGCGCAATGTCATCAACCAATTGCCTGAGTCGGTTGAAGGTGTGGAATGCATTCCCGTCGTCATACTCAACGGAAAACTCTACCGGGTGTTGAACTTGGCGCCATTGGATACGCCTTTTTTCAACAGGTTGCTCTGTTTTGGAGCGAGACTGGAACACCTTTCCCATCGTTTTTACCAACGTTATGCAACGCTAGAAAAACGCTGGCCAATGAACCAGTCGCGTTTTGCCCGTCGGGCACTTTATGCAGGATACCGGTGCTGCTCCCTAGCGTGTTTCAGCGTGCCGTTGAAAATCACCGGGCTGATCAGCAAACGACAATTGCCAAGACGCTGCTTCCCACTTCAGCATCAGCCGAGTGACCATCTGGTGTTGCTGGACTCATCCTGGCAGGCCGATTTTTTCCCCATGGTCGAAAAGCTGAAATGTGAAGGGGTCGGCATCATCTCGATCATCTACGACCTGATTCCGCTGACTCACCCACAATTCTATGAAGCGCGACTGGTAAAGGTCTTTACCCAATGGTTTGACTGGATTGCCAGAACAGCCGATGCGTATGTTGCCATCTCAGCCACCGTGCGCGATCAGTTGCGCGAAGAGCTGCTTGAGCGGATCGGACCGGACAAGGTCAACACGCTCTGGTTCGATTACTTTTACTTGGGCTCGGAATTGGACTTGAGCGTACGGAGTGCAACGGTTGAACCCCGTATGGAACGCATGTTCGCAGTGCCAGACCCAGTGTTCCTGATGGTTAGTACTATTGAACCGCGCAAAAATCATGAATACCTGCTCGACGCATTTGAACAAGCCTGGGCCGAGGGCTCAAAGGCACGTCTTTGTATTATCGGAGGGATCGGCTGGAAGTGCGAATCGCTGATCTCTCGCGTGCGCAATCATCCTGAGCTGAACAAGCGGCTGTTCATGTTCAACAGCCTCACTGACACCAGCCTTGAATATGCCTATTCTCAAGCCACTGCATTGGTGTTTCCGTCCTACGTGGAGGGCTTCGGTCTGCCACTGGTGGAAGCCATGCAACGCGGCTTGCCTGTCATGGCCAGCGATATCCCGGTTTTCCGCGAAATTGGCAAGGAGTTCGTGGCGTACTTTGATCTGGATGATCCGAAAAACCTGGCAAGCCTGATTACCGGCTTTGAACGCAGTGGTGATTTCCCCGCCACTCGTAACATCACCGAATGGAGCTGGATTTGCTGGCGCGAAGCCAGCCAGCAAATGGCTGAGCGCGTTCAGCGTAACTTGAGAAAGGCGTCGGTTAGCAAGGAAAGACAACACGCAGACTGTCCATGAAGCCAAAGTTCCTGATGCCTCTCGCGGGCAAGACTACCTTGCCCGGTTTGCTTCTGACCTAGAGGTCGAGCACCAGCGGCTGCTGGCCCTCTGCCGGAACCGCACAGCAAATCAGCACTTCCCCCGCACCGGGTAACTCCGCCGGGGGCTGTGGATAACTCACC
This sequence comes from Pseudomonas sp. FW306-02-D09B, assembly GCF_058782685.1. Classification (NCBI taxonomy): domain Bacteria; kingdom Pseudomonadati; phylum Pseudomonadota; class Gammaproteobacteria; order Pseudomonadales; family Pseudomonadaceae; genus Pseudomonas; species Pseudomonas sp. FW306-02-D09B. Next base: position 197,020 of record NZ_JBYSXY010000005.1, read on the forward strand.
TGGCCGCTGATCAAACGGGTCTTGCAGGTGCCGCAGGAACCGCCGCGACAGCTGAACTCTGGCCGCAAACCTTGGCTTTCTGCCAATTCCAGCAAACTGCCGCTGTCTGGCTGCCAGCGAGCATCGACAGCCGAACGCTGAAACACCACCGCGACCGGGGTGGTGGCCGCTGGAGGCTGCTCGATGACTGCCACCTCCGGATCCGGCTGCCGACGCAGCGTCGAAGGACCAAAGGTTTCGGCGTGAATCCGCTGATCGCGGATATCCAACCCACGTAAATCGTCGTACAGCCCTTGAGTGAAACTGCTCGGACCACACAGGACAAAATCCAGCTGATCGTAGTCTTCCACCAACAGGATGGTTTTAAGCAGTGCGAGGTCGATGCGCCCGGTCAGGTCAAAATCCTCGCCTTCCAGGGCTTCGCGCTCCGGCTGGCTGAGCAGACGTAATACCCGCACTGCGTCATCCGCACCCTCCAGCAAGCGCTCAAGCTCAGCGCGAAATGGCTGATCAGCCAGGCTACGCGAACTCTGGATCAACCAGGTCGGGCGGGTACGCCGTGTGCGCTGGCCCTGGTAAACCACTTCACGGAGCATCGACAACAAAGGCGTGATACCGACCCCGGCCGCCAACAGCACCAGCGGCCGGCGTTCATTGGCGGCCAGCGTGAAATGCCCTTGCGGTGCGCGGGCTTCAATCAGGTCACCGACCCGAATGTGTTCGTGCAAATGTGACGACACCAACCCTTCACGTTTCACGCTGATGCGGAAGAATTCATCGGAGGGCGCACTCGACAGACTGTAAGTGCGGATATGCACCTGGCCATCAAGCGTGAAGCGCACCGGCAAGTGCTGCCCAGCCTGGAACAGCGGTAACCCGGCGCCGTCAGCCGGCTCCAGATAGATCGAACAAATGCTCTGGCTTTCCCGCTCGATCCGGGACACCCGCAATGGTCGCCAGTGATCGCCCAATGCCGCTGCCTGCAACCTGGCGGCAGCCTGTTCCCAGGTGCCGGTCAGCAGGCTGGTGGGCGAAACTCCATCGAAGCGCCAGCGCAACGCCAACGCTGCGGGTCGCCGAACCACCTGCTGCACATGCAGCTTCCAGAACCGTTCGGCACCTTGAAAGGCTTCGACTTGTGGGCCATCGAGGATGATTTCGGTACGACCGCTGACCTGCAGCAGATCGCCCGTAGTGAAATCGATAAACAGCAACCCCGCCCGCGGATTGAGCAGCAGGTTGCCCAAGGTATTGAAGTGCAGATTGCCAGCAAAATCAGGGATGGTCAGGCAGTCACCCTCGACCTGAACAAATCCCGTCTGGCCACCACGGTGGGAAACATCCACAGAGCGTGAGTTATCCACATCCACGTAACTGGCGACAAAAAGGGTGTCGGCATCCCGAATCATCGCCGTGGCCGCATCATCCAGCGAATTCAGACGCTGTGCGATGCGGGTCGATGGATCGGCCAATGGCACCGATTCGAACTGCCGCAATTGAATGTACTGCGGGCAATTACCGAAAGACTGCTCGACCGAGACGCTCAGGCCTTGCGCGCCAATCGTGCTGACCCGGCCGTTGATCCGGTTACGCCGCCTGGTGTGTAACTCGATCCCCAGCAAACCAATCGCCGCCCCGGCGTATAATTGCACCGGGTCGTCCAGTGTTGGCAGGCTGTCGAGTTGCAATCGCGCAGGTTCAGGGGAATGGGCGAAACCCGGTGGGCCTTCGAGGATACTCGCCCAAGGGTTACCGTCGGCGTCCACGGCACCGAACACCATGAACGGCAACTGACGATAGAACTGCCGATGCTGATCCGGCATTTGCTTGCGGATCACCTTGCGCCCGTGCGCTTCCATACGCTCGGCAACCCCTGCATGAGCCTGCAACTGTTTCTCGCCAGCATGCCAAGGTGAAAGCTCCATCACGGTTCTCCCCTGCGCACCCGGCGCAGTGTGAACGGCCCGACACTGCCGGGCCGTAGCGCTTCAGGCAGTTTGCAATCCGGCCACGGTGCGTGGCATGCCGACAAAACCGGGCAAGGCCTCGATCCGCGCCAGCCAGGCCCGCACGTTGGCATAGTCAGCCAACGACACGTTGCCTTCCGGCGCATGGGCGATGTAGCTGTAGGCAGCAACATCGGCGATGGTTGGCTCATCGCCAGCGAGATAGGTGGATTTGCTCAGTTCCTGATCAATCACTTTGAGCAGGTTGTGCGAACGGGTAATCACTTCATCGGCATTGTTAGGCGCACCAAATACCGTGATCAGCCGGGCAATGGCCGGACCAAAGGCAATCGGCCCGGCCGCTATCGACAGCCAGCGCTGAACCCTGGCCGCACCGACCGGGTCGGCAGGCAGCCAGCGGCCCTTGCCGTATTTCTGCGCCAGGTACACCAGAATCGCGTTGGAATCGGCCAGCACCACACCTTGGTCATCGATCACCGGGACCTGTCCAAAGGCATTGAGTGCAAGAAAGTCCGGCTGTTTGTGCGCGCCTTTCGCCAGATCGACGAAGATCAGTTCGGTTGGCAGCTCAAGCAACGAAAGCATCAGCTCCACACGGTGGGCGTGGCCGGAACGTGGGAAGTTGTAGAGTTTGATGGCGTGCATGGTCGACTCCGCGGCTGAATCGCGCGGTTCAGGAGAGAACTGCGCTAAGTGGCGCTATCTTCCACCTGCCATCAAAACAACAGAATAACCAGAAAACACAATCGATCATTTCACCCAGCGCAATAACACCTCAGGCGCGCAATGCCGGATGTTCACGCAATGCCTTCACCGCATAGTCCACGAAACTGCGTACCCGCACCGGCGCCTTGCGCCCGCCCTGATACACCACATGGATGGGCAACGGCGGCAGTTCGAAGTCTTGCAGGACGATTTCCAGCTCACCGCTGGCGACCTTGCTGGCCACCTGATAGGAAAGAACCCGGGTCAATCCAAGCCCCAGAGCTGCGGCCGTGATTGCCGCCTGATTCGCCGTGACGACCAGACGCGGTTCAGGGCGAATGCTCAACACCTCTCCGGCCTCGCTAAAGGGCCAGTTTCGCTGTTGCCCAATGGACGAGGTGGCAACGATCCGCGCTCGGCCCAGATCATTGGGATGCATTGGCCGACCATGACGCTTCAGATAATCGGGAGACCCGCAGATAACCCGCCGCACCTCGCCGACCAGAATGGCGTGCTGATTGCTGTCAGGCAGTTCACCGATGCGCACAGCGACGTCGATGCCCTCCTCGACCATGCTCACCACCCGGTCGACCAGCAACGCGTTGATACTGATGTCGGGAAACTGCTCAAGGTAACCAACCATCACCGGCGTCACGAACAACTCACCAAACAGCACCGGCGCGGTGATCGTCAGTTGCCCACGCGGCTGCGCATGACTGCCGGCAGCTGACGCTTCGGCTTCCTGAATATCCGCCAGAATGCGTCGACAGTCGTCCAGATAACGCTGACCGGCCTCGCTCAAATGCAGACTGCGCGTGGTGCGGGTGAGCAATTGAGTGCCGATACGCACCTCCAGCGCCGCCACCGCCCGCGTCACGCTAGCCGCCGACAACCCCAGGCGCCGTGCCGCCGCAGAGAAACCCTGCTCTTGCGCCACGGCGACGAATACCTGCATTTCCTGGAGTCTGTCCATGAGCTACCTGTTACATCGTCGTGTCCGGCCTTGAATGAGCCGGTTACAGACTGCCTTCGACATCTTCCAGACTGAAGGTTTCGGTGTTGTCGTCGTAGGAGAATATTTCGGCGTACCGGCCCCAACTGATCACGTTCTCCAGCGTTTCTTCTACCGCAGTGTCACTGAGCGAGTCTCCCAACTCCTGCTCGAAACGCACACGCGGCGCCCAATGACCACGTCGCTCCTGCAACACCTGGCGAATACGGGCGGCCAAGGGCACATACCGGAGCAGATGATCGGCAAAAATGGTTTTGCGCTCCTGGGTACCGTACTCCTCGAACAGCTTGCCCGCGTCGGTCAATTTGATGTCGGCGCCCTTGAGCTCGGCAAACCCCAGATGTTCGAGCATCTCCGCCACCGGAAACAGGTCGTCGACCTCCAGCAACAGGCGCTCGGCAACATTGGAGAGGCTGTCCTGCCCATAATACGGCTCGGCCGCCAGTGCAGAAATCAGACCGGCCATCAAGTTGGTCGACACTTCAGGCAACGGGCTGCCCAATTGCAGTTCGGCCTTGCCGGTTTTGGCATCGGCACTGCGCCGGTTGGTCATCAGTGCATAGATGTCATCGACCATTTTGCGAAAGGCCGGGTCCAGACGGTTGCGCGGGTGGGCGAACGGCACACGGATTTGTGCCACGACCCTGCCGGGGTTCGACGACAACACCAACACGCGGTCGCACATCAACACCGCCTCTTCGATGTTGTGGGTCACAATCAGGATGGACTTGATCGGCAGCTGGCCGCCGCTCCACAGGTCCAGCAAATCGGTTCTCAGGGTTTCTGCCGTCAGTACGTCCAGCGCCGAGAAGGGTTCGTCCATCAACAGCAAGGTCGGATTGACCACCAGCGCCCGGGCAAAGCCTACGCGCTGGCGCATGCCACCCGACAATTCCCGTGGGTACGCGTTTTCGAATCCGTCGAGGCCGATCAGGTCGATCGCTGCCAGTGCACGCTTGCGCGCAGCCTTGGGTTCAACCTGCAACGCCTGAAGACCGGCCTCAACGTTTTCCAGAACGGTCAGCCAGGGAAACAGGGCAAAGGTCTGAAAGACCATGGCCACGCCTTCGGCAGGTCCGGTCAATAACGAGCCGTTATAGCGAACCTCGCCTGAGGAGGGCAGGATCAGACCGGCAATGATCCGTAGCAGCGTCGATTTGCCGGAGCCGGAGCGACCCAGCATGCCGACGATTTCACCTTCGCGCAGGGTCAGATCGACATCGCTGAGTACCTGTAACTCGTCCTTGCCCTTGCCGAATCCTCGACAGACGTTCTTGAGTGCATAAATTTCGGAGTGCGCGCCTGTTTTTTCAGTCTGGCTATTCATCAAATCGACACCTGTTAATTCAGACGGAGTTTGTTTTCAGCGATGGCGTACAGCGGCCGCCACAGCACGCGGTTGAACGCCACGACAAAGAACGACATCACCACCACACCCAGGGTGATTTTCGGAAAGTCGCCAGCCGCAGTGGTCTGGGCGATGTAGGCCCCCAAACCGTGAGCGACAACCTTGTCCTGCCCCCAGGAAACGAATTCGGACACGATACTGGCGTTCCACGCCCCGCCCGAGGCGGTAATCGCACCGGTCACGTAATAAGGAAAGATGCCGGGCAGCATGACCTTGCGCCACCATTGCCAGCCGCGAATACGGAAATTGGTCGCAGCCTCGCGGAAGTCGTTGGGAAAGGCGCTGGCACCAGCGATCACGTTGAACAGGATGTACCACTGGGTGCCCAGCACGATCAGCGGGCTTAACCAGATATCCGGGTTCAACTGATAGCGCAGAATCACGATGACAAATACCGGAAACAACAGGTTCGCCGGGAACGCCGCAAGGAACTGGGCCAGCGGCTGGATTTTCTCCGCCAGATGCGGGCGCAAGCCGATCATCACGCCCAGCGGGACCCAGATCAGCGAGGCCACCAGAATCAACAAGGCCACCCGCAGCAGGGTGATGGTGCCCAGACCGATCACATGCCAAAGTTCGCCCAGCGTCACCTCGCTGCCAACGTAAATCACGATGTGATACAGCGCGTACAGGGTCATTAGCGCAATCGCCGAGCCCCAGACCCAATCGATAACTCTTGAAACCGTCGGACTGGCCTGAACGGCCACCGCTTTGGAACGTGGCAGGCTCAGGCGCATGTTGGTGATGCGCACGATAACCCGGATAAAAGGTCGCAACAGGCGCTGAACGACGCGGGTTCGCTGGATCAGATTCAGTACCCAGGACTCGGGAGCCCCGGCCTGTGAAGCCGTGTTTTCCATCCGGAACTTGTCCGCCCAGGCTACCAGAGGCCGGAACAGGAACTGGTCGTAAATCAGGATGACCACAATCATCGCCAGAATGACGTAACCCACGGCGTGCATGTCGCGTTGTTCGATAGCGGTCGCCAGATAGGAGCCGACGCCCGGCAAGGTGATGGTTTTGTCTCCCACGGTGATCGCTTCCGAGGCCACCACGAAGAACCAGCCACCGGACATGCTCATCATCATGTTCCAGACCAGGCCCGGAATGGCGAACGGCACATCGAGTTTCCAGAACTTTTGCCAGCCGGAAAGCTGCAGGTTGCTGGACACCTCTTCCAGATCCCGAGGCACCGTACGCAGCGACTGGTAGAAGCTGAACGTCATGTTCCAGGCCTGGCTGGTGAAAATGGCAAAGATCGCTGCGCACTCCGCGCCCAGCACACGCCCTGGAAACAGCAGCAGGAAAAATGTCACGGTGAACGAGATATAGCCGAGCACCGGCACCGATTGCAGGATATCCAGCACCGGCACCAGCAGCTTCTCTGCCCGCCGGCTCTTGGCCGCCAACGTGCCGTAGACCAACGTGAAAATCAGCGCCGCCACCATGGCCGCGAGCATGCGCAATGTCGTGCGGATTGCATATTCAGGCAGGTCGCTCGGGTCCAGTGAAATGACCTGCGTCTGCAACGTCGAAATTGGAGCCCAGGTCTCGCGCGCACCAATCGAGAAAAACAGCAGGAAGCCAATCACCAACGGCATGGCGATCAGGTCCCATCGGTTGGGAAGCAATCGTTGTGCCGTGGCCGGTATGTAATGACGCAATACCTTATTCATGTTCAGTGATTCCAGTAGCGTTCTGGAGGTGATCGTTGACCACCGATCAACAGGTTCTAGAGCAACCGCGCACAGAACGGCTCAACAAGCAGTTGAAGCACAGCTAAGTACACTCTAGCGGGGTAATAAAACGACGGAGGGAGGCCACACAAACGAACGCTACGGGGCGATGCAGAAAATGGTTCAGTGGCTCAGAACTCCGGGGGTCCGAACACACCATTTACCCTCTGCGCCTCACTTGGCATCTCAATGGGTGGCCCGCCGAGAATCGGCAGGATCCATGGCTGGAGTCTCCTGAACGGGAGTGAAAAGGACATTTGGACAGGAAAAGCACGACGTCATCCGGCCGCAGATTTTGCCTGTGGCACACGCAATCGAGATCAATGCCGACGCGCTGCATTTCCGGGGCGGATTGTACGTTTCAAATTGTTACAGAAACATAAACTTGACGTATTTTTTACGTATTTGTGAATGGCCACCATCCCCTTGGCAGAATCGATACCTGTCGCCGTACCCCAATTCCACGGGCCATCTGGTAGCGAGTGGGGGGTTGGATGAGCTGTGTTGACTTTCCCTGCTCGGCCCGCCAAAATTTACAACTTGTTACATCTGAGGTCATTTTTCTTTGGACAGTCATTGTTGTAAATCGGAGAAATTCTCCGTAAAAGCTCGGCACGACCTCAGCTAGATCCCCTTAGCCAACGTCTTGCCGAGAGCAGGACGTTGCGCGCATCAGTATCAAACTCCTTCGCGTAACTAAAACTTCAAACCTGAGCGGGCGGATTTTTCTGTGCGCTTCTAATCCGTACGTGCGCCTCGCGTTCGCTACGGTCACAGGTTTCTGACCCATCGCCTGCCTTCATTTGTGCAGTAGCGATTGTTTTAACGTGTTCGTACCGCCAGGTACGTAAAGGAGGGCGTCATGCCACCTGAAAGAAATCTACGGCCCTCTCAATATTTGAAGCTGTGCCGCCACGAAAAACATGAAGGAGAGACCACTTATGGACCCCAGTAATAGTAGTCCGGTCACTCTGACTGAAATGGCGGCGTCTAGCGGGTAGCAGTACAACCATCACTGGCTGATCTCCTTCCTGTACTTCCCCCCGCATTTCTCTCCGTGTGACCTCTTCACGACCCTGACCACTTTTGGTCGACGGTTTAGTGCCCGTTTATTTCGCGCCCCTGAGCGCCAGGACGCCTGATTTTCCACTCTGATCCAGCTTCAGGCTGTGGTTTTCAGAGGGAAAGCACCTGCGCACCTGACCGGCGGGAATCGAAAGCGGCATCCAGCGTTACGCTTTTGGAGAGATTCGTTATGTCCAACTTGAAGATTGAAACGGCTGTTCTTGACAGCGCCCACGCCGGAGACATCCGCGGAGCATTCGGTACCATCCGTCATGACGACATCGCCCCGCGCAAGGGTTGGTGGCAGCGCTTCAAAACACTGATGGCCATCCTCGGCCCAGGGTTGATCGTGATGGTCGGCGATAATGACGCCGGCGCATTCAGCACTTACGGCCAGGCCGGCCAGAACTACGGGACCATGCTGCTGTGGACCATGGCACTGTTGATTCCGGTGCTGTACGTCAATCAGGAAATGGTGCTGCGTCTGGGGGCCGTGACGGGTGTCGGTCACGCCCGACTGATCATTGAACGCTTCGGCAAGTTCTGGGGTGCGTTCAGTGCGATCGACCTGTTCATCCTCAACGCGCTGACCATTGTTACCGAGTTCATTGGCATCAGCCTCGGGATGGATTTCCTCGGTGTGCCCAAGGTGGCCGGTGTGTGTGTAGCAGCGGTGTTCATCATGCTCGCCGCCTGTACCGGCGACTTCCGGCGCTTCGAACGCTTCGCGTTGATCCTGGTGATCGGTAGCCTGCTGCTGGTACCGATTTTCGTGATGATTCATCCACCGATGGCACAAGTCGCTCACGACTTTTTCATCCCGCAACTGCCGACTGACGGCAAGCTGTCGGAAGTGTTGTTGCTGATCATCGGCATCGTGGGTACCACCGTGGCGCCATGGCAGCTGTTCTTCCAGCAAAGCTACGTGATCGACAAACGCATCACTCCGCGCTTCATCAAGTACGAACGCGCCGATCTATGGCTGGGCATTGCAATGGTGGTGATTGGTGCCGTGGCAATGATCGCTTTCACCGCGCAGGTTTTTGTCGGTCACCCTGAGTTTGGCCAGTTCACCGATGCCGGCGCCATCGCCACAGGTATCGCCAAATATCACGGACGTCTGCCGGGCGTGTTGTTTGCCATCGCGTTGATCGACGCCAGCATCATCGGTGCAATGGCGGTGTCGCTATCGACCGCCTACGCACTGGGTGATGTCCTGAACCTGAAACACTCGCTACACCGTAAACCAAGTGATGCCAAAGGCTTTTACCTGATGTACTGCGCCTTGATCGCCCTCGCTGCGGCGCTGGTGTTGATTCCGGGCGTGCCGCTCGGCCTGTTGACCAACGCGGTACAGACACTGGCGGGGGTACTGCTGCCAAGCGCCACCGTATTCCTGTTGCTACTGTGCAACGATAAGGAAGTACTGGGCCCATGGACGAACAAGCGCTTCACCAATCTCATTACTGCAGTCATTGTGGCAGTGCTCGTACTGATGTCGGTCATTTTGACCGCGGCGGTGGCCTTCCCGGATATGTCCGGTGAAACCATCACCAACATCCTCATCGGTGGAGGCCTGGTGGGGCTCGTCATCGCCATTGCGGTGAATGTGCTGCACGCTCGCGCAGAAGTCGACAAAGCGATGCTGCCCGAGAACACCGTTACCTTCACCCAACAAATGATGTACTCGTGGCGGATGCCGCCACTGGCACAGCTGAAGCCGATGGTACTGTCGCAACGAAACCGCATCTGGATGGGGGTGTTGCGTGGCTACCTGGTGGTGGCAATGGGTATGGTGATTTACAAAGTCATTCAACTGGCACTCGCATAAATCTGTGAGCAGGCGGGCCGAATTGCGCAAGCTTTCGTCCCGCCTGTAAAACAACCGCCATCCCTTTGTAAGCGTCCGAACTACACCGCCTTGCAACTCAAACCTTAATCCGTTTAAACCACTGATTCACGCGCTCGCACTACTCATTGATCACAGTCAAACCAACTAAACCATACGAACCTGAACGATGACAAACAAAGCCTCGGCCATTAGAATTTGATTATCATCGAACGCCTCAGGGTACTGCCAACTCCATGGAAAATAAGACTGCACGACTGACTGTGCTCATTGATCCCGTCAAGAAAAAAGCCCTTGAGGAGCTCTGTGCATCTCAGGACCTGACGCCTTCACAGGTCGTCCGTCAGCTTATTCGAGACTACCTGGAGACACATGGCGTGTCCTACTCGACCAAAAGCAAAATAGCGGTCAATGATAAGTAGTTCACTCGCCATGCGGCCGGCAGATCGGGAACCCGATTATCGCTCTGCCCACTAAAGCACCGCTCAGCCGAGGCGTGGCGCCTTGTCGATCTCGAAACTGCCCAATGCACCACTGAAGTCGGCATGATAATGCTCCGGACCGAGCGCTTGGAGTATTCCTGCTTTGTCCAGCTTGCCAAGAACCTTCTCGTTGGCTTCGCACAGTTTTACGACAATGCTGCGCTTGCGTAAGTGCTCAATGACTTCGAGCAGCGTTTGCAAGCCCGTTATGTCCATGAACGGCACTCGCTTCAGACGAATGATCAATGTCCCCGGATCGGTGTGCGTTTGGGCCAGAACACGCTCAAAGGTTTCTGCTGCGCCAAAGAAAAGCGGCCCTTCAATGGTGTACACCAAAACACCAGGCGGCAGACGAACGTGCCCATTGATCCGTAACTCAACCTCAAGCTCTTTTTCGACCATTTGCTGCACTTCGACAGAAGATGCCATCCGACGCATGAATTGCAGCATCGCGAGAATGACACCAATGTTCACAGCGATCGCTAAATCGCTGAAAACGGTCAGGCTGAAGGTGATGAGCAGTATCGCCACGTCGGCTTTCGGGGCACGCTTGACCATGCGCTGAAAATGCTTCAACTCGCTCATGTTGTAGGCGACCACGAACAGGATCGCTGCCAACGCACACAGCGGGATATTCGAAGCCAACGGCGCCAGGAATAAAATCAGCAATATCAATGTGAGCGCATGTACAAAACCCGCGATGGGACTGTTACCTCCATTGCGGATGTTGGTAGCGGTTCGAGCAATTGCACCTGTCGCGGCAAAGCCACCGAACAAAGGGGTGACCAGGTTAGCGATGCCTTGGCCGATTAACTCCTGATTGGAGTCATGCTTGGTACCGGCCATACCGTCGGCGACAACAGCAGACAGTAATGACTCGATAGCGCCCAACATCGCGATGGCGAACGCCGGGCCAATCAACTCAATCACTTGAGGCAGTGTTATTGCGGGAAGGCCGACCGCAGGTAATCCTTGAGGAATCCCCCCGAAAGCACTCCCGATCGTTGCAACGCCAGCGAACTGAAAAAATGACTGCAGCGCCGTCACGACGACCATGGCGATCAAAGGGCCAGGAACACGTCTTATGCCCGGTATTTTGGGGGCGGTGATCACCAGCACCAGACTCGAGAGTGCTAACAGTGTCGTCGCTACATGAAAGCTGGGGAGAGCCTGAACCAGGTGCCAGAGTCGCTCATGGAAATGCTCACCGCTGATTTTCGGCAAACCGAAGAAATCTTTCCACTGCCCGACCCAGATGATCACCCCAATGCCCGCGGTGAACCCAACAATCACCGGGTCGGGAATGAACTTGATGATGGCGCCAAGCTTGGTGATACCGAGCAATAACAAAATCGCCCCGGCCATAATTGTTGCGATCTGCAAGCCATCAACGCCGTATTTGGCGGTCACTCCAGACAAAATGACGACGAATGCCCCTGTCGGACCTGCGATCTGAAGACGGCTCCCTCCGAAAAGAGAAACCAGGAGACCGCTGACAATGGCTGTGTAAATTCCTTGCTCCGGCTTTACGCCTGAGGCGATGGCAAACGCCATGGCCAAGGGCAGCGCCACAACACCGACGATGACCCCGGAGACGATATTTCGAAGCCAGTGTTCGGGCCTCAACAGGCCCGCTTTCCAGGCTTCTCGTATCGCAATCATGACTGGCCCTCTCTGGTGGCATGTGCATACTATTTACATGAGGTGATAATAGTAAAGCCACTGAAATACCCTTTGCACAGCATCCGCGACGCTGAAAAAACCAGTGTTGAATGATCCAGAATCATGTTTGTGGACAAAATGAGTCCACGCTCGGAGATCCACATGAAACGCGAAGACGTCAAAACCAAACACGGTGAAGGCATGCACTTCGACACGCACGTGATAGTCAACCCGGCCAACACGCACGAGTGGATCATCCTGTTTAAAAAAGAGGTGGGGAGCAGTTATTTTCTGATCAATGACAATGAAGAAATCGAGTCATTTCGACAGCTGGATGACCTGATCCATGAGCTTCGGGAGATCGGCATCAAATCCGCTGAGATTCATTTCTGACTGCCCCTCCCCTGGCGGGGGATCATGTCGGTAGCGAGCGCTCCGCTGTACTTGGCAGGCCATATCCATCGGCCAGCAAGGAGAACAGCGGCCAGCCCCAGCGCGGGCAACCACACCCATAAAATCTCAGACTGCAGCACTGCCCAGCCGCGCAGACTCAGAAACTGCGTCAAACCGATGGGGGACACTTCGATCGGCCTGAACGGCATGAACCACCGTAGCTCACTGAAGGGCCAGAACAAGGCAACCCCGAGGCCACCATCGGTGCAAGCGTCCAGTAATGGATGAGACACGGCCGCCAGGAAGAGAAAGCTGATGCAGCGCCCAAGACTCGTATGCAGTGACTTATAAAACACACTCGCCAGACAGCTAATGACCAAGGCAAAGGCTATCGAATGGGCTGCACCGCGATGCCCCCAGGTGTCGGTATAGGCAATGCCCAGTTTGAATGAAATCACGTCGGCATCAGGTAGCGCGGCCAGCACCGCGCCCATGATCAATAACCTGGCGCTGATGTGGCGCCGCCCCATCGCCGCTCCAACAATAAGGGGCACGACAGCATGGGTGATAATGCTAGGCATGGAGCGTTGTTCCTCACGGTAATAACAGGAGTGAAGGCTGAAGGTCCTTCACGTTTAAACATCCGCCCCTTTGTTCGCGCCCATCGCACTGAGGAACCGCTGTTGGAGCCTCAGCATTTCACTGGGCCCGATACGCTGGTACTCAAGGCCGAAACGTGGAGCAACCTCGCTGATGAGCTGGCTTAAGGCCGGATAATGCCGGTGGCTCCAGTGCGGGAACAGATGGTGTGTCAGGTGCAGGTTGGCCCCGCCGAGCCAATACCCCAGCCAGCGCGGCGTTGTCTGCCAGTCAATGGTGGTAGAAAACACATGGCGATACCGGCCGTGGGGTAATACGCCACTTTCCGGCGCCTGGTAAAACTTCGCCTTCGCCCAATGAGTACCGATGATCAGCATCACGAACAGCAACGAGGAGAGCATTTGACTGCCCAGGTAAACCAGCACGATGTCGAGCGCGCTGATGGTCGCTGGTAAAACCCGGAGCGGGATCAACAGCGCCAATACCAGGTGCGTGCCTTTGCCAAACACAAACACACTCCAGCCGCGCACGCCGTGTTGCGCCATTCGCCTGGTCACCGGCGTTTGCCCCGCCCGGTCCAACCAGTCGAACAGAAAAATGTAATAAGGGAAGGTCATGGCCGCAACCAGTGGCCAGTAAAAGCGCTGCACCCGCATAAAGGGCTTCCAGCGCTGGAATGGGGTCTGGCGTAGAACACCATTGGGCTCAATATCGAGGTCGTAGCCCTCAACATTATTGTGCCCGTGATGAAAAATAACGTGCCGCACTCGCCAACAATCAGGATCAAGACCCAGCGGTATGCTGACCAGGCAATTGAGCCAGCGATTGGCCCTGCGTCGTTTGAAAAACGCATTATGGGACGCATCATGGACCACGTTGACCGTGATAAACATGGCCGTAAATATGAAGCCGAAGTAATAACCGCAGTAAGCCCACCCTGTGGATTGCTCCAGGCTCATGCCGTAAAACCCGGCACATAGCAGCACCAGCACCAGTAGCTTGGCGATCATCCAGGTATCGGCGAAACGATGATCATGGTGCGCCGCCAGATAGTCGCTGGCCGCCTGCATCAGTGCTTTATGCACATCAGCGTCATCGCGCTGGAATGCTAGCGGTTTCATTATTGGGGCACCTTGTCCATGGACGTCTCCTGCCCCATCTGGCGCAGGAACTGTTGCTGTTGCCTCAGCAGTTCGCGATAGCCAATACAGCGATAGTCCATGCCGTGTTGCACCGCCAACTGTTCAATGATCGCCGCCAGCGCGGGGTAATGACGATGACTCCAACCGGGGAACAGATGATGGGTCAAATGGTAATTCAGCCCACCGGTGAAATGGCGCAGCCAGGGCGGCGTGGTCAGCCAGTCGCAAGCCGTAGAGAAATTATGTCGATACCAGCCATGGGGCATCACCGCCGTATCAGGCGCACGATAAAACTGCGCCTGTGCCCAATGCGTACCAAGCAGCAAGTAAACCACCAACAACGACGCACACATCTGGCTCACGGCATACGCCAGCAGCACCGTCGACCCACTGATGCCATTGAGCTGACAAACAGCCAACGGCACCCCCAGCACCAATAGCAAATGGGTAACCTTGCTGACGACAAACAGCGTCCAGCCCCAGCGGCCCGGCAACACGTCTTTTGACTTGAGTGGCGTTTTTCCTAATCGATCCGACCAGTCAAATATCCAGGCGACATAGGGCAGCGACAACGCGGCGATCACCGGCCAGTAAAGGTGTTGATAGCGCATGTGTGCACGCCAACGCTGGAACGGAGTCTGTCGGAAGATGCCGTTCTCTTCCGTATCCAGGTCGTAATGTTCGACGTTGGCGTAGACGTGGTGAAAATCGACATGGCGCACCCGCCAGTAATCCGGATCCACACCCAACGGCAGCGTGACCAAGCGCCCTACCAGGCGGTTGGCCCAAGGTGCACGGAAGAAGACGTTGTGAGAGGCGTCATGATTGACCACCACGTTTAACAGCATTCCCATCATCACAAACAGGAAGTAGCAACCGACAAACGCCCACGCGTTGTGCTGCATCAGGCTCACGGCGTAGAACCCCGCGCACAACACCAGCAACACCAAGGCCCTGGCGAGCAGCCAACCATCGGCATAACGGTGGTCATCTGCCAGATAGGCGCGAGCCGCGCGCTTGAGTGCTTGATGAAAGGCCTGCTCGCCATCGGCGGGAAAAACCAGGGGCCTGAGCGACTCAGCCATGAGATTGCTCCACCGCAGGCGCAGCGTCGGATCGCCGCCGGGTGCAAGACCACAGCACCGCTACTCCGTGCACCCCAAGCGAGACAAGCACGACCTGCCAATACCCCTGTGACCACCTCAGCAGCCCGAGAAACAGCATTGGCAGCCCCAATGAAATTGCCAGCCACCCCATTACGCTCCAGGCGCGCCCTTGCACCATGCCCGCCAGCGCCACCGGTCCCAGCGCCAACAAGGTGAACAGCGCGACTTGCGGCCAATGAACGTTGGTGTAGCCGTAGCCATATTCATAGACATAGGCAATCACCCCGACAAACACCAGCAGCGCACCACTGAAAACGGTCAGGTTCGAGCAACGCCAGCGTCCCCCTTCATCGGACACGCTCACCGGCATGCGCATGTAACGCAACAACGGCAGATTGCTCGCCCAGAATGGGTTCGCAGACGGTTTGGCGCCACCCACGCCATAGTCGAACGGCGCTTGCGGCAGGCTGGGACAAAACGTGCCGAACAGTTTGTCCCAGAAGATGAAACTGCCGCCAAAGTTCTTGTTCGAGTAGGCCATATCTTTGACGTGATGTACCCGATGGTGGGCAGGCGTGACGAACACCGACTCCAGGACTCCCAACCTGGGCGTCAATGCACTGTGATTAAACAGTTGAATTGTGTAATGCAGGATGGACACCGTGACAAACACCGACAACGGTACGCCCAGCACAGCCAACAGCATAAAGAATGGGATGGAGGTCAGTGACGAGTACCAAGAGTTGCGTACCCCCAATGACAGATTGAAATGCTCGCCCTGATGATGAACCACATGCACCGCCCACAGCACACGCAAGTAGTGGTGTGCCCGGTGCAACCAATAAAAACCGAAGTCCCAGGCAAACAGTGCAAATACCCAAGTCAGTACCGGTGGCCATGACTCAAACAGCGAGAGGCTGAAGTGGCTGGTGACATAGCCGTAACAGGTGATTTCCAGTCCACGGAACAACCACAGCATGAGATGGCCGGAGTTCAGGTTGAACATCACGTCATGCCAGTTGACCACGTCACGCTGGCGCCACTGCACGACCAGCATCTCGCCAATCACCACCAGCAACATGAACAGGATGGGGAACGCCAGATCAATCATCACGCCACTCCTCTGACCGCACGATAGCGAATCAAACCAACACACCGCACCAGCCATCCAGCCACCAGTGCCAACAACGTACCGCTGACCAGGTCAATCAACAGGTGTCGGCGTAACTGCAGGATCGAAAAGGCAATCGCCACAGCCCATAGGATGAACAACACCGTTCTCACTTTGTGCCTTTCATCGCCAACTGCCCATACGGCCAGCACCGTCAGTGCCATGTGCAATGACGGTAAGCAATTTTGCTTTGAGTCGAACTGTGTTAATGCACTCAACACTTCAGAACTGAGGGTGGTGCCGTGATCGAGCGGATAGACCATGGTCGTCGGCCACAACACATAAACGACCCCCGCCCCTATCGCAGTCAGTTGCATGGCCCTGGCCAACCATTTAACCCGATCAAGCGGGGCAAGCAGGTAAGCCAACGCAATCATGATGAAGAACGACAGGTACAACCAAATGGCGTGCGGGCTGAATGGGATCAGGCGATCAATCAATGAGGGCGAGATGACAGTCCCCGCGTCTTGAAGACGGTCAGAGAGGTTGTAAACAACCCCCACAGATCCCCAACCCAGCAGCATGTGCCACAACCTTGGAAAGATTGCCTTGATCATGGATTCACCTGCCGAATGATTCGTCGTCTTTTCTGATCGAACGCTGGCATCACGGTCTGTACCGTCAGTTGCCACTCCAGTGGTTCGGTGGCGATCCCCTGTTGCTCGAACACTGCCACGAGTTGCGCGTGACACTGTGCCAACTCCTGTTGTGAACAGTCGGCAACGAGCTGTAAACGATGTTCGGCCTGTTGAATCAACCGGTAATCACTGGTCAGCGGCAACGCGTTGGCAATGGCCCGCGTGCACAGATCGGCAAATATCACCT
Source organism: Pseudomonas sp. FW306-02-D09B (assembly GCF_058782685.1). Classification (NCBI taxonomy): domain Bacteria; kingdom Pseudomonadati; phylum Pseudomonadota; class Gammaproteobacteria; order Pseudomonadales; family Pseudomonadaceae; genus Pseudomonas; species Pseudomonas sp. FW306-02-D09B. Next base: position 214,143 of record NZ_JBYSXY010000005.1, read on the forward strand.
GCGGCGTCCCCTGGCGATTGAGCAACAACAACTGGTCATCGCATCGACCTTCTATCCGTTCAATGGCCATGGTCGCTTGCCCGCACGGGCATGGGGTGGCCTTCCTGACCAGTACATCATCGAGCCGGTAGCGCACGATGGGTTGTGTGCTACGGGTGAAATCGGTGATCAACGGCGTAAAGCGATGCTCATCGATCCACTGTGGCTCGATGTAGAGAAACTCTTCATTCAAATGCAGCGTGCCATGGGAACATGAAGCTGCCAGAAAACCCTCGGTGGCCTGATACACCTCACCGATGTCAGGAAACACCTGCTCCAGTATCCGTCGATCATGCATGTCCAGGACTTCGGCTACCGAGATCACTTTCTTGACGTTGAGGGCCAGTTGCTGATCGAGGACCGCGAGCGCAAGCGCCCTCAACACCTGGGCCGGCGCGACAATGATCGTCGGTGCCTGCTGCTGCAAGCGCGGCAGTTGCGCCGGGAAAGGCGCAAACAGATCGTAGAACTCCAGGCTCAGCCAGCGGTTGTTCACGCTGTGGTAGAGGTTGTTGTCCGCACGTAAAAACAGCGCGACGCGTTCACCGGCAAAAATACCTTCGGGCAGCATCTTTGCCAGCATGCCACCGGCCCAGACCTGTTGCTCCCGCTCACTGACGACAAACACACCGCGCTGCCCCGACGTGCCAGACGACAACCCAACACTGTAGGCGCCGACCGTGGGGGTGAAGTCGCGTTCGGTTTCGCTGCGTCGGGCACACGCCAGTAACTGATCGCGCTGCAATTGGGCGGTGTTCATCTGGTCGAACTGCGCCATCATCAGCGCCTTATCCATCAGCGGCCACTCGGTCACCGACAGCGTGCTGTAAGGGCGAAAATAGGGACTCTGTGCAAGGACCCGTCGAGCGAAGCGCTTCAGCTGTTTTGCCTGATAGGCTTGCAGCACCGCGCGATCGGTGAAGCTCAAACGCTGGGTACGAAAGTAGTGCCAGAGGGTCTTCACCGGAATCATAGGTCGCCCTCATGACACAGACGGATGTCGACATGACCGGCCGCCCACAGCTGGTTCAGTCGGCGGAGCGTGTCGTAATAGACGCGGGAATCATCCATCAGCAAATTGGCCAATACCGAGGGTCCGCGCAAGGTTTGATAGCTCTGGGCAGACCATCCGGCGTCACTGGCCAACAACGTCCAGCCTTCGTCGGTGAGAATGAATGCGCCGATATGCCCCGCCGCATGGCCTGGCAAAGGCACCAGGAAGATCTGCCCTTCACTTCCCGGCAGTTCAAAGCCGTGATCGAAAGGCGCCAACTGCTCAGACAAGCCCACCCGTGCAAAACTCTCCATAAACTGCAGTCGTGCTTCAAAACTCTCCGGGATCAAGCCGGGAATGAAGGCCTGCTTCAGCGCCGCAAACCCACGCAGTGTCCGGGTTTGTTGCCAACCCTGGCCCGAGCAGATGAAATTGGGCTGGCTGAAATCGCGCAGCCCGGCAATATGGTCGGCATGAAAATGCGAAAGGATCAGCCCCTCGATGTCATTGCCCGCCAAGCCTGCGCTGCGCAGTTGCTCGAGCAATGACTCGCGTGGGTCGAAGTACACCGGAGTGACCTGACGGTACACACGAAAGAGGCCGGACTGCGTCTGCTCCTGGAAATGCGTCGAGTAGCCGGTATCCCATAGCCAGCGACGACTGCCTACCTCCAGCAGATAAGCCCGGGCCGGGAACTTACACACGCGCAGACCGGCCCCGCGTTGTGCCATGCAGGCGATATGGGTGCAGTAGCCCACCTCGAATTGGGTGACTTTAGCCATGAGCCGCCGCCCCCTGTTGCCTGAACCAGGCACCTGTTTGCTCGATCCCCTGCTCCATCGTGTAGCGTGGCGAGTACCCCAGTTCCTCAGTGGCGCGCACCTGGCTGAGTGTCATATCGAAATTCAACGCGGCGACGCTGTAGCGCGTCAGTTGCGGCTCTTTGCCCGTAGCGCAGCTCAGTAGCTCCAGCCCGCCGGCCAGTGCGTGCAAGAGCGGGTAGGGAATCGCCTGCAACTGATAGCGCAGGCCCAACTGTCCATGGAGCAAAAGATGCAGCATGTCAGCCAAGCGCATCGGCTGATGGTTGGTGATGTTGTAGGCCGCCCCGGAAGGCAAAGGGTTGTTTCGGCTCGCCAGGTCCATGGCGTGCACCACGTTGAGCACAAAGGTCAGGTCCAACAGCGCTTTGCCGCCGCCGGGAAGGCGCAACACGCCGCGATCGTGCTCAAGCCGGCTCAGCACCCTGGGCAGGATCACCCGATCATGTGGGCCGAACAGGCCACGGGGCCGCAAGATTACGTAGGTGGTGTCCGGATAGCGCGGCACCAGCGCCTGGATGGCCTGCTCCGCCGCGTACTTGCTGGCGGCGTAATGGTTGGCAAACCGTGGGGCGCGGTAGCTTTCGACAATATCTTGATGATGCTGGAAATCAAAGTAGATCGAGGGCGTGGAGATATGAACAAAACGCCGAACACCGGCACGCCCCGCTGACTCAGCCAGTTTTTGCGTGGCAACCACGTTCGCCTGGTAGAAATCTTCCCGGCGACCCCACGGCGAAGACTTCGCGGCGCAGTGCCAGACCGCATCACACCCGCTCATCAATGGCTGGCATTGCTCAAGGCTTGCATGGGTTAAATCCAACGCCGTAAAGTCGGCGCCCAGCTCACGCAGGGCGTTACCAACCTGGGTGTCGCGACCGGTGGCATGCACCGCATGACCGGCGTCGAGCAGCCACTGTGCTGCATTTCGCCCAAGCCCGCTGGTGGCGCCGGTCAGCAGTACCTTCATGGCAGCAGGACCATGCCGGCCAAGGATAAACCAGCCGCTGTGCCGATGAGCATAGCCGGCTCGGCGCGATTAAACCGTCCACTGGTGACCGCCGCGTGCAATGCCGTGGGGATCGATGCGGCCACCTGGTTGCCGTGATAGCGGTAGATATCCACCAACACGCTGGAAGAGACATTCAGGCGTCGACGCATATGCTCCAGCGACAGATGGCTGGCCTGATGCGGCACCACCGTGGCGATTTGTTCCAGGGTCAACCCGCTCGCCCCCAACAGACGAGCCAGGTAGTCCTCGATCAACGCCGAGGCTTGCCTGAACAATTGCTTGCCGCGCATCTGGAACAGGAAGTCGCGGTCGGTCATCCCCGCGCGCGGATTGCGTCGTGTGCCGCCCGCCCGTATCTCACAGAGTCCGCTGCTTTGGGGGTGCGTTTCAACCAGGCTGGCGAGGATCCCACTGGTGCCATCGCCCCGTTCAACGATGGCGCACGCTGCACCGTCGCCGAAAATCAGTGAGGATTCTTCATCGTCCCAGTCGATCCCGCGTGACGCCAGGTCGGCCGACACGATCGCGATGCGTCGGTAGGTGCCGGCATTTAACAGCCCTGCGGCGACCTGTAGCGCCGAGATAAAGCTCACACAGCTGCTATTGATGTCGAAACCGGGGGTGCCGGGCGCCAGCTGGGAGACCTTTAGGATGTGCACCGCCGTGCACGGCAATGCCTGCACGGAAATCGCCGAAGCCGAGATCAGCAAGTCGATTGATGCGGAGTCGATACCCTGGCGGTCCAGGGCGTCGTGAAGAGCGGCTGCCGCCAGCTCTGCCTGGCAGGCATCATCCGAGGCATGATAGCGATAGATAATGCCCGAACGCTTCTCGACATAGCCCGCGGGCTTGTTCAACAACCGATCAAGGTCGACCGAATCGACGCGATTGGGCGGTAGCGCCACGCCGGTGGCGATGATCTTGAGGGGAAGCAATGCGGGCGATGAAAACGGTGACTTCATTAAATATTCGACCTTGAATTCAGCAATGAAGGACGGAAGGCCGACAGACATCGGCACCGAAGTTGTTACTGCGCAGGGAGGAAAAACCGGAATTCGGCGAGGTCTTGCTCAGGGCACCGCGGTGGATAACCCACTCGGCGCGCAGCGCACAGACCACTAGAACCCACGAAAAAGACCCCAGCCAGCATATCGATTCCATCCATGGTGTGAGCGCTTGTTAGTTGTTGAGGAGACAGCGGGTATTTATAAAAACGAAGGAGCTTAGTCAGCCAAGGAGAGACGATTACCTCAAGTGCAGACACGGAAAAGTGTGGGAACTGTTCTCGAATGTCTATGACGTTTTCGGAAAAGTATTACATCGTACTCAGCGCGACGGAAACCTGATGAGCGGCGAGACCAAAAAAATGAAAACCCTTTTTATTTAAAGGGTTTTCATTGTGTCGTACTTAATGACTACTGTGTCAGACGTTAATTATTCTATGTCAGTGTGATTTATTGAAAACCACGAGCTCCTGATCGCCGCAATGACTTACTCCACCGTCACCGATTTTGCCAGGTTACGCGGTTGGTCGACGTCAGTACCTTTAAGCACAGCGACGTAGTACGAGAGCAGTTGCAGCGGAATGGTGTAGAGGATCGGCGACAGGATGTCGTGGATGTGCGGCATGTTGACCACATGCGTGCCTTCGCCATTGCTCATGCCGGCTTTTTCGTCAGCAAACACAATCAGCTGACCACCACGGGCGCGAACTTCCTGCAGGTTGGATTTCAACTTCTCCAACAGTTCGTTGTTCGGTGCCACCGTCACTACTGGCATGTCGTCGTCGACCAGCGCCAACGGGCCGTGCTTGAGTTCACCAGCCGGGTAGGCTTCAGCGTGGATGTAGGAGATTTCCTTGAGCTTCAGCGAGCCTTCCATCGCCACCGGGTACTGTGCACCACGACCTAGGAACAGCGTGTGGTGCTTGTCGGCGAACAGCTCGGCGACTTTTTCGACGGTGCTGTCCATCGCCAGCGCTTCGCCCAGGCGAGCCGGCAAGCGACGCAGTTCTTCCACCAGTTCGGCCTCCACGTCTTTGGACAAGGTGCCACGCACCTGACCCAGAGACAGGGTTAACAGCAGCAGCCCCACCAACTGAGTGGTGAACGCTTTGGTCGACGCCACACCGATTTCGCGACCGGCCTGGGTCAGTAGCGTCAGGTCGGACTCACGCACCAGGGAACTGATGCCGACGTTGCAGATCGCCAGGCTGGCAAGGAAACCCAACTCTTTTGCATTGCGCAGTGCCGCCAGGGTGTCAGCCGTTTCACCGGACTGAGAGATGGTCACGAACAACGAATCTGGCTGCACGACCACTTTGCGATAGCGGAATTCGCTGGCGACTTCGACCTGGCACGGAATCCCGGCCAGTTCTTCCAGCCAGTAACGCGCGACCATACCGGCGTGATAGCTGGTGCCGCAGGCGACGATCTGCACATTGCGGACCTTGGCAAACAGCGCGGCGGCTTGTGGGCCGAACGCTTGGACCAACACCTGATTCGGGCCAAGACGGCCTTCAAGAGTGCGTTGCACTACCGACGGTTGCTCGTGGATCTCCTTGAGCATGTAGTGACGGAACTCGCCCTTCTCGGCAGATTCGGTGTTATCGCGGTACTGCACCGCGTCACGCTCGACAACATTGCCGTCGATATCCCAGATCTGCACACTGTCACGGCGGATCTCGGCGATGTCGCCTTCTTCCAGGTACATGAAACGGTCAGTGACCTGACGCAGTGCCAGTTGGTCGGAGGCGAGAAAGTTCTCGCCCAGACCCAGGCCGATCACCAACGGGCTACCACTGCGAGCGGCGACCAGACGATCCGGTTGCTGCGCGCTGATAACGGCCAGGCCGTAAGCGCCGTGCAACTCCTTGACGGTGGCCTTGAGGGCAACGGTCAGGTCGGGGAGGTCTTTGAGTTTGTGGTTCAGCAGGTGGGCAATGACTTCAGTATCGGTGTCCGAGGTGAACACGTAACCCAGTGCCTTGAGCTGCTCACGCAGGGCTTCATGGTTTTCGATGATGCCGTTGTGCACCACCGCCAGATCGCCGGAGAAATGCGGGTGAGCGTTACGCTCGCACGGCGCACCGTGAGTCGCCCAACGGGTGTGGGCAATGCCGAGACGGCCAACCAGCGGCTCTTGCGCCAGGGCCTGTTCCAGTTCGCTGACCTTGCCCGGGCGACGCATGCGCTCGAGTTTTTCCCCGTTGGTGTAAACCGCCACACCGGCGCTGTCGTAGCCGCGGTATTCGAGGCGCTTCAGACCTTCGAGCAAAATAGCGGTGATATTACGTTCCGCGACTGCACCGACAATTCCACACATGCTATTTCTCCTGGCTGATTGCCGCGCATATCACGTTAATGCCGCGGGCCTGAATCTGATCGCGAGCCTCTTGCGGCAGGCGATCATCGGTAATAAGGGTATGGATGCTGCTCCATGGCAGTTCCAGGTTTGGAATCTTGCGGCCGATCTTGTCGGATTCGACCATCACGATCACTTCACGGGCCACATCGGCCATCACCCGGCTCAGACCGAGCAATTCGTTGAAGGTCGTGGTACCTCGTACCAGATCAATGCCATCGGCACCGATGAACAACTGATCGAAATCGTACGAGCGCAGGACCTGCTCGGCGACCTGCCCCTGGAATGACTCGGAATGCGGGTCCCAGGTTCCACCGGTCATCAACAACACCGGCTCGTGCTCAAGTTCGCCCAACGCATTGGCGACGTACAACGAATTGGTCATGACCACCAGGCCCGGCTGTTGGCCAAGTTGTGGAATCATTGCCGCCGTGGTGCTGCCACTGTCGATAATGATCCGCGCATGCTCACGAATCCGCGCCACCGCGGCTTGGGCAATGGCTTGTTTGTACAGGGAAACGGATTGGCTCGGGTCATTGACCAACTCTTGGGGCATGGTGATCGCGCCGCCGTATCGGCGTAACAACAAGCCATTGCTTTCAAGCGCCGCCAGATCTTTGCGAATTGTAACTTCCGAGGTTTCAAAACGCTTAGCCAATTCATCCACACTGACTTCGCCCTGCTCAGTCAGCAAGGCAAGGATATTATGGCGACGTTGTGGTGTATTGCGCTTTGACATGAGCTGGTAAGTTTCGATTCGAAAGATAACGAAAGCAATCAAAACCTATCGGCGAAACCTCGTCAAGCCGGCACACGAAAAAAGATCTGTGGATAAAAGCATCGCGGGCAAGCCTTGCTCCTACGGATCTCACCGTCTGTAGGAGCAAGGCTTGCCCGCAATGGCTATCTCACCAGCGCCACAGATACACGTCCCGAACGATCTGTGGATAACTCAGCTCTTCTGGACTTTCACCGGACGCTTCCAGCCATCGATATTCTTCTGTCGAGCCCGACCAACGGCCAACTGGGACTTATCCACAGTCGAGGTAATCGTCGAACCTGCCGCAGTGGTCGCGCCGTCCAGGATATCCACAGGCGCTACCAACGAGTTGTTGGAGCCAATGAATACGTCTTCACCCAGGACGGTCTTCCACTTGTTGACGCCATCATAGTTGCAGGTGATGGTGCCGGCGCCAATGTTGGTCCGCGCGCCGACTTCGGCATCTCCCAGATAGGTCAGGTGGCCGGCCTTGGCACCTTCGCCCAGATGGGCATTCTTCAGTTCGACGAAGTTACCCACATGCGCGCGGGCTTCCAGCACAGTACCCGGACGCAAGCGCGCGAACGGACCGGCATCGCTATCCTCGCCCAATACCGCGCCTTCGATGTGGCTGTTGGCCTTGATGACCACGCCCTTGCGCAGGGTGCTGTCCTTGATCACGCAGTTCGGACCAATGACCACGTCGTCTTCGATGACCACGCGACCTTCGAGAATCACGTTGATGTCGATCAGCACATCACGGCCGACAGTCACTTCACCGCGCACATCAAAACGCGCCGGATCGCGCAACGTCACGCCCTGGGCCATCAGGCGACGGCCTTCGCGTAACTGATAATGACGCTCCAGCTCTGCGAGCTGTTTGCGGTCGTTGGCGCCCTGCACTTCCATCGCGTCGTGAGGCTGCTCGGTGTCCACCACCAGACCGTCGCTGACTGCCATGGCAATCACGTCGGTCAGGTAATACTCGCCCTGCACATTGTTGTTGGAGAGCCGGCTCATCCAGTCCCCCAGATGACTGGCCGGCACCGCCATAATGCCGGTGTTGCCTTCAGTGATCATACGCTCGGCTTCACTGGCATCCTTGTGCTCGACGATAGCGGTCACGCGCCCATCAGCATTGCGCACGATACGGCCATAACCCGTCGGGTCATCGAGTTCGACGGTCAACAGCCCCATCTGCAGCGGCGCCACAAGCTTGAGCAGGCGTTGCAGGGTCGGGACTTCGATCAGCGGCACGTCACCATAAAGGATCAATACGGTATCGGCGGTAATGAACGGCACGGCCTGGGCCACGGCGTGACCTGTGCCAAGTTGCTGGTCCTGCAACACGAAGTTCAAGTCATCTGCTGCCAGACGCTCGCGTACCACGTCGGCACCATGACCGATCACCACGTGAATGCGCTGTGGATCAAGTTGGCGGGCGCTGTGGATAACATGGCCAAGCATGGAATTGCCCGCCACCGGGTGAAGCACCTTTGGCAGCGCCGAACGCATGCGAGTGCCTTGACCGGCAGCGAGAATAACGATTTCTAGAGACATGACTGGCAACCAATCCTGGGAGGTCAGCGGCTGCGACCAAGAGGTAATTTGCAGAAAAAGAAAAAGGGTAGCCGAGGCTACCCTTTTTAATCAATCACACAACAAGCGGGAGGCTTATCAGCCGCCGAACTTCTTGCGGATCTGCTGGACGGTGCGCAGCTGAGCTGTCGCCTCGGCCAGACGAGCGGCAGCGGAGCCGTAGTCGAACTCGGCGCCTCTTTCATGCAAGGCCTTCTCAGCAGCCTGAACGGCTAGCTGAGCGGAGGCTTCGTCCAGGTCGGCAGCACGTTGCACAGTGTCGGCAAGCACCTTGACCATGTTCGGCTGAACCTCGAGGAAACCACCGGAGATGTAAAACACCTCGGCTTCCCCGCCCTGCTTGATCAAGCGGATCGGACCTGGTTTCAGATTAGTGATCAGCGGAGCGTGACCCAGAGCGATACCAAGATCACCCAGCTCACCGTGCGCAATCACCATCTCGACCAGACCGGAGAAGATTTCCCCTTCCGCACTGACGATGTCGCAATGGACTGTCATAGCCATCTGCTTGCCTCAACCTAAATTAGCGCCCGTCGCCGGGCGCCTGGATTACAGTTTCTTGGCTTTCTCGATCGCTTCTTCGATGCCGCCGACCATGTAGAACGCTTGTTCTGGCAGGTGGTCGTAGTCACCGTTGAGGATGCCTTTGAAGCCAGCAATGGTGTCTTTCAGGGAAACGTATTTACCCGATGCACCGGTGAAGACTTCAGCCACGAAGAACGGCTGCGACAAGAAGCGCTGGATCTTACGAGCGCGGGATACCAACTGCTTGTCGGTTTCCGACAGCTCGTCCATACCCAGGATCGCAATGATGTCCTTCAGTTCTTTGTAACGCTGCAGAACATACTGAACGCCGCGAGCGGTGTCGTAGTGGTCCTGACCGATCACGTTCGGGTCCAGCTGACGCGAAGTCGAATCCAGTGGATCTACCGCTGGGTAGATACCCAGGGAAGCGATGTCACGGGACAGAACGACGGTGGCGTCCAAGTGGGCGAAGGTGGTCGCTGGCGACGGGTCAGTCAAGTCATCCGCAGGTACGTATACCGCTTGGATCGAGGTGATCGAACCGTTTTTGGTGGAAGTGATGCGCTCTTGCAGAGTGCCCATCTCTTCAGCCAGGGTCGGCTGGTAACCTACTGCAGAAGGCATACGGCCCAGCAGTGCGGATACTTCAGTACCGGCCAGGGTGTAACGATAGATGTTGTCGACGAACAGCAGAACGTCGTTACCTTCGTCACGGAACTTCTCGGCCATGGTCAGGCCGGTCAGTGCTACGCGCAGACGGTTTCCCGGCGGCTCGTTCATCTGACCGTAAACCAGTGCCACTTTGTCCAGAACGTTGGAGTCCTTCATCTCGTGGTAGAAGTCGTTACCCTCACGAGTACGCTCACCCACACCGGCGAACACGGAATAACCGCTGTGCTCGATGGCGATGTTACGGATCAGTTCCATCATGTTTACGGTTTTGCCTACACCGGCACCACCGAACAGACCGACTTTACCGCCCTTGGCGAACGGGCAAACCAGGTCGATAACCTTGATGCCGGTTTCCAGCAGGTCGTTGCCGCCAGCTTGTTCAGCGAAGGACGGCGCAGGACGGTGAATGCCCCAGCGTTCTTCGGTGTCAATCGGGCCAGCTTCGTCGATCGGGTTACCCAGTACGTCCATGATCCGGCCCAGGGTCGCTTTACCGACCGGTACGGAGATGGCTGCGCCGGAGTCCTTGACTTCCAGACCACGCTTCAAGCCCTCGGTGGAGCCCATCGCAATGGTACGAACCACGCCGTCGCCCAGCTGCTGCTGAACTTCAAGCGTAGTTCCGGCCGCGCTTTGTACTTCCAGCGCGTTGTAGATGCTCGGTACGCTGTCGCGTGGAAATTCCACGTCGATAACGGCGCCGATGATTTGAACGATACGTCCGCTACTCATAGCTGGATCCTCTGAATATTTGAACCGTTAAACCGCGGCAGCGCCGCCGACGATTTCCGAGATCTCTTGGGTGATCGCAGCCTGACGCGCCTTGTTGTAGATCAGCTGCAAATCGCTGATCAAGTCACCGGCGTTGTCGGTAGCGTTCTTCATTGCGATCATCCGCGCCGCTTGTTCAGCTGCGTTGTTCTCGACCACCGCCTGGTAGACCTGCGACTCCACGTAGCGGACCATCAAGCCGTCAAGCAGCTCCTTGGCATCCGGTTCGTAGAGATAGTCCCAGTGGTGCTTGAGTTCTTGATCCGGGGTCGCCACCAGTGGAATCAACTGCTCCACGGTAGGCTGTTGCGTCATGGTGTTGATGAACTTGTTGGACACCACGCACAGGCGGTCAATACGGCCGTCCAGGTAGGCATCCAGCATCACCTTGACGCTGCCGATCAGATCATTGATCGACGGCTCTTCACCCAGGTGGCTGATAGCTGCAACGACGTTACCGCCGAAGTTGCGGAAGAAAGCCGCACCTTTGCTACCAATCACGCACAGATCGATCTCGACGCCTTGTTCGCGGTTTACCGCCATGTCCTTGACCAAAGCCTTGAACAGGTTGGTGTTCAAGCCACCACACAGACCACGGTCACTGCTCACGACGACATAACCAACGCGCTTGATAGCACGCTCGATCATGAACGGGTGGCGATATTCCGGGTTAGCGTTGGCCAGATGACCAATAACCTGGCGGATGCGCTCCGCGTAAGGACGGCTAGCCGACATGCGCATTTGTGCCTTGCGCATTTTGCTGACCGCCACTTTTTCCATGGCGCTGGTAATTTTTTGCGTGCTTTTGATGCTCGCAATCTTACTGCGAATCTCTTTTGCGCCTGCCATGTAACACCTATCAGGTTAGCAAGCGGGAGCCTCTCGGCCCCCGCTGCGGCTTACCAGGTTTGGGTGGCCTTGAACTTCTCGATACCGGCTTTCAGGCCAGCGTCGATTTCGTCATTGAAGTCACCCTTCACGTTGATCTTCGCCATCAATTCGGCGTGATCGCGGTTGAAGTAAGCAATCATCGCCTGCTCGAAGCTACCGATTTTTGGAATCTCGATGTCTACCAGGAAGCCACGTTCAGCGGCATACAGGGACAACGACATGTCGGCAATGGACATCGGCGCATATTGCTTCTGCTTCATCAGCTCGGTAACGCGCTGACCGTGCTCAAGCTGCTTGCGAGTGGCTTCGTCCAGGTCAGAAGCGAACTGGGCGAATGCAGCCAGTTCACGGTACTGAGCCAGAGCGGTACGGATACCACCGGAAAGCTTCTTGATGATCTTGGTCTGAGCGGCACCACCCACACGGGATACCGAAACACCGGCGTTCACTGCAGGACGGATCCCGGAGTTGAACATGGCCGATTCCAGGAAGATCTGACCGTCGGTGATCGAAATCACGTTGGTCGGAACGAACGCGGAAACGTCGCCAGCCTGGGTTTCAATGATTGGCAGAGCGGTCAAGGAACCGGTCTTGCCAGTCACGGCACCGTTAGTGAACTTCTCTACGTACTCTTCCGAAACGCGGGATGCGCGCTCCAGCAGACGGGAGTGGAGATAGAACACGTCGCCTGGGTAGGCTTCACGGCCTGGTGGACGGCGCAGCAGCAGGGAAATCTGGCGGTAAGCCACTGCTTGCTTGGACAGATCGTCATAAACGATCAGCGCGTCTTCACCGCGGTCGCGGAAATATTCGCCCATGGTGCAACCGGAGTACGGTGCCAGGAATTGCAGTGCAGCCGATTCCGAAGCACTGGCAGCTACGACGATGGTGTTAGCCAAGGCGCCGTTTTCTTCCAGCTTGCGAACCACGTTGGCGATGGTCGATTGCTTCTGACCGATCGCTACGTAGACGCAGAAGATGCCGCTGTCTTTCTGGTTGATGATCGCGTCGATCGCCAGAGCGGTTTTACCGATCTGACGGTCACCGATGATCAGCTCACGCTGGCCACGGCCGACAGGGATCATGGCGTCAACAGCCTTGTAGCCAGTCTGTACAGGCTGGTCTACCGACTTACGCCAGATCACGCCTGGAGCAACTTTCTCGACCGCATCGGTCTCGGTGTTGTTCAGCGGACCTTTACCGTCAACTGGGTTACCCAGTGCGTCGACTACGCGACCCAGCAGTTCCTTACCAACAGGAACTTCAAGGATGCGGCCAGTGCACTTGGCGCTCATGCCTTCAGCCAGAGTCTGGTAAGAGCCCAATACAACGGCACCTACAGAGTCTTGCTCCAGGTTGAGGGCCATACCGTAGACGCCGCCCGGAAACTCGATCATCTCGCCGTACATTACGTCGGCCAGACCGTGAATCCGCACGATGCCGTCAGATACGCTGACGACAGTGCCTTCGTTACGGGCTTGGGAGGTCACATCGAGCTTTTCGATGCGGCCCTTGATAATTTCACTTATTTCGGAAGGATTGAGTTGCTGCATTGCTCTGCTGCCCCTTCAAACTCAAGATTTCAATGCTTCGGCAAGGTTCGCGAGTTTGCCGCGAACCGAGCCATCGATAACCAGGTCGCCGGCGCGGATGACAATGCCCCCTATCAGGGATTTGTCTTCCTCGACTTGCAGGCGCACTTCCCGGTTGAGTCGTGCACTGAGAACCTTGGCGAGTTTGTCTTGCTGTTCTTGGTTCAACGCGAAAGCACTGGTCACTTCAACGTCTACCGACTTCTCTTGTTCGGCCTTGTACAGGTCGAACAGAGCGGATATCTCCGGCAAAAGCGGGAGACGGTCGTTTTCGGCAACGACGTTGATGAAGTTCTGTGCCTTGGCATCAAACTTGTCGCCGCACACGTCAATAAACGTGGCGGCCTTGTCTGCGCTCGTCAGTCGCGGGGCCTTGAGCACGCGCTGCATGGTGTCGTCTTGCGACACTGCTGCAGCCAGGCCGAGCATGGCTGACCAAGAGGCCAGTTGCTGGTGGGCCTGGGCATGCTCGAAGGCTGCCTTAGCGTAAGGTCGGGCCAACGTGGTCAGTTCTGCCATGATCGCCCTCGCTTAAATTTCAGCAGCCAGTTTGTTTACCAGCTCCGCGTGCGCGTTTTGATCGATTGTGGCACCCAGGATCTTCTCGGCGCCGCCAACGGCCAGTGCACCCAGTTGGGCACGCAGCGCGTCTTTGACACTGTTCAGTTCCTGTTCGATCTCGGCCTGAGCCTGCAATTTCACACGTTCAGCGTCGACACGGGCTTTATCAACAGCCTCTTCGACGATCTGATTACCGCGCTTCTTGGCTTGCTCAATGATTTCGGCTGCCTGAGCTTTAGCTTCGCGCAGTTGTTGACCCGCTTTATCTTGGGCCAATTCCAGGTCGCGAGCTGCTCGGGCGGCAGCGTCCAGTCCATCCGCGATCTTCTTCTGACGTTCGTGCAAAGCCGCGATGACCGGAGGCCACACGAACTTCATGCAAAACAGTACAAAAATGAAGAACGCAACGGACTGGCCAATCAGGGTTGCATTAATGTTCACGCCAACACCTCGCTCGTTCGTTGTCCATCAGACTTGCTCAACTCGAAAATCCGAGTGATTAGTGAGCGAGTTGACCAACGAAAGGGTTCGCGAAGGTGAAGAACAGAGCGATACCAACGCCGATCATGGTTACGGCGTCGAGCAGACCGGCAACGATGAACATTTTAACTTGCAGCATTGGAACCATTTCTGGCTGACGCGCTGCGCCTTCCAGGAACTTGCCACCCAACAGGCCGAAACCAATTGCGGTACCCAGTGCGCCCAGGCCGATCAACAGTGCAACAGCGATAGCGGTTAGACCAACTACAGTTTCCATCTTTCCTCCCGACTTTTACGTCGTATGGTTTAGGTTTTTTAGATTAAAGCGGTAAAACAAATCGTTTCATCGAGCCCGGTACGGGCCCCCTCTCGCCGAGGCGAGAGGGACATCAGACTAGCCGAAGCCGGTCTTAATGGTTCTCTTCGTGCGCCATCGACAGGTAGACGATGGTCAGCATCATGAAGATAAACGCCTGCAGGGTGATGATCAGGATGTGGAACACAGCCCACGCCCACTGCAGCACAATGCCCAGGCCGCTAAGCCAGAGCAGGCCGCTGCCGAACATCACGGCGATCAGGATAAACACCAGCTCGCCAGCGTACATGTTGCCGAACAGACGCAGTGCCAGCGAGATTGGCTTGGCAATCAGCGTCACGAATTCCAGCAGGAAGTTCACCGGAATCAGCAGCGCCTGAACAAAAATGTTCTTGCTGCCGAACGGGTGCAGGGTCAGTTCGCCGATAAAGCCGCCGATGCCCTTGATTTTGATGCTGTAGAAAATGATCAGCGCGAACACCGAGAAGGCCATGGCCAGCGTAGCGTTCGGGTCGGTGGTCGATACGGCGCGGAACGGAATCTCGTGGTTGCCGGAAATGGCCGCAGCCAGTTGCGGGATCCAGTCGACCGGTACCAGGTCGATGGCGTTCATCATGAACACCCAGACGAAGATGGTCAGTGCCAAAGGTGCAACCACCGGGCTACGGCCATGGAAGCTGTCTTTCACGCTGCTGTCGACAAATTCGACCAATACTTCAACGAAGTTCTGCAAGGCACCTGGTACGCCGGAAGTCGCCTTCTTCGCCGCCATGCGGAAAAGAAGAACGAAGATCAGCCCCAACGCGACCGACCAGCCGAGGGTATCGACGTGGAAAGCCCAGAAGCCCATTGCCTTGGCTTCTGCTGCGGTGTGGGCAAAACCCCAGCCGCCGGTAGGTAGCTGACCGAAGGTCAGGTTTTGCAAGTGGTGCTGGATATAGCCCGAAGCGGATTCTGCTGCCATGGTTGCCTCAAACGCCCTAAGGTCTCGAAAGTCTTGTTCTCATCAGCAGGGGAGCGAACCAGCTGACCAGTTGGGTCAGCACGAAGACGCCGAATACAGCTAGCGGCGCCAGTGGCTTCACACCTGCGAACGTCAATGCAAAGAGCACTGCCGTCAAAATCAGTTTGCCTGCCTCGCCGGCATAAAAAGACCGGACAATGGCTTGAGCTGCTCGGGCGCCGGAAAACCGAAATGCCCTGTGAGCGAAATAAACATTGGGAAGCAAGGCTATCAGACCTCCGCAGAGTCCTGAGTATCCGGCTACGACTCCATGCCATCGCCAGAGCGCCGTCGCTGCAAGCAGCAAAACGACAAATTGCGCCAATAACACGGGAAAAACCGCCAAGCGATGGAACGGCAAGCGGTTTGGCGTGCGGGTTTCCATCACTTTTGCTCCTCAAAGGCCGGCTGCCAGAATTCAATAACTTGGCATAATTTGTGCCGACAAAATGCGCGCAGAGTATAGGGGCGGTTCAGCCCCTATTCAACTGTCAGGTAGTGATTTCGAACGTCGCGCTACATGAGGAAATGTTTCAGCGGATATGTGCGAGGACGCCTTGAAGCTCGTCAAGGGAGTTGTAGCCAATCACCAACTGCCCTTTGCCCTTCTTCCCGTGGCGGATCTGCACCGCAGAGCCTAGGCGCTCTGCCAGGCGTTGTTCGAGACGAGCGATATCCGGGTCCGGTTTCGAGGGTTCGGCGGGCGCCGGTTTACCACTCAACCACTGGCGAACCAGGGCCTCGGTCTGACGCACGGTGAGGCCACGTGCGACAACATGTCGCGCCCCCTCGACCTGTTGATTTTCCGGCAACCCGAGCAAAGCCCGGGCATGACCCATTTCCAGGTCGCCGTGGGACAGCATGGTCTTGATGACTTCCGGCAATGCAATCAGGCGCAACAAGTTGGCCACCGTCACGCGGGATTTACCCACAGCCTCGGCAACTTGCTGCTGAGTCAGCTGGAATTCCTGCTGCAAACGCTGCAGGGCGACCGCTTCCTCGATCGGATTGAGGTCTTCGCGCTGAATGTTCTCGATCAGCGCCATGGCGATTGCGGTTTCATCCGGCACATCGCGCACCATCGCCGGGATGGTTTCCTGGCCAGCCTGCTGGCTGGCACGCCAGCGGCGTTCACCGGCGATGATTTCAAAGCGGCCAGCACCGATCGGGCGAACCACGATCGGCTGCATCACGCCTTGGGCCTTGATCGACTGTGCCAGTTCTTCCAGCGCCTGGGGATCCATATCCCGACGCGGCTGGTACTTGCCGCGCTGGATCAGGTCCAGCGGCAGGTGTTGCAGCTCACGCTGATCGGCCTGCACCGCCAGCTCTTCAAGCGAACTGACGGTCGGACCACTCAGCAGTGCATCCAGTCCACGTCCGAGACCTCGTTTCTTGACGGCCATGGGGATTCCTTAAGTTGCCTGAGCAGCGGCAATGCGTGAATTTTTGCGTTGACGACGAACCATCTCGCCCGCCAGGGCCAGATAGGCCAGTGCGCCACGGGATTGTTTGTCATAGGCCAACGCCGGCATGCCATAACTTGGCGCTTCGGCCAGACGGATGTTGCGCGGTATCACGGTGTCGTACAGTTGCTCGCCGAAGTGTTCCTTGAGCTGCGCCGACACATCGTTCATCAGGCTCAGGCGCGGGTCATACATGGTCCGCAGCAGGCCTTCGATTTTCAGGTTCGGGTTCAGCAGCTCAGCGATGCGCTTGATGTTATCCACAAGGTCGCTCAACCCTTCGAGCGCGAAATACTCGCACTGCATGGGGATAATTACCCCGTCGGAGGCAACCAGAGCATTGAGCGTGAGCATCGACAGCGACGGTGGGCAGTCGATCAAAATGTAATCGTAGTTCTCACGGATCGGCGCCAAAGCGCTGCGCAGACGGCTTTCCTTCATCTGCATTTCCAGCAGAACGACTTCAGCCGCGGTTAAATCGCGGTTGGCCGGCAACAACTGGTAACCACCGTGTTCGGAAAAGTGCATGGCCTGGGCCAGATCGCATTCGCCGATCAACAGGTCGTAGACCGAGTTTTCCAGGCCGTGTTTATCCACACCGCTACCCATGGTGGCGTTGCCCTGTGGATCAAGATCGATCAACAACACCCGGCGCTTGGTCGCGACCAGGGATGCTGCGAGGTTGATGCAGGTGGTGGTCTTGCCCACACCACCCTTTTGGTTCGCTATCGCGAATACCTTAGCCATTCTTGCTTGTGTTCCCAATCATGCCCTGCGGCGCAGTATCAGCAGATGGCGTTGGCCTTGGCAACCGGGTACGGCCAGGGCGTGTTCGCTATCGAGGTGGAAGTCTGCCGGCAATGCTACCAGCTCATCGGCGGGATGAACGCCCTTCATTGCCAGCCAACGCGTGTCGCTATCGCCCAAGTGGCGAGTCCAGTTGCTGAAGTTCTCCATGCTGCTGAATGCCCGGGAAATAATCCCGTTGAACGGCAGTTCAGGCGTGAAGGCTTCGACGCGACTGTGGATAACTTGCAGGTTATCCAGTTTGAGTTCGAGTTTGACCTGAGTCAGGAAGCGGGTTTTCTTGCCGTTGCTGTCCAGGCACGTCACTTGCGACTCGGGAAACAGGATCGCCAGTGGAATACCCGGCATGCCGCCGCCACTGCCAACATCCAGCCAGCGACCGTTTTCGATGAAGGACATCACGCTCAGGCTGTCGAGCAGGTGCCGCGAAACCATTTCGTCCGGATCACGCACGGCGGTCAGGTTGTAAGCCTTGTTCCATTTGATCAACAGGGCCAGATAACCCAGCAGCTGCGCGTGCTGGGTTTCTGTCAGGCTCACACCGAGCTGGCGAGCACCTGTGGATAACTCTTCGGCATGTTGCGAGGTGACCAACGAACTCAAGCGCTTTGCTCCAACTGACGGCCCGCGCCGCGTTTTTTCAAATGAATCATCAACAGCGAAATCGCTGCCGGGGTCACGCCCGGTATCCGCGAAGCCTGGCCCAGGGTCTCTGGACGGGTCGCGCCGAGCTTGCTCTGGATCTCTTTGGAGAGACCGGAGATGTTCGTGTAATCGATATCCACAGGCAATTTGGTGTCTTCACTGGCCCGCAGGCGAGCAATTTCATCTTGCTGGCGGTCGATGTAACCGGCGTATTTGGTCTTGATTTCGACCTGCTCGGCGACCTGTGGATCTTCTGCACCGGCACCTGTCACCGAGATCAGACCAGCGTAGTCGATTTCCGGACGGGTCAGCAGGTTCAGCAAGTTGTATTCGTGGGTCAGCGGCGTGCCGAACTTTTCGGCAATCGCATCGCCCTGCTCCGTACCGGGGCGAACCCAGGTGCTTTTCAGACGTTGCTCTTCCACTTCGATGCTTTCGCGTTTTTTGCAGAAAGCCGCCCAGCGCACGTCGTCCACCAGACCCAGCTCGCGACCTTTTTCGGTCAAGCGCAGGTCGGCGTTGTCTTCGCGCAGGATCAAACGGTATTCGGCACGGGACGTAAACATCCGATACGGTTCCTGGGTACCCAGGGTAATCAGGTCGTCGACCAATACGCCGATGTACGCTTCGTCGCGACGCGGGCACCAGCTGTCTTTGCCCTGGGCACGCAATGCTGCGTTGGCCCCGGCCAGCAAACCTTGGGCCCCGGCTTCTTCGTAACCGGTGGTGCCGTTGATTTGTCCGGCGAAGAACAGACCACCAATAACTTTGGTTTCGAGGCTGTACTTCAGGTCGCGCGGATCGAAGTAGTCGTACTCGATGGCGTAGCCCGGGCGAACGATATGAGCGTTTTCCATGCCGCGAATCGATTGCACGATCTGCAATTGCACGTCGAACGGCAAGGATGTGGATATCCCGTTCGGGTACAGCTCGTGGGTGGTCAAACCTTCCGGCTCGATGAAGACCTGATGGCTTTCCTTGTCGGCAAAGCGGTGAATCTTGTCTTCGATCGACGGGCAGTAACGCGGGCCGATGCCTTCGATCTCACCGGCAGCAGAATACATAGGCGAACGGTCGAGGTTCGCGGCAATGATTTCGTGGGTACGCGCATTCGTATGGGTAATCCAGCAACTGACCTGCTGTGGATGCTGTTCCTTGTTGCCCATGAACGACATCACCGGGATTGGCGTATCGCCCGGTTGCTCGGTCATCACCGAGAAATCCACAGAGCGGCCGTCGATACGCGGCGGAGTACCGGTTTTCAAACGACCCACACGCAATGGCAGTTCACGCAGACGGTGAGCCAGTGCGATCGATGGTGGATCACCGGCGCGACCGCCGGAAAAATTCTGCAAACCGATGTGGATAAGTCCACCGAGGAAGGTGCCAGTGGTCAACACCACGGAGTCTGCGAAGAACCGCAGGCCCATTTGGGTGACAACACCACGCACTTGCTCCTGTTCGACGATCAGGTCGTCGGCGGCCTGTTGAAATATCCACAGGTTCGGCTGGTTCTCGAGAATCTCGCGTACAGCGGCCTTGTACAGAACGCGATCGGCCTGGGCGCGAGTAGCGCGCACGGCTGGGCCTTTGCGGCTGTTCAAGACGCGAAATTGAATACCACCTTTATCGGTAGCCATGGCCATCGCACCGCCAAGGGCATCGATTTCCTTGACCAGATGGCTTTTGCCGATCCCGCCAATCGCGGGGTTGCAGCTCATTGCTCCGAGGGTTTCCACGTTATGCGTCAGCAACAGGGTTTTTGCCCCCATACGTGCTGATGCAAGTGCTGCCTCGGTACCGGCATGACCGCCGCCGATGACGATCACTTCAAAACGGGAAGGGAAATCCACCACGCACCTCGTGCCTGCTTCAGTTGGGTAATCAGGAATAGTTTGAGCTCAGGTTTTCGGACCTGGTCGACAAGTATAGGGACTTCGCCCTTCCTAAAGAACCCTTTGCACAAAATTTAACCAGCTGTGGGTAAGTCACGGACAATAGAAATTAAAAAGAAAGAAATTTATTAAATCTTTGTTTTTATGTTTATTTCTATAGAGCAACTTTTCTGTGGATAGATCTATGTAGCCCTTTATTTTCAATGTGTACAGAGGAATGAAAGCCTGTGGTCATGTGCCAAGGAGGCCCTTGGATAACCGGTGTAAACCTGTGGATGAATGGGGTGGTTATCCACAGAGGTGGTTTTCCTCAGTTTTGAAGCCCTGTTATCAACCGTGCTCAGTGGCAGTTATTCACAGGGCTTAATCCACAGAAAAGCGCTGAATGGAGCAAATTCCGCCCACGGAAAAACCACCGAAGCGATCGATGCCGCTCGGCAATGCGAAAAATCTGGGGGATACACGGATTCGTGGGAGCTGGCTTGCCTGCGATTTAAGCAACACGGCGTGTCAGACACGCCGCCTCGCGAGCAAGCTCGGCTCCCACGGAGGGAGAGGTGAGGTTATTTACCGATACAGAAGCTGGAAAAGATCCTGCCCAACAGGTCGTCGGAGCTGAATTCGCCGGTAATTTCACCCAACGACTGCTGTGCCTGACGCAAATCTTCAGCCAGCAGCTCTCCGGCACCGGCCAAGGTCAGCTGCGCGCGGCCATGTTCGAGTGAAGCACTGGCATGGCGCAGGGCTTCCAGGTGACGTCGGCGGGCGCTGAAGCTGCTTTCCGAGGTCTGCTCATAGCCCATGCAGGCCTTGAGATGATCGCGCAGCAGCTCCAGGCCTTCACCTGCCGACCTGGCGCTCAAGCTGATGGTCACGTGGCCATCTTCACTGACTTCCAGCGCTATCGCTTCTCCGGTCAGGTCTGCCTTGTTGCGGATCAAGGTCACTTTGGCCGGATCCGGGCGTTGCTCGAGGAATTCAGGCCACAAGGCAAAAGGATCGAGCGCTTCAGGCGCAGTGGCATCGACCACCAGCAACACCCGATCTGCCTCGCTGATGGCTTTCAATGCCCGTTCCACGCCAATTTTCTCGACCTGGTCTTCGGTGTCGCGCAAACCAGCGGTGTCGACCACATGCAGAGGCATACCATCGATGTGGATATGTTCGCGCAGGATATCCCGGGTCGTGCCGGCAATCTCGGTAACAATCGCCGCTTCACGGCCAGCCAATGCATTGAGCAGGCTGGATTTTCCGGCGTTAGGGCGACCGGCAATCACCACAGTCATGCCGTCACGCAGCAATGCACCCTGCCCGGCTTCACGCAACACGGTGGATAACTCATCGCGCACTGCATCGAGCATCTTCAGCACGTGACCATCGGCAAGGAAGTCGATTTCTTCTTCAGGGAAGTCGATTGCCGCCTCAACGTAGATCCGCAATGCAATCAACTGCTCGGTGAGGTTATGCACACGCTGCGAAAATGCGCCTTGCAACGAACGCAGTGCATTTCGGGCTGCCTGTGCAGAACTCGCTTCGATCAAATCGGCGATGGCTTCGGCCTGGGCCAGGTCGAGTTTGTCGTTGAGGAACGCGCGTTCGCTGAATTCACCCGGCCGGGCCAGACGGCAACCCAATTGCAGGCAGCGCTGCAGCAACATATCCAGAACGATCGGACCACCATGGCCCTGGAGTTCCAGTACATCTTCACCGGTGAATGAATTCGGTCCAGGGAAATACAAGGCGATGCCTTCGTCCAGCACATCCTCGTTTTCACTGAGAAACGGGCCGTAATGGGCGAACCGTGGTTTCAGTTCGCGACCGCTGATGGCTTTCGCCGCAACACTCGCCAGCGGACCGGAAATACGGACGATACCGACACCGCCACGGCCTTGAGCAGTGGCGAC
The DNA here is from genome assembly GCF_058782685.1 of Pseudomonas sp. FW306-02-D09B. NCBI lineage: Bacteria > Pseudomonadati > Pseudomonadota > Gammaproteobacteria > Pseudomonadales > Pseudomonadaceae > Pseudomonas > Pseudomonas sp. FW306-02-D09B. The sequence goes on from NZ_JBYSXY010000005.1 coordinate 236,259, forward strand.
GGCGGCAATGGTTTCACGAGGAGTGCTCATGATTCGATATCCAGATAAAAATGACGGATAGCAAAACGCCCCACTAGGGGGCGTTTTGAGTGGTTATCCACAGAGTAAGTTATGCCGCCGCTTTTTTGGTAGCCGCTTCAATCTTACGTGTGATGTACCACTGTTGGGTGATGGACAGGCAGTTGTTCACAACCCAGTACAGCACCAGACCCGCAGGGAACCACAGGAAGAAGAAGGTGAAGATGATTGGCATCAGCTTCATCACCTTGGCCTGCATCGGATCCGGAGGAGTCGGGTTCAGCTGCTGCTGGATGAACATGGTTGCGCCCATGATGATCGGCAGAATGAAGAACGGATCCTTGATCGACAGGTCAGTAATCCACAGCATGAACGGTGCCTGGCGCATTTCCACGCTTTCCAGGAGTACCCAGTACAGCGAAAGGAAAACCGGCATCTGCACGAGGATTGGCAAGCAACCACCCAGTGGATTGATCTTCTCTTTCTTGTACAGCTCCATCATGGCTTGCGACATTTTCTGCCGGTCATCGCCATGTTGCTCTTTCAGCGCAGCCAGTTTCGGTGCCACTGCACGCATGCGCGCCATGGATTTGTAGCTGGCAGCCGACAGCGGGAAGAAGATCCCCTTGATCAGCATGGTCAAGAAGATGATCGACCAGCCCCAGTTACCAACGATCGCGTGGATATGTTGCAACAGCCAGAAGATCGGCTGGGCGATGAACCACAGAATGCCGTAGTCGACCGTCAGTTCCAGACCTGGGGATAACTCTTTCAGTATCGCCTGGCTTTTCGGACCTGCGTACAACGTAGCGCTGGTTTCAGCCTTGGCACCTGGCGCAACGGACAATACCGGGCCAGTGAAACCGATGATGTAGTTGCCTTGGCTGTCTTTGCGAGTCTGCACCACGTTGCTGTCGTTCTTGGCTGGAATCCAGGCAGTCACGAAGTAGTGTTGCAGCCAGGCGACCCAGCCACCGTTAACGGTTTCTTTCAACGACGCCTTGTCGATATCTTTCATCGACACTTTTTTGTACGGCTCTGCACTTGTCCACAGGGCAGCGCCCAGGTAAGTGGCAGTGCCGGTAGCGGTAGTCGAAGAAGGATCGGCACTTGCATCGCGCTTGAGCTGGGCAAACAGATTGCCCGTCCAGGCTTTATCGCTGGTGTTGTCGATCAGATAAGTGACTTTCAGATCGTACAGACCGCGAGTAAAGCTGAAGCGCTTGATGTAATTGACGCCAGCGTCGCTGAATTTCAGGTCAACGTTGAGCTGGTTCTGGCCATCAGCCAGTTGATAAGTTTTCTGTTCGGTCGAGTAAACCGGACGACCGGTAGCACGAGCATCCGGACCGTTGGTACCGGTCAGGCCGCTTTGAGCCAGGTAAGTACGTTCGCCACCGTTATCAAACAGCTGGAACGGAATTTCCGGATGGTCCTGACGACGTGGATACAGCGGCAGCATCAGCTGGGCGATATCACCACCTTGAGGATCGATAGCCAGTTCGAGCACATCCGTTTTGACATGGATGAGATCTTTATTGGTGACTACCGGCGTTGCGGCAGGGGCACTGATATCGGTATTCGCGCTGGGTACATCGGCACTGGCGGCAGCATTGTTACCAAGTGGCGTATCCGGAATAGCCGGGGCAGCCTGATTGGAAGCAACATTCTGAGTCGGCAAGGCAGCCTGACCATAGTCCTGGTTCCATTTCAGAACCATAACGTAGGACACGATTGCCAGGGCGACGATCAGGATCGTGCGTTTAATATCCATGATTACTCGGCCATCGAAGAAGAACGGGAGGTAGGGATAGATGGAACCGGGTCATAACCACCGGGATTCCACGGATGACAGCGACCTAAACGACGAAAGGTCAGCCAGCCACCGCGCAGAAGGCCATGATTTTCTATGGCTTCATACGCGTAGCAGGAACAACTGGGGTAGAAACGACAGTGGCTGGCCATCAAAGGACTAATGGCATAGCGATAAAACTGGATCGGAACGAGCGCCAGTTTACGCATCAGTGCTGTCTACCCCTACAGTTTCGGTTTTGACTGCTGGTACCGGCGTGCTGCGTGCCAGACGTTTCCAGAGTTTGCCGAAATGCTGAATCAATTCGGGGTTTTCTACATCACCCAAACCTTTGCGCGCGACGATAACGATATCCCAACCAACCAGAGAATCCTGGTGGAGGCGAAATGATTCGCGCATCAAACGCTTGAGGCGATTGCGCTCAACGGAGAGCTTCACACTCTTTTTCCCGATAACCAGCCCTAGGCGGGGGTGATCGAGATCGTTGGTGCGTGCAAGGAGCAGGAGATTTTTCCCCGGAACCTTGCCGGTAGGGGAGTCAAAGACTGCCTTGAAATGCCGGGGGGTAAGCAAACGCTTTTCCCGACTGAAGTCCTGACTCACCTCCAGTACCGGATTATCAAACTGCCAGACGCGCACGACCTTTGGCGCGACGACGCGACAGGACGGCACGGCCGTTCTTGGTAGCCATGCGAGCACGGAAACCGTGGGTACGAGCGCGTTTGATAGTGCTTGGTTGGAAAGTACGTTTCATGTCGTGTTACCTGGTTCGTCCACAACGGGCCGGAATGGCCCCCGTTTTAAGAGACCGGGGATTCTAGAGAAAGCAAGCCTCTAGGTCAATTTCCAACCAACGTTTCCTTTAAATGGATATCCGAAGGGTTCGTCCTTGAAAGGTGGACAGCTAGATATAAAAATAAAGAAGGGAATTATTTAAAGCTTTTCTGTAAAGCTTATAAAAGCTAGGCCTGCCATCCTCTGTGGATAACTACCTTTAGCCCTTCTATTCCGTGCTGTACAGAGAATGACAACTACAGTGGAAAACGGTGGTCAGCCTGTGCTGCGCTGTCGGATAAGCTGTGTGTGGAATGGGTGGTTATCCACAGGCAGGTTATCCACCGGGTTTGCCCCCCACTTGTACAATGAGCTTAGGTAGGTTTATCCACAGGGCTTATGCACAGACCATTGGTCGTCTTTTTTACGTATAAAGCGTTGATTCTTCGACACCCGTGAGCAACCTACGTGTGGATAAGTCGGCGTCTGGTCGCTACAATGGCCGCTTGTTTTTGCCTCACCGGCTTTCAACTTAGGGGATATCCGTGTCAGTGGAACTTTGGCAGCAGTGCGTGGAGCTTTTGCGCGATGAGCTGCCTGCCCAACAATTCAACACTTGGATCCGTCCACTACAGGTCGAAGCCGAAGGCGACGAGTTGCGTGTCTACGCACCGAATCGTTTTGTTCTCGACTGGGTCAACGAAAAGTACCTGAGCCGCGTGCTCGAGCTGCTGGATGAGCACGGCAATGGCATGGCGCCGGCGCTTTCCTTATTAATAGGCAGCAAACGCAGTTCAGCACCTCGTGCTGCGCCGAATGCACCGTTGGCCGCAGCGGCGTCTCAAGCCCAGGCCGCGGCTGCACCTGCACCCGTCAGTGCGCCTGCACCTGCCACGTCGACCAAGCGAGCAACACAAAAAACCGCCGAGGTCAGCGAAGAACCGTCTCGCGACAGCTTCGACCCAATGGCCGGCGCCAGCTCGCAACAGGCCCCGGTACGTGCAGAACAACGCACCGTGCAGGTCGAAGGCGCGCTCAAGCACACCAGTTACCTGAACCGCACCTTTACCTTCGAGAACTTTGTCGAAGGTAAGTCCAACCAACTGGCCCGTGCGGCAGCCTGGCAGGTCGCGGACAATCCCAAGCACGGTTACAACCCGCTGTTCCTGTATGGCGGCGTTGGCTTGGGTAAAACCCACTTGATGCACGCTGTGGGTAACCACCTATTAAAGAAGAACCCGAATGCCAAGGTCGTGTACCTGCATTCCGAGCGCTTCGTGGCCGACATGGTCAAGGCGTTGCAGCTGAATGCTATCAACGAGTTCAAACGCTTCTACCGTTCGGTCGATGCGCTGCTTATCGATGACATTCAGTTTTTCGCCCGCAAGGAACGTTCCCAGGAAGAGTTCTTCCACACGTTCAACGCCCTGCTTGAAGGTGGCCAACAGGTCATCCTCACCAGTGACCGTTATCCGAAAGAAATCGAAGGCCTTGAAGAGCGCTTGAAGTCGCGCTTCGGCTGGGGCCTGACGGTCGCCGTCGAGCCGCCGGAGCTGGAAACCCGTGTCGCGATTCTGATGAAGAAAGCCGACCAGGCCAAAGTCGACCTGCCGCATGATGCTGCGTTCTTTATCGCCCAGCGTATTCGTTCCAACGTCCGTGAACTCGAAGGCGCGCTCAAACGCGTAATCGCCCACTCGCACTTCATGGGCCGCGATATCACCATCGAGTTGATTCGCGAATCCTTGAAGGACCTGTTGGCGCTTCAGGACAAACTGGTCTCTGTGGATAACATTCAGCGCACGGTCGCTGAGTACTACAAGATCAAGATTTCGGATTTGCTGTCCAAGCGCCGTTCGCGTTCGGTCGCACGTCCACGGCAAGTGGCCATGGCGCTGTCCAAGGAACTGACCAACCACAGTTTGCCGGAAATCGGCGACGTATTTGGCGGTCGCGACCACACCACGGTTTTGCACGCATGCCGCAAGATCAACGAACTTAAGGAATCCGACGCGGACATCCGCGAGGACTACAAGAACCTGCTGCGTACACTGACCACTTGATGAACACCAGCGCAGCTAATTAAGGCAAGGGACTAGACCATGCATTTCACCATTCAACGCGAAGCCCTGTTGAAACCCCTGCAACTGGTCGCAGGCGTCGTCGAGCGCCGACAGACCTTGCCGGTGCTTTCCAACGTGCTGCTGGTTGTCGAAGGCCAGCAGTTGTCGCTGACCGGTACCGACCTGGAAGTCGAGCTGGTCGGTCGTGTGCAACTCGAAGAACCGGCCGAGCCGGGCGAAATCACTGTTCCGGCGCGTAAGCTGATGGACATCTGCAAGAGCCTGCCGAACGACGCGCTGATCGACATCAAGGTCGATGAGCAGAAACTTGTCGTGAAAGCCGGCCGTAGCCGCTTTACCCTGTCGACGTTGCCAGCCAACGATTTCCCGACAGTGGAAGAAGGCCCAGGCTCGCTGACCTGCACTCTTGCGCAGAGCAAACTGCGTCGTTTGATCGAACGTACCAGTTTCGCCATGGCTCAGCAGGACGTTCGCTATTACCTCAACGGCATGTTGCTGGAAGTCTCGGCCGGCATCATCCGCGCCGTGGCCACCGACGGTCACCGTCTGGCCATGTGCTCGATGCAGGCTGACATCGGCCAGCCGGATCGTCACCAGGTGATCGTTCCACGTAAAGGTATTCTGGAACTGGCGCGCTTGCTGACCGAGCCGGATGGCAATGTCAGCATCGTTTTGGGCCAGCACCATATTCGCGCTACCACCGGCGAGTTCACCTTTACCTCGAAACTGGTCGACGGCAAATTCCCTGATTACGAGCGCGTTCTGCCCAAAGGTGGCGACAAGCTGGTATTGGGCGATCGTCAGGCACTGCGTGAAGCGTTCAGCCGTACCGCGATTCTGTCCAACGAGAAGTACCGCGGCATTCGCCTACAACTGGCCAACGGTCAGCTGAAGATCCAGGCGAACAACCCGGAACAGGAAGAGGCGGAAGAAGAAGTTGGCGTTGAGTACAACGGGGGCTCGCTGGAAATCGGCTTCAACGTGAGCTATCTGCTCGACGTGCTGGGCGTGATGACTACTGAGCAAGTGCGTTTGATCCTGTCTGACTCCAACAGCAGCGCGCTGGTGCAAGAGTCCGACAACGACGACTCGGCTTATGTTGTCATGCCGATGCGCCTGTAAACATGTTCAGCAGACGCTAGATGTCCCTCAGTCGTGTCTCGGTCACCGCGGTGCGCAATCTGCACCCGGTGACCTTCTCCCCCTCTCCCCGCATCAACATCCTGTACGGCGCCAACGGCAGCGGCAAAACCAGTGTTCTGGAAGCCATCCATCTGCTGGGGCTCGCCCGTTCGTTTCGTAGCAGCCGCCTTTTACCAGTCATCCAGTACGAGCAGTTAGCGTGCACGGTGTTTGGCCAGGTCGAATTGGCCGAAGGTGGACACAGCGCGCTGGGGATATCCCGGGACCGCCAAGGGGAGTTCCAGATTCGCATCGACGGGCAGAACGCCCGCAGTGCTGCGCAACTGGCAGAAATCCTGCCGCTGCAATTGATCAACCCCGACAGCTTCCGCCTGTTGGAAGGCGCACCGAAAATTCGCCGACAGTTTCTCGATTGGGGTGTGTTCCACGTGGAACCACGTTTCATGTCTACCTGGCAGCGCTTGCAGAAGGCCCTGCGCCAGAGAAACTCTTGGCTGCGGCATGGTACACTTGACGCCGTTTCGCAAGCGGTTTGGGACAGAGAATTGTGCCAGGCCAGCGCTGAAATTGATGAATACCGCCGCGCTTATATCAAAGCCTTGAAACCAGTCTTTGAACAGACCTTGAGCGAACTCGTCGAACTCGAGGGCTTAACGCTTAGCTATTACCGGGGTTGGGACAAAGAGCGAGAGCTGAGTGCAGTGCTCGCCGCGTCCGTTCACCGGGATCAGCAAATGGGGCATACCCAGGCCGGACCACAACGCGCTGATTTGCGTCTTCGATTGGGCGCACACAATGCCGCGGACATCTTGTCTCGTGGTCAGCAGAAGTTGGTGGTTTGTGCATTGCGGATTGCCCAAGGGCATTTGGTCAGCCAGGCCCGGCGCGGCCAATGTATTTATCTGGTGGATGACTTGCCGTCCGAGCTGGATGAGCAGCACCGCCGCGCGCTTTGCCGTTTGCTGGAAGACTTACGCTGCCAGGTTTTTATCACCTGTGTAGATCATGAATTATTGAGGGAAGGCTGGCAGACGGAAACGCCAGTCGCCCTGTTCCACGTGGAACAGGGCCGTATCACCCAGACCCACGACCATCGGGAGTGAAGGCATGAGCGAAGAAAATACGTACGACTCAACGAGCATTAAAGTGCTGAAAGGCCTGGATGCCGTACGCAAACGTCCCGGTATGTACATTGGTGACACCGACGATGGCAGCGGTCTGCACCACATGGTGTTCGAGGTGGTCGATAACTCGATCGACGAAGCTTTGGCTGGTCATTGCGACGACATCAGTATCATCATCCACCCGGACGAATCCATCACCGTGCGCGACAACGGTCGTGGCATCCCGGTAGACGTGCATAAAGAAGAAGGCGTCTCGGCGGCCGAGGTCATCATGACCGTGCTGCACGCCGGCGGTAAATTCGATGACAACTCCTACAAAGTATCCGGCGGTCTGCACGGTGTAGGTGTGTCGGTTGTAAACGCCCTGTCGGAAGAGTTGATCCTGACCGTTCGCCGCAGCGGCAAAATCTGGGAACAGACTTACGTCCACGGTGTTCCGCAAGAGCCGATGAAAATCGTTGGCGAAAGCGGATCTACCGGTACGCAGATCCACTTCAAGCCTTCGGCTGAAACCTTCAAGAACATCCACTTCAGCTGGGACATTCTGGCCAAGCGGATTCGTGAACTGTCCTTCCTCAACTCCGGTGTCGGCATCGTCCTCAAGGACGAGCGCAGCGGCAAGGAAGAGCTGTTCAAGTACGAAGGCGGCCTGCGTGCATTCGTTGAATACCTGAACACCAACAAGACTCCGGTCAACCAGGTGTTCCACTTCAACGTCCAGCGTGAAGACGGCATCGGCGTGGAAATCGCCTTGCAGTGGAACGACAGCTTCAACGAGAACCTGTTGTGCTTCACCAACAACATTCCCCAGCGCGATGGCGGCACTCACCTGGTGGGTTTCCGTTCGGCACTGACGCGTAACCTGAACACCTACATCGAAGCAGAAGGCCTGGCGAAGAAGCACAAAGTCGCCACCACCGGTGACGATGCCCGTGAAGGCCTGACCGCGATCATTTCGGTCAAGGTGCCGGATCCCAAGTTCAGCTCCCAGACCAAAGACAAGCTGGTTTCTTCCGAAGTGAAGACTGCGGTCGAACAGGAAATGGGCAAATACTTCTCCGACTTCCTGTTGGAAAACCCGAACGAAGCCAAGCTGGTTGTCGGCAAGATGATCGATGCGGCCCGTGCTCGTGAAGCAGCGCGTAAAGCTCGCGAGATGACCCGTCGTAAAGGCGCGCTGGATATCGCCGGCCTGCCGGGCAAACTGGCGGACTGCCAGGAAAAAGACCCTGCCCTGTCCGAACTGTACCTCGTGGAAGGTGACTCTGCTGGCGGCTCCGCCAAGCAGGGACGTAACCGCAAGACCCAGGCGATTCTGCCCCTCAAGGGCAAGATCCTGAACGTCGAGAAGGCTCGTTTCGACAAGATGATCTCTTCGCAAGAAGTCGGCACCTTGATCACCGCGCTGGGCTGCGGCATCGGCCGCGACGAGTACAACATCGACAAGCTGCGTTATCACAACATCATCATCATGACCGATGCTGACGTCGACGGTTCGCACATCCGTACCCTGCTGCTGACCTTCTTCTTCCGTCAGTTGCCGGAGTTGATCGAGCGTGGCTACATCTATATCGCTCAGCCGCCGTTGTACAAAGTGAAGAAAGGCAAGCAAGAGCAATACATCAAAGACGACGACGCCATGGAAGAGTACATGACGCAGTCGGCCCTGGAAGATGCGAGCCTGCACTTGAACGAGGAAGCACCGGGTATCTCCGGCGAAGCCCTCGAGCGTCTGGTGAATGACTTCCGTCTGGTAATGAAGACCCTCAAGCGTCTGTCGCGCCTGTACCCGCAGGAGCTGACCGAGCACTTCATCTACCTGCCAGCGGTGAGCATGGACCAACTGTCCGATCACGCAGCGATGCAGAACTGGTTGGCCCAGTACGAAGTTCGCCTGCGCACCGTCGAGAAATCCGGCCTGGTCTACAAAGCCAGCCTGCGTGAAGACCGTGAACGTAACGTCTGGCTGCCAGAGGTCGAACTGATCTCCCACGGCCTGTCGAACTACGTCACCTTCAACCGCGACTTCTTCGGCAGCAACGACTACAAGACCGTCGTCTCCCTGGGCGCTCAGTTGAGCACCTTGCTGGACGAAGGCGCTTACATTCAGCGCGGCGAGCGCAAGAAAGCCGTCACTGAGTTCAAGGAAGCTCTTGAATGGTTGATGGCCGAAAGCACCAAGCGTCACACCATCCAGCGATACAAAGGTCTGGGTGAGATGAACCCGGATCAGCTGTGGGAAACCACCATGGATCCAGGCTCGCGCCGGATGCTCAAAGTGACCATCGAAGACGCCATTGGCGCGGACCAGATCTTCAACACCCTGATGGGTGATGCGGTCGAACCACGCCGAGACTTCATCGAAAGCAACGCGTTGGCAGTCTCTAACCTGGACTTCTGATCTGTTGTTGGTTCACACAGTAGTTGCTCATTTACACTTATAAATGAGTCCGGCTCCCTCCCGAGAGGTGAGCCAGAAAAAAGGCCAGCGCACCGCGCTGGCTTTTTTTTTGCATTTTTTTTGAACATCGAGGCTCGACTATCCTTAGAGATCCTGTACTGCACAGCTCCCTTTTGGCTTCAGTAATAGTGAACTGGCGAGACTGAATCGTGTCTATGAAACCAGGGACGACTCAGTAACTACATGGCCGGCGGTACTGATCAAATCAACCGGGCCAGCCCTTAAAGCGTTCAGTAGGAATCAAACATGTCTAAGAAGCTTGCTGCTGTTTTGTTGTCCGTCGTTGTGGGTATGGTTGCCGGTAATGCAATGGCTGCTGATGGCCAGTGGAAAAAAGATCACCCGCGTCGAGCCGAGGTAAATAGTCGTCTGGCCAACCAGAACAAGCGAATCCATAACGAAGTCAAAGAAGGCGAAATGACCAAGGGACAGGCGGCCAATCTGCATAAGGAAGACCGCCAGATTCGTCAGGAAGAGCGGGACATGGCTAGCCAGAATAAAGGGCACATAACCAAGCAGGAACAAAAGAGCCTTAACCAGCAAGAAAATGCGGTAAGCCACAAGATTGGCGGCTAGGTTCAATTTTCTTCTACTGAATGGGTGTCTTTTGAGAATGCACCCGGTACAACCAGCAAAACTGAAAAAGGCCAACGCTCAGCGTTGGCCTTTTTTGCTCACGAGAAACCTGTGAAAGGTTACTCGCTCGCAGCCGCGACACTTTCCAGTCGATACCCGTACCCGTAGATCGTCAGCAACTGCCAACCCCGATCGGCCGTCAGCCCCAGCTTGTTGCGCAGGCGGTAGATATGCGTATCCAGTGGCCGTGAAGACACCATCTCTTCATGGGTCCAGAAACGCTCGTAGAGATATTCCCGCGACAGCGGCCGGCCCAGGTTGGCAAACAGGCAGCGGGCCAGACGGTATTCCCGTTCGGTCAGGCTGATGGGTTTTCCAGCGCGGGTCACCGTCAGTTCGGCGTCATCGAAGTTCAGATCGTTGAAACTCAGCACTTCGCTGGCAGCATTGCGCTGCAAGCCGTGTCGGCGCAGTACGGCACTGACACGGGCCTGGAGCTCATTGGGACGGAACGGCTTGCTGACGTAATCATCGGCGCCGGCGTTCAAGGCCTGAACGATGTCACTCTCCGCATCGCGGCTGGTGAGCATGATCGCGGCGGGAGGTGCCTCCATATGTTCGCGGGTCCAGCGCAGCAGCGATAGACCGCTGATATCAGGCAGCTGCCAGTCGAGTATCAACAGGTCGAACGTCTCGCGTCGAAGCTGGCGTAGCAAGTCTTCGCCGCGCTCGAAGCTGTGCAAGGTCCACGCTTGCTCTCCGGCTCCGGGAATCTGTCGCAGTGTCTGTTCCACCCGGCGTAGCTCGGCGGGTTCGTCATCCAGTATTGCGACACGCATGCGGGGCGTTCCTTCATCTCGTAGAGTGCGATGGGTAAAAATCCTATGTGCGGAGTTTAGGCTGATTGTCTGAATCTGAACAATTGTGGTGAATTGCTCCAGGTTCTTTGCGTCTGGGTAGGCTGATATCAATTGGCCGGCAATCGGCAGATATCAGCTCGAAGACTCGAGGACGCAGCGATGAGGAACAGTCGGAATGTTCGTGCACTGATCGTGGAGGTGACCAGGGACAAGGCGCTGACATGCTGCCTGTCGTTGGCATTTTTGGCTTATGTAGGAGTTGCTTCGCAGACTGTGAGTTCAAGCAGCGAAGCACCGAATGAACACGTGACACAACGCTATTTCAGTCCAGCGGTGGTGAATGTGGCGTTCAGTGACTCACGGGGCTTTGCACCGGTGAGCACTCCTGCGGACGGCGAGCAACCGTTGCCACTGCGGCTTCCTGAAGAGCAGCAGCGCTGGGTGTTCTAACGCGGACTCGGGCAATTCTGAACAAATGTGGAGAATTGCCTCATCGAACGTCGGGGTCGGTAAATTCTCAAGCGTTGAGTGGCACAGGAGCATTCGGAAGTGCTCCGACACAGGGAGTGTCATCGCCAACCTGGCGGGACCGCCGATCGCCGGTTCGCTTGCGGTCTGCAGTTCAGGGGAAAAAAAGGAGTGCCGTCTCACATTGTAAAACCGGATTGATACTGACTCGGTTCCGACACACGGATGTGTCACCTCCTCCCCTCTTCGATTTGTTTGCCTTTATGGATATCCACGACTGCTTTTGTAATGGATGTGGACGTTATGCATAGACGTGGGCTATCTGCCGCAGAGCCCTGTCGGGTAAGGTGCGTAAAGCTGATGAATCAGATGATCGGCCAGATTCTAATAAAAGCCTGAAAAGCGAATCCAATGAGCCAAATGACTTCTTTGCATTGTCGCCACCTGGGCACCTGCCTGTTACTGGTCATTGGCCTGGTGAGTCCATTGACCCAGAGCGCATCCGCAGCGTTCTTCAGCTCAAAGCGCTTGCCGTATATCGATGACAACCAGCAATGCCGTGGACAACCCCTGCCCGCCACTGTCGAACACCTGACGGGCGAAGCCTGGAAGCTCGACCGCAAGGGCAATCAGGTGGCGCTCGAAGAAGGGATGACGGTTGACGAGCAGGAAGGCGTGAAGACCTCCCCTTCGGCGTTCGTCAGTCTGTCGCTGGGTGATGGATCACGTATCGTTCTGCCGTCCAGTTCGCAGGTCACGTTGCGATTAAACGAAGAACTCCTTGTCCCTCAGGTGATTCTTGAGCAAGGTCAGGTCGAGTCGTATGTGATCAAGCGCGCCAGCGACTATGATCGTTTTCAGATTGTGACGCCGGTCGGCGTGCTTGGGGTCCGAGGCACCCACTTTCGAGTGCGAAACAACGACAATGGGCAATCGCTGATCGAAGTGCTGAATGGCCAGGTGGCGGTCGATCGTGGTGAAAACCTTGATGCGCCAGCGAAAAAACGCACAGGCAATCCACTCGCGAAAAAAGCCGAAAAACCGGTAGATGAAGTGCAGGTCATGGCTCGCCAAGGGTTACGCATTCAGAAGGAAGGCAAGCTGACGCCGAGCGAGCTGTTGCCAGCACCGCAGTTGTTGGGGCAGACCGGTCAAACCGGCCCTGCACCGGTCTGGCAGTTGATCATGAAACCCTTGAACGGGGCCACGCGCTACCGGGCGCAAGTGGCGACCGACACAGACTTCCTGAACATCAAGCAGGAACAGTTTTCCAGCACGCCAGAGATCGACTTCAGTGGATTGAAGGCGTTTTTCTACCATGTTCGACTCTCTGCGTATGACGAGCAGGGGCTTGAGGGAGAGACCGGGGTATATGACATCTTCTATTACCCCAGGACCACGCGTGTCCAATAACGACTCGGCCCATTGTCGATGAAACCCTGGCCAAGGAAGGAAGGTCGCGAGCTGACCCAGGCCCAGCGGCTGTTTCATCGGATGGTCCGTGAATGGCTGTGGGTCAGCCTGATCCTGCTGCCATTGACGGCGCTGCTGTCCTTGAACCATGGGCTGACGCTGAGCAATCTGCTGTACGACAACCTGCGTCGGCTGAGTCCGCTTCCGGTTGACCCGCGAATCCTTATCGTCACCATCGACGATTACAGCTTGCAGCAACTCGGTCAGTGGCCCTGGTCGCGAACCTTGCACGCCGACCTGCTGGATCGGCTCAGCGCTGCAAAGGTCAAGGGTGTGCTGTTTGACGTGATCTTTAGCGAGCCAGACAAGCTTCCCGACAACGACCTGCGCCTGGCACACGCCGCATGCCAGGCTGGCAACGTGTTCGTGCCTTTGCTGCGCGAAGGGGTTGCCCGTTACGGGTTGCCGCTGGGTGAAATCGAACCCGTGGCGCCGTTGAGGCTCTGTGCCAAAGGTATCGGGCATATCAACGCCGAGGCGGACGCTGATGGCATCGTACGCAGCGTGTACCTGCGCGAAGGCCCTGAGCGTAATCCAAGGGCGCAACTGGCCTGGCTGCTTTATGAGACGACCACTGAAGGTTCGGATACCCTGCCCGGCTCGCCGTTGGCATTAACGGTTCAAGGCTGGCAACGAACCAACGGCATTCGAATTCCCTTTATCAGCGCAAATGCAGGTTTTCCCAGCGTTCCTTACGTGAGCGTGCTGCGGGGTGAAGTGCCACCCGAGCTGCTGCATGATCGCCTGATCCTGATTGGCTCTACGGCGCCGGGGTTGGGCGACCGCTATGTAACACCGCAATCAGCGAGCATTGGCACCACGCCGGGCATCGAGATTCAAGCCAACATCCTCAACGGACTGCTGCAACAACGCAGCATCGTGGTACTCGCCGATGGCTGGGCGGTCGGGTTGTCGACGGCCATCGTCGCGTTGCTGCTGGCCTTGCTGCTGTTCCGTCCACGGCGTGCCTTGTGGTTGACCCTGGGCTGCATGGTGATGGCATTGGTCGCCTCGGCGCTGTTGCTCCGAGCCGGTTGGTGGTGGTCGCCCAGCGCCAGTTTGCTGGGGATGCTGCTGGGGTATTTGATCTGGAACTGGCGACGCTTGAGCGCAGTGCTCGCTTACTTCGGCTGGGAACTGGCACGGCTTGATAGCGAACCGAAAGTGTTTCCAGAGCGCCGCCGCACGCCGTCACCGGCCGGCGATGTATTGCAGGGGCAGATCGTCGCGCTGGAACAGGCGATGAGCCGGACCCGCGATACCCGACGCTTCATTGCCGACGGTCTGGAATACCTGCCGGTGGCGACGCTGATCAGCGATCCGAACGGACGGATCCTGCTGGCCAACCGCAATGCGCGGGGGCTGTTTGCCAGCGATCTGGTCGGCGAAGACCTGCTGCGACGGCTCTCGGAGATTGGTTATCCGGGGCTGCTCGAGCAGGGAAGTCCTGGGTTGTCGACGCTTGAGACCAACGAGTTTCGCGATACCCAAGGGCGAAGTTTGCGTATGGACCTGGCGCCATTGCTGCCGGCTGAAGGCGGAACGGCGATTGGCTGGTTGCTTAGCCTGACGGATCTGAGCGTCGAGCGCGATGCCGAGGAACAGCGCGCGGTGCTGCTGCGGTTTCTTTCCCATGACCTGCGCGCCCCTCATTCAGCGATTCTGGCCTTGCTCGACGTCCAGCATCACCAAGGCACGGGTGACGCGCAGTTGTTCAGCCAGATCGAGTTGCAGGTACGCAAGGCCTTGAGCCTGACCGAGGCTTTTGTGCAGCTGGCCAAAGCCGAGTCCGAGGCGTACCAGTTCGAACCGAGCATGTTCGCGATGCTGGTGCTTGACGCGTTTGATCAGGCGATGAGCATTGCGCAACTCAAGCAGATCGAGTTGTTGCACGATCTGGACGAAGAAGCGGAAGGCATGGTCCTGGCCGACCAGTCGTTGCTGACCCGGGCGCTGTTCAACCTGTTGGAAAACGCCATCAAGTACAGCCCGGCGGGTTCGCAGGTCAGCGTGCGGGTGAGTTGTGCACAGGGCTGGTTGACCTGCGAGATCGCCGACCAGGGCAAAGGTATTGCAGCCGACGAACTCCCCGAATTGTTCAGCCAGTACAAGCGCTTTGCTTCGTCTCAAGGCAGTGAGGGATTGGGCCTGGGGTTATCGATGGTCAAAGCGGTGGTGGATCGCCACGGTGGACGGATTTTCTGTGAAAGCCAGGTTGGGCAAGGTACGACGTTCAGCGTTCAACTGCCGATGCTGGAGGAGTGAAGCATTCCCCTCCGTAGCAGCTGTCGAGCCTGCGAGGCTGCGTTCGGCTGCGAAGCAGTCGTAAATCCGGTTTGCGGGGTCTACCTGAATCACCGCGGTTTCTGATTTTACGACTGCTGCGCAGCCGGACGCAGGCTGCGCCAGCTGCTACGGATCGCGTGATAACCGGGGGTTGAAACAGGCATAAAAAAACCGGCGCAAATAGCCGGTTTTTTTGCGTCGCGAAAACTTATGCACGTTTTCCTGCGTTTTATGAGCTTAAGAAATATCTATGTAAATCATAAATTTAGCTAACAAATAAGACGCTTTTCAACAAAACGGTACACAGGTTATCCACAGAACGTCAGACAGTCTCTTTATCCGCCGCAGCAGGCAGTGGCGGTAGCGAACCCATGTCCCGCTGGGTCTGCTCGTTCCAGGCCGCAGCGCGGTCGTTGAGCTCGGCAATCGCCCGTGGTCCGCTGCCTTCGGCATACATCGGTGCACCGATGACAACGGTGATGGTGCCGGGTGTTTTCAGCCAACCGGTTTTCGGCCAGAACTTGCCAGCGTTATGCGCGATTGGCAGCACAGGCAACTGCGCATTGACCGCCAACGCCGTGCCTCCACGGGAGAACTTGCCGACGGTACCGAACGGAACGCGGGTGCCTTCCGGGAAGATCAGCACCCAGACATTGTCCTTGAGCAGTTCATCGCCCTTCTTCGCCACATGCTTGAGCGCGGCTTTCGGGTTGTCGCGGTCAATGGCGATTGGTCGTAGCATGGCCATCGCCCAACCAAAGAACGGCACATACAGCAGTTCGCGCTTGAGCACCTGGCTCAATGGCTCGAAGTAGGCCGACAGAAAGAATGTTTCCCAGGTGCTCTGGTGGTTCGAGAGAATCACGCACGGTTGGTCGGGGATGTTCTCGGCACCTTTGACTTCATAGTCAATGTCCAGGAACACCTTGCTCAGCCACAGCGCGCAGCGGCACCAGTAGACGTTGATGAAACGGTAGCGCGCCTTGAACGGTAAAAAAGGCGCGATAAAAAAGCTCAGGCTGCACCAGAGCAACGAGCTGGTGCCCAGCAGCAGGTAAAAAAGAAAGGTTCTGATTGCCTGCAAGATCGACATAGCGGCATTTGCCTATTAAAAGTGCGCACCCGAACAATCCTTGATCAGGATGTCAGAATCGCCCTAGTTGTGGATAAGTTCTGCGGCAATCGCCGCCAGATCGTCAAAAATCAAAGTACCTACCGGTAGGGTCTTGCCCAAAGTCTTTTCGCCTTTCCCGGTTTTTACCAAAACTGGCTGACAGTCGACGGCTTTTGCCGCCTCCAGGTCACCGAGACTGTCGCCGACGAACCATAGGTCAGTCAGCGCCACGTCGTAATGTGCGGCAATGGTTTTAAGCATGCCGGGTTTTGGCTTACGACAATCGCAGCCTTCGTCCGGCCCGTGCGGGCAATAGACGATGAGGCCGAGCTCGCCGCCCTGCTCTTCCACCAACGTGCGCAAGCGCTCGTGCATGGCGTCGAGGGTGGCGACATCGTAATAGCCGCGAGCAATGCCGGACTGGTTGGTAGCGACAGCTACCGTCCAGCCGGCCTTGCTCAACTGCGCGATGGCTTCGATCGAGCCCGGGAGCGGAATCCACTCTTCCACCGACTTGATGTAAGCGTCGGAGTCGTAATTGATCACTCCGTCCCGATCGATAATCAGCAGTTTCAACAGCAGCTCCTCAGCCCAGCAACGAGATGTCGGCAACGCCGAGGAACAGACCGCGCAAACGTGCCAGCAACGCATAACGGTTGGCGCGGACCTTGGCGTCTTCCGCGTTGACCATCACGGCTTCGAAGAACGCATCGACCGGCTCGCGTAACGCGGCCAGACGTGCCAGAGATTCGCTGTACTGCCGGGCTGCAGCCATTGGCTGCACCGCTTGATCCGCTTGCTGGATCGCCGAGTACAGGGAGAATTCGGCGGCGTTGTCGAAGTACTTGGCTTCGACGGTGCTCGGCACGCTGCCTTCGATTTTGCTCAGCAGGTTCGACACGCGCTTGTTTACCGCAGCCAATGCAGCGGCTTCCGGCAATTTGCGGAACGCTTCTACGGCTTGTACACGTTGATCGAAGTCCAGCGCCGAACCCGGTTTCAGGGCACGAACCGACAGGTAAGTGGCCACATCCACGCCTTCGTCTTCGTAACGGGCACGCAGACGGTCGAAGACGAACTCCAGCACTGAATCAGCCAGGCCGGCAGCCTTGACCTTGCTGCCGAACGCATTGACAGCGAACGCCACGGCGTCGGTCAGGTCGAGGTCGAGCTTCTTGTCGATCAGGATCCGCAACACGCCCAGCGCAGCACGGCGCAGGGCATACGGGTCTTTGCTACCGGTTGGCAGCATGCCGACACCGAAGATCCCGACCAGGGTATCGAGCTTGTCGGCGATGGCCACGGCCGCACCGGTCAGGGTGGTCGGCAGTTCAGCGCCGGCACCGCGCGGCATGTACTGCTCGTTCAGCGCCAGTGCGACATCTTCCGGCTCGCCATCGTTGAGGGCGTAGTAGTAACCGGCGACACCTTGCATCTCCGGGAACTCACCGACCATCTCGGTTGCCAGGTCGCACTTCGACAGCAGGCCTGCACGCGCCGCCCACGAGGCGTTGCCGCCGATACGTTGAGCGATGAATGCGGCCAGTTTGGACACGCGCTCGGCCTTGTCGTAGACGCTGCCGAGTTTTTCCTGGAAGACCACGTTTTGCAGGCGCAGGTTGAAGTCTTCGAGTTTCTGCTTCTTGTCTTGCTTGAAGAAGAATTCGGCGTCGGTCAGGCGTGGGCGAACCACTTTCTCGTTACCGTCGATGATCTGCTGCGGGTCTTTGCTCTCGATGTTGGCCACGGTAATGAAACGTGGCAGCAACTTGCCGTCGGCATCCAGCAAGCAGAAGTACTTCTGGTTGTCCTGCATGGTGGTGATCAGGGCTTCTTGCGGCACATCGAGGAAGCGCTCCTCGAACGAGCACACCAGCGGCACTGGCCATTCCACCAGCGCGGTCACTTCGTCGAGCAGGTCCGGCGGAACGATCGCGGTCCCTTCCTGACGAGTGGCCAGTTCGGCGGTACGCGTGCTGATCAGCTCGCGGCGCTCATTGGCATCGGCCAGTACGTAGGCTGCACGCAGGTCGTTCAGGTAGTTGGCTGGCGAGGTGATGCGCACGCTTTCCGGGTGATGGAAGCGGTGACCACGGGAATCGCGACCGGCCTTCTGGGCGAGGATGGTGCAGTCGATCACCTGATCACCAAGCAGCATCACCAGCCATTGGGTTGGGCGAACGAATTCTTCCTTGCGAGCACCCCAACGCATGCGCTTCGGGATCGGCAGGTCGTTCAGCGAGTCTTCGACGATGGTCGGCAACAGGCTGACGGTCGGCTTGCCGGCGATGCTTTGGCTGTAACGCAGCTTCGGCCCGCTTTGATCGATTTCGCTCAGCTCTACGCCGCACTTCTTGGCAAAGCCCAGGGCAGCCTGGGTCGGATTGCCTTCGGCGTCGAACGCGGCCTGGCGTGGCGGGCCGTCGAGGTTGATGCTGCGATCCGGCTGTTGAGTGGCCAGTTTGGTGATCAGCACGGCCAGACGACGCGGTGCGGCGTAGACCTGCTTGGCTTCAAAGCCCAGGCCAGCGGCCAGCAGGCCCTTCTCGATACCGGCGAGGAACGCATCGGCCAGGGTGTTCAGGGCTTTGGGTGGCAGCTCTTCGGTGCCCAGTTCAACCAGGAAATCTTGAGCACTCATTGTGCAGCCTCCAGCTTAGCCAACACTTCATCACGCAAATCCGGGGTCGCCATCGGGAAGCCCAGCTTGGCGCGAGCCAGCAGGTAGGCTTGCGCAACGGAACGCGCCAGGGTGCGAACACGCAGAATGTATTGCTGACGCGCAGTCACCGAGATCGCCCGGCGTGCATCCAGCAGGTTGAAGGTGTGCGAGGCCTTCAGGACCATTTCGTAGCTTGGCAGCGGCAGCGGTTGATCGAGTTCGATCAGGCGCTTGGCTTCGCTTTCGTAGAAATCGAACAGTTCGAACAGCTTCTCGACGTTGGCGTGTTCGAAGTTGTAGGTCGACTGCTCCACTTCGTTCTGGTGGAACACATCACCGTAGGTCACTTTGCCGAACGGACCGTCAGCCCAGACCAGGTCGTAGACCGAGTCCACGCCTTGCAGGTACATGGCCAGACGCTCGAGGCCGTAGGTGATCTCGCCGGTCACCGGGTAGCACTCGATGCCACCCGCCGCCTGGAAGTAGGTGAACTGCGTCACTTCCATGCCGTTGAGCCAGACTTCCCAGCCCAGACCCCAGGCACCGAGGGTCGGCGATTCCCAGTTGTCTTCGACGAAACGGATGTCGTGCACCAATGGGTCCAGGCCCACGTGCTTGAGGGAGCCCAGGTACAGTTCCTGGAAGTTGTCCGGGTTCGGCTTCAGGACTACCTGGAACTGGTAGTAGTGCTGCAGACGGTTCGGGTTTTCGCCGTAGCGGCCGTCAGTCGGGCGACGACTGGGCTGCACATAAGCGGCGTTCCAGGTTTCCGGGCCGATGGCGCGCAGGAACGTGGCGGTATGGAAAGTGCCGGCGCCTACTTCCATATCGTAGGGCTGAAGTACCACACAACCTTGCTCGGCCCAGTATTGCTGGAGGGCGAGGATCAAGTCTTGGAAGGTACGCACGGCTGGCGTAGGCTGGCTCACGAAATTCACCTGTTTCTTGGGCTGCGATTTAAAGAGCGGGAGTATACCCGATTCATTCGTCCGCACGCCCCCTGGAGCCTTATGCCACGCTGCTTTTGGTGTTCCGAAGATCCGCTGTACATGGCTTATCACGATCAGGAGTGGGGCGTACCGCTACGCGATGCGCAGCGCTTGTTCGAGTTGCTTTTGCTCGAAGGGTTCCAGGCCGGCCTGTCTTGGATCACCGTGCTGAGGAAGCGCGAGCGCTACCGTGAGGTGTTGTTCGGCTTCGATGTACAACGGGTGGCGCAGATGAGCGACGCCGAAATAGACGATTTGATGCTTGATCCGGGGATCATCCGCAACCGCCTCAAACTTAACGCCGCACGGCGCAATGCCCAGGCCTGGATGGCGCTGGAGGACCCGGTGGAGCTGCTTTGGTCGTTTGTCGGCGGCGTCCCGAAGATCAATCATTTCAAGGATCGCAGTGAAGTGCCGGCCGTGACACCGGCCGCCGTGGAGATGAGCAAAGGTCTGAAAAAAGCCGGTTTCACGTTTGTCGGCCCAACCATCTGCTATGCCTTGATGCAGGCCTCGGGCATGGTCATGGATCACACCACCGATTGTGATCGTTACGCCATCTTGCGCAGTGGGCGGTTAGAATAGCCGGCTCGCGACAAGGTTCATGACGTCGGTTCAGAAGATCAGGAGTGACCTGTGGATAAGTTTAAAGGCGCCTTGCTGGTAGGCGCTCTGCGTTTGTTTGCCTTGCTCCCGTGGCGGGCGGTGCAAACGGTAGGCGCGGCGATTGGCTGGGTCATGTGGAAAACCCCCAACCGTTCCCGCGACGTGGTGCGCATCAATCTCGCCAAGTGTTTCCCGGACATGGACGCCGCCGAGCGCGAGCGTCTGGTGGGACAGAGCCTGATGGACATTGGCAAATCATTGACCGAAAGCGCCTGCGCCTGGATCTGGCCGGCCCAGCGCTCCATCGATCTGGTGCGTGAAGTCGAAGGCCTCGATGTGCTCAAGGACGCGCTGGCTTCCGGCAAAGGCGTGGTCGGCATCACCAGTCACCTGGGTAACTGGGAAGTGTTGAACCACTTCTATTGCAGCCAGTGCAAACCGATCATTTTCTACCGTCCGCCCAAGCTCAAGGCGGTGGATGAATTGCTGCGCAAGCAGCGGGTGCAATTAGGCAACCGCGTAGCAGCGTCCACCAAGGAAGGCATCCTCAGTGTCATCAAGGAAGTGCGCAAAGGTGGTGCAGTGGGGATTCCGGCTGACCCGGAACCGGCCGAATCCGCCGGGATCTTCGTGCCCTTCTTCGCCACCAAGGCTTTGACCAGCAAGTTCGTGCCGAACATGCTCGCGGGCGGCAAAGCGGTCGGCGTCTTCCTGCACGCCCTGCGCCTGCCGGACGGTTCAGGCTACAAAGTGATCCTGGAAGCCGCGCCCGAGGCTATGTACAGCACCGATACCGAGACGTCCTGCGCAGCCATGAGCCAGATCGTCGAGAAATATGTGCGGGCTTACCCGAGCCAATACATGTGGAGCATGAAGCGCTTCAAGAAACGCCCGCCGGGCGAAGCACGCTGGTATTGATCCAGCTGGCATGATCTGTGGATAACCTTGGGCTGGGGTTATCCACAACCGTTCAATCAAGGGCGCAGAAGATGTCCGAACACCGTAAGTCATTTCGAATCAAGATCCAGCACGAGAGCTTCGGCGAGTGCCTGGGCCAGACTCGCAACCTTTCCGCCAGCGGCGTCTACGTGAAGCATCCGACGCTCGCGGCGTTGGCCAAAGGCGCGGTCGTCTATGGTCAGGTGCAGGGGTTGCCGTGCGGTGCGCCGCGAGTGCGCATGGAAGTGGTGCAGGTCGACGCGGAAGGCATCGGCCTGCGTTACCTTTGAGTTGAGCGTTTTTTGATCAGCTGTCCAACCGGTCAAGCTTCTTCAGAAACACCGTCATTTCCTTTTCTGCCTGCTTGTCGCCATGCGCGCGAGCTGCTTCCAGGCCCTGCTCCCAGGCCTGACGGGCGGCTGCATGGTTTGCCTGTGCCAAATAAGCCTTGCCCAGTAACTTCCAGGCTGCCGAGTATTTCGGATCGAACTCCACGCAGCGGCTGAAATGCTCGGCCGCCTTGGCATGTTCGCCCAGATCCAGATAACCCTTGCCCAGACCGAAGCGCAGCAGCGAGTTATCCACACCCTTGGCGAGCATTTTTTCCAGCGATTCGATCATCGGGTGGATTCCTTGTTGAGGTGGATCAGGAAGGGATAGGTGTCAGTGAGATTGCTTTCGCGAGCAAGCCCGCTCCCACACTGGATCTTTGCCATACACAAAATATGTGTTCACTGAAAATCTAATGTGGGAGCGGGCTTGCTCGCGAAGAGGCCCGCACGAGCACCGTAAGTCCCGGATCAGAAGAAACTCAACCCCACGTGGAACAACTTCTCCACATCACGAATATGCTTTTTATCCACAAGGAACAGAATCACATGGTCGCCGGCTTCGATCACGGTGTCGTCGTGGGCGATCAACACTTCTTCATCGCGAATGATTGCACCAATAGTAGTCCCCGGCGGCAGGACGATGTTTTCGATGGCCTTGCCGATCACCTTGCTCGACTTCGCGTCACCATGGGCAATCGCCTCGATGGCTTCTGCCGCACCGCGACGCAGCGAGTGCACGCTGACGATATCGCCCCGGCGCACGTGGGCCAGCAAAGTACCGATAGTCGCCAGTTGAGGGCTGATGGCGATATCGATATCACCGCCCTGGATCAGGTCGACATAGGCCGGGTTGTTGATGATGGTCATCACCTTCTTCGCGCCCAGGCGTTTGGCCAACAGCGACGACATAATGTTGGCTTCGTCGTCGTTGGTCAGCGCCAGGAACAGATCGGCGTCGGCGATATTCTCTTCCAGCAGTAGATCGCGGTCCGAGGCGCTGCCCTGCAACACCACGGTGCTGTCGAGGGTGTCCGAGAGGTAGCGGCACCGCGCCGGGTTCATCTCGATGATCTTCACCTGATAGCGGCTTTCAATCGCCTCGGCCAGCCGCTCGCCGATCTGCCCGCCACCGGCGATGACGATGCGTTTGTAGCTCTCGTCGAGCCGGCGCATTTCGCTCATCACGGCGCGAATGTTCGCTTTGGCCGCGATAAAAAACACTTCGTCGTCGGCTTCGATCACCGTATCGCCTTGCGGCAGGATCGGTCGATCACGACGGAAAATCGCTGCCACGCGGGTATCGACGTTCGGCATGTGTTCGCGCAACTGGCGCAGTTGCTGCCCCACCAACGGTCCGCCGTAGTAGGCCTTGACCGCCACCAGTTGGGCCTTGCCCTCGGCAAAATCTATCACCTGCAATGCACCGGGGTGCTCGATCAGGCGCTTGATGTAATGGGTCACTACTTGTTCGGGGCTGATCAGCACGTCGACCGGGATCGCGTCGTTGTCGAACAGGCCGGCGCGGGTCAGGTACGCGGCTTCGCGCACCCGGGCGATCTTGGTCGGCGTATGGAACAGGGTGTGCGCGACCTGGCAGGCGACCATGTTGGTCTCGTCGCTGTTGGTCACCGCCACCAGCATGTCGGCGTCGTCGGCACCGGCCTGGCGCAGCACCGTTGGGAACGAGCCGCGACCTTGCACAGTGCGGATGTCGAGGCGATCACCGAGATCCCGCAGGCGTTCGCCGTCGGTGTCGACCACGGTGATGTCGTTCGCTTCGCTGGCCAAGTGTTCAGCCAGCGTACCGCCGACCTGCCCCGCGCCGAGGATGATGATCTTCATCCGGTCACTCCCTTGAAATCCGCTTAACCGCGTGCGGCGGCAATCTTGATCAGCTTGGCGTAGTAGAACCCGTCGTGACCGCCTTCTTGTGCCAGCAACTGGCGGCCATGCGGTTGCTTGATGCCGGCCTGGCTGGCGATGTCCAACTCGCGAGCACCCGGAGTTCGGGCGAGGAAGGCTTCGATAACTTCGGTGTTTTCGGTCGGCAAGGTCGAGCAGGTGGCGTAGAGCAGGATGCCGCCGACGTCGAGGGTCGGCCACATCGCGTCGAGCAGTTCACCCTGAAGCACCGCGAGCGCAGCGATGTCATCCGGTTGGCGGGTCAGTTTGATGTCCGGGTGGCGGCGAATCACGCCGGTCGCCGAGCAGGGCGCGTCGAGCAGGATGCGCTGGAACGGCTTGCCGTCCCACCACGCTTGAGTGTCGCGGCCGTCGGCGGCGATCAATTCGGCGCTGAGGCCCAGCCGTTCAAGGTTTTCCCGCACACGCACCAGACGCTTGGCTTCCAGGTCCACGGCCACTACGCCGGCCAGTTTTGGCTCGACTTCGAGGATGTGGCAGGTCTTGCCGCCCGGTGCGCAGCAGGCGTCGAGCACCCGTTGGCCCGGCGCCAGGTCCAGCAGATCCGCCGCCAGTTGCGCGGCTTCGTCTTGCACGCTGATCCAGCCTTCGGCGAAACCCGGCAGTTGGCGCACATCGCCTGGCGTGTCGAGCACGATGCCGTCCCGACTGAACACGCACGGCTTGGCCGCAACACCGGCATCGCTCAGCAAGGCGAGGTAGGCATCGCGAGTGTGATGACGACGGTTGACCCGCAAAATCATGGGTGGATGCGCGTTGTTCGCGGCGCAAATGGCTTCCCACTGTTCTGGCCAGAACGCCTTGAGGGATTTTTGCAGCCAGCGCGGGTGGGCGGTGCGCACCACCGGATCGTGCTCAAGCTCGGCCAGCAGTGCTTCGCTTTCACGTTGGGCACGGCGCAGCACGGCGTTGAGCAGGGCTTTGGCCCACGGTTTTTTCAGCTTGTCGGCGCAGCCCACGGTTTCCCCGATGGCGGCGTGGGCCGGGACACGGGTGTACAGCAACTGGTAAAGGCCGACCAGCAACAGCGCTTCGACGTCAGCGTCGGCAGCTTTGAAAGGTTTTTGCAGCAGCTTGGCCGCCAGCGCCGACAAGCGCGGCTGCCAGCGTGCGGTGCCGAAGGCCAGGTCCTGGGTGAAGCCGCGATCACGGTCTTCGACCTTGTCCAGTTGCGTCGGCAACGAACTGTTCAGCGAAGCCTTGCCGTTAAGGACGGCAGCCAGGGCCTTGGCGGCGGCCAGACGCGGGTTCATTGGGCGTCCACCACAAGGCCTAAGACGGTGCCCACAGCAAATTTCTCACGACGGCTGTTGAACAAGTCGCTGAAGTTCAGCGCCTTGCCGCCAGGCAATTGCAGGCGCGTCAGGCACAGCGCCTGTTCACCGCAGGCGACGATCAAGCCGTCTTTGCTGGCGCCGAGGATCTCGCCCGGTGCGCCCTTGCCTTCGGCGAGGCTGGCAGCGAGCACTTTCAAGGCTTCGCCATTGAGCGTGCTGTGGCAGATCGGCCACGGATTGAACGCGCGAACCAGACGTTCCAACTCGACCGCAGGGCGGCTCCAGTCGATGCGCGCTTCGTCTTTGTTCAATTTGTGCGCATAAGTAGCCAGGCTGTCGCCCTGCACTTCGCCTTCCAGCGTGCCGGCGGCCAGCCCGGCAATCGCCTGAACCACGGCTGGCGGGCCCATTTCGGCGAGACGGTCATGCAGGCTGCCACCGGTGTCATCAGCACTGATCGGCGTGGTGACCTTGAGCAGCATCGGCCCGGTGTCGAGGCCAGCTTCCATGCGCATCACGGTCACGCCGCTTTCAGCGTCGCCCGCTTCGACGGCGCGCTGGATCGGCGCCGCACCGCGCCAGCGTGGCAGCAATGAGGCGTGGCTGTTGATGCAACCCAGGCGCGGAATATCCAGCACCACTTGCGGCAGGATCAGGCCGTAGGCCACGACGACCATCAGGTCCGGCTTGAGTGCAGCCAGTTCGGCCTGGGCGTCGGCGTTGCGCAGGGTTGGTGGTTGCAGCACCTGGATGTTGTGCTCCAGAGCCAACTGCTTGACCGGGCTCGGCATCAGCTTTTGCCCACGACCCGCCGGGCGATCCGGTTGGGTGTAGACCGCAACGATCTCATAAGGGCTGTCGAGCAGGGCCTTGAGGTGTTCGGCGGCAAATTCGGGGGTGCCGGCAAAGACGATGCGCAGTGGCTCAGTCATGGGAATTCTCGGTTGGAAACACGCGGAAAAGAAAAAGGCTTGCCGCAGCAAGCCTTTGGAAGGGCATCAAGCGTTCTGGCGATGGAGCTTTTCCAGCTTCTTCTTGATCCGGTCGCGTTTGAGCGTGGACAGGTAATCGACGAACAATTTGCCGTTGAGGTGGTCGCATTCGTGCTGAATGCACACCGCCAGCAGTTCTTCGGCGATCAGTTCAAAAGGCTGGCCGTCACGGTCCAGGGCGTTGATCTTCACGCGTTGCGGACGGTCGACGTTTTCGTAGAAGCCCGGTACCGAAAGGCAGCCTTCCTGGTACTGACCCATTTCGTCGGTCAGGACTTCGAACTCGGGGTTGATGAACACCCGAGGTTCGCTGCGGTCTTCGGAAAGGTCCATGACCACGATGCGTTTGTGCACGTTGACCTGGGTCGCCGCGAGGCCGATGCCGGGTGCTTCATACATTGTTTCAAACATGTCATCGACCAACTGCCGCACTTCGTCGTCCACTACGGCCACCGGTTTGGCGATAGTACGCAGGCGCGGGTCGGGAAATTCGAGGATGTTCAAAATAGCCATAAGCGTAATTGCTGCACGTGTGAAGTAAAGTCTGGGCCGATGGCCTGGCGGGTCCGAAGATGCAGGCTACCGTTGTAAAACGTAGCTCCCTTCTTTTCATTAGAAAGGGGGAGCGGGCCACGAGGGCTCTGGCGTTCTACTCGAATGCACATAATAAAGGGATTCACCGCATGAGGAAATCACTACTCGCCTTGCTGCTTCTGGCCTCGGCCGGTTTCGCACACGGACAAGTGCAACTCAAGGAAGGTTTTCCACAGCATTACACCGTGGTGGCGGGCGACACACTTTGGGACATCTCCGGGAAATACCTCCGCGAACCCTGGAAATGGCCCGAACTCTGGCAGGCCAACCCGCAAATCGAAAACCCCAACCTGATCTATCCCGGCGACTCTTTGTCACTGGTCTATATCAACGGGCAACCGCGCCTGACCCTCAATCGCGGGGCTTCACGCGGCACTATCAAGCTCTCGCCGCAAGTGCGCAGCACGCCGATGGCCGACGCCATTCCGAGTATTCCGCTGCGCTCGATCAACAGCTTCCTGCTGAGCAACCGCATCATCGACAACGTCGAAGACTTCAACAAGGCACCGTACATCGTTGCCGGCGACGCCGAACGGGTACTCAGCGGTATGGGCGATCGCATCTACGCACGCGGCAAGTTCGACCCGGAGCATTCGGTGTACGGCATTTTCCGTCAGGGCAAGGTCTACAGCGACCCGCAAAGCAAAGAGTTTCTGGGGATCAACGCCGACGATATCGGCGGCGGCGAGATCATCGCCACTGAAGGCGATGTCGCCACCCTCGCCTTGCAACGCACCACTCAAGAGGTTCGACTCGGCGACCGCTTGTTCAGCGGCGAAGAACGGGCGATCAACTCAACCTTCATGCCCAGCGCGCCGAAAACCGATATTCACGGCTTGATCATCGACGTGCCACGCGGTGTTACGCAGATCGGTGCGCTCGATGTGGTCACTTTGAACAAGGGCCAGCGCGACGGCTTGGCCGAAGGCAACGTGCTGGTGGTGATGAAAACCGGTGAAACCGTACGTGACCGGGTCACCGGCGAACAGGTGAAAATACCGGATGAACGCGCCGGTTTGCTGATGATCTTCCGCACCTACGAAAAGCTCAGCTATGGCTTGGTGCTCAACGCTTCGCGCTCCCTCGCGGTGATGGACAAGGTGCGTAATCCGTAAAAGACTCAACAAGTTACCAACAGACTTATCCACAGCTTGTTGCTGATTCAACACGACCAATAACGATCAAGGATGATCTTATGCCGCTGTTCGCACCTACGCAGGTTTCACCGGCGGAACTGGAAGCGCGTTTGCGTTTGCATCGTCTTCCGGAGCTCGGCCCTCGACGTTTTCAAAAGCTGCTCGAAGCTTTTGGCTCGGCCTCAAAAGCCATCAGCGCACCAGCCTCTGCCTGGCGTGCGTTGGGGTTGCCAGCGGCGTGCGCCGACGCTCGGCGTAGCCCGCTTATTCGTGATGGCGCCTACCACGCATTAGCCTGGCTAGAGCGTGAAGGCCAGTATTTACTGATGGTTGACCAGCCGGGCTACCCGGCTCTGTTGGCAGAAATCAGTGATCCGCCACCGCTGTTATTTGTCGCGGGCGATCCGGGCATTCTGGAAAAACCGCAGCTGGCGATGGTCGGTAGCCGACGCGCATCGAGGCCGGGGATGGACACCGCCACGGCGTTTTCCCGCAGCCTGGCAGGCGCGGGTTTTGTCATCACCAGCGGCTTGGCATTGGGAATCGATGCGGCAGCGCATCAAGCCGCGCTGGACGTCGGAGGGCAGACCGTCGGAGTGCTCGGCACCGGCCTGGAAAATTTTTATCCACAGCGCAATCGGCGGATTGCCGACGCGATGATTGCGCAAGGCAGTGCAGTGGTTTCCGAGTTCCCGCTGGACGCCGGACCGCAGGCCAGCAACTTCCCGCGGCGCAATCGGATCATCAGCGGTTTATCCCTCGGCGTGCTGGTGGTCGAGGCCAGTGTCGCCAGCGGCTCGCTGATTACCGCACGGCTGGCAGCGGAACAGGGTCGCGAGGTGTATGCCATTCCAGGATCGATCCATCACCCCGGGGCTCGTGGTTGCCACCAGTTGATACGTGACGGCGCGGTGTTGGTGGAGACTATCGAACATATCCTCGAAGGCCTGCGCGGTTGGCAGAATCTGCCGTTATCCACAGACACTGCGGCGCCCGTCGATCATCCGTTGCTGTGCCTGCTATTCGCCGCCCCGCATACCAGCGAGGCCCTGGCCGACGCGGCGGGATGGGCGTTGCCGAAGGTATTGGCGGCGCTGACGGAGCTTGAAATGGAGGGACGGGCGGTGAGCGAAGGCGGACGCTGGTTTGCGCGCGTAAGCTAGGTTCATGAAAGATCGGTAAACTGCGCACAGCCTTATTTTGGAGAGTCGGTAATGGTCAACAGTTGGCGTGTGCAACAAGCCGCACAAGCGATTCGCGCAGGGGCGGTGATTGCCTATCCAACCGAAGCGGTCTGGGGCCTGGGTTGCGACCCGTGGGATGAAGAGGCGGTGTATCGCTTGCTGGCGATCAAGGGCCGTTCGGTGGAAAAGGGCCTGATCCTGGTTGCCGACAACATTCGCCAGTTCGACTTCCTGTTCGAAGATTTCCCGGAACTGTGGATGGATCGCATGGCCAGCACCTGGCCGGGGCCGAACACCTGGCTGGTGCCCCATCAAAACATGCTGCCGCAATGGATCACCGGAGTGCATGAGACCGTGGCATTGCGGGTTAGCGATCACCCGCAGGTGCGGGATTTGTGTGCGTTGGTCGGGCCACTGGTGTCGACTTCTGCCAACCCGCAAGGCCGGCCGGCAGCGCGTTCGCGAATTCGCGTCGAGCAGTATTTCCGCGGGCAAATCGATCTGGTGCTGGGCGGGAATCTGGGCGGACGGAAAAACCCGAGCCTGATTCGCGATCTGGCGACCGGCAACGTGGTGCGCCCGGCCTGAGACCTTGTGGCGAGGGGGCTTGCCCCCGTTCGGGCGCGTAGCGCCGGTAAATCAGGCGTGGGTCATATGCCTGATTTACTGCATTGGCAGATTTTGGGACAGCTGCGCAGTCCAACGGGGGCAAGCCCCCTCACCACAATTCAGATTTAAGGCAACAACACCGTCGACCCGGTAGTACGCCGCGCCGACAGCTCAATCTGCGCCTTAGCCGCGTCAGCCAGTGGATAACGCTGGTTGATGTCCACTTTCAACTGGCCGCTGATGATCATCCCGAACAGCTCATCGGCCATGGTTTGCAGGTTTTCAGCGTTGTTGGCGTAAGTCCCCAGGGTTGGCCGGGTCACGTACAGCGAGCCCTTCGCCGCGAGAATCCCCAGGTTCACCCCGTCCACCGCACCTGATGCATTGCCGAAACTCACCACCAGTCCGCGTGGCGCTACACAGTCGAGCGAAGTCAGCCAGGTGTCCTTGCCAACGCCGTCGTAGACCACCGGCACCTTTTTGCCGTCAGTCAGTTCCAGCACGCGTTGTACGACGTTTTCCTTGCTGTAGTCGATGGTTGCCCAGGCGCCGAGGGATTTTGCCAGTGCGGCTTTTTCCGGCGAACTGACGGTACCGATCAACTTCACGCCCAAGGCCTTGGCCCATTGGCAGGCCAGCGAACCGACACCACCGGCAGCGGCGTGGAACAGGATGGTCTCGCCACCCTTGAGTTCGTAGGTCTGACGCAACAGGTACTGCACGGTCAGGCCCTTGAGCATGACGCCCGCGGCCTGTTCGAAACTGATGGCATCCGGCAGGTGCACCAGATTGTCTTGCGGCAACACATGCATCTCGCTGTAAGCACCCAATGGGCCACTGCCGTAGGCCACGCGGTCACCGACCTTGAAGCGAGTAACGCCACTGCCCACCGCGTCGACCACGCCCGCGCCTTCCGCGCCCAGGCCCGATGGCAGGGCGGGCGGCGCGTAGAGGCCGCTGCGGTAATAGGTGTCGATAAAATTCAGACCGATAGCCTTGTTGCTGACGCGTACTTGCTGCGGGCCCGGCTCGGCAGGCTGATAATCCACATACTCAAGCACTTCGGGGCCACCATGGGCTCGGAACTGGATACGTTTGGCCATCTGCACTCTCCTTGGTGTGTTTACCGTCGGTCTTTCGGCGAAGGCCCCTATCGGACTCCTAAGCTTGATCTTCGTCAACTGCGACGGTCACGGGTGCAGTGTTATGCTACGCGCCCATTTGCGCCGGCCGCCGTTCTGATCGAGCGCCGCGTAGCTTTGCCCGATTCAAGGTGATGCCATGACTACCCGCACCGAGGCCGTAAAAGCCTACCTGCTCGACCTGCAAGACCGCATTTGTGCTGCGCTGGAAGCCGAAGATGGTGGCACTCGTTTCGTCGAAGACGCCTGGACCCGGCCAGCCGGTGGTGGCGGTCGCACGCGGGTGATTGAAAACGGCGCGGTCATCGAGAAGGGCGGTGTCAACTTTTCCCACGTCTTTGGCAGCGGTCTTCCGCCGTCCGCCAGCGCCCATCGGCCGGAACTGGCCGGGCGCGGCTTCGAAGCCCTTGGTGTGTCGCTGGTGATTCACCCGCACAACCCGCATGTGCCGACGTCCCACGCCAACGTGCGCTTTTTCATCGCTGAGAAAGAAGGTGAGGAAGCGGTCTGGTGGTTCGGCGGCGGCTTCGACCTGACCCCTTACTACGGCAATGAAGAAGACTGCGTGCATTGGCACCGTGTGGCCGCGAAGGCCTGCGAGCCCTTTGGGCCGGACGTCTACAGCCGTTACAAGGCGTGGTGCGACAGCTACTTCCAGATCAAGCATCGCAACGAACCCCGAGGTATCGGCGGTCTGTTCTTCGATGACCTGAACGAGTGGGACTTCGACACCTGTTTCGCCTTCATGCGCGCTATCGGCGATGCTTACATCGATGCGTACTTGCCGATCGTCCAGCGTCGCAAGGTACAAGCCTTCACCGAAAAACAGCGCGAGTTTCAGGAATTCCGCCGTGGGCGCTACGTCGAGTTCAACCTGGTGTACGACCGCGGCACGCTGTTCGGCCTGCAATCGGGCGGTCGTACCGAGTCGATTCTCATGTCGCTGCCGCCGCAAGTGCGCTGGAGTTACGACTGGAAGGCCGAGCCTGGCAGTGAAGAAGCGCGCCTGACCGAGTATTTCCTGCAAGATCGCGATTGGTTGGCAAACGTCTGAACGAGGAATCCTGATGGACCGTTACGTCGTATTCGGTAACCCGATTGGCCACAGTAAATCGCCGTTGATCCATCGCCTGTTTGCCGAGCAGACCGCTCAGCGGCTGGACTACAGCACCTTGCTGGCGCCGCTGGATGACTTTTCCGGTTGTGCCACGGAGTTTTTCCGCGAAGGTCGTGGAGCCAACGTCACGGTGCCGTTCAAGGAAGAGGCCTATCGTCTGGCCAACAGCCTGACGGAACGGGCTCAACGGGCAGGTGCGGTCAACACCTTGAGCAAACTGGCGGATGGCAGCCTGTTGGGCGACAACACCGATGGCGCCGGGCTGGTGCGGGATTTGACGGTCAACGCCGGATTCAGCCTGCGCGGTAAACGCATTCTGCTGCTGGGTGCAGGCGGTGCAGTGCGTGGCGCGCTGGAGCCGTTGCTGGCCGAGCAGCCGGCGTCGGTGATCATCGCCAATCGCACACTGGAAAAAGCCGAGTTGCTGGCTGAACTGTTCGCCGATCTCGGCCCGGTATCCGCCAGCGGTTTCGACTGGTTGCGTGAGCCGGTGGACCTGATTATCAACGCGACGTCGGCCAGCCTGTCAGGCGATGTGCCGCCGATTGCCAGCAGCCTGATCGAACCGGGCAAGACCGTTTGCTACGACATGATGTACGGCAAGGAACCGACTTCATTCTGCCGCTGGGCCAGCGAACACGGCGCCGCGGTGTCGATGGATGGCTTGGGGATGCTCGCCGAACAGGCGGCCGAAGCGTTCTTCCTGTGGCGCGGCGTACGCCCGGACACCGCCCCTGTGCTGGCTGAACTCCGCCGCCAGTTGGCGCTGTAACTGGCGATGCTGGCCTTTGTGGTGAGGGGGCTTGCCCCCGTTGGGCTGCGCAGCGGCCCTGAAATTTGCTAACGCGATGCATCAGTAAGAGCGCGGGCGCTTCGCACCCGAACGGGGGCAAGCCCCCTCGCCACAGGGGGTGGGGCCGACGCGGTATTTGCGTGTTTCAATCCTCAAACCGGATTGGGCATTTCTCCGGTCCTTCCAGTCTCAACAGCTCTTCGACCACATGCCCGCGCGCCCGGCGCAGGATCAGGCTGCGGCCTTGTCTGAGCAGTCGTCGCGCTTCCTGGTGCAGCATCTCTACGCCGGAATAGTCGATGAAATTGATGTACTGCCCTTCGATCACCACCTTCAAGCCTTGAGTGCGTTGCAGACGGACTTGCAGGTAGTGGCTGGCGCCGAAGAAGATCGAGCCACCGACCCGCAGAATCTCTTCGTCGCCTTCGCTCCATTGCTGCACGCGGGGTTGCGAGGTGCGTTTGAGATAGAAAAACAGCGAGACCAACACCCCGGCGTAGATCGCCGTTTGTAGCTCCAGCAGCAAGGTGGCGACGCACG
The DNA here is from genome assembly GCF_058782685.1 of Pseudomonas sp. FW306-02-D09B. Lineage (NCBI taxonomy): Bacteria > Pseudomonadati > Pseudomonadota > Gammaproteobacteria > Pseudomonadales > Pseudomonadaceae > Pseudomonas > Pseudomonas sp. FW306-02-D09B. The sequence continues at coordinate 269,288 of NZ_JBYSXY010000005.1, forward strand.
TCAGCGCCATCACCGCGAATTCGGCATGGCTGACCCGGAACAACGCGCGAATGCCGCGATGGTCCACCAATCCCCAGCAAATCAGCAAAATGCTCCCGGCCATGGCCGGAATCGGGATGTGGGCAATCAACGTTGCGCCAGTCAGTGCAAACAACGCCACCCACAGCGCCGAGAACACCCCGGCCAGTGGCGAGCAGGCACCCGCCTCATAACTCAATCCCGAACGGGTAAAGGAACCGGCCGACAGCGAGCCTGCGAAAAAGCTGCCGACGATGTTCGAAAGCCCCTGCGCGCGGACCTCCTGATTCGCATCGAGTAACTGCTGCGAGCGTTGCGACAAGGAGCGGGCAATCGACAGGCTGGTCACCAGCCCGAGCATGCCGACTGCCACCGCACTGGGCAGCAGGCGCAACACCAGGTCCAGATCCAACGGCAACGTGCTGAATGGCGGTAACCGGCCGACGAACGAGCTGACCAACTTCACATGGCCAAACATCGACGGCCACAGCCACACCAACAGGCCGCTGAAAATCAGGCTGATCAACAGGCTCGGCCAGCGTGGCAGCAGCAGTTTCAGCACAATGCCCACTGCCAGCGTGCCAAGACCCAGCACCAGCGATGGTTTATCCAGCGCGCCAATATCGCCGATCAGTGACACCAGGCTGTTCAGCGCCGTGGCCTGATTAGGCAGGTCCAGCCCCAACAGGTTCGGCAACTGCCCAAGGGCGATCACCACCGCCGCACCGAGGGTGAAACCCAGCACCACCGAGTGCGAAACGAAGTTCACCAGCGCGCCAAAGCGCAACATGCCCAGCAGCCACTGGAAAATACCGGCGAGGAAGGTCAGCAGCAGGATCAGCGTGATGTAGTCCTGGGAACCGGGCACGGCCAAGGGACTGACGCTGGCGTAAAGAACGATAGAGATCGCCGCCGTCGGGCCGCAGATCAAATGCCAGGAGGACCCCCAGAGGCAGGCAATCAACACCGGGATGATGGCAGCGTACAAGCCGTATTCGGCAGGTAACCCGGCGATCAGGGCGTAGGCAATGGATTGCGGCAACGCAAGAATCGCCCCGCTGAGGCCAACGACAAGGTCGCGGCCGACGCTGGCGCGGGTTTGCCGAGGCAGCCAACTGAGAAAGGGGAAGAGCTTATGGCGTCTGGAGATTGCCATGGGGCCTCTCGGTCGGAATCATTCAAAGGCGTCAGGATAAAGCATTGTGGCGAGGGAGCTTGCTCCCGCTGGGCTGCATAGCAGCCCCAAAACCGGCAATCGCGCTCTTTCAGATACAACGCAATGAGCGATTTTGCGACCGCTGCGCGGTCGAGCGGGAGCAAGCTCCCTCGCCACAGGGTGGTCAGAGATCCTTACAGTTTGGCCTTTACGGCTGACAACGCGTCCTTCCCATCCACGGTCTTCACGCCATCCAGCCACTTGTCCAGCACCGCCGGATTGGCCTTGATCCACGCCTTCGCCGCGTCGGCGTTGCTGAGCTTCTTGTTGACCACCTCGGCCATGATGCTGTTCTCCATCTCCTGGGTGAAGCTCAGGTTGGTCAGCAGTTTGCCGACGTTCGGGCAGGCCTGTGCATAACCTTTGCGGGTCAAGGTGTGCACACTGCCGGTGTCGCCGAAGTATTTCTCGCCGCCCTTCAGGTAATGCATTTTCAGCTGCACGTTCATCGGGTGCGGGGTCCAGCCGAGGAAGGTCACGAACTTCTGCTTTTTCACCGCGCGGGACACTTCGGCGAGCATTGCCTGTTCGCTGGATTCGATCAGCTTCCATTGGCCGAGGTCGAAATCGTTCTTCTTGATGATCTCTTGCAGCGAGATGTTCGCCGGGGCTCCGGAGCCGATGCCGTAGATCTTCTTGTCGAACTTGTCGGCGTATTTGTTCAAGTCGGCAAAGTTATGCACACCGGCGTCCCACACGTAGTCTGGCACTGCCAGGGTGAACTCGGTGCCGTCGAGGTTCTTCGACAGCTGGGTGACATCGCCATTGGCCACGAATTTGTCGTAGAAGCCCTGCTGCGCCGGCATCCAGTTACCCAGGAACACATCGACCTGGCCGTCCTTGAGCCCGCCAAAGGTGATCGGCACCGCCAAGGTGTCGACCTTGGCCTTGTAGCCCATGCCTTCAAGCAGGAAACCGGTGATGGCGTTGGTTGCGGCAATGTCGCTCCAGCCCGGGTCCGCCATTTTCACCGTGTCGCAACTTTGCTCGGCGTAGGCCGAAACGCTGCTCAAGGCCAGCAGCCCCACCGTCAGTACTGTGGATAACTTTTGCATGTTCTTCCCCTTACGTTATTGGTTTTGGCAGGGTTGTGGATAACGTGCTTTGCGCTCCAGATCATCGAGGTCGATATGGTTGCGCATGTACTGCTGACTGGCATCGATAAACGGCTGGTGATCCCAGCTCTTCAGCTTGCCGAACGTCAGCGCCTGGGCGACGAAACGTCGTCGACGCTGGCTGGCGAGCACCTGTTGGTGGATTTCCGGGATATTCCATTTAGCCCGTGCTTCGGCGAGAAAACCGTCGAACAACTGGCGATGTTGCACGGATTGGCTGAGTTCTTCCTGTTCATGCGGATCGTTGTGCACATCGAAGAGCAGGCACGGATCGTCTTCGCTGTAGATGAACTTGTAGGCACCACGGCGGATCATCATCAGCGGACTGATGGTGCCTTCGGCCATGTATTCACCAAACACTTCGTCGTGTCCGCCCTGCCCTTGCAGGTGCGGCACCAGCGAGCGACCGTCCAGTGGCAAGCCGGGTTCCAACGTGCCGCCGGCCAGTTCCACCAGGGTCGGCAGCAGGTCGGCGGTGGACACCGCGGCGCCGACTCGCCCAGCGGCGAACTGCCCCGGTGCGCTGACCAGCAGCGGCACGCGGGCGGCCATTTCGAACCAGTGCATTTTGTACCAGAGCCCACGCTCACCGAGCATGTCGCCGTGGTCACCGGAGAAGACAATAATGGTGTCGTCGATCAGCCCCGTATCCTCAAGGGTTTGCAGAAGTTTGCCGACGTTGCTGTCGATATAGCTGCACGCACCGAAATAGGCGCGGCGAGCATCGCGAATCTTATCCACAGGCAGCGGCTTGTCCCACAGGTCGTACACTTTGAGCAGGCGCTGGGAATGTGGATCGAGATCGGTTTGCGCCGGGGTTTCCGGCAATGGGATGTCCTTGTCGTCGTACAGGTCCCAAAAGGCCTTGGGAATGGTGTACGGATCGTGTGGGTGAGTCATCGACACGGTCAGGCAGAATGGCTGATCGCCGTCTTCGCGGATGTGATCGAACAGGTACTGCTGGGCCTTGAACACCACCTCTTCGTCGAAATCCAGCTGATTGGTGCGCACGCAAGGCCCGGCCTGCAGCACCGAGGACATGTTGTGATACCAGCTCGGGCGTACGTCCGGCTCATCCCAGTTCACTGCCCAACCGTAGTCGGCCGGATAGATGTCGCTGGTCAGGCGTTCTTCGTAGCCATGCAACTGATCCGGACCACAGAAATGCATCTTGCCGGACAGCGCAGTGCGGTAGCCGAGGCGTCGCAGGTAGTGGGCATAGGTCGGCACGTCTGCCGGAAAATCCGCCGCGTTGTCGTAGGCGCCGATCTTGCTTGGCAACTGGCCGCTGACCAGGGTGAAACGCGAAGGGGCGCACAACGGGCTGTTGCAATACGCGGCGTCGAACACCACGCCTTGCGCGGCCAGGCGGCTCAGGTTGGGCAGCTTGATCGGCGATGAACCGTAGAACGGCAACAAGGGCGCGGCCATTTGATCGGCCATGATGAAAAGAATGTTCTTGCGCTTCATGAGATCGCGGCATTCCATAGTGAGCAGTTATGCGAAAGTGCTGTGATCGAGGATGTAACCCACGCACTTTGTGGTAAAGCCCACGCCCGGCAATGACTAGGATAAGCACAGCTTATGTATGACGCCCTTGGTGATTTGTCCCTGGACCTGTTTCGCGCCTTTGAAGCCGCGGCACGTCATCGCAGCTTTACCGCTGCGGCGGTGGAGCTCGGCACCACGCAGCCCGCCGTCAGCCAGCAGCTCAAACGGCTGGAGGAGCAACTCGGCACGCGGTTGTTCGACCGCATCTACCGAGGCATCGAGCTGACCGAGGCCGGAGCGATTCTGTTCGAACAGGTGCAGGCCGGTTTGCAGAGCATCGACGCCGGACTGAATGCAATCAGCGCCCAGCATCAGCACGAGGTGTTGCAGGTGGCCACCGACTTCGCCTTCGCCGCGTATTGGCTGATGCCGCGTTTGCACCGTTTTCATGAGGCCAATCCACAGGTGGATGTCAGCCTGGTCACCAGCGAGCGCAGCCACAACATGCTGCGCACTGACATCGACGTGGCCGTGCTGTTTGGTGATGGGCGTTTCAAGCAGGGCGAAAGCCATTGGCTGTTCAGTGAAGAGGTGTTCCCGGTGTGCAGCCCGCTGCTGCTCAAAGACCGCGCAATACCTCTGCCCGCCCACGCATTGCAGGAATTACCGCTGCTGCATTTACGCGGTGAAAACAGCAGCCACTGGTTCGACTGGAGCGGCGTGTTCCGTACTTTGGGCATCGCCACCCCACCGGCACCGGGGCAACTGCGTTTCGACAACTACACACTGTTGATTCAAGCAGCGATTGGCGGCCAGGGCGTGGCCATCGGTTGGCGGCACCTTGTGGATAACTTGCTGGCGCAAGGCTTGTTGTGCCGGCCGATTGCCGAGACGGCGATATCGAGCTTCGGCTATTACGTGGTCTTGCCCCAGCGCAAGCGCCGCAGTGCGCTGATTCAGCAGTTCGTCGATTGGCTGATGACCGAACAGGCCAGCAGCGCGGAGTCGCTGACAGGTTTGGCGCTGCCGTCTATTGCGGTGTAGCGTTGCGGGTGAGGAATGAATCCCGAGACACGAGAACGCTATGCAACGGATCAAGGGCTATCACGCCCATGTGTACTTTGACGCGAACACCATCGATCAGGCGCGAGCCCTGTGTGAGCAGGCTGCGCAGCTGTTCCCGCTGAAGATGGGCCGGGTCCACGAACGGCTGGTCGGCCCGCACCCGGACTGGAGCTGCCAATTGGCCTTCGCGCCGGAGCAGCTCGGCGAAGTGCTGCCGTGGCTGGCGCTCAATCGCAAAGGTTTGGTGGTATTTGTGCACCCGGATACGGGTGACGACCTGGCCGATCACACCGACCATGCGATCTGGATGGGTGCGGTTCGGCCACTGGATTTGTCGATTTTTTGAGCAGGCTTGGGAACTTGGTTGCCTGTCAGGGCCTCATCGCGAGCAAGCTATGCTCCTACAAGGTGGTGTTTTTACTGTAGGAGCAAAGCTTGCTCGCGATGGCGGTGGTTCGGACTACACAAAACGCCGATCAAGACTTAGTACAGAACCCCTTCCAGCACCTCATAAACCACCCCGGTGCCTATGGCGATCAGCACGATGTCACCGCCCATGCGTCGCCATTCGTAACCTGGGTAGTACGGCAAGTGTTCGAGGGCTCGGCTGTCCAGGCGTTCGCCGTAGTAGCCGCGCGGCAAGGGTTGGCCTCTGACCCAGCGAACGCCTGGCGGTGGTGGTGCACCGCGGACGAAATACCCGTGGTTGACGCGGATCACTTCGCGCACCGGACCGAAGTCCCGAGGTGGCCCTCTGAATTCAGGGCCATGCTCGCGGTGTTCATCGCCGCGATGCTCATACCTCGGACCGCCGCGATCATGATCGTCGCGTTCATCGGCGCTTACGTGGAGCAAGGGCGTGGCGCTGAGCATCAATACACCCAGGCTGGCAATCAGGCGTTTGGGCATTTTCATTTGAGTCTTCCTCAGAGCATCCACAGCAAAAAAAGGGGCTTAGAACTCGGTTCCAAACCCCTGGGTCTTGCTATTTAGTCTGCGGTGCCGGGCACTTAATTCCTCTGTATCAGGAACTTTACTCTTAGCTGACGCGGGCTTTACGCACACCTTCGGACAACGCCGAGCACAGGCCGAGTACGCCGTCGATGGCCTGCTCAGGTGTGGTTGCATTTGCGATGTGGTCGATCAGTGCCGAACCCACCACCACGCCGTCTGCCAGACGGGCGATCGACGCCGCTTGCTCTGGTGTGCGGATGCCGAACCCGATGCTGATCGGCAGGTCGGTGTGGCGCCGCAAGCGGGCCACGGCTTCTTCGACGTGTTCCAGGGTCGCCGCGCCAGCACCGGTCACCCCGGCCACCGATACGTAGTACACAAAACCGGAACTGCCATTGAGCACCGTCGGCAGACGCACGTCGTCGGTGGTCGGCGTGGTCAGGCGGATGAAGTCGATGCCTGCCGCTTGCGCCGGGTCGCACAGCTCGGCGTTATGTTCTGGCGGCATGTCGACCACGATCAGACCGTCGACACCGGCTTCTTTGGCATCGCTGATGAAGCGCGGTACGCCGTAGTAATGAATCGGGTTGAAGTAACCCATCAGCACCAGCGGCGTGTGGTTGTTGTCTTTGCGGAACTCGCGAACCATTTGCAGGGTTTTCGCCAGGTTCTGCTTAGCGCCCAAGGCGCGGATGTTGGCGAGCTGGATTGCCGGGCCGTCGGCCATCGGATCGGTGAAGGGCATGCCCAGTTCGATCACGTCGGCGCCTGCCGCTGGCAAACCTTTGAGGATCGCCAGCGAGGTGTCATAGCTCGGGTCGCCGGCAGTGACGAAGGTCACCAGGGCGGCGCGGTTCTGTTCTTTGAGTTCGGCGAAGCGGGTTTGCAGGCGGCTCATCAGTGTTTCTCCTGCTGGGACTGATCCATATGGTGCATCACGGTTTGCATGTCTTTGTCGCCACGGCCGGACAGGTTGACCACCATCAGGTGATCTTTCGGCAGGGTCGGTGCACGTTTGAACACTTCGGCCAGGGCGTGGGCGCTTTCCAGTGCAGGAATGATCCCTTCCAGGCGGCAGCATTTGTGGAAGGCGTCCAAGGCTTCGTGGTCAGTCACCGAGGTGTACTGGACGCGACCGATGTCATGCAACCAGGCGTGTTCCGGACCGATACCCGGATAGTCGAGGCCGGCGGAGATCGAGTGAGCGTCGATGATCTGGCCATCGTCGTCCTGCAGCAGGAAGGTCCGGTTGCCGTGCAGCACGCCCGGTACGCCGCCGTTCAAGCTGGCCGCATGTTTGCCGGTTTCGATGCCATGACCCGCCGCTTCAACGCCGATGATTTCGACGCTTTTGTCATCGAGGAACGGGTGGAACAGGCCCATGGCGTTGGAACCACCGCCAATGCACGCCACCAGGCTGTCCGGCAGGCGACCTTCCTTGGCTTGCAGTTGTTCGCGGGTTTCCTTGCCGATCACCGCCTGGAAGTCGCGGACCATTGCCGGATAAGGGTGTGGGCCGGCCACGGTGCCGATCAGGTAGAAGGTGCTGTCGACGTTGGTCACCCAGTCACGCAGGGCTTCGTTCATCGCGTCTTTCAGGGTGCCGGTGCCGGCAACCACGGGGATCACTTCCGCGCCCAGCAGTTTCATGCGGAACACGTTGGCCTGTTGGCGCTCGATGTCGGTGGTGCCCATGTAGATCACGCAATCGAGGCCAAAGCGCGCGGCCACGGTGGCAGTCGCCACGCCGTGCATGCCGGCGCCGGTTTCGGCGATGATGCGTTTTTTGCCCATGCGCCGTGCCAGCAGGATCTGGCCGATGCAGTTGTTGATCTTGTGCGCGCCGGTGTGATTCAGCTCTTCGCGCTTGAGGTAGATCTTCGCGCCGCCGCAGAACTCGGTCAGGCGCTCGGCGAAGTACAGCGGGCTTGGGCGGCCGACGTAGTCGCGCTGGAAGTAGGCCAATTCTTCTTTGAACGCCGGATCATCCTTCGCCGCTTCGTATTCGCGGGCCAGGTCGAGGATCAACGGCATCAGGGTCTCGGCAACGTAGCGGCCGCCGAACGCGCCAAACAGGCCGTTGGCATCAGGGCCGTTGCGCAGATTAGTCTGGGTCATGGGGCGCTCCAGTTGAATTTCAAAAAGTTAATTCGTAGCAGGGCAATGGCGTTCACTCTACCCCTGACGTCTTGAGCTGAAAACCGATAAGATCGCCGTAACCTGTCAGAAAAACTCACAGATATCATGAGCCACGACCTCCCCCCGCTGAACGCCCTGCGCGCCTTCGAAGCCACTGCCCGCCTGAACAGCGTCAGTCAGGCTGCGGAGCAACTGCACGTGACTCACGGTGCGGTCAGTCGACAGCTGAAAGTGCTGGAGGAGCATCTGGGGGTGAGCCTGTTCGTCAAGGATGGGCGCGGCCTGAAACTCACAGATGCCGGTGTGCGCTTACGCGATGCCAGCAGCGAGGCCTTCGAGCGATTGCGCGCCGTTTGCGGTGAACTGACGCAAGGTCACGCCGACGCGCCGTTCGTGCTTGGCTGCTCTGGCAGTTTGCTGGCGCGCTGGTTCATTCCACGTCTGGGCCGGTTGAATGCCGACCTGCCGGACTTGCGTTTGCACCTGTCGGCGGGTGAAGGCGATCTTGACCCACGGCGGCCGGGGCTCGATGCCTTGCTGGTGTTTGCCGAGCCGCCGTGGCCTGCAGACATGCAGGTTTATGAATTGGCCAGCGAGCGCATCGGCCCGGTGCTCAGCCCTCGCTTTGCCGGTTACGACAGCTTGCGCCAGGCGCCGGCGGCTGCGCTGCTCAACCAATCCTTGTTGCACACCACTTCACGCCCGCAAGCCTGGCCCAGTTGGGCGCAGCGCAACGACCTCGACGCCAAGGCGCTGAAGTTCGGGCAGGGTTTCGAGCATTTGTATTATTTGCTGGAAGCGGCGGTGGCCGGGCTGGGCGTGGCGATTGCCCCTGAGCCGCTGGTGGCCGAGGACTTGAAGGCCGGTCGCCTGGTTGCGCCGTGGGGTTTCAGTGAAACCCCGGCGCAACTGGCGTTGTGGCTACCCAAGCGCGCCGCAGACGGGCGCGCTCGGCAGTTGGCGCAGTGGCTGAAAAACGAGCTGCGCCAGCCTTAATGGCCGCGTTTGTACAGCAGATACGCCGCCACCAAACCCAAGGCACCGACCGCGACGCTAGCGGTAGTCCATGGATGTTCCTGGGCGTAATCGCGGGTGGCGATCCCGGTTTCGCGGGTTTTGACTTTGACTTCTTCGTACGCATCGCTGAGCAGGTGGCGCGAGTGTTTCAGTGCGTTCTCGGCGTTGTTTTTGAGGGCCTTGAGAGTTTTCAGCGACTCGTCCGAGGTATCACTCTTCAAGCTTTCCAGCGACTTGAGCAGACTCTCGATCTCGGCTTCCATGCTTTGCAATGACGCTTTACGCAACGAGGTGATGGCCATGGTGACTCTCCTTCTTTGGTTGAGTGCGTATGTTGGTTGGGACTCCAACGGTTCGGGAAAGTGCATTCATTTTGAACCTTCAACGACAGAAGAAATACCGACAATCGCTGCTAGGCTCTAATCACAATTCCAGGAGAACGCCATGACTGACCATCACACTTACAAGAAAGTCGAACTGGTTGGCTCGTCCCCTACCAGCATTGAAGATGCCATCAACAATGCATTGGCCGAGGCCAGCAAAAGCATCAAGCTCATGGAGTGGTTCGAGGTTACCGAAACCCGCGGGCACATCAAGGACGGCAAGGCGGCACACTTTCAGGTCACGCTCAAAGTCGGGTTCCGGATTGCCAATAGCTGAGGTTGAGCTAGGCTTCTGAACTTGTGCGCTGGCCGATTGCCATAGGGAATGGCAAAGCGCTACTTCGTCTTGGGCGTCAGGCGCCCGAGTGTTAACGCTTACCCCTTTTGATCCGACCAGGGAATGTGACCGATGAAGAAATTTATATTGGCGGTGGGTTTGTTGAGTATTGCGGGAACAACCTTTGCGGCGGGCAAACCGTGCGAAGAGCTGAAAAGCGAAATTGCGGCAAAAATCGATGCCAAGGGCTCCAAAAACTATTCGCTGGAAATCGTCGATAAAGGCGCGGCCGCGGGTGGCAAGGTGGTCGGAAAATGCGAGGCAGGCAAGAAGGTCATCGTCTACAAGAAGTAGGTGAGTCAGCTGTTTATGTAAAGCCGACGCCATGGCGTCGGCTTTTTTGCAGGTGTTGTCAGAGACTTAGCCCTTCATCACTTGCGCCAGCAGTTCGTAGGAATGCAGGCGATCAGCGTGTTCGTACAGGTCACAGGTGAAGATCAACTCGTCGGCTTGAGTCTGCTCGATCAGCACTTCAAGTTTGCCGCGAATTTTCGCCGGGCTGCCGACCATGGCCAGGCCCAGGAAATCACCGACGGCTTCTCTCTCATGGGGCAACCACAGGCCGTCCATGGTTTTCACCGGTGGCCGTTGAACCAGGCTTTGGCCGCGCATCAGCGCCAGGATTCGTTGGTAGACCGAGGTTGCCAGGTAATCGGCTTGTTCGTCGGTGTCGGCGGCTACCAGCGGCACGCCCAGCATCACGTAGGGTTTATCCAGTACGGCTGAAGGCTTGAAGTGATTGCGGTAAACCCGAATCGCTTCATGCATATAACGCGGTGCGAAATGCGAGGCAAAGGCGTAAGGCAAACCGCGCTCGCCAGCCAGTTGCGCGCTGAACAGGCTGGAGCCCAGCAGCCAGACCGGCACATGGGTGCCGGTGCCGGGCATCGCGATAATGCGCTGGTCCGGCGTGCGTGGGCCCAGGTAGCGCAGCAGTTCGGCCACGTCTTCGGGGAAATCGTCGGCGCTGCCGGAGCGTTCACGGCGCAAGGCGCGGGCGGTCATCTGATCGGAGCCCGGTGCGCGACCCAGACCGAGGTCGATTCGCCCCGGATAGAGGCTTTCAAGGGTGCCGAATTGTTCGGCGATCACCAGTGGCGCATGGTTGGGCAGCATCACGCCACCAGAGCCGACACGAATGCTCGACGTCCCGCCAGCCAGATAGCCAAGCAGTACGGAAGTCGCGGAGCTGGCGATGCCATCCATGTTGTGGTGTTCGGCGACCCAGAAGCGGTTATAGCCCCACTTCTCCACATGTTGCGCCAGGTCCAGCGAGTTGCGCAGCGATTGCGCAGGGCTGCCGTTCTCGCGAACGGGCACCAGGTCCAGCGTCGAGAACTTGATATCGGACAGTTGTTTCATAAGCCGGCTTCTCCAATGAGGGTACGCAGGCTTTTCTCACCAACGAAAACCTGCCGAATGCATGAGCGTGTTCTATGCAATGTGGGCATATACCCGAGTTTCAATAGCAGACGTGAAATTGCCGACCAGATAAGCGGTTCGATCCGACACGATGAACTTTGCCCAGCCTTCTATCCTCAGAACCCAGGCAACCGAAAACCATGAAGGCGCGATCCTCGCGCCGGATATTGAGGAGGCAGAGATGAGTATCAAAAAGAAAGCATCGGCACATTGGGTCGGTGATTTGAAGACCGGCCTTGGTTCTATCTCGACCGAAACCGGGGTCCTGAAAGATGCACCTTATGGCTTCAAGGCGCGTTTCGAAGGCGGCCCGGGCACCAACCCGGAAGAGCTGATCGGCGCTGCTCATGCGGGGTGTTTCTCCATGGCATTTTCGATGATTCTCGGCGAGGCTGGCCTCAAGGCCGACACGATCGACACCCAGGCCGAGGTGACGCTGGATCAGGTCGACGGTGGTTTTGCGATCACCGCCGTGCACCTGACGCTCAAAGCGAAAATCCCTGGCGCGAGCCAGCAGCAATTCGAGGAGTTGAGCAAGAAGGCTAAAGTAGGCTGCCCGGTTTCCAAGGTGTTGAACGCTAATATCACGCTTGATGCGACACTCGTGGGCTGATCGCTCCCTGGTAGCAGCTGGCACGCCAGCTGCTACAAATCAGAACTCGTGAACTGAAACTGTGGTCGAATAAGTGACAGCAGCTTCAGCGCATGACTGTGCGCGCTGCCTCAAGGGAGCTTCAACCATGAAACGTTTTGCCTTGGCGGTTATCTGCAGTGTGCTGGCCACATCGGCCCTGGCGGCAACCAAATCCTGCGAAGAACTCAAGGCCGAGATCGAATCGAAGATCCAGGCCAATAACGTATCGTCCTACACCCTGGAGATCGTCACCAATGACGAAGTGCACGACCAGAACATGGTGGTCGGCACGTGTGAAGGCGGAACGAAGAAAATCATCTATCAGAAGAACGACAGATAATCCGTCTTACGGGATGCAAAAAGTCTGACTCTCTTCGGCGACGAGCTCGCGCTTGGCGTTATACAGCCGGGCGCTGGGCGTGGTGGTCAGCGAGCGAGCTTCGAGCAGGTAACGTTGTCCGGCTTCGAAATGATCGTAGCGCACGGTCAAATAGCACAGTCGGTTTGGCGAGTCGAATTGCATGCCAAAACCTCCGTAAAACTGCTCGAAGTCGAAGCGAACCTTCAATTCATGGCTGCCGGGTGTGACCTGGAAGAATCGCCCGTCTTTCAGGCGCTTATTGTCCAGGCTCTCGGCCATGAGGACTTTGCCCCCGGGCGTCGGCATGGCGAAGTCGACCCAGGCCATGTTCGGGTTCGCGGTGGGTAGCGGGCTCACACAGGCAGTCAGAGAGCTGATAGCGAAAAACAGCAGATACCTGCGCATGATTAATTTCCGAGCGGTCAGGTAATAAGCATAGCGCTGATCAGGTGCGTTGGCAGCCCGCCAGATGCGCTTGGCCAACGACTTTGCGCTGCTGATCATAGAGTTTGGCCCACGGCCGGAAGCCGATATTCCCCGCTTGCAGTTGATATCGCTGGCCGGCACTGAAGTCGTTGAACTTCACACTTAACCGGCAATCGCGCCACAGCGGCTCGGCGTCGGGGCCGATATTCGTTGGTTCTACCGCGAACTGATAACGCACCTTCAACTCATGGCTGCCCGGTGGAACCTGGAAATAGCGCTTATCGGTGGTAGCCTTGGCGTCCACTTCCAGCGCTTGCAACACAGTGTCATGTTGATGGGGCCCGAGGTCGATCCAGGCTTGCGCCGGGTCGGGTTGGGGCAGTCCAACACAGCCAGCCAGCATCAGCAGGTTTGCAGTCAGCAATAACGCGCGCATAGCGAAGCTCCAGTCAGGCGAGATAGTCTTGCGAGCAGACTCCCCAAGGATGATTTGATGTGATCAGGCTGCTTTCAAGCCATCGGTTACTTGATCGCGTTTTGCGCGTTTTGTTTCCGGCCGCGTTGCTTTTGTTGCTGAACGGTTGCTCGAGCGTCAATTACTACAGTCAGTTGGCCAGCGGTCAGTGGCAATTGCTGCGGGCGCGTGAGCCGGTGAGCGAGGTGGTTGCCGACCCTGCGCGTGACGCGAAACTGCGCGCGCGCCTGGCTCAGTCGCAAAAGGCCCGCGAGTTCGCCAGCCAGCGGTTGCACTTGCCAGACAACAAAAGTTATCGCCTCTACGCCGACATTGGCCGACCGTATGTGGTGTGGAATGTGTTCGCCACGCCGGAGTTTTCCCTCAAGCCGCAGAATCATTGCTTTCCGATCGCCGGGTGCGTGGCCTATCGCGGGTACTACAGCCAGAGCGCCGCGCGAGGCAACGCTGCGCTGTTGCGCCTGCAGGGCATGGACGTGTCGATCAGCGGTGTTGAAGCCTATTCGACCTTGGGCTGGTTCAACGACCCGATCATCAGTTCAATGATGAACTGGGGTGACGAGCGTCTGGCGACGCTGATTTTTCACGAACTGGCGCATCAGCGGTTTTATGTGAAGGACGACACGGAGTTCAACGAGTCTTTCGCCACCTTCGTCGAACAGGAAGGCACCCGCCAATGGCGTGCAGCTCGCGGTTTACCACCGGCCGGCAAAGCTCAAGAGCAGCAACGTGATCAATTTACCCAGCTGATTCTGGACACCCGTACGCGACTCGAAAAACTCTATGCATTGCCCCTTGCGACCGAACAGATGCGCCAGCGTAAAGCCGCCGAGTTCGACCGCTTGCGCAGCGATTATCGAACCCTGCGCGACAGCCAATGGGCCGGCGACAAGCGCTTTGATGCCTGGATCAATGCCCCGATGAACAACGCCCGGCTGCTGCCATTCGGACTCTATGATCAATGGGTGCCGGCGTTTTCCGAGGTGTTCAAACAGTCGGGTGGAGATTGGCTGAAGTTTTATGCAGTGGTGGAGAAATTGGGGGCGTTACCCGTGGAACAACGCAAGGCTGCGTTGAAGGCGTTGGCAGCCCTTTAAGATTTGCGCTGGATAAACTGACGTCATCGCGGGCAAGCCTTGCTCCTACGGGGGAGCGGCGTATTCACGATGGTGTGAACGGCACACCACCTGTAGGAGCAAGGCTTGCCCGCGATGGGGCCGGTGAACGTTCGCCATGTTCAGCTCATAACCACACCGCATCCCACAAAGGATAGTCCCCAATTTTCTTGACCAATCCTGCTCTCAAGGGAGTGGCAACGATGTATCGGGCCACGGCCTGCAAGTCTTCCTCCTTGCGTATCGCCCGGTCATGGTAACCCGACTGCCAGAGTGGACCTTGGCGCTTCATAGAGCGATTCAGCGTCACTGTGATTCGTGATTTGGTACGTGCCATTAAGGCTGATAGCTGGGTGTTCTGCAGCTCCATCAGCCAGTGAAAATGATCAGGCATGACAACCCAGGCCAATGTGTCAGCGAATTGCTCTTGTTGAGCTTTCTTGAATGCATCTACCACGAGTCGTCCATTCTTGAAGTGGACAAACACCTTCTGACGATCCCGGACAACCACCGTGAGCAAGTAAATTTGTCCTGACTCTGAATGGCGCCCGGTACGCAGGCGATGTGTATGATGCGGCGCAGGCATTGATGAATCTCCTTGATCGTGGCCTCAACATCTGAGACTAGGACGATAAAAGAGAGTCGAGTTGGCAACTGTTGCTCAGGATGTGTCTGTCAGGCCGCCATCGCGGGCAAGCCTTGCTCCTACGATTATTTGTGTCGCCCATATTTTTTGCTCTCGCCATGCCCCTGTAGGAGCAAGGCTTGCCCGCGATGGCGATTCCACTAACCCCGCAAAAACGTCTGATGCAACTCGGCCAATGTCTCGAAGTGATACGCCGGCTGTTCGGCGCTCAATTCTTCGTGGCTGCCGAATCCATAGCCCACCGCCGCTGCGTCCAGACCGTTGCGTTTGGCGCCGATCAGGTCGTGTTTGCGGTCGCCGATCATTAGTGTGCTGGCCGGGTCCAGGCCTTCTTCGGCCATCAAATGGGCAATCAGCTCGACCTTATCGGTTCGGGTGCCATCCAGTTCGCTGCCGTAGATCACTTTGAAGTGCCGATCGAAACCGAAGTGCCGGGCGATTTCCCGGGCGAAAACCCAGGGCTTCGACGTCGCGATATACAGCTGCCGCCCTTGCCCATCAAGGGTTTCCAACAATGGCATGACACCGTCGAACACGCGGTTTTCGTACAGGCCGGTAACCTTGAAGCGCTCGCGGTAGAAATTCACCGCCTCCCAGGCCTTCGGCTCATCAAAGTCGTAGAACTGCATGAAGGCTTGCAGCAATGGCGGGCCGATGAAGTGTTCGAGCTTGGTCAGGTCGGGCTCGTCGATCCCCAGTTTGCTCAAGGCGAACTGGATCGAGCGAGTGATGCCCTCACGCGGGTCGGTCAGGGTGCCATCGAGGTCGAATAAAACGGTTTGGTAATGCATGAATATTCCTGAGTGAGTCTGCCGGTGTCAGAGCTGGTCGTAGCCTTCGGCCAGATGCAGGTCTTTGAGCTTCACGTAATTCGCCGCGCTGTAGGTGAAAAACGCCCGTTCCTTGTCAGTCAGTGGACGGATCTGTTTCACCGGGCTGCCGACATAGAGGAAACCGCTTTCCAGGCGTTTGCCCGGCGGCACCAGGCTGCCAGCGCCGATGATCACCTCGTCTTCGACCACCGCGCCGTCCATGACGATGCTGCCCATGCCGATCAGGATCCGGTTGCCGACGGAGCAGCCGTGCAGCATGACTTTGTGGGCGATGGTCACGTCGTCGCCGATCAACAGCGGGAAACCGTCAGGGTTGAAGGGCCCGGCGTGGGTGATGTGCAGCACACAGCCATCCTGCACGCTGGTGCGCTGGCCAATGCGGATGCGGTGCATGTCGCCGCGGATCACGGTCAGCGGCCAGACAGAGCTGTCTTCGCCTATTTCGACGTCGCCGATCACCACCGCCGAGCTGTCGACAAAGGCGCATTTGCCGAGCACGGGGGTGTGGTTCTGGTACTTGCGAAGGGACACGATAGGCTCTCTCTCTGTTGTTGATAGCTGCGGTTGGCGTCGATTGTAATTAAGATGGCCGCATGTTTCTTCCAGCCAAGGTGCCAACCGTGAGCGTGAACAATCCTCTTTTGCAGCCCTACGACCTGCCGCCGTTCTCGGCGATCCGCGCCGAGCACGTACAACCGGCCATCGAACAGATCCTTGCGGACAACCGCGCCGCCATCGCCGAGATCCTCAAAACCCAGGGCAAACAGCCTACCTGGGCGGGCCTGGTGCTGGCGATGGACGAACTGAACGATCGCCTGGGCGCAGCCTGGAGCCCGGTCAGTCACCTGAACGCGGTGTGCAACAGTGCCGAACTGCGTGAGGCTTACGAGTCCTGCCTGCCGGCGCTGAGTGCCTACGCCACTGAAATGGGCCAGAACCGCGAGCTGTTCCAGGCCTATGAAGCGCTGGTCAATAGCCCGGAAGCAGCCGGTTTCGATATCGCGCAAAAAACCATTCTGGAACACGCGCTGCGTGATTTCCGTCTGTCGGGTATCGATTTGCCGGCGGCTGAGCAAAAACGTTACGCCGAGGTGCAGAGCAAGCTGTCCGAGCTGGGCAGCCATTTCTCCAACCAATTGCTCGATGCCACCCAGGCCTGGACCAAACACATCACCGATGAGGCCGCCCTCGCCGGCCTGACCGATTCGGCCAAGGCGCAAATGGCCGCCGCCGCCCAAGCCAAAGATCTGCAAGGCTGGCTGATCAACCTGGAATTCCCGAGCTACTACGCGGTGATGACCTACGCCCAAGACCGCGCGCTACGCGAAGAAGTCTACGCCGCCTACTGCACCCGTGCGTCGGACCAAGGCCCGAACGCCGGTCAGAACGATAACAGCCCAGTGATGGAAGAGATCCTCGACCTGCGTCAGGAGCTGGCCAAGCTGCTGGGTTTCGCCAGTTTCTCGGAGCTGAGCCTGGCAACCAAAATGGCCGAGTCCAGCGATCAGGTGCTGAGCTTCCTGCGCGATCTGGCCAAGCGCAGCAAACCGTTCGCCGCGCAGGATCTCGAGCAACTCAAAGCCTACGCTGCCGAACAGGGTTGCCCTGATCTGCAAAGCTGGGACAGCGGTTTCTACGGCGAAAAACTCCGTGAACAGCGTTACAGCGTTGCCCAGGAAACCCTGCGTGCGTACTTCCCGATCGATAAAGTCCTGAGCGGTCTGTTCGCTATCGTTCAGCGTCTGTATGGCATCGAAATCGCCGAGCTGAAAGGTTTCGACACCTGGCATCCGGACGTTCGCCTGTTCGAAATCAAGGAGAACGGCGAGCACGTCGGGCGCTTCTTCTTCGACCTGTATGCCCGTGCCAACAAGCGCGGCGGTGCCTGGATGGACGGCGCCCGCGACCGTCGCCGCACCGCTGAAGGTGTACTGCAAAGCCCGGTGGCTAATCTGGTGTGCAACTTCACCCCGGCCGACAGTGGCAAGCCTGCCCTGCTGACCCACGATGAAGTCACCACGCTGTTCCACGAATTTGGCCACGGCCTGCATCACCTGCTGACCCGCGTTGAATATTCCGGCGTGTCCGGGATCAACGGCGTGGCGTGGGACGCGGTCGAGCTGCCAAGTCAGTTCATGGAAAACTGGTGCTGGGAGCCCGAAGGCCTGGCGTTGATCTCCGGTCATTACGAAACCGGCGAGCCACTGCCGCAGGACCTGCTGCAAAAAATGCTCGCTGCGAAGAACTTCCAGTCCGGACTGATGATGGTTCGCCAGCTGGAATTCTCGCTGTTCGACTTCGAATTGCACGCCACCCATGGCGACGGCCGTAGCGTGCTGCAAGTGCTTGAAGGCGTGCGCGACGAGGTTTCGGTCATGCGTCCACCGGCCTACAACCGTTTCCCTAACAGCTTCGCGCACATCTTCGCTGGCGGTTACGCGGCGGGTTACTACAGCTACAAGTGGGCTGAAGTGCTGTCAGCCGATGCCTTCTCGAAGTTCGAGGAAGACGGCGTTCTCAATGCGGCCACCGGTCGTGCGTTCCGCGAGGCGATCCTGGCGCGCGGCGGTTCTCAGGAGCCGATGGTGCTGTTCGTCGACTTCCGCGGACGTGCACCGTCGATTGACGCACTCTTGCGCCATAGCGGCCTCGACGAGGACGCGGCAGCATGAGTGACGCGCCAGTGAGCAAAACCAAGAAACGCTTCATCGCCGGGGCAGTCTGTCCGGCGTGCAGCGAGCCGGACAAGTTGATGATGTGGAGCGAAGACGAGGTGCCGCACCGCGAATGCGTGGCCTGCGGTTATTCCGACACGCTGAACGAGCAAGGTCTGTCAGTACCCAAGGAATTGGGTACGCGGGTCAATACCACCGCGTTGAAAGTCCCGGATGCCAAGGTCCAGGCTGTGCAGTTCTTCCCCAATCCAAAGCTGAAGAAAAAGCCCGACGATCACTCCTGATCTCCCGGCGCTTGGTAATCCGCCTTTGAGTCTGAGCGCTCAAGGGCGGTATTTATCGACTGACGCCACACTCCTCGATTGTATGTTCACGACCCCGCCTTGCCTGTTTGGGGCAGGGGCTGGTTGTGGCGCGCCCCTCAGATCTTCGGTTTTTCGCTATTGACCGTTTTCAACCAGCTTTTCATCGAGCAGGTCGCAAACACACTGGTACTGCAATCGCCGTTGGCCAGTGCGGTACGCAGTTTTTCGATATCTGCCTTCATCATGTAGCGAATTCCGTTCTTGAAGTGGGTATTGTCGTCGAAACCGCCCTGGGTCATTTCGTCGAGGGCGTCTTCCTTGCTCCAGCCTTGTACCACCACGCGGTACATCGCAGCCATCAGGCCAGTGCGATCCGATCCGCGTTTGCAATGGATCAACACCGGGCCTTTGCTTTGACCGGTTTGTATGGCCCGCAATGCACTGAGCACCTCGCTGTCATCGACATGGCTGGTCTTGTACGGCAATTGCACCAGGTTGATGCCGGGTGTCGATAGCCAGCTTGCGTCGGACTCGGGCAGAAAATTGATCACCGTCGTGATCTGGAGTTTTTCCAGCAGCGGCAGCGCTCCGTGATCGGGAAGTGTGCTGCGGTAGAGAGTCGGTGACATCTGGTAAAGGCCGTACTGCGCTTCGACCGGCTGGGCCCATTCGCCGGGACGGATGGATTGGGTTTGCTCGGCTTGAACCTGATCGAACGCAAATAACGCCATGAGCGACAGGCACAGTGCGAGCAAGAGGTGGTTTTTCGACATGAGTCAGGGAGCCGTGGATGAAGGAATGGGTGACTAAATCCCAGCCTGAACCCTGAGCAGTCAAAGCTCTGTGAGGGGCTTGTCAAAGAATCGTTAAGCCTGAGGGGCCCTCGATACTTCAGAAATAATCTGTGGATTTTAAACTGAAACGATTCACTCATATGCTTAGCCTGCTACCATTTGTAACTAAAGTTTGCAGATATGTTCTTTTCCTTCGGGCCTTATCGGCCTGCATCGCTGCCAAAACGACAAGCTGCTCCATGAAGCAGCTGATCTATCCGTGAATGCCTGATGAGGTGCACCCCCCCCATGTCTGATCAAGATCGAGACAACCCGCGGCGTGAGTTTTTACGCAAATCCCTGACCTTGATCCCGGTGGTCACCGTTGCCAGTACCGGTTTGGGCAGTTCGGTCTTGATGGCCGCTCCTGAAGCCGCACCGGCCGGTCCTGGCAAAACGCCGGTCAGCAGCAGTGTTTATGAGCCGAGCTACTTCACCGCCGAAGAGTGGGCATTCATCCAGGCAGCGGTTGCCCGCTTGATTCCTGCCGATGAACAGGGACCGGGTGCACTCGAAGCGGGTGTGCCGGAGTACATCGACCGGCAAATGAATACCCCGTACGCGGCGGGTGCTCTCTGGTACATGCAAGGCCCGTTCAATGCGGACGCTGCGCCGGAAATGGGCTGGCAGAGCAAACTGGTTCCCAAGGACATCTACCGTTTGGGTATCGCCGCGACGGACGCCTGGTCGAAGGCGTTCAACGGCAAAGTTTTTGCTGCGCAAGACAGCGCTACCCGAGACGATTTGCTCAAGCAATTGGAGGCCGGTACGCCAACATTCGACAGCGTCCCGCCGAAGATTTTTTTCAGCCTTTTGCTGCAAAACACCAAGGAAGGGTTCTTCTGCGACCCGATCCACGGCGGCAACAAAGGCATGGTCGGCTGGACCATGATCGGCTTTCCCGGCGCGCGCGCCGATTTCATGGATTGGGTTGAACGCAACGAGCAATACCCCTTCCCGGCAGTTTCTATTCGCGGCGAGAGGGCGTGAGCATGACAACCACCATGAAGAAGGTCGACGCAGTGATCGTCGGGTTTGGCTGGACTGGCGCGATCATGGCCAAGGAACTGACGGAGGCTGGCCTCAATGTGCTGGCGCTGGAACGCGGGCCGATGCAGGACACCTACCCCGACGGCAACTATCCGCAGGTGATCGACGAACTCACCTACAGCGTGCGCAAGAAACTCTTTCAGGACATCTCCAAAGAGACAGTGACCATTCGCCATAGCGTGAATGACATTGCGCTGCCCAACCGTCAGCTCGGGGCGTTCCTGCCGGGTAATGGTGTGGGCGGAGCCGGACTGCACTGGTCGGGTGTGCACTTTCGGGTCGATCCGATCGAGTTGCGTATGCGCAGTCATTATGAGGAGCGCTACGGTAAGCACTTCATCCCCAAGGACATGACCATCCAGGACTTTGGCGTCAGCTATGAAGAGCTGGAACCGTTTTTCGATTACGCCGAGAAAGTCTTCGGCACCTCGGGTCAGGCCTGGACCGTGAAAGGTCAAGTGGTCGGCGAAGGCAAGGGCGGTAACCCCTATGCACCGGACCGTTCGAACCACTTCCCGTTGGCGTCGCAGAAGAACACCTACTCCGCGCAGTTGTTCCAGAATGCTGCCAATGCTGTCGGTTACAAACCCTACAACCTCCCTTCCGCCAATACCTCCGGGCCTTACACCAATCCCTACGGTGCGCAGATGGGACCGTGCAACTTCTGCGGTTTTTGCAGTGGCTACGTGTGCTACATGTACTCCAAGGCTTCGCCGAACGTGAACATCCTGCCGGCGCTCAAGCCATTGCCGAACTTCGAGTTGCGGCCCAATTCCCACGTGCTGCGGGTCAATCTCGACAGTACCAAGCGCAAGGCGACCGGTGTGACCTACATCGATAGTCAGGGTCGGGAAATCGAGCAGCCGGCGGACCTGGTGATCCTCGGTGCGTTCCAGTTCCACAACGTGCGGTTGATGCTGTTGTCCGGGATCGGCAAACCGTACGACCCGATCAGCGGCGAAGGTGTGGTCGGCAAGAACTTCGCCTATCAGAACATGGCGACGATCAAGGCCTACTTCGACAAAGACGTGCACACCAATAATTTCATTGGCGCAGGTGGCAATGGTGTGGCGGTGGATGACTTCAACGCCGACAACTTCGATCACGGCCCGCACGGCTTTGTCGGTGGTGCACCGATGTGGGTCAACCAGGCCGGCAGCCGGCCGATTGCCGGAACTTCGAACCCGCCGGGAACACCCGCCTGGGGCAGTGCATGGAAACGTGCGACTGCCGATTACTACACCCACCAAGTGTCGATGGACGCTCATGGTGCGCATCAGTCCTACCGAGGCAACTACCTGGATCTCGACCCGGTATACCGCGATGCCTACGGCCAGCCGCTGCTGCGGATGACTTTCGACTGGCATGAAAACGACATCAAGATGAACCGCTTCATGGTCGACAAGATGAGCAAGATCGCACAAGCGATGAACCCCAAGGCCATTGCCCTGCTCGGCAAACAGGTGGGTGAACATTTCAACACGGCTTCTTACCAGACCACCCACCTCAATGGTGGAGCGATCATGGGCACTCATCCGAAAACCAGTGCGCTGAACCGCTATTTGCAGAGCTGGGACGTACATAACGTGTTCGTGCCGGGCGCTTCGGCGTTCCCGCAAGGATTGGGTTACAACCCGACCGGTCTGGTCGCGGCACTGACCTACTGGTCGGCGCGGGCGATTCGCGAGCAGTACCTGAAGAATCCCGGCCCGCTGGTTCAGGCTTAAGGAGCGATGACCATGAAAAATCTCGTTATCGCCACCCTTGCCCTGCTCGGCAGTTGCTCGATCAGCGCGGCAGAAGATGCATCGCAAGCGTTGATCAAACAGGGCGAATACCTCGCCCGCGCGGGTGACTGTGTGGCTTGCCATACCGCCAAGGGTGGTAAGCCGTTTGCAGGCGGACTGCCGATGGAGACGCCGATCGGCACGATCTATTCCACCAACATCACCCCGGACAAAACCGGCCTGGGCGACTACAGCTTTGACGATTTCGACAAAGCCGTGCGCCATGGTGTGGCCAAAAACGGTAGTACGCTTTACCCGGCGATGCCGTATCCGTCCTATGCCCGTGTCAGCGATGCAGACATGAAAGCCTTGTATGCCTATTTCATGAAAGGCGTGGTGCCGGTCACTCAAGAGAACAAGGGCAGCGACATTCCCTGGCCGTTGAGCATGCGCTGGCCACTGACCGGCTGGCGCTGGATGTTTGCGCCAAGCGTCGTGGCGTATCAGCCGGCCGACGGTAAAGAGGCGGCAATCAGCCGTGGAGCCTATCTGGTGGAAGGCCTCGGACATTGCGGCGCTTGCCATACGCCGCGAGCCCTGACCATGCAGGAAAAAGCCTTGAGCGCCAACGAAGGCAGTGCGTTTCTGTCAGGCAGTGCGCCGTTGGAAGGCTGGATCGCGAAAAGCTTGCGTGGCGATCACAAGGATGGACTCGGTAGTTGGCGCGAAGAGCAACTGGTGCAGTTCCTCAAGACCGGTCGTAGTGACCGCAGTGCAGTGTTCGGCGGCATGAGCGATGTGGTGGAACACAGCATGCAATACATGAGCGATGACGACCTGACAGCGATCGCCCGATACCTCAAGTCTTTGCCGGCGAATGATCCGAACGATCAGCCACACCCGTACGACCCGCAAGTGGCACAAGCGCTGTGGAAAGGTGACGACAGCAAACCCGGTGCCTCGGTGTACATCGACAACTGTGCCGCCTGCCACCGTACCGACGGGCATGGCTACACCCGGGTATTCCCGGCACTGGCGGGCAATCCGGTGTTGCAATCGGACGATCCGACCTCGCTGATCAAGATCGTGCTCAAGGGCGGTACCTTGCCGGCGACCCACACGGCGCCGTCGACGTTCACCATGCCGGCATTCGCCTGGCGTTTGTCGGATCAGGAAGTGGCGGATGTGGTGAACTTCATTCGCACGAGTTGGGGAAACAAGGGGGCGCAGATTAAGCCGGCTGACGTCGCTGGCGTGCGCAAGGATGAAGTGAAATCAATGCCTGCTGACAAGTCTGGAAAACTAACAAGTTCTAATTGATGTTTATTAAGTTGTAATAATCAACGCCTGCGAAATGAGCCTCGCAGGCGTTGGTTTATGATCGGTAGAGTGCATTAACCGCTACGCGATCAAGTTAATCATGGATTAACAATATTTGCGTAAGCTTTGGCCAGTGCCAGCAGCTTGGCTTTGTCATCGGCATCAATGTCGCCATCACCGTCGACATCCTTGCGCACGGTTCCGAGGGTGAAGGAGTGCCCGCCGTCGCTGGAAACAGCCGTCATGAAAATCGATTTCACCAGCGTCTCGGTTTGCATTTCATTTTCCGCATCCCAGCCAAGTTCTTTACGGGCAAGTTGCAGTGAAACCAGGGTATTGGGTTCAGAAGGACTCGGCTGCATAAGTTGCAGAAAGATACCGCGTTGATTAAAGAAAGACATTGTTAAATCCTTTTAATGGTTGTTCAGTCTGGTGGTGCGTGTGCCAAGGATAGTACGGGTTATCTTTATCGGATGACCAATGCTTATATGTTTCTCGTTCTTGCGTATATAGCGTGATTAGCAAGTAGTTATATAAAGTGGGTAGGCGGCTAGCCTGATCTTTTCGCTGAAGCTGCCGAACGGCACTGGCCTGACATTGGATCTTTCGGTACTGTACATACATACAGCCATGAGAGTTTTTTCCAATGTTCACGCCCTTGCCACCTCGCGGACGTGGCACCGCCAGCAACCCGCACAATCGCTTTGCACCGAACCGTTCGGTGGTCGAAGACGATGGCTGGTACCAGGAAGCACCGCTGACCCAAGGCACCGAGGTGCGCATCGAGACGGCGAAAACCATCATCACCCGCAACAACTCGCCCGACCTGCCCTTCGATCGCTCCATCAATCCCTATCGAGGTTGCGAGCACGGCTGCATCTACTGCTATGCGCGACCCAGTCATGCCTACTGGGACCTGTCACCGGGTCTGGACTTCGAGACGAAGCTGATCGCTAAAAGCAACGCGGCCGACGTACTGGAGCAGCAGCTTTCCAAGCGCGGTTATCAGTGTGCGCCGATCAATCTGGGCTCAAATACCGATCCCTATCAGCCGATCGAGCGTGAACACAAAATCACCCGGCGGATTCTTCAGGTGCTGCTGCGTTACCGGCATCCGGTGACGATCATCACTAAAGGCTCGTTGATTCTTCGTGATCTGGATTTGCTCGGTGAGCTTGCCGAACAGCGGCTGGTGGCGGTGATGATCAGCCTGACCAGCCTCGACGACGAGCTCAAGCGCATCCTTGAGCCGCGAACGGCCGCCCCGAAGGCGCGGTTGCGGGCGATTCGGGTCATGCGTGAGGTCGGGATTCCGGTGGGTGTCTTGTGTTCGCCGATGA
The DNA here is from genome assembly GCF_058782685.1 of Pseudomonas sp. FW306-02-D09B. NCBI lineage: Bacteria > Pseudomonadati > Pseudomonadota > Gammaproteobacteria > Pseudomonadales > Pseudomonadaceae > Pseudomonas > Pseudomonas sp. FW306-02-D09B. The sequence goes on from NZ_JBYSXY010000005.1 coordinate 294,185, forward strand.
TCCCGATGATCAACGACAGTGAACTGGAAAGCCTGCTGACCGAAGCTCACGCGGCCGGTGCGCAGAGTGCGGCGTACATGATGTTGCGTCTGCCGCTGGAAGTGGCACCGTTGTTCGAGGAGTGGCTGGCAGCCCACTATCCGCAGCGTGCAGCCCATGTATTGAGTTTGATCCGTCAAAGCCGCGGCGGCGAACTGTATGACAGTCGTTTTGGCGCTCGTATGCGCGGTGAAGGACCGTTCGCCGATCTGTTGGCGCAACGCTTCGCCAAAACAATAAAACGTCTTGGGCTCAATCAACGTGAAGGCTTCAACCTGCACTGCACAGCCTTTTGTCCGCCCGGGGCTCAAATGTCGTTGCTTTAGCAACAATTGGCCTATGGTGAGTAGTGAAAAGCGTTGTGTGTTTGTCCGTCAGTCACGTTTTTTGTAACCTGGAACGCACGTTCTAGAGCAGTTGATTCAGTTTGAGTTAAGTTTCGGTGGGTACCTTGCTCATCAAGTGACTGGATGGTCACTGATCGGCGATCTGGATGTTTCCTTACCAGTCGCTGGCTTTATCCCAGGTAAAACGGGAAAATTTCCCTACTCCGTCGAAGAGGATGAATCATGAGTGACAAGGATAAACAGCCGTTGGCTGCGTCGGCTTCCGCCCTGCCCGAGGCCGAAAGCGCCGATGCAGCGCTGCAGCACATCGTTGACGGTTTTTTACACTTCCACCACGAGGTCTTCCCGCAACAGGAAGAGCTCTTCAAGAAACTCGCCACGGCTCAGCGGCCCAGAGCGATGTTCATTGCGTGCGCGGACTCGCGCATCGTTCCCGAATTGATTACCCAAAGCGCTCCTGGCGATCTGTTTGTCACCCGCAACGTTGGCAACGTAGTGCCGCCCTATGGCCAGATGAACGGCGGGGTATCCACAGCCATCGAATATGCGGTGCTGGCCCTTGGCGTGCAGCACATCATCATTTGCGGACACTCTGATTGCGGCGCCATGCGGGCGGTACTCAATCCACAAAGCCTGGAAAAAATGCCCACGGTCAAAGCCTGGCTACGTCACGCCGAAGTGGCAAAAACCATGGTCCAGGAAAACTGCCATTGCGCTGACGAAAACGAAAGCATGCAGGTGCTTACCGAAGAAAACGTCATCGCCCAGTTGCAGCATTTGCGCACTCACCCTTCAGTGGCCTCGCGCATGGCCAACGGTCAGCTGTTTATCCATGGCTGGGTCTACAGCATCGAAACCAGCGAAATAAAAGCCTACGACGCGGATAAGGGCTGCTTCCTGCCTCTTGATGGCAGTCATCCGATTCCCGTGGCGACGCCCAAAGCGCGCTTCTAAATCCTCCTAAACACCTTGTCTGGTCTGGCCAAGGCTGCTGAAAAAGCGGTCGGGCTTCGCCACGCCTGAAGAATCTCAGGAGAACGCTCATGCGTGTTGCGCAATTGAAAGCTGTTTTGCCACGGGAGCTGTTGGCTTCGGTGGTGGTGTTTCTGGTCGCCCTGCCCTTATGCATGGGGATTGCAATCGCTTCCGGCATGCCGCCGGCCAAAGGCCTGATCACCGGAATTATCGGTGGTCTGGTGGTCGGTTGGCTGGCAGGTTCGCCGCTGCAAGTCAGCGGTCCGGCTGCGGGGCTGGCGGTACTGGTCTTTGAACTGGTGCGCCAGCATGGTGTGGCGATGCTCGGACCAATTCTGTTGCTGGCCGGGTTTCTGCAACTGGTGGCCGGGCGTTTGCGGCTGGGCTGCTGGTTCCGCGTGACGGCGCCAGCGGTGGTTTACGGCATGCTGGCGGGCATCGGTGTGCTGATCGTGCTGTCGCAGGTGCATGTGATGCTCGACGGCGTCCCTAAACCCTCAGGCCTGGATAACCTCAGCGGGTTTCCGGCGGCCGTTGCCCAAGCCTTGCCGACCCTGGGTGGCGGGCTGGGTTGGCAGGCCGGTCTGCTTGGGCTGTCGACGATTCTGGTCATGGGACTGTGGGAGAAATTTCGCCCGCAAGGGCTGCGTTTCATTCCTGGCGCGTTGCTTGGTGTTGGATTGGCGACCCTCGCCAGTTTGGCGCTGGCGTTGAACGTCAAACGGGTTGAAGTCCCGGCTAACCTCGCCGAGGCAATTGACTGGCTGAAACCGGCCGACCTGTTGAATTTCGCCGACCCCAACCTGCTGATCGCCGCCTTCGCCGTGGCTTTCATTGCCAGCGCCGAAACCCTGCTCTCGGCCGCTGCGGTCGATCGCATGCACAGCGGCGAGCGTTCGGATTTCGACCGCGAACTGTCCGCCCAAGGCATCGGCAACATGCTCTGCGGTCTGGTCGGCGCTCTGCCAATGACGGGCGTGATCGTGCGCAGTTCAGCCAACGTACAGGCCGGCGCCAAAACGCGGTTGTCGGCGATTTTTCACGGTGTCTGGCTGCTGGCATTTGTGTTGCTGTTGTCCAGTGTGCTGCAAAGCATTCCGGTTGCCAGTCTGGCAGGCGTGCTGGTGTACACCGGGGTGAAACTGGTGGATTTGAAGGCGTTTCGCGGACTGGGACGGTATGGCCGGATGCCGATGATTACCTACGCGGTGACCGCGCTGGCGATTATCTTCAGCGACTTGCTGACCGGAGTGCTGGTCGGTTTTGGCTTGACCCTGGCGAAGCTGGCCTGGAAGGCTTCGCGGTTGAAAATCAGCCTGATCGACCTTCCGGCAGAGGGCGAAATGGAGTTGCGATTGATGGGGGCTGCGACCTTTCTCAAGGTGCCGGCGTTGACCCGGGTGCTAGGGGCTATTCCGGCGGGCGCGACGGTGCATGTGCCGCTCAATAACCTGAGTTATATCGACCACTCATGTCTGGAGTTGCTTGAGGAATGGGGGCGGGCCAATGCCAGCAAAGGCTCGAAACTGCTGATCGAGGCGCGCGGATTGAAGCGCCGGCTGGAGGGGCGATTACGGACGACCGTAGGAGTGGGGTCTTAGTGTTGCGCTGACTGTGGCGAGCGGGCTTGTCGGAACGCCGCACCGCCTCGTTCGGTTGCGCAGCAGCCGCAAACCTGTACATACAGGAGAAGCGAGGGCCGCTTCGCGGCCCAACGGGGGCAAGCCCCCTCGCCACAGGGGTATGTTCAGACTCAGGCAGCTGGCTGATCCAGTTCCAGGCCTACGCCCAGCTGGCGCGACAGGCATGGCCAGCGCTTCCAGGCGGCGCCGGTGTCCGGGCTGTTGAGTTTTTCCCGGTAGGCTTCGACGGACTCCAGCGCGAAGCTTTCTTCGTTCAGCATCTCATCAACGGCGTGATGCACAGCCTCATCCAGTTGATTGGCGAAGTCCTCGCCGATCAGTTGGTGGGCAATCAGGTTGGCGACAGTCATGTCCAATGGGATCAGTGGCTGGCCGAAATGTTTGATGTAGAGGTCGTTAACCTCTTCTACCAGGCGATGTGCCAGGTAGGCTTCATCCAGCAGGCCATCCAGGCCTTCGTGACCGGCCATGATTGCCGGTGGCTGGAGGAAGAACTGCTCGGCGATTGTCAGCACCGGTTTGATCTGCGACTCGATCCCCGCTTCACGCGCTACGTCATTGGCAGCGTCGAGCAAGTCCGGCACTTGTTCTATATAAGCAGTGACAAAACGGGTCATCACGCCCTTGGCGTCGATGTCTGGCAATTGGATGGATGAATGCAGGTGCGGCAATTGGACTTCCAGCTGACGGGTCAGCTGACCGGTTTCGGCTTCATGTTGTTGTGCACGTTGAATCTGCTCGCGCAATGCGGCGGTGTTCATGAAAACTCCAGGAAACGAATGCAAGGAAATAGGGGAAGACATAAGTTAGCCTGCTTATACAAGTGGCTAAGACGTATTTGTCATAATTATTTCACCTTTCATGCCACTGCGTTATATCGATTTGCCATCACCGATCCCACATCCTTCTCCATCCGTGGCCTGTGGCGCAAGTGTCAGGTGTTTCAGCTCATTTACGCCATCGCGTTGCGGGGTCGCACTCGCTGTCTATACTCGGATCTGAATGGAGTTAGCTGATGACGCCCGACTGCGTAGGCAGCAAGGCCCGGCGATTCAAGTTCGTAGTCTGAAAAAGCCGCTCCCTTGCCGTCGGTGTTAGCCGGCGGGATAACAAGAACGATAAGGGGAACCCGCAATGATGCGACATCCACATGTCTGGATGGGCCTCCTGTTGTGGTCGATTTTCGGTCAGGCGCAAGCGGCCTGGACTGTGAATATGGCGCCTGGAGCGACTGAAGTCAGTCACGCAGTATTCGACCTGCACATGACCATTTTCTGGATCTGTGTGGTGATCGGCATCATCGTTTTCGGCGCCATGTTCTGGTCGATGATGCTGCATCGACGCTCCACCGGGCAGGTGGCCGCCAAGTTCCATGAAAGTACGACGGTCGAGATCCTCTGGACCGTGGTGCCTTTCATCATTCTGGTCGCCATGGCCGTTCCGGCGACCGCGACCCTGATCAAGATGTATGACACCAGTGAGCCGGATATCGATATCCAGATCACCGGTTATCAGTGGAAGTGGCACTACAAATACCTGGGTCAGGACGTCGAGTTCTTCAGCAACCTGGCCACACCGCAAGAGCAAATCCACAACAAAACTGCCAAAGGCGAAAATTACCTGTTGGAAGTCGATCAGCCGCTGGTGCTGCCGATCGGTGCCAAGGTGCGCTTTCTGGTGACCTCTGCCGACGTCATCCACTCGTGGTGGGTGCCGGCGTTTGCGGTTAAGCGCGATGCGATTCCAGGGTTCGTCAACGAAGCCTGGACCCGCGTCGACAAGCCCGGCATCTACCGTGGCCAGTGCGCCGAACTGTGCGGCAAGGACCATGGCTTCATGCCAATTGTGGTCGACGTCAAAACCCAGGCCGACTACGACACCTGGCTGACCGAGCGCAAAGCCGACGCCGCCAAGCTCAAGGAGCTGACCAGTAAAGAGTGGACCCTCGACGAGCTGAAGGAACGCGGCGACAAGATTTATCACACCACCTGTGCTGCCTGTCACCAGCCTGAAGGCCAGGGTATGCCACCGCTGTTCCCGGCACTCAAAGGTTCGCCAATCGCGACCGGGCCAATAGAAGACCACCTGCACCGTGTGTTCTTCGGCAAACCCGGTACCGCCATGGCGGCGTTCGGCAAGCAGCTGTCGGAAGTCGATATCGCTGCCGTCGTGACCTACGAACGAAATGCCTGGGGCAACAACAAAGGCGACATGGTCACCCCTAAAGACGTACTGGCCCTCAAACAGGCGGCAAGCAAATGACCCGGTCTATTGCGTGTTCCCTTGAACGCTTGGGGCCAAGCACCCCGAGCTGTCCAGCCCACCCGTTTGCAGGAGACAGGCCATGAATGCTGTGAACGATGACCACGGTCATGCAATCGTCGACAACCACGTCCACGGTCCGGCCAAGGGCCTGATGCGCTGGGTGCTGACCACCAACCACAAAGACATTGGCACGCTGTACCTGTGGTTCAGCTTCATGATGTTCCTGCTCGGCGGTTCGTTCGCCATGGTGATTCGCGCCGAGTTGTTCCAGCCCGGCCTGCAGATCGTCGAACCGGCATTCTTCAATCAGATGACCACCATGCACGGTCTGGTGATGGTCTTCGGTGCGGTGATGCCGGCGTTTGTCGGCCTCGCCAACTGGATGATCCCGCTGATGATCGGCGCGCCGGACATGGCCCTGCCGCGGATGAACAACTTCAGCTTCTGGCTGCTGCCGGCAGCGTTTCTGCTGCTGGTGTCGACGCTGTTCATGCCGGGCGGCGGACCGAATTTCGGCTGGACCTTCTACGCCCCGCTATCGACAACCTACGCGCCGGAAAGCGTGACCTTCTTCATCTTTGCCATCCACTTGATGGGTATCAGCTCGATCATGGGCGCGATCAACGTGATCGCCACCATCCTCAACCTGCGTGCCCCGGGCATGACCCTGATGAAAATGCCGCTGTTCGTCTGGACCTGGCTGATCACCGCGTTCCTGTTGATCGCGGTGATGCCGGTGCTGGCGGGTTGCGTGACCATGATGTTGATGGATATCCACTTCGGCACCAGCTTCTTCAGCGCTGCCGGTGGCGGTGATCCGGTGCTGTTCCAGCACGTGTTCTGGTTCTTCGGCCACCCCGAGGTGTACATCATGATCCTGCCGGCGTTCGGTGCCGTCAGCTCGATCATTCCGACCTTCTCTCGCAAGCCACTGTTCGGCTACACCTCGATGGTTTACGCCACGGCGAGTATTGCCTTCCTGTCGTTCATCGTCTGGGCGCACCACATGTTCGTGGTCGGCATCCCGCTGGTGGGCGAGCTGTTCTTCATGTACGCGACGCTGCTGATCGCGGTGCCCACCGGGGTCAAGGTGTTCAACTGGGTCAGCACTATGTGGCAGGGCTCGCTGACATTCGAGACACCGATGCTGTTTGCCGTGGCATTCGTGATCCTGTTCTCCATTGGCGGGTTCTCCGGGTTGATGCTGGCCATCGCCCCGGCGGACTTCCAGTACCAGGACACTTACTTTGTGGTCGCGCATTTCCACTACGTGCTGGTGCCGGGGGCGATCTTCGGGATCTTCGCTTCGGCCTACTACTGGATGCCGAAATGGACCGGCCACATGTACGACGAAACCCTCGGCAAGCTGCACTTCTGGCTGTCGTTCATCGGCATGAACATGGCTTTCTTCCCGATGCACTTCGTGGGCCTGGCGGGTATGCCGCGGCGGATTCCGGACTACAACCTGCAATTCGCCGACTTCAACATGGTGTCGTCGATTGGCGCGTTCACCTTCGGGGCGACGCAGATCTTCTTCCTGTTCATCGTGATCAAGACCATCCGTGGCGGTCCGGCAGCCCCGGCGAAACCCTGGGAAGGGGCAGAAGGCCTGGAGTGGAGCGTGCCGTCGCCGGCGCCGTATCACACCTTTGTCACGCCACCGGAAGTGAAATGAACGTTATAGCCGCTGAGGCCCGCCGTCATGGCTGACTCTATTTCCATGAAGAAGCTGGTCACCCGGCTGCTGTTAGTGGTGGCCGGCATGTTTGTCTTCGGGTTTGCCCTGGTACCAATCTACGACGTGATGTGCAAGGCGTTCGGCATCAACGGCAAAACCGCCGGGCAGTACGAAGGCGAGCAGGTGGTCGACACGTCGCGGCAAATCCGCGTGCAGTTTCTGTCGACCAACGCCGTGGACATGGTCTGGGAGTTTTATCCCAAGGCCGACGACATGGTGATCAATCCGGGGGCGGTGAACGAGATGATCTTCGTCGCCCGCAACCCGACCGATCACCCAATGAGCGCGCAGGCGATACCAAGCATTTCTCCGGGCGACTCAGCGGTGTATTTCCACAAGACCGAGTGCTTCTGCTTCACCCAGCAGGTGCTGCAACCCGGCGAACGAATCGAAATGCCCGTACGTTTCATCGTTGACCGTGAGATTTCCAAGGATGTGAAGCACCTGACGCTGGCTTACACGCTGTTCGATATCACCGCACGTCATCCACCGGTCGTGGCAAACACCAATGCCGGTCCTTGAGGCGTTCAAGCGTGCCCGATAAGGAGAACAATAAATGGCAAGTCATGAGCATTATTACGTTCCCGCCCAGAGCAAATGGCCGATCATTGCCACGATCGGCATGTTCGTCACCGTGTTTGGCCTGGCGACCTGGTTCAACGACCTCAAGGCCGCGCGCCCGGAATCCCACGGCCCGCTGATCTTCTTCGTTGGCGGCCTGTTGCTGGCCTACATGCTGTTCGGCTGGTTCGGCACGGTGATCAAGGAAAGCCGCGCGGGGTTGTACAGCTCGCAGCTTGATCGCTCGTTCCGCTGGGGCATGAGCTGGTTCATTTTCTCCGAGGTGATGTTCTTCATCGCCTTCTTCGGTGCGCTGTTCTACGTGCGCAACCTGTCCGGGCCGTGGCTCGGTGGTGAGGGCGGCAAGGGCATCGCGCACATGCTCTGGCCGAACTTCCAGTTCGCCTGGCCGCTGCTGCACACCCCTGACCCGACACTCTTCCCACCGCCCAAGGAAGTCATTAGTCCCTGGGGGTTGCCGCTGCTGAACACGGTGTTACTGGTGAGCTCCAGCGTCACGGTGACCATCGCCCACCATGCCTTGAAAAAGGGCCATCGCGGCGCACTGAAGCTCTGGCTGGCGCTGACAGTACTGCTGGGCTGTGCGTTCCTCAGCTTCCAGGCCAAGGAATACATCCACGCCTATCACGAGCTGGGACTGACCCTGGGCTCAGGCGTGTATGGCGCGACCTTCTTCATGCTGACCGGTTTCCATGGCGCTCACGTGACCATCGGCACGATCATCCTGTTCGTGATGCTGATGCGGATCATGCGTGGGCATTTCGATGGCGATCACCAGTTCGGCTTCGAGGCGGCCAGTTGGTATTGGCACTTCGTCGATGTGGTGTGGATTGGCCTGTTTGTCTTCGTTTACGTGCTTTGAGGTGGCGCTTACCAGGGCGCGCTGGACACCAGCTGGCCGCTGAAGAACCCCCAGGCAATCAAGCCGACGGTGATGGCAGCCAGGCCGACACGAACACTCAGGGCGGTGACCAGGCGTTTTGAGCTGCTGTCGTCCTTGACCAGAAAAAACAGGCCGCTGAACAGGCTGACAACCGTGGCAATCAGCATCAGGACGATGGCTGCTTTGAGCATGGTGAGACTCCGGGGGAATGCGATGTACTTGAGTATAGCTACCCTGTTTATCAACTTTTTGGCGACGCCATGAAGCGCTTTCGGCCAGGTATCGCACCGACCCTGGTGGTGCTCGCACTGCTGCCGTTGCTGGTCTTTCTGGGGTTTTGGCAATTAAGCCGGGGCGAGCAGAAACGCGTGTTGCTGGCGAGCTACGCCGAACGCCGCGTGGCTGAACCGATGACCAGCGAACTACTGTCGAGCACTCAAGACCCGGCATTCCGACGCGTTCGCCTGCATGGCCAGTTCGATGCGGCCCACAGTTACCTGCTCGACAACCGCACCCGCAATGGCCGGCCGGGGGTTGAGCTGCTGCAACCCTTTCACGACCAGGCGAGCGGTCTCTGGTTATTGCTCAATCGCGGCTGGCTGCCGTGGCCGAACCGGCGCACACCGCCGGTGTTCACCACCCCCGAGCAATCGTTGAGTCTCGACGCCTGGGTGTATGTCCCCCCGGGCGCGACCTTTCAACTGCATGCCGATCCGGCGAACGCCAACTGGCCACGGCTGGTGACGGCGATCGATCCGGCCAAGCTCTGGAGCGAGCTGGGCCGAACCGGGTTTGCTTACGAATTACGTGAAGAAGCCGGGCCGACATCTTATGTGGTTGATTGGCCGGTCGTGGCGATGGGGCCGGAAAAACACCTCGGTTATGCCGTGCAGTGGTTCGCCATGGCGCTCGCGCTGTTCGGTCTTTATCTCTATTTCGGATGGCACAACGCAAAGGAGAAACAGCATGGGAGCGGCCATGAATCCACCCAACATGTCTGAAGCGCAGGCGCCACAGCGTCGTCGTGGGCGCTGGCAGCTGGTGCTGATCCTGCTGATGGTGATTGGCCCGATGATCCTCGCCACCGGCATGTACAAGTTGCAGTTCTGGGTGCCGGAAGGTCGCAGCTATCACGGTGAACTGATCGGCAACGGTCAGAGCCGTGCCGAGTTGGGGGTGCAGGCGGACGAAGACCGCTGGCAGATGCTGGTGACCGCACCGCAGGACTGCTCGGTCGATTGTCAGCAGTTGGTGTACCTGGCCCGGCAGATTCAGGTCGCTCTGGGTCGTGATGCCTCGCGTGCCAGCCATGCATTGGCCGTGGCCCAACCCTTGAGCGCGGACTATGAGGCCAAGCTCAAGCGCGAATACCCGCAGTTGCAGCGTTATCCACTGGACCTTTCGACCTACACTAAAAATGTTCAGGGCAAAGGCTCGGCGCAGCTCTGGATCATCGATCCGCACGGCAATCTGGTGCTGCGCTTCGACCCTACCGTCAAAGGCAAGGACCTGCTCAACGACCTGCGCCACCTGCTGAAACTGTCGAACATCGGATAAGGGCATCGTCATGGCCAAACCTGGATTTCGCCTCGCGCTGTTTGCCACCTTGCTGGCACTGATTGTCGTCTTGTTGGGCGCCTATACCCGGCTGACCCATGCCGGCCTTGGTTGCCCGGACTGGCCGGGTTGCTACGGGTTTATCAGCGTGCCGAAGAGCGAAGCCCAACTGGCCCATGCCGAGTTGCATTTTCCAGACACGCCGGTGGTTGCCCACAAGGGCTGGAACGAGATGATTCACCGCTATTTCGCCGGCACCCTTGGCTTGCTGATTGTGTTGCTGGCGGCGCGTTCCTGGACTCATCGCCATCATCTGGACCAACCCCTGAAGCTGCCGTTGTTCTTGCTGGCGGTGGTGTTTGCCCAAGCGGCCTTTGGCATGTGGACGGTCACCCTCAAGCTCTGGCCGCAGGTGGTGACGGGGCATTTGCTGGGTGGCTTTGCGACCTTGAGCCTGCTGTTTCTGCTGACCTTGCGCTTGTCCGGTGTATTGCCGGCGCTGATCGTACCGCGACGTTTGCAGTACTGGGCGACGGCCGGGTTGTTGCTGGTGATCGGGCAGATCGCTCTCGGCGGCTGGGTCAGTGCCAACTACGCGGCGGTGGCCTGTATCGACTTCCCCACTTGTCACGGCCAATGGTTGCCACCGGCTGATTTCGCCAACGGCTTTCACTTGACCCAACACATCGGCCCCAACTACCTCGGCGGACAGCTCGACAGCGATGCGCGCACGGCGATTCACCTGACTCACCGCATTGGCGCGTTGCTGGTCACGCTGGTGCTGCTGGGGCTGGCCTGGCAGCTCAAGGTCGTCGGCATGACCCGACTCGCCGGGTTGGTACTGGGGGCGTTGGCGGTGCAGATCACCCTGGGCATCAGCAATGTGCTGTTTCACCTGCCGTTGCCGGTGGCCGTGGCCCATAACGCGGGCGGCGCGGCGCTGTTGCTGACGATGGTGCTGGTCAACTATCACGCACGAACCAGCCTGGTTCGAGTCAGACAGCAGACGCCCGGACGCTGGCGCTTCAGCCCGCGTAAACACACGGCCGGGCCGATAACAATAAAAGGAGAAATGCCATGGCGACTCTGATCGGCGAACGTCACCGCCAAGCGATCTGGCGTGACTATCTGGAGCTGACCAAGCCGAAAGTCGTGGTGTTGATGCTGATCACGTCGCTGGTCGGTATGTTTCTCGCCACGCGTGCCGGGGTGCCGTGGACGGTGCTGGTGTTTGGCAACCTGGGGATCGGACTGTGCGCGGGCGGCGCGGCGGCGGTCAACCATGTGGTGGACCGGCGGATTGACGCGGTGATGGCGCGCACGCACAAGCGGCCACTGGCCGAAGGCCGGGTTTCACCAACCGCCGCACTGACCTTCGCGCTGTTATTGGCGGTGGCCGGGCAAGCCCTGCTGCTGGCGTTCACCAACCCGCTGACCGCGTGGCTGACCCTCGCCTCGCTGCTTGGCTATGCGGTGGTCTACACCGGTTTTCTCAAGCGGGCGACGCCGCAGAACATCGTTATCGGCGGACTGGCCGGCGCTGCACCGCCACTGTTGGGCTGGGTCGCTGCCACCGGGCATGTCAGCGCCGAACCGCTGCTGCTGGTGCTGATTATCTTTGCCTGGACCCCGCCACACTTCTGGGCGTTGGCGATTCATCGCAAGGAGGAGTACGCCAAGGCCGATATTCCCATGCTGCCGGTGACCCACGGCGAGCATTACACCAAGATCCACATCCTGCTTTACACCTTTGCCCTGTTGGCCGTGAGCTTGATGCCCTATGTCATTCACATGAGCGGTTTGCTGTACCTGATTTGCGCCCTGGGACTGGGCGCGAGGTTTCTGCAATGGGCCGTGGTGCTGTACCGTGGCACTCAGCCGCACGCGGCGATCAACACCTTCAAGTACTCTATTTATTACTTGTTCCTGCTGTTTATCGCCCTGCTCGTAGACCACTACTTAATGTTGAACCTATGACCCGAACCCAGAAAACCGTCTTCATTCTTGTTGCCCTGATCGCGCTGGTCCTGGGGCTTACCGTCAACAAAGTACTGTCTGGCAAAGGCCAGGGCGATCCGACTGCGCTGATCGACGCCGGGATCATCCTGTTGCCGCAAAGCCGTAACCTGCCGGACGTGCAGATGACCAATCAGGACGGCCAACCGGTCACGGTCAACGCCTTGAAAGGCAAATGGAGCCTGCTGTTCTTTGGTTACACCTTCTGCCCGGACATCTGCCCGACCACCCTGGCGCAGCTACGGCAGATCAAGAGCGAGCTGCCAGCGGACGCGGTCGACAAGTTGCAGATCATTCTGGTCAGCGTCGACCCGAACCGCGACACCCCCAAGCAGCTCAAGCAATACCTGGGCTACTTCGATCCGCAGTTTGTCGGCCTGACGCCGGCTTCGGTCGAAGACCTGCAGAAAGTCGCCAATGCGGTGAGCATTCCGTTCATTCCGGCGGACACCAGCAAACCCAACTACACCGTCGACCACAGCGGCAACCTGGCGGTAATCGGGCCGGACGGCACCCAGCGCGGATTCATTCGCGCACCGTTGAACAACACGAAACTGGTGGCCCAGTTGCCGGTGATGCTCAAGCGTATGTAGGCGCACAGCTTGCTGGTGATGGCGATCTTGCGGGCGCCATCGCCAGCAAGCTGTGCTCCTACAGTGGAAAGGGCTATAGCAGCCAGGCGGGACACAGGCATAAAAAAACGGGGACACAGTGATTGTGTCCCCGTTTTGTTTTACATCAGCAGATCAGAACGCCGGCAATACCGCGCCTTTGTACTTCTCCAGAATGAACGCCTTCACTTCCGGGCTGTGCAGCGCAGCAACCAGTTTCTTCATCGCGTCGCTGTCCTTGTCGTCCGCGCGGGCGACCAGGATGTTCACGTAAGGCGAGTCCTTGCCTTCGATCACCAGCGCGTCCTTGGACGGATCGAGCTTGGCTTCCAGCGCGTAGTTGGTGTTGATCAGCGCCAGGTCGACCTGGGTCAGCACGCGCGGGATGGTCGCGGCTTCCAGTTCACGGAACTTCAGGTCTTTGGTGTTCTCGGTGATGTCCTTGACGGTCGACAGGATGTTTTTGGAATCCTTCAACTTGATCAGGCCAGCCTTCTCCAGCAGCAACAGTGCACGGCCGCCGTTGGTGGCATCGTTCGGGATCACCACGTTGGCGCCGCCTGGCAGTTCGGCAAGGGTCTTGTACTTGTTGGAGTACGCGCCCAGCGGCTCGAGGTGCACACCGGCAACGCTCACCAGGTTTGTGCCCTTGGCCTTGTTGAATTCATCGAGGTACGGCTGGTGCTGGAAGAAGTTGGCGTCCAGGCGTTTCTCGGCAACCTGTACGTTCGGCTGCACGTAGTCGGTGAACACCTTGACCTTGAGGTCGACGCCTTCTTTGGCCAGTGCCGGCTTCACGAACTCGAGGATTTCCGCGTGCGGAACCGGAGTAGCAGCGACGGTCAGGGTTTCAGCGGCCTGAGCGGAGAACGCTGCAACGGCAGCGAATGCGACGAGTAGTTTTTTCATCCAGCAAACTCCTTGTGAGGCGCCCTTTCGAGCGCCTGCCAGCCGTGGCCGGCGATTGCATTTATTTTCGGGAAAAGTGCACCACCAGCTTATCGCCGACGGTTTGCAGAACCTGGACCAGCACCAGCAGCAACACCACGGTCACCACCATCACGTCAGTCTGGAAGCGTTGGTAACCGAAGCGGATTGCCAGGTCACCCAAACCACCGGCACCGACCACACCGGCCATCGCCGTGTAGGACACCAGCGTAATCGCGGTCACCGTGATCGCTGCGAAGATACCTGGGCGGGCTTCGGGCAGCAGCGCGTTGACGATGATCTGGCGGGTCGTCGCGCCCATGGCCTGGGTCGCTTCGATGATGCCGCGATCGACTTCACGCAGGGCAGTTTCCACCAGGCGGGCGAAGAACGGTGTAGCGCCGACGACCAGCGGCGGAATCGCACCGCCGACGCCCAGCGAGGTGCCGGTGATCAGTACGGTGAACGGGATCATCACGATCAGCAGAATGATGAACGGCAGCGAGCGCAGGATATTCACAATCAGCGACAGCAGTGCGTAAACGCCTTTAGCTTCGAGCAACTGGCGCGGGCTGCAGAGGAACAGCAACACACCCAGCGGCAGGCCGAGCAGTACGGTGAACAACAGCGAACCACCGAGCATCAGCAAGGTGTCGCCAGTAGCCTGCCAGATTTCGAACCAGTCGATATTGGCGAAGAAACTCATCAGGGCTTCCATTAACGCAGCACCTCCATGTGGACGTCAGCCGCGGTGAAGCGGGCAAACGCCGCGTCCATGTCGCCGCCGGTGACCGCCAGGGTCAGTTGCCCGTAGGGGACGTCTTTGATGCGGTCGATACGACCGGCGAGGATGCTGTAGTCCACACCCGTTTCGCGGGCGACGGTGCCCAGCAACGGCGCGTAGGTCGCGTCGCCCTGGAAGGTCAGGCGCACGATACGGCCCGGCACGTGAGCGAAGTCGTCGCGCTGTTCGCTTTCGTCGATTTGCTCGTCTTCCTGCACGAATCGCTTGGTGGTCGGGTGCTTGGGGTGCAAGAACACGTCGGCCACCGGACCTTGCTCGACGATCACGCCGGCATCCATCACGGCGACCTGGTCGCAGACCCGGCGAATCACGTCCATTTCATGGGTGATCAACACGATGGTCAGGTTCAGCTCACGGTTGATCTCGGCCAACAGTTGCAGGACCGACGCGGTGGTTTGCGGGTCGAGGGCGCTGGTGGCTTCGTCACACAGCAGGATTTTTGGCTTGGTCGCCAGGGCGCGGGCGATGCCGACGCGCTGCTTCTGGCCACCGGACAACTGCGCCGGGTACTTCTTTGCGTGGTCGGACAGGCCGACGCGAGCCAGCAACTCGGCCACCCGTTGATCGATCTCGCTGCGCGACAGTTCACCGGCCAGGGTCAGTGGCAGCGCGACGTTGTCGGCAACTGTCTTGGAGGCCAGCAGGTTGAAGTGCTGGAAGATCATCCCGACTTGCTGACGGAAACGGCGCAGCGCATTGGCGTCCAGCGCGGTGACTTCTTCGCCATCGACGATGATCTTGCCGCCGCTGGAGTCTTCCAGGCGGTTGATCAGGCGCAACAGGGTACTTTTTCCCGCACCGGAATGACCGATCAGGCCGTATACCTGACCGTTCTCAATCGACAGATTGGTAGGGTGCAGCGCGGGAATATCCTTACCGGCAACGCGGTAAGTTTTATGGACGTTTTGAAACTCGATCACGTAGCGAACCTTGTGGGGCGCGTTAGAAAAGGATCAGCGGTTAGCCGGGCGGGCATTTTAGCCTGTCCGTATAGAGGCTCTTAGCATTTATTTCGCATTCATCCAGTCATTTGGAAATAACGCGATAACCGGAAATGCAAAAGCTCGGAGCCTCCGGCAGCTCCTACGGACCGATGTAGGCACTGCCGGAGGCTGCGATCTTCTTCTTTTAAGGCTTACGCGGCGTCAGAACCATCTGTGCCGGAACATTGCGCAGAATCTGTCGCTCGATCTTCAAGTCGAAGTCTGCATCCAGCTTCTTCACCCGTTTGGTCAGCAGCGTGGCCAGCCACGGGTAATCTTCGGTGCGCGGCGCCTGAATGCTGACGTCGCACTCATAACTCACCACATCGCTGGCAATCGCATCGAGTTGCCGACGCAATTGCTTGCTATCGGCGATGTTCAGCGCAACGGTGGTGCTCTCGGCCGTTGGGTCGATGACCTTGGCGACACGCTTGGCTTCGGCGGCTTTGAGGGCTGCCTCGGCCTGGTCCAGTTCGGCCTTGCGCGCGTGGCTGATGGCGTTGTTGACACCACCGGTCAGCGCCGGAGCTTTGGGCATCAACGCACGGGCCCGGCTCAGGGCCGTGGCGGCGGCATTCACGTCGCCTTTTTGCAGAACGATCTGGCTGCGTTGCAAATAGGCTTCGGCGAGTTGCCGTTGATATTGCTCCAGCGACTGATCGTTGGGTGATTCGGCCTGCAAGGCGGCCAATTGATCCTCGGCGGTGGCCAGTTCACTGCTGGCCAGGCTTTGCTCCAGCTGCGCGATCGCCGTAGCCCGTGCGTCCGGGACCTCGGGGGCCGGCGGCGTGCTTTGGCAGGCGCCAAGTAGCAGCGAAAATGCAACAAGGAGCAGATAACGGGAGGCGAACGGCTTCATTCCTGCGACTCTCTGATTGCGCAAAAAACGAGCAAGTCTACACCCCTCGACGGGGCAGGACAAAACTCAGCAGAAACAGCGCGGCGGCAGCCACCACAATCGATGGGCCGGCCGGCGTGTCCTTGAACCACGACAGCGCCAGGCCACCGCAGACCGCGAGTATACCGAGCAAACTCGCGCCCAAGGCCATCTGCTCTGGAGAACGTGCGTGACGTTGTGCCGCAGCCGCCGGGATGATCAACAACGAGGTAATCAGCAGCACGCCGACAATTTTCATCGCCACCGCGATCACCACCGCAATCAGCAGCATCAAGGTCATGCGCAATGCTGCTACCGGCAGGCCTTCAACCGTGGCCAATTCTTCGTGCACTGTAATCGCCAGCAACGGCCGCCACAGCGCCACCAACAGCAACATCACCGCCGCACTGCCGCCGAGGATCCACGCCAGATCGGTCGGGCTGATCGCCAGCAGGTCGCCGAACAGATAGGCCATCAGGTCGATCCGCACTTCATGCATGAAGCTTAGTACCACCAGGCCGAGAGAGAGCGTGCTCGGCGCAAGAATCCCCAACAAGGTATCGGAGGCCAGCGGCTGGCGCTGTTGCAAGGTCACCAGCAGCACGGCCAGCAACAGGCAGCCGACGGTCACCGCGATGGTCGGGCTGACATCCAGCAGAAAACCCAACGCCACACCAAGCAGCGCTGCATGGGACAGGGTGTCGCCGAAATAGGCCATGCGCCGCCAGACCACGAACGATCCCAGCGGACCTGCGACGGCGGCCAGGGCCAGGCCTGCGAGCAGGGCGTACAACAGAAAATCAGCCATGCTTGCAGCCATCTCCATGAACGTGGGTGTGAACGGTCGGTGCCGCGCTGACGACCGAGCCATGCAAGTCGTGGGCGTGGTCGTGATGGTGGTGATAGACCGCCAGGCTCTGCGCGTTCTTGCCGAACAGCTCGACGAACGCCGGGTCGCCGCTGACCTGCTCGGGATGCCCGGAGCAGCAGACGTGGCGATTGAGGCAGACCACCTGGTCGGTGGTGCTCATCACCAGGTGCAGATCGTGGGAAACCATCAACACCCCACAACCGTGGCGGTCGCGCAGGCGGGTGATCAGGCTATAGAGCTCGGCTTGTCCGGCCACATCGACGCCTTGCACCGGCTCGTCAAGCACCAGCAGTTCTGGCTCGCGCAACAGGGCGCGGGCCAGTAATACGCGCTGCATTTCGCCGCCGGAAACGCTCTGCACCGGGCTGTCGATCACCTGTTCGGCGCCGACTTCCTTGAGCGCTGCCAAGGCGCGCGCACGATCTACGCCCGGCACCAGGCGCAAGAAGCGCAGTACCGAGAGCGGCAAGGTCGGGTCAACATGCAGCTTCTGCGGCATATAGCCGACCCGCAGTTTCGGCTTGCGCCAGACGCTGCCGCTGTCGGGCTTGAGCAGGCCAAGCACGGCGCGGACCAGCGTGGTCTTGCCGGCGCCGTTGGGGCCGATCAGGGTAACGATCTGCCTCGGCTCGACGCTCAGCTCGATGTTGTCCAGTACGCTTTGCCCGGCGAAGGTCACCGCAACCTGATTGAGGCGAATTAACGCAGTGCTCATCAAGCCCCCTGGCAACCCGAGCAGAGGCCGACTACTTCGACAGTCTGGCCTTCGACCACGAACCCGACTTCGCCGGCGCTGTGGATGATTGTGTCGCTGATGGATTTTTGCTCGAGTTCGATGGCCGCATGGCATTCGCGGCAAATCAGGAACTGGCCCTGATGAGCGTGCCCCGGATGATTGCAGCCAACGAAGGCGTTGAGCGAGGAAATGCGGTGGACCAGGCCGTTATCCAGCAGGAAATCCAGCGCGCGATACACCGTCGGCGGCGCGGCACGGCGGCCATCCTGCTCGCTGAGTACCGCCAGAATGTCGTAGGCGCCCAGCGGCTTGTGGCTTTGCCAGACCAGTTCCAGCACCCGCCGACGCAGCGCGGTCAGACGCAAGCCTTGGCGTGCGCAAATGACATCGGCCTCGGACAATGCGCTGTGCACGCAGTGAGAGTGGTCGTGGGGACGGCTGGCTAGCGGTGTTTTAGGCATGAGCGGCGACGAGTTTTGTGAGAGACGTTATTATGTTACCCGTTCTCGCCTACTTGAGTGGTCATCGTGCCCAGACTTTTTGCCATTTTTGTCACATTTGCTGCCGGTTTTTTTGCGATCGGCGCCGCTCATGCCGAAGTGAACGTACTGACCAGCATCAAGCCCCTGCAGCTGATTGCTGCTGCGGTGCAGGATGGCGTCGGGGTTCCCGAGGTCTTGCTGCCGCCGGGTGCATCGCCGCATAACTATGCCTTGCGTCCATCCGACGTACGGAAGGTGCAGTCGGTGGAGCTGCTCTACTGGATCGGCCCGGACATGGAAGGTTTCCTTCCGCGCGTGCTCAAAGGTCGTAGCCTGCCATCGGTTGCGGTGCAGGACCTGCCAGGTCTGAAGCTGCGGCGTTTTGCCGAAGACAGCCACTCCCATGCGGAAGAGGCAGACGAACACGATCACGACCATCGCCCTGGCAGTCTCGATGCTCACCTCTGGTTGTCACCGGTCAATGCGCGAGTGATCGCGGCAAAAATCGCCACCGACTTGAGTGCTGCCGATCCGGCCAATGCGCCGCGCTATCAGAGCAACCTCAAGGCGTTCGATGAGCGCCTGGACGCGCTGGATCTGCGTTTGAAAGCGCGCTTGGCCGGTATCGCGGGCAAGCCTTACTTCGTGTTTCATGAAGCGTTCGATTACTTCGAAGACGCCTACGGCCTCAAGCACACCGGCGTGTTCAGCGTGGCCGCTGAAGTACAGCCAGGTGCCCAGCACGTTGCAGCGATGCGCTCGCGCTTGCAGGAAGTCGGCAAGACCTGCGTGTTCAGCGAACCACCGTTGCGCCCACGGCTGGCCGAGACGCTGGTGGCCGGTTTGCCGGTGAAACTGGCGGAGCTGGATGCGTTGGGCGGCTACACACCGGCAACAGCTCGTGGCTATGAGCAGGTGTTGGAGAAATTGGGGAATGATTTGGCCGGGTGTCTTGAATCGTTGTAAGCAGGAAAATTTGCGGTGAGCCTATCGCGGGCAAGCCTTGCTCCTACAGGATTTACGCGGTCCCCTGTAGGAGCAAAGCTTGCTCGCGATGCTTTTAGAGGGCGAACGGCAACGGCGTGCTGACGTGTTGACGCTGGGCCAACCGTTGCTGGAACTCCATCGGGTCGTGAATCAGCACGTCCTGCCCGGCAAAGGATTCGGCGGCGATCAAGCGCGACAGCCAGAACCTCACGCAGGCCACCCGCAACATGGTTGGCCACAATTCGGCCTCGGCTGCGGTGAACGGGCGCAGCGCGGCATAAGCCCCGAGCAATGCCCTCGCCCGCGGGCCGTGAAGCACGCCGTCTTCGTCCGAGCACCAGTCATTCAGGGCAATCGCCACGTCGTAGAGCATCGGGCCTGAGCAGGCGTTGTAGAAGTCGATCAGCCCGGTCAGGTGCGTGCCTTCGAACATCGCGTTGTCGCGGAACAGGTCGGCGTGGATGTTGGCCCGAGGCAGCGCCAGAATTTTAATCTTCTGCTCAGTGATTTCGTTCAAGGCGCGTTGCAGCAGATTGCTTTGCGCGGCATTCAGGTGCGACAGCAGTTGCGTGCCTTCCTCGAGCATCCAGTCGAGGCCACGATCAGTCTTGCGCTTGATCATGTGGTCTTTGGTCGCCAGGTGCAGGTGCCCCAGCAGTTCGCCGACCTGCGCGCAATGCTGTGCGTTGGCTTCCTTGATGTGCTTGCCGGCCAGCCGCGGCTGCAGCAGTGCAGGTTTGCCGGCCAATTCGCGCAGGGCGATGCCGTCGGTGGTCCGCAATGCATAGGGCACCGGCAAGTTGGCGTCGTGCAGCACGTCGAGCAGCTCGATAAAGAACGGCATCTCCTGCACAGGGCCGCGCTCAACCAGGGTCAGGACAAACTCCCCCTGCTCCAGGCTGATGAAGAAATTGGTGTTTTCGCTACCCGCGGCAATCCCCTGGAAATCAAGCAGGCGGCCGAGCCCATAAGGGGCGAGAAAGGTTTCCAGCTCGGGCCGAGCCAGGGGGGTGAACACAGACATGGTTAAAAACTGCTCAGTTCGGGCGCCGCGGTTGAGCCAGCGCCGATTAAAGTTAAGAAACTACTTCCAGGTAAAAATTTCCCACGCCGGAATCAGCATATTCGGCTGATCCGAGCGGATATAGTTTGCCTCCGTTCCGTCCGCACGTATCAGAAAGTACGGTTTTCCACCCTTCGGTGTGACCTTGATCGCGTACACGAAGCCGTTCTGGCGGTACTCCTGAATGACTTTGTCGCCTTCAGTGTGGATGGTGACTTCCGGTTCCGGCGTCGGTGCATCATTGGCTGCCATGACGGCCAGGGGAGTGATTGCAAAGAAGCCAGCCAGTAACAAGCGATTGAGTGAGCGCATGATAACCTTGTCCCTTTGTCGTCAACGGTCCCGCTATTCTAGCGCCGGACCCGCCGAAAAGGTTGATCCTGCTCATGAGCCAAGCCCCCCTCGTCCTGGTGGACGGTTCTTCTTACCTGTACCGCGCCTTTCATGCGCTGCCACCGTTGACCACGTCCAAAGGCCTGCCGACCGGCGCAGTCAAGGGCGTGCTGAACATGCTCAAGAGTCTGCGCAAGCAGTACCCGGACAGCCCGTTCGCCGTGGTATTCGACGCCAAGGGCGGAACATTTCGCGATGACCTGTACGCCGAGTACAAAGCCAATCGTCCCAGCATGCCCGATGACATGCGTGTGCAGATCGAGCCATTGCATGCGAGCGTGATTGCCTTGGGCTTTCCGTTGCTGTGCGTCGATGGTGTTGAGGCCGACGACGTGATCGGCACGCTGGCCCGCAGCAGCGCGGCCGCCGACCGTCCGGTGGTGATCTCGACGGGCGACAAGGACATGGCGCAGCTGGTCGACGGGCACATTACCTTGGTCAATACCATGACCGGTAGCGCGATGGATGTGGCTGGCGTGAAGGAGAAATTCGGCGTCGCTCCCGAGCAGATCATCGATTACCTGGCACTGATGGGCGATTCCTCTGACAACATTCCAGGCGTACCGGGCATTGGCCCAAAGACGGCGTCCGGCCTGCTGGTGGGTGTGAACGGCGGCCTGACCGAGCTCTATGCGCAACTCGATATCGTCCCGACGCTGCCGATTCGTGGTGCCAAAACGTTGCCTGCCAAGCTTGAAGAACACAAGGAGATGGCGTTCCTCTCCTATCAACTGGCGACCATCAAGGTCGATGTGCCGCTGGACGTTGGTCTGGACGACTTGCACCTGCGCGAGCCAGACCGTGAAAAGCTCGCCGAGCTCTATACCCTGCTCGAGTTCAAGAGCTGGTTCGAGGAAGTTCAGCGTGATGCCAAGCGAGCGGGCCAGGAAGTGGTCGCGGCGGTTGAAGAAGCCGTGACCGGCGACGATGGGCCCCAGTACACAACGATCCTCACCCAGGCAGATTTCGACGTCTGGCTGAAGAAGCTGCAAAACGCCACGCTGTTCGCCTTCGATACCGAAACCACGGGCATCGATGCGCAGCAAGCGCAACTTGTCGGGCTGTCGTTCGCTGTGCAGGCCAACGAAGCAGCCTACATTCCGTTGACCCATTCCTACATGGGCGTGCCGGATCAACTGGATCGCGACACGGTGTTGCGCGCACTGAAGCCGATTCTGGAAGACCCGAGCAAACTCAAGGTCGGCCAGCACGCCAAGTTCGACATGAACATCCTGGCCAACTGCGCCATCGGTGGCGATCAGAGCAGCGGCATCATGGTGCAAGGCATCGCCTTCGACACCATGCTCGAGTCCTACGTGCTGGATTCGACCGCGACCCGTCACGACATGGACAGCCTGGCGCTCAAGTATTTGGGCTACACCACCACCAGCTTCCAGGACATCGCGGGCAAGGGCGTCAAGCAACTGACCTTCGACCAGATCTCGCTGGAGCTGGCCGGGCCATACGCCGCCGAAGATGCCGACGTGACGCTGCGTCTGCATCAGACCCTGCATGAAAAACTCGATGCCATTCCAAGCCTGAGCAAAGTCCTCAGTGAAATCGAGATGCCGCTGGTGCCAGTGTTGGCGCGTATCGAGCGCCAGGGCGCGTTGGTCGACGCCAACCTGCTGGGCATCCAGAGCGTTGAACTGGGCGATAAGCTGGTCGCGCTGGAGCGTGAGGCGTTCGCCATTGCCGGTGAGGAGTTCAACCTCGGTTCGCCGAAGCAATTGGGCGTGATCCTCTACGAAAAACTCGGGCTGCCGATTCTCAGCAAAACCGCCAAGGGCCAGGCTTCGACTGCCGAAGCGGTACTCGCGGAACTGGCCGAGCAGGATTACCCGCTGCCCAAGGTATTGATGCAGTACCGCTCCTTGAGCAAGCTGAAAAGCACCTACACCGACCGTCTGCCAGAGCAGATCAATCCGCGCACCGGGCGGATTCACACGTCCTACCATCAAGCGGTGGCAGCGACCGGTCGCTTGTCTTCCAGCGATCCAAACCTGCAGAACATTCCGATTCGTACTGCCGAAGGTCGACGGATTCGTCAGGCGTTCATTGCCCCCAAAGGCTACAAGCTGCTGGCGGCGGACTATTCGCAAATCGAACTGCGGATCATGGCCCACCTGGCCAAGGACGAAGGGCTGTTGCACGCCTTCCGCAATGATCTGGACGTGCACAAAGCCACCGCTGCCGAGGTGTTCGGGGTTGAGCTGGCGGACGTCACCACCGATCAGCGGCGCAGCGCCAAGGCGATCAACTTCGGCCTGATCTACGGCATGAGCGCATTTGGCCTGGCCAAGCAGATCGGCGTCGACCGCAAACAGTCCCAAGCCTATATCGACCGTTATTTCGCCCGCTATCCAGGCGTGCTCGAATACATGGAGCGCACCCGCGCCCAGGCGGCCGAGCAGGGTTTCGTCGAAACCATATTCGGTCGTCGCCTGTACCTGCCGGACATCAACGCGAAAAACCCGGCCCTGCGCAAAGGCGCCGAGCGCACGGCAATCAACGCGCCGATGCAAGGCACTGCGGCGGACATCATCAAGAAGGCCATGGTGGCGGTGGATAACTGGCTGCTGACCTCGGGTCTGGACGCCAAAGTGATTCTGCAGGTGCACGATGAATTGGTACTTGAGGTTCGCGAAGACCTGATTGACCAGGTTCGTGAGGAAATTCGCGTTCACATGAGCAGTGCAGCGACCCTGGATGTACCACTTTTGGTGGAAGTCGGCGTTGGAAATAACTGGGATGAAGCGCACTAAGCCGGTGTGAGGCGCTTTTTCGGGGATAGCGCCGCGGCGTAGTGTCGCGGCAAGTCATCGGCGAAGGGCTCTTAGTTCGGAAAATTCTTGGGGTTATTCCCAATAGGTTTTGAAATTAACCGGAACTAAATCTGTGAAGCGCCACTCAGAGTTACTGAATGGGTGGTGAAGCCCTTCGATGCTCCTATGTTGTGTTAAGTGTTGGCAGATATCTGGACCCCGCCCTAGCGGTCCGGAAACTTAGACCCCGAATTTCTCTCTCCCCATACGAAATTCGGGGTTTTTTTTGCCCGCAAACTGCCTGCGCGTCGCTCATGCTGCGTTAAAAACAGGCTCGCAATGCTCATTTAGGGCCCTAAAGTCGTGTGCGACCCCAGCCGTTGCTCGCCTGTTTTTGCCTTGCCTGAGCGCTGCGCAGACAGCTTGCGCCTTACTCTGCGGCCGTCTCGGCGCCCTTGTCGGCCAGTTCCATCCAGTTCGCCAATACGGTGTAGGCGTCTTCGAGGCCCAGGCGTTTTGGTGCCGAGAACAGCTGGATGGTCACGGTTTCGCCCCAGCCTTTACGGATTTCTGCCTGAACTTTGAGCAAGGTGTTCTTCGCTGCGCCATAGGTCAGTTTGTCGGCCTTGGTCAGCAGAATGTGCATCGGCATGCCGCTGGCCACGGCCCAGTCGAGCATCAGCAGGTCGAAGTCGGTCATTGGATGACGGATGTCCATCATCAGAATCAGTCCTTTCAGACTCTCGCGGCTACCCAGATACGCTTCCAGGTGGCGCTGCCAGTGTTGCTTCAGCGGGATGGGTACTTTCGCATAACCGTAACCCGGCAGGTCGACCAGACGGCGTTCATCGTCTAGCTTGAAGAAGTTCAAGAGTTGCGTGCGGCCTGGTGTTTTCGAGGTGCGCGCCAGGCTGGCGTGAGTCAGGGTGTTCAGGGCGCTGGATTTGCCGGCGTTGGAACGCCCGGCGAAGGCCACTTCAAAGCCTTCATCGTCAGGACATTGGTCGACTTTGGCGGCGCTGAGCATGAAGGTGGACTGTTGGCACAGGCCGAGGATGGGGTTCTTGAGTTGCATGGGATTTCCGATGTGGGCGGTGCCGAGATTGGTCGCAAAGAGCAGCGTCGTTTCCGTTTCAGTGACGCCAGTATATAATGCCGCAGATTTTGTGTGCGCTTTGTCCCGGCGTAGGATGAAGTTCACGAGAGCGATTAACCTTGATTGCGCACTAGAACGCAGCACGCTCTCAACCCTGAAAAGGTCGTTTTATGACGAAATGGCTGCTAGCTGCCGGTGTCTTGATGCCGCTTTACAGCGCTCAGGCTACACAGGATCCGGAAGCTGTGTACAACCGTGTTTGTGGAGCCTGTCATTCCGGCCAACTCCCAACGGCGCCTCAAAAGGGCGACAAGGAAGCTTGGGCGCCAAGACTGGCGCAAGGTATGGAGACGCTGGTGCAACACGTGACCCAGGGTTTCAAGGCGATGCCGCCGCGTGGTTTGTGCATGGACTGCAGTGCCGAGGATTACCGAGCAATCATCCAGTGGATGAACGAGTGATCCCGGTCCATAACTCTTTAACCCTTAGCCGTAGTTGGATTAGCTGATGAACAAATTGATCGTGAGTCTGCTGTTGACCCTGGGGATCTCCGGCATAGCCCATGCTGCAGGCGATGCGACTGCTGGTCAGGCGAAAGCCGCAGTATGTGGCGCCTGTCATGGCCCGGACGGCAATAGCATGGCGCCAAACTTTCCAAAGCTGGCGGGTCAGGGTGAGCGTTACCTGAACAAGCAACTGCACGACATCAAGTCGGGCAAGCGCACCGTTCTGGAGATGACCGGCCTGCTGACCAACCTGAGCGATCAGGACCTGGCTGACCTTGCTGCCTACTTCTCCAGCCAGAAAGGCAGCGTCGGCGCAGCAGATCCTAAAGTCGTGGCTCACGGTGAAGAGTTGTTCCGTGGTGGCAAACTGGACCAGGGCATGCCGTCTTGCACCGGTTGCCACTCGCCTAATGGCGCGGGCAACGCCGCTGCTGCCTTCCCGCATCTGGGCGGCCAGCACGCTCAATACATCGCCAAGCAGCTGACTGATTTCCGCGAAGGTAACCGTACCAACGACGGCGACACGAAAATCATGCAGAGCATTGCTGCAAAATTGAGCAACAAGGACATCGAAGCGGTGTCCAGCTACATTCAGGGCCTGCACTAAGGTCGGTTGAGCGGGCGTTGCGCAGGGTGTTGATCTCGCGCAATGTTAACGCTCGATTAATCCTTCGATGCAAACATAAAAAGGGTGGCTTAGGCTGCCCTTTTTTGTGGCTGCTGCCGTTACACTAGAGCACTAATGCCCGCCATGATCTGCCAGAAAACAGGTCGCGCGAGGCGACCCAATTTGTTCAGGAGTAAAGCATGCGTAATCTGATTCTCAGCGCCGCACTCGTCACTGCCAGCCTGTTTGGTATGACCGCCCAAGCTGCCGAACCGCTTGAAGCCGGTAAACAATATGTCGAATTGGGCAGCGCCGTTCCGGTGGCTGTGCCTGGCAAGATCGAAGTCGTGGAGCTGTTCTGGTATGGCTGCCCGCACTGCTATGCATTCGAGCCGACCATCAATCCCTGGGTTGAAAAACTGCCTGCAGACGTGAACTTCGTGCGTATTCCGGCCATGTTCGGCGGTATCTGGAACGTTCACGGCCAGCTGTACATCACCCTGGAAGCGATGGGCGTGGAGCACAAGGTCCATAAAGCCGTCTTCGAAGCGATCCACAGTGGCAAGAAGCTCGCTACCCCGGAAGAAATGGCTGAGTTCCTGGCCGGCGAAGGTGTCGACAAAGAGAAGTTCCTGAGCACCTACAACTCGTTCGCCGTCAAAGGCAAAGTTGAAGATGCCAAGAAAAAGGCTCAGGCCTATCAGATCTCTGGCGTACCAACCATGGTCGTGAACGGCAAATACCGCTTCGATCTGGGCACTGCCGGTGGTCCTGAAGGCACCTTGAGCGTGGCCGATCAGCTAATCGCCAAGGAGCGCGCCGCTAAGTAAGCGGCGCCCGCCATGCGCCGCTGGGGTACTGAACGTCTCGTTGGTCTGCATGATCCGCAGGTCAACGAGCATCATCTGGAGTCCTCGGGCTTGCCTGCAGACAGCCGTCTGCGTTTGCTCAGTTTCAACATCCAGGTCGGTATCAGTACCGAGCGTTATCGGCATTACCTGACCCGTAGCTGGCAGCATTTGCTGCCGCACACCGGGCGAGCGGATAACCTGCAGAAAATCGGCAATCTGCTGGGCGACTACGATCTGGTCGCTTTGCAGGAAGCCGATGGCGGCAGCCTGCGGTCAGGCTACGTCAATCAAGTCGAACACCTGGCCCAGCTCGGTGCCTTCCCCTACTGGTATCAACAACTCAATCGCAACCTGGGCCGCCTCGCCCAGCACAGCAATGGCGTGCTCAGTCGATTGCGCCCATGGGCGATTGAAGATCATCCGCTGCCGGGGCCCAAGGGCCGTGGTGCGATTCTTGTGCGGTTTGGCGAAGGACCGGATGCGCTGGTGGTCGTGATGATGCACCTCGCGCTGGGGGCGCGCGTGCGGACGATGCAGTTGGCCTACATCCGCGAGCTGATCGGTGACTACAAGCATCAGGTGCTGATGGGCGACATGAACACCCACGCCAGTGACCTGCTGCAAACCTCTCCACTGCGAGACCTGGGCCTGCTTGCGCCGCAAGTCGAAGCGACTTTCCCGAGCTGGCGCCCGCAACGCTGTCTTGACCATATTCTGCTCAGCCCTACGCTGGTCCTTGAACGGGTCGAAGTGCTGGCGCAACCGATTTCTGATCACCTGCCCGTCGCGGTAGAGATTCGTCTGCCGGGTTCGCTCACGGTCGATGCATTGCCCGCGCTGAGTCCTGCCCTTCGCGGAACCCCTGAATGAGCGACGAAGCACAGCGCTGGAAAGAGAAATACCTCAAAAGTATCGAACAACAGGAAAAGCTCGAGCGTCGTTGGGATGCCCGCCTCGACTTGCTGCGTCGCGGACTGGTTCGCAGCACGCTGGCGGCCGAGGGCACCGACCGTGCGGTTGACCAGTGCATGAAGGAAATGCGCGAAGTCATCCGCACCAACGATATGGATGCTGGATTGGCGGCATTGCTGCCACGCCTGGAGAAAGCGGTACTCGACTCCGAGCAGCGGCGCGAGACTCGGGTCAATCAAGTCAGCGCTGCGTTGACCGCCCTGGTCAGTCAGCTCCAGGCGTTGCCGTTGCCGCGCGAGATCAGCCGCCCGCTCAAGACCTTTGCCAAGCAGCTCGACGGACGGGTTGGCCAGGCACGTGAAATCCCCCTGTTGCTCGGTGAGCTCAGTGGTCTGCAAGGTCAGGCGCTGAACCTGCTGGATAACCCTGCCGAGCCAAGCCGCCCAGGTTTGCTGCAGCGTTTGTTTGGCGGTAGAGAGGCGGATGCTCAGGCTTCAGAAGCCGGTGCGCTACAACACGAAGCGCCTGCTCCGAGCCCTGTTGAGCAAGTGTCGGCACCTGTAACAGAGGCGACAGCCGAGCCGGTGCATGAATCACCAGTGCCGTTGCCGATCCAGGTTATTAGCCCCGCTGTACACGAAATCCCGGCGCCCACCGCGCAGGTGCCGCACGCTGTGATTGCAGAGTCGGAGCCGTTGGCAGCTCAGTCGCTGGAAGAAGCAAAGCCAGCACCTGACGTGGTGGCTTTTGTTCCTCCAGTACTGGCCGTCGAAGCTGCGCGTGGCAAAGCGCAGGTAGCGGAACAGAATCTGCCGGATGTGGATACGCCGGAAGAACCGCAGATATCCCCGACACCCGACCCGGTGACGGCTGCTGATTCAGTGGCGATCAATCCCGACGAGCTGACATCCGAGGTCCCTCGGACGGGGGATGAAGCTTCGCCGTTAATTGATAGCCTTCCTCCCCTGCCGGCGATGGCAGAAGCCTTGGCTACGCTGGACCCGGAGCATCCTGAGCAGGATGTTCTTTACGCACTGCCCGACTCGCCGGAGCCGTCCTACAGCTCGGTGGCCAAACACATCGAGAGCACGCTGCTGGGGCTGCTGGACGATTTGTCGCTGCCCGAGCGTCACCGTCCGCAGGCCGAGGCGATGCGCGATCGGCTGCAAAATGGCTTGAATTGGTACGAACTGCTGCCGATCCTCGATGATCTGGCGGTTTTGATGCTGGCGATCACTGACAGTGGTCAGCATGAGTTCGAGGTTTATCTCAAGCAACTCAATGAGCGATTGGAGTCCTTCCAAAGCAACCTGCAAGCCGCCAGTGAGGGTCATGCCGACAACCGCTCTGCTGCGCGGGAGATGGACACGCAGATCCGTGAGCAGGTCGATGGCTTGCAGAGCAGCATGCAGGACGCCGCCGATCTGGAGGGCCTCAAGCATGTGCTGGAGAACCATCTGGAAGGGTTGCTCGGCACCATGGATCAGCACCAGAAACAGCGCGACGAGCGTGAGCAGGAGGTTGCGGCACGTCTACAAGGCTTGGCCGAGCGAGTTGCGAGCATGGAGCAGGAGGCTCAGGGTTACCGCGAGCACCTGGAAGAGCAACGTCAGAAAGCCCTGGTCGATCCGCTGACCGGTTTACCGAACCGGGCGGCCTGGAGCGAGCGTCTGGAGCACGAGATTGCCCAGTGGCAGCAACACGGAAACTCGCTGTTGCTGGCGATGCTCGATCTCGACCACTTCAAGCGCATCAACGATAACTACGGTCACCTGGCCGGCGACAAAGTGCTGAAGATCATTGCCAACGTGCTGCGCAAGCGCCTGCGCGGTACGGACTTCATTGCCCGTTTCGGTGGTGAGGAGTTTGTCTTGCTGGTGCCCAATACCCCTTTGGCTGTCGGCGCCAGGTTGGCAGAAACCCTGCGCGCGGCTATCGAAGCCTGCCCGTTTCATTTCAAAGGTGAGCGCGTGACGATCACGGTTTCCATGGGAATGACGGCGTTCAAAGCGGGAGAACACAGCGATCTTGTGCTGAAAAGAGCCGATCAGGCGCTTTACCGGGCAAAAAATGCCGGCCGAAACCGAGTGGAGCTGGGCTGACGATAAGTGATCCATCGGGTTAAATGCCAGGCTTTGCCGGTCCAGAAGAAGGCGGTACGTTACACTGTTGCATTACTATCTCAGCGTATTGTCCAGATCATGAAATCGATTCCTCTGCTTTTGGTACTTCTGGTCCTGGCGGGTTGCGCCAGCGGTCCGCGAATCGACACCAACCATCCGTCGGTGAACTTCGACAATCGTGTGCAGTTTATCGTGGTGCATTACACCACCGCCTCGCAGGAGCGTTCGTTGGCGCTGTTGACCCATGGCGAGGTCAGCAGCCATTACCTGGTGGGCGATGACAAGAGCGCCACTATTTTCAAGTTGGTGGATGAAAGCCGTCGGGCCTGGCATGCCGGGGAAAGCGAGTGGCAGGGCCGGACCTGGCTGAACTCAAGCTCGATTGGCATCGAAATCGTCAATCCGGGATTTCACGATACGCCTGCCGGGCGCGTCTGGTATCCCTACAGCGAGGCGCAGGTTCAGTCTTTGATTTTCCTGATCAAGGACATCAGCAAGCGCAACAACATCAGCCCGCGAAACATCATTGGCCACAGTGACATCGCGCCGCTACGCAAGCTTGATCCGGGTCCGTTGTTCCCGTGGAAGCGTCTGGCCGACGAAGGGCTGGTGGTCTGGCCCGATGCCCAGGCCGTAGCGCGTCAGCAGGCGTTATTCGAAGCACAACTTCCGAGCATCACCTGGTTTCAGGAAGAGCTCGCGCGTCTGGGCTATACAACGCCGCAGACCGGTGAACTGGATGTGGCCACCCGGCATGTGCTGACAGCTTTCCAGATGCACTATCGACCTTCACGGTTTGACGGTACGCCAGACGCGCAAAGCGCCGCGATTCTGCAGGTGCTCAACCAGACAAAATAATGACGCCCGCCCGACGGTCAGGGCTATTTTCTGATCAGTAGCTATAACTCATTGGTAATCCTTCGGATATTCAATGATGGCAGTCGCTGGCGAAACCCTGCGCAGTTGGTTCTATCGCCCTTGGTCTTTGGCGATACTAGCGGCTGCGCTGAGTGCGGCCTTGCTGTTGGCTGGCAGCCTCGGGGTGGCGCAGCGGCAGGTCCAGCAACGTGAAAGCGAACAGATGAATGCTCAGGGCGAACGCTTTCTGGAGCGTCTGGAGCAACTGTTCGGTCAACTGCGCGAAGGCCTGGATGACCTGGAAGCGCAGCCGTTGCGTAACTGTGATGCAGACATGATCGCGACCTTGCAGCAGGTCAGTTTCAATTACCGCTTCGTCTATGAAGCGGCCTATATCGATAGCACGCAATTTTGTTCGAGCCGACCGCGGCAGGATGGGCTTTCGGCAATCCGACCGCCGGACATCAAAGGGCCGACCTACAGTTATTGGCTCAACACCTCGACCGAGCCCGATGAAGACCGTGCAGCGCTGATGTTGGGACGCGGTAATTTTCGCGTCGCTACCTCCCGAGGGCATTTGACCGACATGGTTGATCTCACGCCCGGCAGCAGCCTGTTGGTGGTGGTCGATCATGGCGCTCGGGCGATCCCGGTACTCGGCACACCACAAGCCTGGCCACTCAGCGACCCTTGGTCGTCCTTCAGCAGTGAACCGTTGCAGGTCACGAAAACCCGGCTGATCTATCGCATGCCGACCAACAATCCCGAGTACCAGTTGGTGTTGATCAGCCCTCGAACCGCATCGCACCTGCCCACGCTGTGGTGGTGGTTGGTGCCGGCAAGCCTGGTGCTGGGCTTGAGCATTGGCGGTTTGGTGTTTTTGATGGCCCGCCAGCGGCAATCGTTGGGCGGTGAGTTGCAGGGAGCCCTCAAGCGGGGGGAGTTACAGGTCCTGTATCAGCCGATCTTCGATCTCAAGAGCCGTCACTGTGTCGGTGCCGAAGCCTTATTGCGCTGGCGCCGGCCGGACGGCACGCTCACCAGCCCGGACCTGTTTATTCCCATGGCGGAAGACTCCGGGCAGATCCGTCAGATCACTGACTTCGTGTTGCAGCGATTGCTTGAACAGCTCGGTAAGTTACTGCGCGCCAACCCGCAGTTGTATATTTCGGTCAACCTGGCGGCCTGCGACGTCATGGTGCCGCGGGTTGGCCAGGTCATGGCAGGCTTGCTGGCCACGCACCGGGTCGCTGCGCGGCAGATCGCATTTGAGGTGACCGAGCGCGGGTTAATCGATGTGGTGGTCGCACGGGAGAACCTGCAAGCGTTGCGCGATGCCGGGCATCAAGTGTTGATCGACGACTTTGGCACCGGTTATTGCAGCCTGGCTTACCTGCAAACCCTGCCAGTGGACTACCTTAAAATCGACAAGGCTTTCATTGATGCGCTGGGCCACGACGCCGCCAGCAGCGGCGTGGCGCCGCACATCATTCGCATGGCGCATGCCTTGCAGCTCAAGGTGATTGCCGAAGGTATCGAACATGAAGCCCAGGCCACGTTGCTGAGCAGTGAGGGAGTGAATTACGGCCAAGGCTGGTTGTTCGCCCATGCCTTGACCGCGACGCAGTTCATTGAACTGATCACCCGAGGCCGTCGGTTGGCGTCACGGCGGTTGGATGACGAGGCGTGATCGCTCGTTAGAGTGGCAGTGCCATATAGAACTGGGTGCCCTGTCCCGGCCGGGAATATACGCCCATGCGACCACCGTGCAGCTGCACGATCTCCTTGCACAGTGCCAGACCGAGCCCGGCGCCGCCCTTCTTGCGCCCGACTTGAACGAAGGGTTCAAAAATCCGCCCCTGCTGGCCGTAAGCGATGCCTTCGCCATTGTCCTCGACGCTGACGATCACCCTTTCGCCGTGCCGGCGAGCCTGCAAGCGTATTTGCCCATGGTGGCTGGTATGGCGTAGCGCGTTGTCGATCAGGTTGTCCAGAACCCGGTCGAGTTGCGCCTGATCGGCCTGCAGGCGCGGGAGTGGTGTGTGCACTTCCACCAGCAACTCGATGCTTTGCTCATTAGCCCGCTCGGCGAAACGCTCCTGTGCCTGCTCCAGCAGGTCATCGATGTTGCACGGCGCCAGGGTGAGTTTTTGTAGACCATTCTGATAACGCGAGAAGTTCAGCAGGTCGTTGATCAACTGCATCAAACGCTGCATTTCCTCATTCACCGTGTTCAACAGGTCGGCTTCGCGAGAGTCCTCGGTAAAGTGCGCGCGCTCGCGGAACAGGCCGAAGGCCATGTGCATGCCGGTGACCGGCGTACGCAGCTCATGGGAGGCACGCAGTACGAACTCGCTGCGCACCCGTTCAAAGGCCCGTTGCTCGGTGACATCGTGCAGCACCATGACGGCGCCGAGGATATGCCCCTGGGGATGAATGACCGGCGTCAGGCTGTAGGTCAACAGCCGCGACTCGCCATCGACTTCGATGCTCAGGTCTTCAGGCGCACGCTCCAGCGTTCCACCGCGCAGTACCGTTTGTAGTTGTTCATCGAGCTCCGGCCGTTGGAGTGCGGTGCCCAGGCCTTGGCCGAGGCGGCCTTCGTCCCAGCCCAATTGACGCTGTGCAACCGGATTAAGGTGCTCCAGTTGGCCCTGACGATCAATCATCAGCAAACCGTCATCGATGCTGTCGAGCACGGCTTGCAAGCGTTGCTGACCGGCGAGCAGTTCATCGACATTGGTTGCCTGATGCTCGCGCAAGGCTTCGGCCATGATCCCGAAGCGCCGGGTGAGCTGGGTCAGTTCCACCGCCGGGGAAATCGGCAGGGTGACATCGAAGTTACCCTGGCCGATGTTATCCGCGGCCTTGGCGAGTGCCTCGATCGGCTCACCGAAGCGCCGGGCGATGCCGTGAGCGGTGATGAAGCCGATGGCCAGTACTGCCAACCCGACCAGTCCGAGCAAACCGGCAATCAGCAGTGCATGTTCGCGGGCATTGCGCTGGGTCTCGTCGATGTTGTCCAGGGCCTGTTTGTGTTCGGCAACAAGGCCGTTGCGCAGCACGTTGAACTTTTCGGTGAGGTCCCGATTGCCGGCGAGCTTGCCGGACGGTTCCTGCGTGAGGCTGAAGGCCTTGAGAAAGGACAGGTAGTCCGTGCGGGCCTGCTCGAAGCCGTGATGCTCGCCATTGAAACTGTTTTCATGCTCGATGCCTTGATCCAGCAGCTCGAAGTAGCGCCGTTCAGAGGATTCCAGTGCCTCAAGGTCGGGCTTTATGCTGAGCATGTTGATCAACTGATCGTCCAGGGTCTGGCGCAGCTTGAGTTCCAGGTCGAGGGTGATGAAGTTGTCGCGGATCAATGCTTCCTGATTACCGGCTATCTGCATCACGCTGACCAGCCCGAGTACCAGGCCGAGCAACGCCACGGTGATCAGTGCCGAGATACTCAGAAACAGCCGTGTGCGCAACTTCATCGCCAGCTTCATAAGGTGTTGCTCACAGGTTGTACTGCTTGCGTTTGCGGTACAGCGTCGAGGCGTCGATACCCAGGGTCTTGGCTGCTTGATCGAGGGTGCCGGCGCTGGCCAGTACCGCGCCGATGTGGGCTTTCTCCAATTCATCCAGGCTTAGCGCCGCTCCGATTCTGGGAGCGTTGCTGGTGGTTTGCTCGGCCATGCCCAAATGGCTGATCTCGACTCGCTCCTGTGGGCAAATGATGCTTGCTCGTTCGACCACGTTACGCAGTTCGCGGATGTTGCCTGGCCAGCGATAGCCGAGCAGCGCCTCGCGTGCTTCGTCGCTGAAGACACGAGCCGGCCGCGCGTACTCCTTGACGAAGCGTGCCAGGAAGCGCTCGGCCAGGGCCAGAATGTCCTCGGTTCGTTCGCGTAGTGGCGGCAGGTGCAAGGTGATGACGTTCAGCCGGTAGAGCAGGTCTTCGCGGAAACGACCGTCGCGAGTCATGTCTTCAAGATTGAGGTTGGTGGCGGCGAGGATTCGCACATCGGCGCGACGGGTCACCGGGTCGCCGACCCTTTCGTATTCCTTGTCCTGAATGAAGCGCAGCAGTTTGGGCTGCAAGGCCAGCGGAAAATCGCCGATCTCATCAAGAAACAATGTACCTCCGTCGGCCTGATTAACCCGGCCGAGGGTACTTTCGCTGGCACCGGTAAATGCCCCGCGGCTGTGGCCGAAGAGCTCGCTTTCCATCAGCTCGGTTGTCAATGATGGGCAGTTGATGGTGATGAAGGATTTCTTCGCGCGTTTGCTCCAGCCGTGAATGGCCCGGGCCAGTTCGCCTTTACCGGTACCGGATTCGCCGAGTATCAGAATATTGGCATCGGTGCTGGCGACCTGGCGGGCGGTTTCCAGTACGACTTTCATCGCCGGGCTGTGGGAATCCAGGCCATCGTTGGGTTTGCGGACTTCACCTTCGAGGGCTTCAAGGCGTGCCGAGAGCTGGCGCATTTCCAGTTGTTTGGCGGTGGCCAGGCGCAATTGGTCAGGGCTGCAAGGTTTGACCAGATAGTCGGCGGCGCCGGCCTGGATAGCATCGACGGCGGTGTCCACGGCCGAGTGTGCGGTGACGATCACTACGCGCATCCAGGGCGCCTGCACACGCATTTGCGCCAGGACGTCGAGACCGTTGTCCTCGCCCAGACGCAGGTCAAGGAAGCACAGGTCGAAGACCTGCCGTTGCAACAAGGCGTCGGCCTGGGCCGCGCTGTTGGCGGTGGCAACGCTATAGCCTTCGTCTTCCAGGCAGTAGCGGAAGGTGCGCAGGATGGCGGATTCATCATCTACCAGCAAAATGCGGCCTTGATGCTCGGTGGCGGATTCCATTTTTCCTACGCTCCTTAAATGAATGCTCTTAATTTAGTCTCGGAAAAATCGGGCAAGTTGCATGGTTTATTCTGGGCGCTTCTCATCAGAATGGGGTAGTTGTCTGTCGGGATTTATAATAACTATATGATTTTAATGGTTTTTATTCTTTGTCTGACGGCCTCGACGTTTTCCCGTCTCTTTTTCTGACATCCGTATCCCTTCATACATTCCAAAAATTTTCGATTTCCTGCAAATCGATCGTGCATTACGCACGATCTTCTGCGGGGCATCGTGCAGGATGCGTCCGAATGCACTTTGCTAATCAATATATCTATTTGATTTTGTTGTGTTTATTTCTGTTCTGAAGCTGGCATGCAGGCTGCAATGGTCTGGTTAAGTCGGGGGCATTTTAAGAAGAAGCCCCCCTGACCAATAACCACCAGTGTGGGAGGAGTTTCGGATGAATCGCCAACGTGCCGCCCAATTGCGTATCTCGCCACTGTCTATCCAGCAAGGGATGTTTGCCGTGTTTGCCTTGTTGATCACCTTGATCGGCGGCCAGCAGTTCTTGCGCTGGGAACAAAGCCAGCAGCCAGAGGCAGCGATTGCGCCGACTCATCACTTGACCCAAACCCATTTCAGCGCAGTAGGCAGTCGGCCTGCTGGTGCAGCCTCAATGCGAATGATGAGTGTGGACCAGGCAGAACCTGGTGCCGTGGCGCTGCGTCAGGACCGTTGGGTGTTCTAGGTAACTGGCTCGGCGCGATGTTCATGTGCCGGGAATAGCAACACCTCTAAATAGAAGCGTAAGGAGAATCACCATGTTGAGCTGGGCGATTACATTTTTGATTATTGCCATTGTCGCTGCCGTACTGGGCTTCGGTGGTATCGCGGGCACCGCCACGGGTATCGCCAAGATTCTCTTTGTCGTGTTCCTGGTGATGTTTGTTGCTTCGTTCATCTTTGGCCGTCGTGGTCGAGGCTGATCGTGGGCATTTGCTTGAAGACAGACCCGAACGGGTAGCGGGTTTGAAAAACAGAAGGAGGTCAGCAATACCTCTTTCCTCTGCGCCCACCCGAGGAGGGTGCGCGCATGGCCAAGGGGCCGGGACGTTCTGATTGCTTCAGAATTGGAGTGACCTACGGGTACAGGGAGTACCCGCGCAAGGGCCGGGTCAGGACAAGCAGCGCCGCATATTTGACCGTCATTCATGACGTGACAAATCTGCGGCGCGCTTATATGTGCAAAGCATTGACCTAGAGCTGCCAAACCATTTTTATCGCTACTCCGGCCGGCAAAAAAACCATCGGTGTTCTTCACAAAACATTTCGCAGTGTTTCCGGGTGACCGTATATCGACAAATTTGGCGCTGATTGCTGCTCACAATTCACTACGGCGCGTAGGATTTTTCCTTGGTTTTTGTCCATATTCCGTTGCTCAAAAAACGATCAACCCCCTCTACGATGGCCGGTTCACGGCACTTATGCCTGCCGAAATGTCGTATTCGAACCGGTTGGGACGGCGGTTTGCTTTGAAAAAGCTCATGCCGATTCGGCATAGGGTAGGCGTTTACGGCATTAGACGTCGCTCCTGTGCATCGGAATAGTTGCGCCTTTTTTATCTGCCAGAGAGCCGTAATTACGCGCTCCGGGCGACCTTATCCGGGGGCAGATGCACAGACTTTTCCGCCATTGGGCGTTCCAGTTTGTGCATCTTCCCGAGTCCATTTATAAGAAAAGGGTAATGATATGAAGAAGGCAAAGCTGAGCCTCGCTTGGCAGATCCTCATCGGTCTGGTACTGGGCATTGCAATCGGTGCGTTGCTCAACCACTTCAGTGCGGAAAAAGCCTGGTGGATCAGTAACGTCCTGCAACCGGCGGGCGATATCTTTATCCGTCTGATCAAGATGATCGTGATCCCTATCGTGATCTCCTCGCTGGTCGTCGGCATTGCCGGTGTGGGTGATGCGAAGAAGCTGGGGCGCATTGGTCTCAAGACCATCATTTACTTCGAAATCGTCACTACCATCGCCATTCTGGTCGGCCTGGTGCTGGCCAACGTGTTCCACCCGGGTTCCGGCATCGACATGAGCACCCTGGGCACTGTGGATATTTCCAAGTACCAGGCGACCGCGGCCGAGGTTCAGCATGAACACGCGTTCATCGAAACCATCCTCAACCTGATTCCATCGAACATCTTTGCCGCCATGGCGCGTGGCGAGATGCTGCCGATCATCTTCTTCTCGGTGTTGTTCGGTCTTGGTCTGTCGAGCCTGCAATCGGACCTGCGCGAGCCGCTGGTGAAGATGTTCCAGGGCGTCTCGGAAAGCATGTTCAAGGTCACTCACATGATCATGAACTACGCCCCGATCGGCGTGTTCGCACTGATCGCAGTGACCGTTGCCAACTTCGGTTTCGCGTCCCTGCTGCCGCTGGCCAAACTGGTGATCCTGGTTTACGTCGCCATCGCCTTCTTCGCCTTCGTAGTGCTGGGCCTGATTGCTCGCCTGTTCGGTTTCTCGGTGATCAAGCTGATGCGCATCTTCAAGGATGAGCTGGTGCTGGCCTACTCCACCGCGAGCTCCGAAACCGTGCTGCCGCGCGTGATCGAGAAGATGGAAGCCTACGGTGCACCGAAAGCTATTTGCAGCTTCGTGGTGCCAACCGGTTACTCGTTCAACCTCGACGGTTCGACCCTGTACCAGAGCATCGCGGCGATCTTCATTGCCCAGCTGTACGGTATCGACCTGTCGATCAGCCAGCAGTTGCTGCTGGTACTGACGCTGATGGTCACCTCCAAAGGTATCGCCGGCGTGCCGGGCGTGTCGTTCGTGGTTCTGCTGGCAACGCTGGGCAGTGTCGGGATTCCATTGGAAGGCCTGGCGTTCATCGCCGGTGTCGACCGCATCATGGACATGGCCCGTACCGCACTGAACGTGATCGGCAACGCCTTGGCTGTGCTGGTTGTCTCCCGTTGGGAAGGTATGTACGACGACGCCAAGGGCCAGCGCTACTGGAACTCCCTGCCGCACTGGCGCAGCAAAGAGAAGCTGCCGGCTGGCGAGGCTTCCCGCAACTGACAGTGCCCTCTGTAGGCGCCCCCCGCTCCTACAAGTAGAGCCAAACAAACCCCGGAGAAATCCGGGGTTTGTCGTTTCTGCCCACCCCGCTATCATTCGCGGCATCTTCTGGGGGATTTGACTGATGCTCAATGGCCTGTGGCTTGGCTTTTTCATCGTGGCGGCCGTTTCGGCACTCGCGCAGTGGCTGATTGGCGGCAATGCCGGGATCTTCGCGACGATGGTGGAAAGCATCTTCGCCATGGCCAAGCTGTCGGTCGACGTCATGGTGTTGCTGTTCGGCACCCTGACCCTCTGGCTGGGCTTTCTGCGGATCGCTGAAAAAGCCGGGATCGTCGACTGGCTGGCCAAGGCGCTGGGCCCACTGTTCCTGCGCCTGATGCCCGAAGTGCCGGCGGGTCATCCGGCCATCGGCCTGATCACCCTCAACTTTGCTGCCAACACCCTGGGGCTCGACAATGCCGCTACGCCGATTGGTCTCAAGGCGATGCGTGCGTTGCAGGAGCTCAATCCCAGCACCACGGTCGCAAGCAATGCACAAATCCTGTTCCTGGTGCTTAACGCCTCGTCCCTGACCCTGCTGCCCGTGACTATCTTCATGTACCGCGCCCAGCAAGGTGCGGCCGACCCGACGCTGGTGTTCCTGCCGATTTTGCTGGCGACCAGTTGTTCAACCATCGTCGGTCTGCTGTCGGTATCGTTCATGCAGCGTCTGAGACTGTGGGACCCGGTTGTGCTGGCCTATCTGATTCCGGGTGCGCTGCTGCTGGGTGGCTTCATGGCGCTGTTGACGGCGCTCTCAGCCACTGCCCTGGCGAGCCTGTCATCGATCCTCGGCAACCTGACGATGTTCGGGATGATCATGCTGTTTCTGGTGATTGGCGCGCTGCGCAAGGTCAAGGTCTACGAAGCGTTCGTCGAAGGTGCCAAAGAAGGCTTCGATGTCGCCAAGAACCTGCTGCCGTATCTGGTAGCGATGCTCTGTGCGGTGGGCGTATTGCGCGCGTCCGGGGCGCTGGACTTCGGTCTGGACGGGATTCGCCATCTGGTGCAGTGGGCCGGATGGGACACGCGTTTCGTCGATGCCCTGCCGACCGCGATGGTCAAGCCGTTCTCCGGCAGCGCTGCACGGGCGATGCTGATCGAAACCATGAAGACTCAAGGCGTCGACAGCTTCCCGGCGCTGGTGGCAGCGACTATTCAAGGCAGTACCGAAACCACGTTCTATGTGCTGGCGGTGTACTTCGGAGCGGTGAGCATTCAGCGTGCGCGACATGCCGTGGGTTGCGCACTGCTGGCGGAACTCGCCGGGGTGCTGGGGGCGATCGGGGTTTGCTACTGGTTCTTTGGGTAGTCCGCTATCTCTGTGGCGAGGGAGCTTGCTCCCGCTGGGTCGCGTAGCGGCCCTAAAACCTGTGATTACATTCTGTCTGGCACACCGTGCCCAATGGTTTGCGACTGCTTCGCCCGAGCGCGGACCGGCCGGCGGGAGCAAGCTCCCTCGCCACGGGTACGGTGCTGGCTCAGGGCTTCATGGTCGCAGTCTTCTGCCCCTGCTCTACCGTCCACGCAATCACCTGCGCCGTGAGCGTGTCACTGGCCTGACCAAACCCGGTCACCACTGCGGGCACCTTCACATCGCTCAATGGCTGGCGCACTTCGAAGCGGCGGCTGGCGAGGATCCGCTGGTCATTGCCACGCACCAGTAGCGCATCCAGGCTAATGACCACTTGCGCGGTGTTGCCTTGATATTCCGTCTGGAACGCTTGCAGGTTCCCGCCCAGTTCCAGATCCGTCTGCAAGTTGCTGTCGTCGGTGCTGAGCCGCTGTACGCGGCCATCCTGGGCAAACCCGGCGAGCAGCCGATTGCGCAACAGGATCGGCGTAGGATCGCTCCAGCGCGAAGCCTTGTAGCTGCTGATCAGATCGCCTTGAGGGATCACGGCGATTTTTGCACTGTTGAGCACGTCGCTGGCCTGAGGTTTAGACAGACGTAGCGACCACAGCACCGAGTTGGCGTGCATCGATGACGCGGCGTTCAGCGTGGCAGGCAGGCGGTAGACATCCAGCGGGTCAGCCTTGGGTAAAATCGAGCAGGCACTGGTCAGCGCTAAACTCGCCAACAGCGCGCAGTGCGCAAAAGCGCGGTAGACGGGTTTCATGGCGTGAACTCCTTATCCTTGTCTCCGCCCAGCAAGTAACCGCTGGGGTTGGAATCCAGGCGACGAGAGATGGCGCGTAACGAACTCAGGGTGTCGCGCAACTCACGTATGGCCGGGGCCAGGCTGTTGAGCCCCTGCATTCCGTTATTCAGCGCATCCTGATTGTCGGTCAGCAAGCTGTTGATGGTCGCGCTGCTCTGCTCCAGCGACTTCATGGCTTGCTCGGCACTGCCGACCATCTGTTTGCCTTGATCGTTGAGCATGCCGTTGGCGTTGCGCATCAGCGCAGACGTCTGTTCCAGAGTGGCGCTGGCCTGTTTGCCTACCGAGGCCAGTTGCTGCATGGCCTGGCTAAGATCCCCGCGCTGCTCGGCAATGCTTCCGGTGGTTTGCTCCAGGTTCTCAAGGGTTTTGCCCAAGCGGTCGACGTTTTCCGGCGACATCATCTGGTTGGCGCTATGCAGCAACAGGTTGACGCTGCTGATCAGGTCATCACTGTTGTTCAGCAATCGTGAGATGGGCGAAGGAGAGGCAACAATCTCCGGCAAATTACCGTCCTTGCCACGCAGCTCGGGGCTTTGCGGCGTACCCCCGCTGAGCTGGATGATCGAGGTGCCGGTAATCCCGGTCAGCGCCAGTTTCGCCTGGGTGTCTTCCTTGATCGGGGTTTCGCCACCCAGGCGAATCCGCGCCAATACCCGGCGTGGGTCTTTGGGGTCGAGGCGCAAACTCACTACATCGCCGACCTTGATCCCGCTGTACTGCACTGCACTGCCTTTGGACAGACCGCTGACCGCCTCGTTGAAGACGACCTCATAATCCTTGAACTCGCTGTCGACGCTGGACTTGGCCAGCCACAGGCCGAACAGCAATGCACCGGCCACCACCAATACGGTGAACAGGCCGATCAATACATGGTGGGCTCGGGTTTCCATGTCATACCTCGTTAAGCTGTGAAGCGGCTGAAAGCGCCGCGCGGCCGCGTGGGCCGTGGAAGTATTCGTGAATCCACGCGTCGTCGGTTTCCGACACGGTGTCGATGGCGTCGGCCACCAGTACTTTTTTCTGCGCCAGCACCGCGACCCGGTCGGTGATGGTGTACAGCGTATCGAGGTCGTGGGTGACCAGGAAAACACTCAGCCCCAACGCATCACGCAACGTCAGGATCAACTGATCGAACGCCGCGGCGCCGATCGGATCGAGGCCGGCGGTCGGCTCATCGAGGAACAGGATGTCCGGGTCCAGCGCCAAGGCGCGGGCCAGCGCGGCGCGTTTGATCATGCCGCCGGACAGCGAGGCCGGGTACTTGTCGGCAGCCGACAGCGGCAGGCCAGCCAAGGCCAGTTTAACCGCCGCCAGATGCTCGGCGTCGTTGCGACTCAGGCCGGCGTGCTCGATCAAGGGCAAGGCGACGTTTTCGGTCACGGTCAGCGAAGAGAACAACGCACCCTTCTGAAACAACACGCCGAAGCGCCGCTCGACCAGTGAGCGTTCATGCTCCGTCAGGCTCGGCAGGTTTTTGCCAAACACCTTCACCATGCCTTCGCTGGGCTGGCGCAGGCCAACGATGCTGCGCAGCAACACCGATTTGCCGCTGCCTGAACCGCCGACCACGGCGAGAATCTCGCCCTTGTACAAATCCAGGTCGAGGTTTTCATGCACGCTCTGGCGGCCGAAGCGATTGCACAGCCCACGAACTTCGATCACCGCCTCGCAGGGCCTACGGGGTAAACGACTCACCAGCCCATCTCCATAAAGAACAACGCGGCCACCGCATCGAGCACGATCACCACGAAAATCGACTGCACCACGCTGGACGTGGTGTGGGCGCCAACGGATTCAGCGCTGCCACTGACCTTGAAGCCTTCCAGACAACCAATGGAGGCGATCAAAAAAGCGAAGATCGGTGCTTTGACCATGCCAACCAGAAAATGTTGAACGCCGATGTCCGATTGCAGCAAAGAGAGGAACATTGCTGGCGAGATGCCCAGCGATATCGCACAGACCACCCCGCCACCGACAATCCCCGAGAGCATTGCCAGAAAGGTCAGCATCGGCAGCGCCACCAGCAACGCCAACACCCGTGGCACCACCAGCAGTTCCATCGGATCGAGACCCAAGGTGCGGATCGCGTCGATTTCTTCGTTGGCCTTCATCGAGCCGATTTGTGCGGTAAAGGCACTGGCAGTGCGCCCGGCCATCAGGATCGCGGTCAGCAGCACACCAAACTCACGCAGGAACGAGAATGCCACCAGGTCCACGGTAAAAATGCTCGCACCAAAACTGGCGAGTACCGTGGCACCGAGGAAGGCCACGACTGCGCCCACCATGAAGGTCAGCAACGCGACGATGGGTGCGGCGTCGAGGCCGGTTTGTTCGATGTGCGCGACC
The DNA here is from genome assembly GCF_058782685.1 of Pseudomonas sp. FW306-02-D09B. Lineage (NCBI taxonomy): Bacteria > Pseudomonadati > Pseudomonadota > Gammaproteobacteria > Pseudomonadales > Pseudomonadaceae > Pseudomonas > Pseudomonas sp. FW306-02-D09B. The sequence continues at coordinate 337,144 of NZ_JBYSXY010000005.1, forward strand.
ATCGGCGTGATCCGCCAGCGTTTGGGGCGAAACAGGCTGCGAGCGATGGTTTCCAGGATCAGCCCGACAAACCCCAACAGTTGCAGCGTGTCCTGCCAGACCGCATTGACCGCGCGCCCGATGCGGGTCAGCAGTTGAATGCCGACACTGATTTCGGGCTCTTTGATGGGGATGCAGAAGTCAGTCAGCGAGCAATAGACGGTTTGCAGCAGCGCGCGGTCGGCTGCGGACAGGCTGCAGTCGGGGTGCTCGGCGGACTTGCCGAGGCGCTCGGCGCCGAGCAGCTCGACCAGCAGCGAGGCGCCGGCGGTGTCGAGCGCGCCGAGGCCGTTGAGGTCGATGGGGGTTCGGTCGTCGTACTGACCTTTGAGAGTGTTGCTCAGGCGTTTGAGGTCGGCGTAATGGACAAGCGTCCAGTCACCCGTGACCCGCAACCGCGCAGGGGTGTTCGAAGTATCGAGTTGGGCACTGCCGGCAATTGTGCTGCTCATAATCTCCGTGCTTGTTCGACTGATACGCAGTGCTACGTAATAGCATGATCCCGGCTATTTTGCCTCGCTCGGCGTCGTGCCGTTTTGACTGGCGTCGGTCACCTCAAAGCGCAGTACGCCGATCACCTGACCGTCTTCAGTCAGTACCCTTACTTGCCAGTCGCCTGCCGGGTTGCCGGGGAAGTTCTGTTTATGGCTCCAGGCCCGGTAGCCTTCCTTGCGTCCGCCGTGGATATCCAGTGCGATGCGGTCGACCTCTTGGCCGTTGAACTGCCAGACGTGATAAATCCGCTCGTCGAGCCCGCGCGGTGCGTTGATCGCGGTGTAGGCGTACAGGCCATCGGGGCGCAGCTGGGCGACGCTGACTTCATTGTGGCTGTCGCCGGGTGTACGGTCTTGTAGTTGTGTGCTGATTGCCACTTGCGTCATCCACAACGTGGCCGGCGGCACCCAGGAACGCAGCAACCAGCCGGCGCAGCCGATGGCCAGGGTGATGCTGAGCACGCTCAGGGCACCGCGGATCGTGCGAATCGGAAAGATCGACGCCAGGCTTGGAAAGGACAGCAGCATCGCAGTGCCAAGAGCCAGTTTGAAACTCTGGGCGGTGGTCAGGTTCAGGATGATCGGCAATGCCGTCAGCAGCACGGCAAACAGCGTCAGGGTGTGCATCGCCAGGAACAGCCAGCGGCGCGGCGCCAGCCATTTGTAATACAGCGGGTCGGTGATCGAAACCAGCGCCGCCGCTCCGAGCAGCCCGGTGAACACCAGTTGCCCACTGTTCCAGGTGGTAGTGATGAAAAAGAACGGCAAGACGAAGAACAGACTTTCCTGATGAATCATCTGCGTCGCATAGCGCAACAACGGCTGCGGGATCTCACGCTTGAAGACTTTGGTGAACAGCTCCGTCAGGCTGTTTTCCAGCATCAGCCAGAGCCAGCTGACCAGCATGATGGTTGCAATCCAGGTTGCCAGGCTTTGTTGGCGGTCGACCAGAATGAAACTGCAGACCCCTGAGATGAAGCCACCGAGCGCAATGACCCCAGGATAGCGCTTCATCAGTTCGAGGATGCGCAGTACGTAACGGGTCAGGATAGGCATTCGGTAGTTCGCAATTGTCGTGGGAAAAAACCCCGACAGGATAACGCTGGCACTCTGATGTTGCGAGGAGCCACTGTGTGACCGGGTACAGCAACTGTGGCGAGGGAGCTTGCTCCCGCTGGGTCGCGAAGCGGCCCTAAAAACTGCCAGCGCGATTGTGAACGTTGAACTCCTGCGACCGTTTGCGGCTGCTGCGCACCCGAGCGGGAGCAAGCTCCCTCGCCACAGTCATCATTTTTTGCGATACAAGCGCCAACTTGGAACGCCCAGCGCCATCAACCCCAATACCCCGCCGAGCAACCACAGCACCTCGTCATAACTGAGCAGCGGCTGCTCGATGCGAATGTAACCCTGCTGTTCGAGCAATTTGCGCAGGGTCTGGTTGGCCTGGTCCAGAGTGACTGTTTGCAGGCGTTTGGCCGGGTCGTCGAAATGTCCGTCCTCATAGTCGCCAATGGCACTCCAGTAGTAGTCGGCCAGCCCGCTGTTGCCTTGCACGGCCCAGGCCTGTCGGGCGATGGCGACCTGTTTCAGGCGTTCAAAGCCTGCGGGGTCGAGGCCGTTCTTGAGCAGATCGGCTTTCAGATCCTCGAGTACCTGCTGCGCTTGTGGCAGATCATCGCGCTCCAGATCGGCGTTCAGGCTAAGGAAGCCGACACTGCCGAACACTTCGCGTTCGGCCCAGGGGCCGTAGGACAATCCGTGAGCCAGACGCAATTGACGATAAAGCGCCCAGTCGAGGTAGTCCTTGAGCAGGTCGTACGTTTCGTCATATTGGTCCTCAAGCGCCGGTTCCGGGAACAACCAGTGCAGTTTGGCGCCACCCCCCACCCAGCCCTGGATCAGATTGCGTTCGTCGAGCGCCGGGTGCTGGATCTCCGGCAGCGACAAGTGCTCGGTGGGATCAATGGCTTTGAGCTCGCCATAGGTGCGCTCCAGGTAGGCCGGTAGCAGGCGATCGAGCTCACCGACAATAATCAGTGTCATGTTGTTCGGTGCGTACCACTCTTTGCGGACCTTCTCCAATTGTTCGCGGGTCAGGTGCTCTACCTGGGCACGCTCCGAGCACTTCAGGCCCAGCTCCACCGCCAGCTGATTGCTCGCCGTGTGGCCCAGGTCCTGGCGGTCGAGCCAGCGCTGCAAGTGGGAGTAATGGCCGCCATCTTCGCGTTCGACCACCTGTTTGGCCGCGCTGATTGCGTTGTCGTCGAGTCGGGTCTGGGTCAGTAGTGCCAGCAACAGGTCGAGGACTTTGCGTTGATTTTTTGCCGGTGCTTCGATGACGAACGTGGTGTCGGCGTTACTGGTGTAGGCGTTCCATTCGCCACCCAGTGCCTGCATGCGCTCCTCGAGCCCGCCTTCGCCGCTCGCGTCGATGCCACTGAAAAGCAAATGTTCAAGCAGGTGCGGCAGCTCTTTGTCGGCGCAGGCGAAGTCGTCCAGGCCAACGCCGACCACCAGGCGAATCGCCACATGCCCGCGTTCGCTGCCGGGCTTGAGCACTAACTGCAAGCCGTTGGGCAGCGAATAACCTTCGACCTGAAAGCGATCCAGGGCAAATGAGCAGGTGGAACTCAATAGCAGGCACGCAAACAACAGACAGCGCATAGCAACCTTCCTGGCGGGTAAAAGCGATCTTCTAAGTGACTGCTGTCAACGCTAGACGTTCAGGGTGAATGGGTGATGTCAGCCGTATCGTCGGCAGCCAATGTACCGGTTTCGGTGGTTTCGAGGACAACATAGGCGCTGCCACAGAACAGCGAGTTCAAGCGTCTCATGTCGGCGATCAGTTCCAGGTGCAGCGAGCTGGTTTCGAGGCTTTGCACGACCTTACGGTGCAAGCGGCTGACATGGGCGTGAGCCAAGCGTCTTTCCTGCGCGCGGAAGCGACGTTTCTCACGCAGCAGTTGCCGGGCGCTTTCCTTGTCGGCACTCAGAAACACCGACAGCCCCAGACGCAGGTTGGCGATCAACTGATGGTGCAACCCCGCCAGCTCTTCCAGGCCGACGTCGGAAAAGGAGCGGCGTTGCGAGGTCTTCTGCTGCTGGACCTTGCGCAACATGCGTTCGATCAGGTCAGAGGCGAGTTTCAGATTGATCGCCAGCTCGATGATTTCTGCCCAGCGCCGACTGTCCTGATCGCTGAGGTCTTCGCGGGGCATCTGCGCCAGATAGAGTTTGATCGCGCTGCAGAGGACTTCGACGTCATCGCTCAGGCGGCGCACTTCCTGAGTGACGGCGGTTTGCTTGCCACGCAGTACATCGAGCATGGCTTCAAGCATGTTGTCGATCAGGTCGCCGATGCGCAGGGTTTCCCGGGCGGCGTTGGCCAAGGCCAGGCTTGGCGTGGTGAGAGCTGTCGGGTCCAGGTGGCGAGGCTTGGCCTGTCCGTTGATTTCCGGGCGCTCTGGCAACAGCCAGGCACAGAGCCTGGCCATCGGACCGACGCTGGGTAGCAGCACCACGCAACGTACCGTGTTGTAGAGCAGATGAAAGCCGATCACCAGGCCTTGCGGGCGGAAATTGAGGCTGTCCATCCAGTGCACCAGCGGGCCGAGCACCGGAATGATCAGCAGCAGGCCAATCATCTTGTAGAGCAGGCTGCCCAACGCCACCTGACGTCCGGCAGTGTTCTGCATGCTGGTGCTGAGAAATGCCAGGACACCGCTGCCGATGTTGGCGCCGATCACCAGGCCGATGGCCACCGGCAGGCTGATCACTCCGGCACCGGCAAGGGTTGCGGTGAGCAGGACGGCGGCCAGGCTGGAGTAGGAAATCATCGCGAACAGCGCCCCGACGAGGGCATCGAGCAGGATGTCGCCCGTCAGCGAGGCAAACAGTACTTTGACGCCATGAGCGTGGGTGATTGGATCGGCCGCTTCGACGATCAATTGCAGCGCGAGAATAATCAGCCCCAGGCCGATGCCGACCCGGCCGAGCTGGCCCGCACGCGTCTGCTTGCGTGAGAGAAAGAAAATCACCCCGAGGAAAATCAGCAGCGGCGACAGCCATGACAAATCCAGCGTCAGGACCCGCGCCATCAGTGCGGTACCGACGTCGGCACCGAGCATGGTCGCCAGGGCGGGCGTCAGCGCCATCAGGCCCTGGCCGACAAACGAGGTCACCAGCATCGCTGTTGCGTTGCTGCTCTGGACGATCGCGGTGACGAGAATCCCGGCGATAAAGGCCAGCCAGCGCTTGGACATGTTCTGGCCAATGACATGGCGCAGGTTCGAGCCGTAGACCCGCAGGATGCCGGTTCGGACGATGTGCGTGCCCCAAATAAGCAGGGCGACGGCGGACAGTAGATTGAGCAGGGTCAGCATACTGGGCCCCCTGAATGGACAGCGCCCCAATGGAGCAAGTTGACGATGCCGCGCGACGTTCTACGTTCTGTATTTAAGCTGTAGTTGGCTAACGGTCCGGGCGCCAGCATCGCATAGCTAAAGAGTCGATTGAAACAAAACTGTCATGAAAACAGCTTCAAGCGGGCGTGAAAAAGGGGCTCGAAAGCCCCCTCTTCTACTGTGCATTCAGGTTATTGACCCGGGATGTCCTTGCGCAGTTTCACCGGCTCCTGCTGTTTCTTCTTTTTCGCGATCGCGGTGCGCATCTTGATGTTGATCGCCTCCACGGCCAGCGAGAACGCCATGGCGAAGTAGACGTAGCCTTTGGGTACATGCACACCGAAGGCTTCGGCGATCAGCACGGTACCCACCACCAGCAGGAACGACAGCGCGAGCATTTTCAGTGACGGATGCTTGTCGATGAACGCGCTGATCATGCCCGAGGCCATCATCATCACCAGTACCGCAACGATGATCGCGGCAACCATGACCGGAACATGGGACACCATGCCGACCGCGGTGATCACCGAGTCCAGAGAGAACACGATGTCGATGATCGCGATCTGGATGATGGTGTAGAGGAAGTTTCCGCCCTTGCCACCTGGCTCGTCGGCGGTTTCGTCTTCACCTTCCAGTGCGTGAAACATCTCCTGGGAGCTTTTCCACAGCAGGAACAGGCCACCGAAAAACAGGATCAGGTCTCGCCCGGAAATACCCTGACCGAAGACCACGAACAAGTCGGCGGTCAGGCGCATGACCCAGGTGATCGACAGCAACAACAGGATTCGCGTGACCATGGCCAGCGCCAGGCCGAAGATCCGGGTGCGCGCCTGCATGTGCTTGGGCATGCGGCTGACGAGGATCGAGATCATGATGATGTTGTCGATGCCCAGAACGATTTCCAGGGCGGTCAGCGTGAAGAAGGCAACCCAGATTTCAGGGTTGGTCAGCCATTCCATGTGTATTCCTTTGAGCGAGTGTTAAACCACGACGCCAGCATTTAGCTGGCGGCGCGGTGAGTTGATGCCGTTACAAGGTGCTGAACAGCGGGAATATCCCCATCAGCAATGCAGCGACGAGTATGCACATGCAAACCAGTACTGCCCACTTCAGGGTAAAGCGTTGGTGGTCACCGAATTCGATCCCGGCCAATGCCACCAGCAAGTAGGTGGAGGGTACCAGCGGACTCAGCAAGTGGACGGGTTGACCGACGATCGAGGCACGAGCCATCTCCACCGCGGTGATGCCGTAGTGGCTCGCGGCTTCGGCCAGAACCGGCAGTACGCCGTAGTAAAACGCATCGTTGGACATGAAGAAGGTGAACGGCATGCTCGCCAGTGCGGTGATCACGGCCAGGTACGGACCGAGGAAATCCGGGATCACGGCCAGCAGGCTTTTCGACATGGCATCGACCATGCCGGTGCCGGACAGGATGCCGGTGAAGATACCGGCGGCGAAAATCAGCCCGACCACTGCCAGCACGCTGCCGGCGTGGGCCGCAACGCGATCTTTTTGCTGTTGCAGGCAGGGGTAGTTGACGATCATCGCAATACTGAACGCGACCATGAACAACACCGGCAGTGGCAGCAGGCCAGCGATCAGGGCACACATCAGGGCCAGGGTCAGGGCGCCGTTGAACCAGATCAGCTTCGGACGACGAGCATCCGGGAACTGCGAAACGCTGATTTCGCTGTGGTCGATTTCGTCGCCGATCAGGTGCAATTCACCCAGGCGCGCACGTTCACGTTTACCGTACAGGTAGGCAATCGCCAGGATCGCCACCACGCCAGCGAGCATGGCGGGGATCATCGGCACGAAGATGTCCGACGGGTCGACATGCAGCGCACTGGCGGCACGCGCGGTCGGGCCGCCCCACGGGGTCATGTTCATTACGCCACCGGCGAGGATGATCAGGCCGGCCATGATCCGCGGGCTCATGCCGATGCGGCTGTACAGCGGCAGCATGGCGGCCACGCAGATCATGTAAGTCGTGGCGCCGTCACCGTCCATGGACACCACCAGGGCCAGCACAGCGGTGCCTACGGAAACCTTCAGCGGGTCGCCCTTGACCAGTTTGAGGATCTTGCGCACGGCCGGATCAAACAGGCCGGAGTCGATCATCAGGGCGAAATAGAGGATGGCGAACATCAGCATCACCCCGGTCGGGGCCAGCTTGGTGATGCCTTCGAGCATCATCGGGCCAATCTTCGGGGCAAAACCACCGAACAGGGCGAACAGGATCGGAACGATGATCAGGGCGATCAGCGCCGACAGGCGCTTGGTCATGATCAGGTACATGAACGTGATGACCATGGCGAAGCCAAGGAAAGTCAGCATGGGAATACTCCAGGCGTAGCGCGGCTAGGGAATGGCGAACCGGGTGGGGTCAGCGCAGAACGGAAAGCACGAGGCGTACGGGGGGAGTCGGGGCAAACAGGCGGGTACGAGCGGACATCAGAATCACCATTGTTGTTGTTAATTGGGCCGTGCGAACGTTGCGACATTCGTTTGGCCAACCGGTCTGTTGCCGGCAGTGCGGGCGATCCTAATGGGCAAACCTTTCAGCCAGCTTTCGCTGGGCAAACACCAGACGAGATGTTCGAAGTGGGCTGGCGCGGCCTGAAGTAGTGGCCAATACCGCGGTTTGACGGCGTTAAATATGAAGAAGGAGGCATCGCAATGAGCGGGCTGCACTCAGACGGATGCCATTGTGGATAACTGCGGTATCAATTTACCGGGTCGACTTAAGGCAACTCCAGCCCACCGGCCGCCTTATGCAACGCTCGCAGGTGCTCGCCCAGCTGTTTGATGTTGGCCTCATTCGCGGCGATCTCGGCGGCTCGGGCTGGCTCAAGCAGCGCCCTGACCTCTTTGTCCAGATCGCCGGTCAACACCTGTAATTTCTTCTGTCGCGTACTGCTCTCCGACTCCAGGCGTTTCCATTCATTGGGCTGTGGCAGGCCGTAACCGCCCCTGTCGAGCAGTTCTGCCGGACGGCTGAGGAAACCACTGTTGACGAGAATCTGCTTCAAGGTCTGGTTGGCCTGGTCCATGCCGCCGTTTTTCAACTCGCGGGCATCCAGGTAGCGTTGTTTCACCTCATTCTGGGCAAGCAACAATTGCTGGCGGAAACTCGCCTGCTCCAGTAACAGCAGCGCAGCGCTGGTGCGCAGATCGGCCTGCTGAAACCACGGGCGACGTTCTGCGGCCGTCAGCGCCATCCAGTCTTCAACCTTGTCCTGTTTGATCGGCAGGTGCTTTTTCAGCACCTCGAACATCGCTTGATAGCGATCGCGGAACGAGTCGAAGCGATAGCCCAGGCGCAAGGCCTCGCGCGGATTGTCGAGCACGCTGGTATCCGCCAGTCCGCGGGCCTTGAGTATTTCCAGCAAGCCGTTGGGCATGATGCTGTCCATGCCGACCAGTTGTGGATTGTTACTGCCACTGCGCAACAGCTTCAGGCTCTCGACCGCGCAGTTGTTGGACAGGAAGTAATAGTTGCCGTCGTAGCTCCAATGCATTTCGGCGGCGTGTTCGACCAACTCTCCAATTTCACTGCGCGACAGATTGAGTGGCACCGAGGCCAGGCTGCGCAGTTCGGTCTTGGTGTATTCGTCGATGACTTGCGACAGCGGCAACACGAAGAGTCGCGACGGATACTTGCCGACCAGACCATCCCAGCTCGACAGTTGTACGTCACCGACAAAGGCGCGGTAGGACAGCACCAGTGAATATTCCAGGTCCAGTCGGCAATCCGGTCCGCGCGGGCGACCGGGCGCACAAATCACTAGCCGCAACATGCTGTGGCCCCAGCGGCTGACCAGATTCTGATTGGCTTCGGCCAGCAGATAGTCGACGGAGTAGACCCTTTCCGGATCGACCTGGCCCAGCGGTTGTTTGGCGAAGTCGTTGCCCGCGTTCAGGAAGGCGAAGGATTGGGCGCAGTTGTCCTTGGTCGGTGGCGCCCAGCCGAAGTGTTCCTGGTAATAACGGTACAGCGCCGGGCGGCGACAGGCGTAGCTCGGGTCGAGGAGGAAATACTCCATGTTGACCGCGACAAATTCCTTGGGGCTGCTCGTCTCGTAGAGGTCGGGGCTGCGGACAATTTGTCGGTTGTGCTGTTCGCGTTCACCGCGTCGGCCGACGTATTGCGGCCAGCCGGCGAGGTCCAGCAGGCGTGGATCGTCGCTCAAGGTGAAACGACGGTCAGTCTGGCCACGGCATTGATCGGGAAGGCCGACCAGGCCTGAACTGTTGCTCTGTCGCGTACAGCGTTGGATCTGCAAACGCTCGGCACTGGTCCACAAGCGCGCACGGTCATAAATGTGCGTGAGTTCATGCAGCACCGTGGCGAGCATTTCGCGGCGAACGGTACCGTGGGGGCGATTGGTTTTTTTCGTCGCGGCGCTGCCGTCGGTGAGGCTGGCCAGCAGGTTGCGATTGAGGTCCACCTCTGACACCAGGGACGCCTCTCCGTAGGCGTTACCGGGCATTGCGTCGGTCCAGCCAACATCAATCCGGCGGTCCAGTTGCTCGATGAAGCGCGGCGGCAATGCCTGCATCGCTTCATCCAGCAGTGCCTGGCTGGCCTGCTGTTCTGCCGGGCTCAGGCCGTCGGTCTTGAGGAGTAGTTGCAGGCTGGCCTGAGCCGCGCTGCAAAGCAGCAATACGGCCCCGGCCATCAGCCAGGCGGCTAGTGTCTTCACAGTGCGAGGATGGCTTCGGCGAGGACTTGATCACTGGCGTCGCGGGCTTCCGGCACGCGGGTGCGCAAGGTGTCGAAGGCAGCTTCCAGGTGTGCACCACGGATATCGCCATTGCTGGCGACGAAACTGGCCGCGTCGTCGTGGGCTTCACGGACGACTTTCAGGTCACGAATCGAGGTGGTGGTGTCGGAGGTGAAATCGAGCGTGCGCTGGGAGGCACGGATGATCATGTTACTGGTGGCTTCGAGGGTGTGTGCCTGGGCCACGTCGGCCAACAGTAACAGGCCAAGGGTGGCAGCAATCAGCGGGCTACGCATGGAACGACTCCGGAAAAACAGGATAACTATTGGACGAGAATTGCCTGTGCCAGTTCAAGGTCGCTGGCATGAAGTTTTGGCTGGGTCTGACGCAGGTAAACCAGGGCGGACTCCAGTTGCGCTCCTCGCAGTTGACCGTCACTGGCAATGTACGCCGCCGCATCATCGTGGGCAGCGAGTAGCAGTTTATGGTCGAAGGGCGCGGAGGTCACCTTGCTTGTCACATAAGTGGTGACGACGAGATTCTGCGTAGTCAGGTCCAGGGCATGGGCCGGACTGCTCCAGCAGGCAGTGATAAACAGGGATGTGATAAATGGTTTTGAAAGAAAATGCATGAGGCTCGACGGTTGGAAACGAGTCCCAAGGCTAGCGCAATGCCCGGACCAGAGCCAGCGCCGAGGAAACGGGGCCTAATCTGAGAGCCCCGTTTTCCGAAGTCGATCAGATCGCCAGAATGGCTTGAGCCAGTTGTGCGTCAGTGGCTTTCAACTGTGGAGCCTGTGTGTGGATGTAGTCGAGAGCACTTTCCAGGCGCACGCCACGGATGGCGCCTTCGCTGGCTACGAAGCTGGCAGCGTCATCACGGGCAGCGCGAACGATCTTCTTGTCCCGCAGCGAAGAGGAGAGGTTTGTTGTGGCGTCGGAGCTGTCCTTGAGTGCGCCGACGACAGTGTCTGTGGTGATAATGAAGCTGGAGGCGTGCGAATTGGCAGCCACAGCCAGCAATGCTGCAACGCTGAGCAGACGAAGACGGGACATGGGGTAACTCCTGTGAATAAACCATAAATAGTGACGCCAAGAATAACGTCGGGCAGCCACGGCGTGATGCGTAACGTCTGAGAGATCAGACATACCCTGCGCAGGGCTCGCCACGTTGTCTTTGGATATTAGGCCGTTGTTCAACCGTTCGAATAGCCCTGTCACCCCATCTAGACAGGGTTAGCGCCAAAAAGGTTTGTCCAGTTCGACCAGGCGATCTGAATGGCTGATACCTATGTCAGACAGCTGCTGTTCATTAAGTTGCGCGAGCAGGCGGCGGGTGCGCGCTTTTTCCATGCTTTGACCGATAGCGACGATCAGCCGGGCCATACGCTTGAGTAAGGAAGGCTTGCGAGTAGGTGGGAGCGGAACTTCAAGTAACCGATTCATGGTGTGTTCCTCGCGAACAGGCTGATTGAGCAGCCTTGGAAGACCATGTTGGGCGTTTCGCCGCCGCTGGAGCAGATACACCAATGTTAAATTGTACTGGTTCAGTTTGTTTGTTGTTGAAACTGTACCTGTCGTGCGATCGCCCTTCTGTACCCGCCGTTTTTCAGCCCTGAAACGACAAAACCCGTCGTGGTTTCCCACGACGGGTTTTGTGTGTGCAATTCGGGGTGCTGGCGGTGGACCCGGTGGGTCAGGGCCAGCGACGCTAACTTAGCGCCAGAACGGCTTGCTCAGCTCTTCGTAGCGTTGTGCTTCGCTAATCCCTGCGTCAGCCAGCAGACGCGAATCCAGGCGAGCCAGTTGGTGGCGGCTGGAGATGCGGCGCTGCCACAGCATCAGGTTGGCGATAACGCGAAGAGGCATGGAAGCCTGGGTTTTTACAGCGTTGTCTTCGAAGAACATTTCGGAACTGAGTGTACGTTCCATGGTTGACATCCTTCCGCTTATGGCGGGATTAGGTAGTGGTTTAACTGATGCCAATGATCCTCTCGTTTGGCCAGTCTCTCTAGATACAGTTCACCTGTATTGTGAGGGACCAGTTAACTGTTAATAGGTGCTGTACTGCTCGAAAACGAGGCAACTGTACCTGTCTGCACTTTAGTGGTGCATTTTTAGGTGTTTGGCTCGGAAGTGTGGGTAATTACGGTAGGAAATGACCGGTACAGCAGTACAGTTTTTGAAGGATGTTGGATTGGCGATGGCGAGCTGACGAAATTGTGTTTGCGTCAGCTGCCATCTGTATCAATCACACGGCGAGCATTCTGCCGGTTTCTTCCAGGTTAATGTGCCAGCTGAGGGCATCGCGCAGGATGTGCGGGGTGTGTCCGCCGATGGCGCAGGCCGCTTCGAAGTAAGCATTCAGCGCTTCGCGGTAGTCCGGGTGCACGCAGTTGTCGATCACCACCCGAGCCCGCTCCCGTGGCGCCAGGCCACGTAAATCGGCAAGGCCGATCTCGGTCACGAGGATGTCGACGTCATGCTCGGTGTGGTCAACGTGACTGACCATTGGCACCACACTGGAAATCGCCCCACCCTTGGCAATCGACTTGGTGACAAAGATCGCCAGGTGCGCGTTACGGGCAAAGTCGCCGGAACCACCAATGCCGTTCATCATCCGTGTGCCGCAGACGTGGGTGGAGTTGACGTTGCCGTACAGATCGAACTCCAGCGCCGTATTGATGCCGATGATGCCCAGGCGACGAACCACTTCAGGGTGGTTGGAGATCTCCTGTGGACGCAGCACCAGTTTGTCCTTGTAGCGTGCAAGATTGCCAAACACATCCACATTGCGCCGGCTCGACAGGGTGATCGAGCTGCCCGAGGCGAAGCTCAGTTTTCCGGCGTCGATCAGGTCGAAGGTCGAGTCCTGCAGGACTTCGGAGTACATGGTCAGGTCTTCGAACGGCGAGTCGATCAGGCCGCACATCACCGAGTTGGCGATGCTGCCGATACCGGCCTGCAGCGGGCCGAGCTTGTTGGTCATGCGCCCTGCTTCCACTTCCTGCTTGAAGAAGTCGATCAGGTGGTCGGCAATGGCCTGGGTGTCGTTGTCCGGCGGCAGCACCGTGGACGGCGAGTCGGACTGGTTGGTGATGACGATCGCGACGATCTTTTCCGGCGGTATCGGGATCGCGGTGCTGCCGATACGGTCGTCGACCTTGACCAGCGGAATAGGCGTGCGGGTCGGACGGTAGGTCGGGATATAGATGTCGTGCAGACCTTCCAGATTCGGGTTGTGCGCCAGATTGATCTCGACGATCACGTGCTTGGCGAAAATCGCGAAGCTGGCCGAGTTACCGACCGAGGTGGTTGGCACGATGTGGCCCTGTTCAGTGATCGCCACGGCTTCAATCACTGCGATGTCCGGCAGCTTGAGTTGCTGGTTGCGCAGTTGTTCCACGGTTTCGGATAGATGCTGGTCAATGAACATCACCTCGCCGGCGTTGATCGCCTTACGCAGGGTGCTGTCGACCTGAAACGGCATACGACGGGCCAGCACACCGGCTTCGGTCAGCTGTTTGTCGAGGTCGTTGCCCAGGCTGGCGCCGGTCATCAGGCTGATTTTCAGCGGCGTGACCTTGGCGCGTTCGGCTAGTGCATGGGGCACGGCTTTGGCTTCGCCGGCGCGGGTAAACCCGCTCATGCCGACGGTCATGCCGTCCTGAATCAGAGCGGCAGCGTCAGCGGCGCTCATTACCTTATCCAACAACGAAGGCAAGCGGATACGATCACGGTACATGGATGGTTATCTCGGGCAACGGAAGCAAGATGCGCAGTCTAGTGATTTCGAAAAAATTCGCCCCGCGACCATGGTCGAATGCTGGCCCCTGATTTAGAGCCTTTGGTCGGTTTTCTGCAGGCAATAAAAAAACCCAGCCTACTAAAGGCCGGGGTTTTCGGTATTGCGTTGGAGCAGTTTTTACTCGACGGCTTTAACCATGTCTTCGATGACCTTCTTGGCATCGCCGAAGACCATCATGGTTTTGTCCAGGTAGAACAGTTCGTTGTCCAGGCCGGCATAGCCGCTGGCCATCGAGCGTTTGTTGACGATGATGGTCTTGGCCTTGAAGGCTTCAAGAATCGGCATGCCGGCGATTGGCGATTTCGGGTCGTTCTTCGCCGCCGGGTTGACCACGTCGTTGGCGCCGAGCACCAGCACCACGTCGGCCTGGCCGAACTCGGAGTTGATGTCTTCCATTTCGAACACCTGGTCGTAAGGCACTTCAGCCTCGGCCAGCAGCACGTTCATGTGGCCGGGCATCCGACCGGCTACCGGGTGGATCGCATACTTCACGGTCACGCCACGGTGGGTCAGCTTCTCGGTCAGCTCTTTAAGCGCATGCTGCGCCCGTGCGACCGCCAGGCCGTAGCCTGGAACGATGATCACGGTGTCGGCGTTGGTCAGCAGGAAGGTGGCGTCGTCCGCCGAACCGGATTTCACCGGACGGGCTTCTTTCGAACCGGCCGGGCCGGCCGCGTCTGCACTGTTGCCGAAACCACCGAGCAGTACGTTGAAGAACGAACGGTTCATCGCCTTGCACATGATGTACGAGAGGATCGCACCGGACGAACCCACCAGCGAGCCGGCAATGATCAGCATCGAGTTGTTCAGCGAGAAGCCGATACCTGCCGCCGCCCAGCCGGAATAGCTGTTGAGCATCGACACCACGACGGGCATGTCGGCACCGCCGATCGGGATAATGATCATTACGCCGAGCACGAAGGCCAGGGTCAGCATCAGGGCGAAGGCGCCGAGGTTGCCGGTCATCATGAAGGTGACGCCCAGGCCCAGTGTTGCCAGGCCCAACAGCAGGTTGATTTTATGCTGCCCGCCGAACTGTACTGGTGCGCCCTGGAACAGGCGGAACGTGTACTTGCCCGACAGCTTGCCGAACGCGATCACCGAACCGGAGAAGGTGATTGCACCGATGGCGGCGCCGAGGAACAACTCCAGACGGTTGCCGGCGGGGATCGAATCGCCCAGCTGTTTGACGATGCCCAGCGACTGCGGCTCGACCACGGCGGCGATGGCGATGAACACCGCTGCCATACCGATCATGCTGTGCATGAACGCGACCAGCTCTGGCATCTTGGTCATTTCAACGCGTTTGGCCATGATCGAACCGGCAGTACCGCCGATCAGCAGGCCGACGATCACGTAACCGATACCGGCGGTGGCCAGCTCGGAGCCCAGCTTGAACACCAGCCCGACGGTGGTGACGATGGCCAAGGCCATGCCGAGCATCCCGTACACATTGCCGCGTCGCGACGAGGTCGGGTGCGACAGGCCTTTCAGGGCCTGGATGAAGCAGATCGACGCGATCAAGTAGAGCGTCGTTACAAGGTTCATGCTCATTACTTGGGCGCCTCTTCTTTTACGGCTTTCGGGGCTTTTTTCTTAAACATCTCAAGCATTCTGCGGGTCACCAGGAAACCACCGAACACATTGACCGCGGCCAGCGCCACAGCGAGGGTGCCCATGGTTTTGCCCAGCGGCGTCACGGTCAGCGCCGCCGCCAGCATGGCGCCGACGATCACGATTGCCGAAATGGCGTTGGTCACTGCCATCAACGGCGTGTGCAGTGCGGGTGTAACGTTCCAGACCACGTGATAACCGACATAAATCGCCAGCACGAAGATGATCAGGTTGTAGATACCGGGGGAGATAAGCTCTTCCATCGTCTGAATCCCTGCTTAGGCGTTTTTGCGGATGACTTGGCCGTCGCGGCACATCAGGCACGCGGCGACGATGTCGTCTTCTAGGTTGATCTGGAATTGGCCTTCGGGTGTGAAGACCAGCTTCAGGAAGTCCAGCAGATTGCGCGCGTACAGCGCCGAGGCGTCTGCACCGACCTGCGCGGCCAGGTTGGTCGGGCCGGCAATGGTCACGCCGTGCGCGACCACCACCTGGTCGGCCACGGTCAGCGGGCAGTTGCCGCCTTGTGCAGCGGCCAGGTCGATGACCACCGAACCGGGTTTCATCTGCGCCACGGTTTCAGCGCTCAGCAGCACAGGTGCCTTGCGGCCGGGAATCAGTGCGGTGGTGATGACGATGTCGGCCTGCTTGGCGCGTTCGTGCACGGCCAGGGCCTGACGCTGCATCCAGCTGGCTGGCATAGGGCGTGCGTAACCGCCGACACCGACGGCACATTCGCGTTCTTCATCGGTCTCGTACGGAACGTCGACGAACTTGGCGCCGAGGGATTCGATCTGTTCCTTCACTGCCGGACGCACATCGGACGCTTCAATCACTGCGCCCAGACGCTTGGCGGTGGCGATCGCCTGCAGGCCTGCCACGCCGGCGCCAAGGATCAGCACGCGAGCGGCCTTCACGGTGCCGGCGGCGGTCATCAACATCGGCATGAAGCGCGGATAGTAATGGGCGGCCAGCAATACGGCTTTATAGCCGGCAATGTTGGCTTGCGAGGACAGCACATCGAGACTTTGCGCTCGGGAAGTGCGCGGCGCGGCTTCCAGGGAGAACGCGGTAATCCCGCACTCGGCCAGCTTGGCAATGGTTTCATTGCTGAACGGGTTGAGCATGCCCACCAGCACGGTGCCGCGTTTGATCAGGGCCAGTTCGCTGTCGCTGGGGGCGACGACCTTGAGAATCAGCTCTGCGCCAAATGCCTCGTTGGCACTGCCAATCATTGCGCCTGCCGCTTCATAAGCACTGTCGACAACGCTGGCATTAATGCCGGCGCCGCTTTGCACAGTGACCTTATGACCCTGGCCGATCAGCTTCTTGATGGTTTCCGGGGTTGCAGCAACCCGCGTTTCACCGGTCTGGGTTTCGAGAGGAACACCAATGTGCACGTCAAATCTCCTGCTTGATCTTATTGCTTTCGATCATTCTTGGAAGGCCAGCGCACTGCGGAGGGTGCGGCTGGGGCGGCCGATCAGCACGCCCCCGCCGTATTTCGGGCGGGGCGCGGCATTTTGCAGGCGAACTTTGTGCCCTTCAAGGGATTATGACGGGTGACGGAAAATTAACTACAAGTCACCCTGTGACCGAATGTCGCAAGTGACCGCCTAAATCCCTTGCAGGCCGTGCCTTGTAAGGATTTCTGTCGAAATCCAGGAAATTACACATCGGCGCTGTGAATGACGCGGCATTGCGTTGAATCAGGGCCGCAAAGCCACGCCGTTAGGCGCTTGTGGGACGATTGTGCCTCCTGAAGGTACAGTCTGTTGAAATGCGACAAATACGTATATCTGTAGTGCTTTAATTTTACTGACTACGGGGTCAGCTTGCTGCGAATAAGCCCTGCCCTTCTAGGTTGTAGCTATGTGCCTGGTTAACCAGCCAATCGCGAAATGCGCGTAAAGAGGCTGATTCGACCTTGCGGTCAGGAATCATCAGGTAATAGGCCTTGATGCTCGACAGGGTCTGAGGGTTGGCAATCACCAGTCGTTTCTCCGCCAGCTCCCGCTGAATCAGGAACGGTGGGATCAGTGCGATACCCATGTCATGCATTGCCGCCTGAGCCAGCATGGAGAATAGCTCGTAACGCGGACCTGTCATGTCGCGGGGGACATTCAGATGTTGTGAGTCGAACCACTGGCGCCAGGCGTAAGGGCGCGTGGTCTGCTGCAGTAGCGGCAGGTCGGCAATCATTTCGGCGCTCAGGTGTGTGTGATCGCCAAGTAATCTCGGGCTGCACACCGGCATCGGATTCTCGCCCATCAGCCTGTGGGATTCGGTACCGGACCAATCGGCGTCGCCAAAGTAGATCGCGGCGTCAAAATCGGTGTCGGCAAACAGAAAGGGTCGTGTGCGGTTGGTCAGATTGACCGTGACTTCCGGATGTTGCTGCTGAAAGTCCTTGAGTCGCGGCAGCAGCCATTGAGTACCAAAGGTCGGCACGACCGCCAGTTCGATGACGTTGGCGCCCTGCTGGCCCATCACTGACAGCGTATCCCGTTCAACAGCATCCAATTGCGTTGCTACGCGCCGGCTATAGGAAAGCCCTGCTTCGGTCAGCTTAACGCCGCGTCGTGAGCGTCGGAACAGTTCGACGCTGAGGAACTCCTCCAGGCTGGCGATCTGTCGGCATATCGCTCCTTGAGTCAGCGATAACTCTTGAGCGGCCTTGGTAAAGCTCTCATGACGGGCTGCCGCTTCGAAGCTGATCAGTGCGGCTGTGCTGGGTATCTTCCTGCGCATGTACGGCAACCTCACTAATAGTTGGCATGGGTGGCGTCTAAGGCTATTACGGAGTGAGGAATTAGCACAACAGTATGCAAAATCCTCGTTTGCCCAATGCGCCAGCGGCGCCTAGGATCAGTCCACGATATTCGACCTACTTCGCGAGGACTCTCTCATGGCCGGTAAAGCTAGCTTCAACTGGATCGATCCCCTGCTGCTGGATCAACAGCTCACCGAAGAAGAGCGCATGGTGCGCGACAGCGCTGCTCAGTTTGCTCAGGACAAGCTGGCTCCACGCATTCTTGAAGCATTCCGTCATGAGAAAACCGATCCGGCGATCTTCCGCGAAATGGGCGAGATCGGTCTGCTGGGGGCGACCATTCCTGAGCAGTACGGCGGCAGCGGCTTGAATTATGTCAGCTATGGGCTGATCGCTCGTGAAGTCGAGCGCATCGACTCTGGCTATCGCTCGATGATGAGCGTGCAATCTTCGTTGGTCATGGTGCCGATCAACGAGTTTGGTACTGAAGCGCAGAAACAGAAATACCTGCCGAAACTGGCTACCGGTGAGTGGATTGGTTGCTTTGGTCTGACAGAGCCGAACCATGGTTCCGATCCGGGCTCGATGATCACTCGTGCACGCAAAGTGGAAGGCGGCTATAGCCTGACCGGCAGCAAGATGTGGATCACCAACAGCCCGATCGCTGACGTATTTGTGGTGTGGGGCAAGGATGACGCCGGCGATATCCGTGGCTTCGTCCTGGAGAAAGGCTGGAAAGGCCTGAGCGCTCCGGCGATCCACGGCAAGGTCGGTCTGCGTGCCTCCATTACCGGTGAGATCGTGATGGACAACGTATTCGTTCCAGAAGAGAACATCTTCCCGGATGTCCGCGGTTTGAAAGGCCCTTTTACTTGCCTGAACTCTGCCCGTTATGGCATCGCCTGGGGCGCTTTGGGTGCAGCCGAATTCTGCTGGCACACCGCTCGCCAGTACACCCTGGATCGTCAGCAGTTTGGCCGGCCTTTGGCTGCTACCCAGTTGATCCAGAAGAAGCTGGCGGACATGCAGACTGAAATTACCATGGCTCTGCAAGGTTGCCTGCGTCTGGGGCGTATGAAGGATGAAGGCACGGCTGCCGTCGAAATCACTTCGATGATGAAGCGCAACTCTTGCGGCAAGTCGTTGGACATCGCCCGAATGGCTCGCGATATGTTGGGCGGTAACGGTATCTCCGACGAATTTGGTGTTGCGCGTCATTTGGTCAACCTTGAGGTAGTGAACACCTATGAGGGGACTCACGACGTTCACGCGCTGATCCTGGGTCGTGCGCAGACCGGTCTCCAGGCGTTCTATTAATAGGAGAGCGGCCATGGGTGCGTTATCGCATTTGCGGGTACTGGATTTATCACGAGTACTGGCCGGACCTTGGGCCGGCCAGATCCTCGCGGATCTCGGCGCCGAGGTTATAAAGGTCGAGCGCCCGGGCAATGGCGATGACACTCGCGCCTGGGGGCCGCCGTTCCTTAAGGATGCATACGGCGAGAACACCAGCGAGGCCGCTTATTACTTGTCGGCTAATCGCAACAAGCAGTCAGTGACTATCGACTTTACTCAGGCCGAAGGTCAGCGTCTGGTTCGTGAGCTGGCAGCGAAGTCCGACATCCTGATCGAGAATTTCAAGGTCGGTGGTCTGGCCGCTTATGGGCTGGACTACGAAACCCTCAAGGCGATCAATCCTGATCTGATCTATTGCTCGATCACCGGCTTTGGCCAGACCGGACCTTATGCCAAGCGCGCGGGCTACGACTTCATGATCCAGGGGCTCGGCGGCTTGATGAGCCTGACCGGGCGCCCTGAAGGTGATGAGGGCGCCGGGCCGGTGAAGGTCGGTGTAGCGCTGACAGACATTTTGACAGGGCTCTACTCGACAGTGGCGATCCTGGCGGCATTGGCGCATCGGGAGCATGAAGGTGGTGGTCAACACATCGACATGGCGTTGTTGGACGTTCAGGTGGCGTGCCTTGCTAACCAGGCGATGAATTACCTGACTACCGGCATAGCTCCCAAGCGCTTGGGTAATGCTCACCCGAACATCGTTCCCTATCAGGACTTCCCGACCGCGGATGGTGATTTCATCCTGACGGTGGGGAATGATGGGCAGTTCCGCAAGTTCGCCGAAGTGGCTGGTCAGCCGCAGTGGGCGGATGATCCACGGTTCGCGACGAACAAGCTCCGTGTTGCGAATCGTGCGGTGCTGATTCCGCTGATTCGTCAGGCTACGGTCTTCAAGACCACTGCCGAGTGGGTGGCGCAGCTGGAGCGGGCGGGTGTGCCGTGCGGGCCGATCAACGATCTGTCGCAGGTATTTGCCGATCCGCAGGTTAAGGCGCGCGGTTTGGCGATCGAGCTTCCTCATGCGCTGGCTGGGTTGGTGCCGCAGGTTGCCAGTCCCATTCGCTTGTCCGAGACGCCGGTGGAGTACCGTAGCGCCCCTCCTCTATTAGGTGAGCACACGCTTGAGGTTTTGCAGCGAGTGCTG